>NZ_JBALDP010000063.1:0-34074 GCF_036917355.1 Nostoc sp.
CTGTGAGGCTGCTAGAGTATGGCATTACTACTTTATACAACTTTTGCGCTCACTTTACTTCAACACAGTAAAAGATGTCAAATGGGTTCTATAGATTACATGGACATCTCCGATTCAGTGAACTAAGTCGGACGAGATAGTATTAGTCCAACTTTTTCCGAATCTCTTTTGCCTTAGCTTCTAATACAGCCAATAAATCTCTCAGTTGCTCTTGCTGGATATCTTCGACCTTAGTTGCTGAGACATCTCGAATTAGAGAACTGATTTGGTGACTTGGTTTAGGTTTTGTTTCAGGAGCATGTTCAGCAATAGTTTGGGCAACTAGCAAACGAGTTTGAGCGACTGTTAGCCTTTCTTGCAAAACTTGTGATGTAGCATCTTGTCGGATTTTAAAAGCTTTAGTTTCTTCAATTTTTAAATTTTTAGAATTTAGTTTTTGGAGCGATCGGGCGTGGTTTGCACCAAGTCCTAATTGTCTAATCGCAATTTTTAAGTCTTCTGAAAGCCGTAAGCAAGGAAAGACATTTGCATCTACTGATGCTGGATTTTGTTGAAAACGTAATAACAACAGAAGAATACTTTGTTCTATTTCGTCTAAATTAAATGCTTTAATGCCTTCTGACTGCTCTTTTCTAGTTAAAATAACCAATTCAGTTAATTGGGGCAAAAGTTTTTTTGCGTTTAATCTAGCTATTGCTCTCCTAAGTGCTCTAACTACTTCTTCCTGTTCAAATTCCAAAGCTAACTTAGCCTGTTGAATCAAACCTTCGGCTAAATCTAGCTCATTCAAGCTTTCTCGGTGAAGACTAGTTAATAAAGTGCGTGCATGTAATTCCTCTTCAGAAAGTTCTTTCTGAAGCATCACTGCATCCAGTGTTTCAATTTCTGGCTGTAACTCTTCTGCAACGGATCTCCATCTCCGTTCTCCATCAAAAATGAGATTTCCTGGTAGTAAAATAATCGGCTGTTGTTGCCCTTCTTCTCTAATGGAAACAGCCATACTCCGAATACTATCCGAAGTAAATGTTTGCCTTGCTTGTTTGGGATTGGGTTTTATTTCACTATAGTGAATTTTAAAAATCCCAGATGCTTTCAAATGTTCTCGTAGGTCTTCAATAGTTTGATTGAGAACTGTACGTTCTTCTTCAGCAAGCTTTCCCTGTGCTTGTTCATCTTTTAATCTTGTAATCTCTGCCTGTAAATCTTCTACTCGTTCTTCAAGCTCAAATATCTGTTGTGAATCAGCAGCAGAAGCAAACATTCCAAGTACACTCGGTTTATTTAATTTTGTCATCGATTAACCTCTTATTAGCTTAAGTTCGTTAACTAGTGCATCAACAATTGGCAGAAAATCTCCTCTTGCCTCTTTGCCCGGTCTGTAAATTCCCAGAGGTAGCCCTCTACCAGAAGCATTAAGAATATCAGCTGATTCTCGAATTGGGCTAAAGTACTGAATTCCCAAATTTTTACAGACTAGGGGAAGTTCCTCAACAATACTTCTATGCGCTCCCCAATCACTTTTCCAACGAGTAGGAACTATACCTAATATTTTCGGAGTCGGTTTCAATCTCAGCCGCTTGCAGTTGAAATAGTACCACTCAATCATCGCCGCAGCACTTTGAGAAGCCTTGTATTCAGGTTGAATGGGAATTAACACGTGGCTAGAAGCTGCAAGAGCAGTCAGTGGTAAAGGCTCCAATGTTGCAGGACAATCGATAATTACAAAATCGTGAGATAAGGGATAATCACTCAACCGATCTGCAAGAGTATAAGCTCCACGCAGATCCTTTGAAACTTCCCGAATTGTTTCGTGTAATTCTTTTCCGCCTTTACAAACTTGAATTTTGTCAATCTTACCTTGCCAAGCTGTAACTAAAGGCCAGTTCCCATTAAAGTCTGGATGGTAAACATTAGCCATTGTTCCCTGTGTTTTAAATTCTCCTAATCCGCAAAATAATGTCAATGATTCGTTAGGATCGATGTCTAATAGTGCCACTGAATAGCCACGAACACCCAATTCATACGCAAGATTGTATGAAATAGTACTTTTCGCCACTCCTCCAGCGTTTGTCTCAATCGAAAGGGTCAAATTGGCAGGCATAATTTTTTCTCTTTCTTGATTACTATATTTCCGACTCCCAGTCATGAGATAACGTTATATCAGTTTGGGCGAAGAATTTTGAGATAATGTTATATCATTTTTCTGATTTCTCTAACAAGGATTGCTATCAACACAGAGGTTGACTGCAAGTAATATCGACCTAGCTACACAGATTGCCTATTGTGGAATTGTACACAAAAAGAAATATACCCCGTCCAAGAGATATTCACTCAGCACTTGCTCAATCTAATAGTTCCGTAGGAAAGCATTATTGCCTTTGTGCAAGCTGGTTATTGAGTATAAAAACCAACGGCATAATTCTAATGTGATTTCAACCTTTAAAGCTGTGTCAACCAGCAGCTATTAATGCGACTTTTTTGAGCTTATTGAGAAGAAAAATCTTCTGTTGACATAATATAACCACCTTGCCATGAAGATTCTACGCTGAACAACAGTCTTTGTTCAAAGTGTACTCGATTGAAGCGGGATAACAATACTGTCTATCTACCTGATGTCATTATAGAAAGGGGCGCTGCCAACAAGGAATTATTTTCAATCCCCCTAGAACTAGCTATTCTCACCTAACCACGAGTAATCGGCTCATTCATGCAGTGGTTATTGAGAAGTTACGTAAAAAGCATCCCAGAAGTGTAGTTGCAGTCCTTGTAACTACACTACTTTTTCTGAGCTAATCAAACATTCTCGTTCACAGCAATAAAGGTACTAGGTCGCTCACAAGGCGTAAAATTATACTTACGTTTAACTTCTTCATCTGTACTACCTTCAGCGGATTTAGTTAGCAGTACAACCTCAGAGCGGGTATAACCAGTCAACTCATCAAACTGAATAATCATATATTGGTAGAGCGCCCAGACATCCGCCATCCGATTGCCAATACCGGAAGATATCTCATCAGGTATAAAAATATTACCGTGCCAAGATACCTTAATCCCCTCTTTGTGGAAGTAAGCGTCTATTTCTGGACGAATATAATCCGCAGTCCCTCCGCAAAACACCAGTTCTTCAATATCATCATCCATCTTTGAGCGCAACCATCTGACGATCGCACGCCAATATTCATCTCTAGCAAGCAATAAAGCCTTGGACATCAATTCGCCATCAAGTTGAATTTCATCACCTTTGCGCTTGCGTGAGAGTTTCTGCATCACCTGGGAGTCACAACTAACCCCAGCTTCTACCAACACCTCGATAATATTGGGATTATCAGGGCTTAGTCCCGATGTCTTGGAAGTAAAATTATTCATCAGCCAAGACATACCAAAATTACTGGTTATTCCCGTACCAATTGAACCACTGCGGAAGGTGAAAATACTTGCGTTGCGATAACCAAGCATCACATACATCGAAGCAGGCATGTTATCGCCAAGCGATCGCCTACGGTGAAAAAATATCCCACTACCCTCAGAAGCTGCATCATAACGAAGCATTTTCACCCGCATCTTACCTGCTGGTGTATCAAATCCTCGAAACGCATCCTTCAACCGAACTTGTAACTGTTCTTTGTCTTGCACTTCACCAGGCGGTAGCAGGATGCTCAAGTAAGCTGCAACATCATTACCCAGGTTCAACTTCTCCTTAGCCAGCCAAAATGCACCACAAATTTTAGGGACTGCTAGTTCGTACTTTAGCTCCTTCAGCTGCGATATACCCCCAAAGCGACGACGGGCAAGCTCTCCCAAGGCGCAATACTCATCGCCTATTCCTACCCAAGTACGAGATTCAGGACTACCTTCTTGTTGAACGCTCTCAATCGAAGCTTTAGCAATATCTGCTACTTCTGAGTCGAAAAGTAAAACAACAGGCTTTCCCTCTGGATACTCTTGAACGATCGCCTTGGTTTTACTTGCACCCATGTCAATCGTAATTACTACCTTTTTTACGTCTGTTTTCTCCTTAGTTTTGGGCATATCTTGATCTTTTATTACCTTTTACTATCATTCCCAATTTAACCGAAATGGGAAAAATACTGTGGTGTAAAACACTTTCTTTACAGGGTTTAACAGCTTTTTTACATAGAAAGTGCGTAGAGAAAAAACTATTACGGCGATGTTCTTCGATGGCGCTATAGCATTCATACTCAACTCCATTGAGTAGAAAGTCCACTGCAAACTGCCAGCAAACAAGTTCAAATTTCCACGGGGCTAATTGAAGTAACTCCATAGCACTAATACCAAATCTAAACCGTAGATTCTAAGTATACTCATGTACTAAAAACTGCTTTAATACCCGATGATCAAAACACCTCCTAAATTATGACTAAATTACCCCAATCACACCCAAATTCTGTATCAACTAAAAGTTGATTATTAAACAAAATTAGCTTTTTGCCTGTAATTAAAACAATGCGATTGTCATCATCACACCCCGTATTACCTCAATCATCCCCGCAATTACCCCAGTAAAAAGTATCGTAATTGTGCAGTCTTGGTCAATAACAAGGTATGTCAAATGGGGTTAATTACACATTTGTTTTGCTGTCAAATTTTTGATTGTAGCTTTTACAGATGAGATATATGAAGTGATTATTCCAGGCGATCGCACCTCTAAAACTAGAATGCGATCGCCTTTCCAGTTCGGTCAAATACTGTTGATGCCCTCGACCAAAGGTTTTGACCAAATGTATGGCTGAAATGGTTTCATAGAAACTTTGAGGAATGCAGTGCAGGTGCTTGAGGAAAAACTCCTTCTAAATGCGCCCAATGGAGAGGTGAAAAGCATCTCCTAACAACAGCGCCAGGCGATCGCACTCCAGGAGATATTGCCCACAACGACAAACAGGACAAGCACAGGACTTACACAAGTATCACAAGCAAAGGCAGAGAGTACGCTTTTCTCCAACACTTAACCACCCATTCCTCATAATCCCCTCACTCCAAACGAAATCCTGCATCAACTTCTATTTCTGCCTTAGCAATTGGGTCATCCTCGTCATCATTAAAGAACTCATCATCTTCGGAATCTTCTCCCAAAACATTTGATCCGATTGGTTCTGCCGTAACAGGTAACGACACAGGACTTGGCCCAGTGGAATCAAAAAAAGAAACTGAAGGGGGAACCGAATTAGCTGAAATAGGAGTTATTTCCACGCCATTAGTTCCAACTGTTGGTTGTAAGCCAATTGCACCTTGCGAGAAAACTCCACTATGAGGATTAACAAGAACTATCTGGGGCAACCCCTCCATCCCAAACGTCCGTTTCATCTTAATTATCTGAACTTCAAGTTGCGCGATCGCATCATGAAGGGCTGACTGCAATTCAACACCAGATACCCCCGCAGCAGATAGCGCAAATGGTAGGTAATACGCCCGCAGCGCCTCACATACTAACTCAGTTTGCCCTCGCTTCTTTGACTGGAGATAGCTAATTACTATACCGTCCTCCATATCTTTATTCCGCATGATACGCGCCAACTCAACCGAATCAGCTGGCTTACTAGCTCTCGCCATAACTTCTTTTCTATATAACGTGCAAATCAAGCTTCTCAGTAAGCTATTTGTCAATACTCTTACTTTAACCATACAGTGGGAAAACTCACCCCCGTATTTACTCCGAACTACCCCAATTCACACACTAATTACCCCAATTAAGTGAAATTGGGTTTGATTTTTGTCAATCAAAATAAATAATTAACTGAAAAATAAACTCTAACAATCCCCATAATTGAGGTATTCTGAGGGCAAATTAACCCAATTATTTCAGCATTACGTCGAAGTTAATCGACTTAGGATAGAACCCCACAATCCGCTCTGTATCTGATTTACTACAGTTGCACTCCACAACAGACTATTGCTGTCGCCGTACAGTCCTGTAACTAAAACAAGGTATGTTTAGTAGGGTCATTTTATCACTAAGGTTATTATCAATAAACTAGATTAATTGACAGTCCTTTAATACCAACCGTCTTCTTTTGTAGCACACAATACTACTTTTGTCCTATATTTACTGTTTGATAAATAAACAGATTAAAAAAATAATACCTATAAATAACTGTAATTACGTATAATTGAATCCACGATGATGGATAGTACCCACTACGCGATAGCGTTCGCGGAGCGTCTGCTCCAGAAGCGCCGACCTGTCGGTTCGCACGCTGGCAACATAGCCATATAATCCCTACAATCACTACATCCCAGCAATTGCAGAATTAACAATAAGGTTTAGGGCTTCAGTGTCAGTTACAAGATGAACCCAAGATATTAACCTCATGGTATTTGTATCAAATAGTTACAGTACTCTCACTGTCGGCATCTAAATGCAGTATAGTTTATACCAAAAATAGCAGCGATATTGTCCGCAATTGAAACCACACACTGTTGTCAGATTTCCGGTTATCCCCAAGTCCCTCAGTGCAGTCTCTAACTATGCCCACTCAGTCCCGCAGTGAAAGAAGATATGGTAAGTAATTCCATAAAGCGAACCAAATCTATCAAGGTATACCTCTTTGAGCAAGAGAAAACTACCATTGAGGAAAAAGCGATCGCCACAGGGGTAACTGCATCTGAGTATTTACGTTCCTGTGGGTTAAGGCGGGTACTAACGGCAAAACCATCTGCCGACTTGATAACTATCCGCGCTACTGCTGGAAACCTCAAAAGCGAACTGATGATGTTATCTCACTTAGCAAAGGAAACAAACAACCAGCAAATTTTGGATACTGTCAATAATGCGATCGCACTCGTAGATAAGACCATCGCAGCTGCATTTAACCTAGACGTTCTAGATAAATCACCCTCAAGCCAAGATACATAAGGCATTACAGGTTCTATATCCCCCACTTTCAACTCCCTCAATTTGATTCCCGTCATCTATAAAAAACCGAATTTTCTCGACACGCTCAAGTATGTCTTGGGGAAAGATAATGCTGGGATTGTCGATACTAATATGATGGGAACAAACCCAGATGAATTCAACCAGCAGTTTCTCAACATCAAGTACACCAAAAAAGCAGTTAAACGGCAGTGTGCCCACCTCATTATCTCGATAGCACACCGCCACAACTATCATGAGCATTTATCAGACAGTCAGTACAGCTATGTAGCAAGGGAATATCTCAAAGATATGGGATACTTACCCAAGGAAGAATCATCAGTAGCAGCTACGAGTCAGTTCGTTGCAGTACGCCACCACGATCGCAACCACGAACACCTGCATATAATCGCCTCCCGAATTCGGTTAGATGGCAGTTTAGTTAATGATTCCTATGATTATTTCAACTCCCAAGTCTCAACTAGACGCATCGCGGCGGAACTAGGGTTAGAGGTGACACCGACAACGAATGAAGCCGTCGCCTCTAAGTTACAGCAAGAGTATGGCATAACTGCACTCACCAGTCCTAACCGCTCGAAAAGTATTAGAGCAGTCAATAGTAAGCACAAAACCCCAACAAGTAAGGAAATTATTCGCCAAGCAATAGGGGAAGCCATCAAGGATAGTCCCACTGTCTCCACCTTCATCCAACGCTTGGAGGAAAACAACATTGGGGTATTGCCTAAAATGCGAGGGGAGGAACTACTAGGCTTTACCTACATCCATAATGATGTGAAAATTGCTGGTTATCAAGTATACAAACCCTATAGTTGGAACAAACTACTGTCTGAATACGGAATAACATACGACCAAGAGAAAGATAGGGAAGTAATTCAACAAGCTAAAGCCAGAGCAATTAACCGCATAAATATCAATATTGCAAGTAACAATGATTACCTATATACTTACAAACCTACTAGCAACAGTACAAGTGATAGTAATGGCGATACCGATAGTAACTCCAAAATACTTGCTAGTACGAAAGTACTCAATAATAATTATCCAGATCAAATTTCGACAATACAACCAAAATTAGAAGATAAACCCACGTCGGAAGCAAATAAGGTTAAGAAAAAAGTACAGTCGCATCTGAAGGAACAGCACCCACAACAGGATATTTCAGAAGAAAACGGTCTATCTACTGCTCAACAAATCCTGCAAGAGCAATCTTCCCCTACTCCCCCTTTTCCTAACCTTCTCCCTTTTAACCTCAAACATCTGCCTTCTACAATCACTGACTATATGCTTGTTATCAATAATTTCCGTATCAAGGGACGGGAATTGAGTGCCAGCTTAGATGGCAATATTCTGACTGTTTATCGTCATGGTGATAATACTCCTGTGATGCAAACCTGCTATAGTCAGGGAAACTGGTACGAAGAGATACCAACTCGACTAACAATAAACGAAATCGAGCAGATTAAAAGCTTGCGTATCTTTACCCAAGAAGCATTAATGGGTAAGTTGCGATCTGCGCTTCGCAGCAGCGCTTCGCTATCGCAAAGAGGTATTGAGCAATAGTAAATCTGTTGGTAGAGAAAACTTAATCCACAGTGCTATTCGACTGTGGGTAAAAAGCTGTTGGGAATTACTATAGTTTGTACGAAGTGTTCAAATTTGAATACTTCGTACAAACTATATCCTACTCAGGTGAAAAAATCCTAATATCGTTTATCTCTGTGGGTTTGCACATAACCCCATAGGAAATAACTCTACCTTGTTCTAGCTATATTAAATTATAAAAGTAACTAGAACTAAGGGATGTAAGCTATGCCTAAGAAAAAATGCGGACTTGGGTTTGACTGTGCCAGTATGATGCAATACCCAGGCGTAGACTCTGGCGACTGCTTAAATTACAAAACCTGTGGGTTTTCAATAGTGATGAAATTATACCCATCAACTCATAAAACCAGCAAAAAGGGAAAATTTACTTCGATTACTACCATCAAATTTTTAACCAACCATAGTCTTGCATGGATGCACGCCTAATGCTTTAGAGCCTGTCATAAAGTACCACGCAGAGATGCAAAGTACCGATTTTATTTTGGGTTTTGGAACTTGTCTTTATCTTTCCTCGTTTTGATACCAAAAATGCACGCACCAATTTCTCGTGTGTTATGGGAGGAATGTTCTGACACTGTTGAAAACTAGAGTGCAATAGTCATTGGGGCAAGGCATCTGATGTGGAAGTTACTGTTGAGTTGAAGAGCGTGGTTGCTTGACGGATTATGTGGGGATCGTTTACTTGACGGAGCGAGCAACCGGCTTGCTCGAACTTGTATCGAGTTTGATCTGATGCATCTGGATCAGGAGCTGCATAAACCACATGTCGTGCACCTGCCTGAATCAAGTTAGTTGTACAGTCCCCCATATGTTCGCCCGGTCCTCCAAGAGTGCGTTTTCCACATGGCTCTACTGTTGTATATATGATGTCGTCCGGAAGAACTGGGATAGCAGAGAGTTCGAGCTGACGCAGAAGTACATATTCAGAATGCTTGCCATCGTTACAACTGATTCCTTCAGCCAGAATATTTCCTTGTCGTACCAAGCACGAACTCACCACTCCGCCTGTGTCGTTGGATTGATCCGCAATGGTGAATAGATGCTCAAATATCTCTTGCTCTGTCATAAGAACCACTCTCGAGTTGGGATACTCTCATACATTATCGCTGTGGAAATATCTACAGTTATCGCAGAGTTAAAAGTAGCCACTAAAAGATAGCCATAGCACGTCTCGAAAATATCCTTCTACCCGATACCCCTGCTCTGTAGCCCGTATTTTCTCATACTTGGGACAAAGTGACAGTTTCTCTAGGATTAGACGATGCACAACTTCAGCTTAGTTCTATCAGCTTAGTTCTAGTTGATTAAATTAAAAATAATAGCTAGAACAGAGAGCGACCCCAAAATTTTGGCTCATTTCTTGAGAGTAATCAATGCCTGCGATATATCCTGCTGATGCTAACCTGGAGAGACGCTGAACACTCACTCCAGAAACGAATCCAACTAGCATACCTTTGGGCGACCGAACATCTACATGAATATACCAATCTCATCAGTTGTTAATCGCCTCCCTACTGTGATGCCTCTATGCTATCTAGTATTGAGTTTTCAACACGTTGTTATTTTGCCTAAAACTACAAACACAACCATAATTGTAAACATTAAAAAAGTTACTACTGATTTATAACTAAGTACAAAATAACCAATAAACTTGTATATTTTTTGTCATACTAAAATTATTACATCACGCTGGATAAATCTGTATCAAGAAGAAGCTAAGTAAAAACCCTATAATAAAGTTTTTTTAATTACCTATAAATTGCAAGTATAAATTAGAAATTTGTTGAATAGATTACCGTTACAGAGAAAGTAAAATTAAGCTCTAAGGGTATTTTAGTGCCAAAAAGTAAAAATTTATATTTAAATTTATAAGTTTAATTGTTCATATATGACAATTCAAGCTAAACATTTTGACACTAGATTAAATCAATGGATTCATATAGATGGTAATACAAATAATCCAGATTCACTGTTACAGGAAGAACTTAATAATACCTTACTAGAACATTTCTTTCCTGGGGTAAACTTTTCGTTTGGGCATATGGACGAAAAGTCTATTGTGGAACAATTAATTAATCATCCTGAAGGTCATAAATTATTATTATCATCAAAAACTCGGTTGTTATATGGGCCGGAAGAATGTCTAGATACAATTAGACAATTATGCCCTGATAACAAAGATAGAGGTGCTTACGGGTCTATCTTTCTTGGTTCATGTCAAAATGCTGTCAAGAAAGAGTTAAATATTCTAATTGTCGATGATAATAATGGTGAGAATGGCGGCGTTATTAGTAATGACCAAGCATATCAGCTAACAGGAGACTGTTACGGGCAAATATCCACAGACCTATATCACAAATTAACTAAGCATCAAAAAGGTGATAAATATCGAGTAATTCAACACCGCTTCGGTTGGACTGACCAAGACGGAGATGATAATAAATACCGCTTTGGCAAAGGTACACTACGCCCTGCAAACCTTGACCAAATCCTCAATTATTCAGATCCCAAGAACTCAACTAAAATTGACTTAATTCTTCCGTTATCTGCATTCAAGGGAACTGATAAAGACAACCCTAATAGGCCAAGCAAGCCCCAAATTCAACCTGGACTGTACAGGCAAAATATCTGGCTAGGTGAAAAATCACAATCTGAACTCGGTAAAACAGCTATCTCGCAGTTACTCGCTTCATTCCCTAACGGACTAAAAGACTTTACCGAACAGCTAGAACTTGAAGCCAAAAAGCTGAATGTTGTACAGGACGACCCCCGGCAACTTGCACAACTTTACTGCAAAAAGTACGAGAAACGGAAAGCTTTTCTTGAAGAACAAGCAGCAGAAGATCCAACAGTAGTAGAAGAGTTAGAAACTTTGCGCGATGGCGCAGGAGCGCCCGCCGTAGGCGATCGCGTTGCTACTGACTCTTTCGTTTACAAACTTATCAAAGCTGATCTGCAAGGAGAGGGTCAACTTCTTGAAACTGAGAAAGTACAGCGCGAACTCGCCCGGTTCGTCCAAAACGAGTGGAAAGAAATCGCCATCGGCAAGACGCTCACATTTGAGCGGGCAATGGTCATTCCCTCCAAAGACCTGCAAAATGGGGAAATCTGCATCCCGCATTATCAACACGGGGAAGAAGTTCTCAACTTCCGCTCCCCTTTCCTCAACTCAAATGGTCTGTGCGTCTCAACTAACAAAATTGTAGAAGACATCCTTGGGCCTGATGGTCAACCTCTCGCGGGTGCGATCGCTGTCTCGGACGAAACAAGCGATCGCATTTATAACCGCCTTAACGAGCAAATTAAATCTGTCCTACCCGAAGCCCGAAGTAAAAATCTCCAATTAGAAGGTATTGAAAATTACTTAGATCAAAATATCAGCAAGCTCGAAACTAAAGACAAAATCGAGTTTACCAACAAATTTAATGAGTATATTTTAGAACTAAAGTCGGCTGGTTACGAGCTAGAAATTCTTCCTCAAGAATCCGAAAAAGAGCGACAGGCACGCGACTACGATGGTGATTGTATTGGCTTTGAGCGGGCAAGCAAGTATCCAAACCTCACTGCCGAGGCAAGGGAGCGCAACCTCCCTGAAAACGCTTACGATCCAACTGTTAAACTCAAAAAACAATCTTTTTACCAGGAAGATGGCAGTCAGCCGGAATTTGAAGAAATCGCCATACACATGAGCGATGGTATTAGTGTGGGTGTTATCAACAATCACCTAACCTCAATTGAGGCGTTAGAGTCAGAAATTACTATCCTGAAAAACTTTGGTAGTGAAAAAGACCAAATTGAGTATGTACAGCAGGTAGCCAAACACTACGAAGATTTATTTAAAACAGAAGCCTGGGCAAAATCCAAGGGTATTGAAGGGAAGGAAATTCCGACCAAGTATCGCGGTTATATGGAAGAGTTTATCAAAACTGTTCGGCAAGAACCCCTAAACCAGGTCAATGCACTGGTGGCAATGAATACTAACATCAAGATATACCGCGAAATGATTGCCGAGGCAGCATTTCAAAACCAAATTGCAGTTGACCTCTTCAAAAGTGCCAAAAAACCCGAAATGGAAATTATCCGCAACAACAGTCGGATTCTCCACCGAGAGGTTAACTATATTAAAGATAAGAAGAAAGATGTTTATATTGACAATACAATTCAACCCACGGGATACTCGCCTGTTGAATTACTAATTGCTCAAACCAACCAGTATTTTGAAAAAGCTCGTCTCGAATCGCGTGAAATTACCCAATTTCAAGCTTTATTTAAAGGTATCAAGTTTTCTAACGAACAGCGATTAAGAGCTACTCTTGTCAAAAAAGAATTCGACAAATCCTTTAATCAAGCGAGTCAGCTATCTAGACAAAAAGAAACTGAAAAAGGGCCGTCTGCAAATATTACCCTTGCTAACGGCAATCAAGTAAGTGTAACTAACCTTTTACAGTATGACAACGAATTTATCTGGAAAGCTAATAAAATTACAATCAAGCTATCAGAAATATCTGAGGACAAGCGCAACAGTAACCACCCACATAAATATGTAGTTTATGCCCAAATTAACGATGAAACTGAGAACAGCAAACCCAAGTTTAGGGCATTAGGAACACTTGCTAAGGAGCAAGAAAATAAAGCCGAAGAGATAGGAATTGCACTTGGACAGGAAGTAACGTCTAACAAAATAGCCTTCCAAGCTGAACTAAGCGAAGGTCAAATTAAACTTCTTTACCAAAAAGCCTACCAAATAGCAGAAGAATTTTACAATTCAATTCCAGAAGGACAAAAGATTGCAATGGCAGCTGCTACCTGGGCAGTATCAACTACTCGTGAAATCAATAATGATAAAAGTAGCGATTACCAAAAGAAAGTTTCTAATTTCGCCTTTGCTGCCTTTCCTGAAGAGATTATCAGTCAGTTAAACACACTCAGATTTAACGAGTTTAGTATCACTGGGTTCGACCGTAGTAGTGAATTATTTCATGAGAATAAACCTCAAAATATTCGATTTAATCTAGCTGAAGATGGAAAAAGTGTCATTGAACTCCAGAATCATGAAGGTAATTATGAAACATTTGGAAATATAGAACAAAGTAACGCCCGACTACCAATTGGTACTACTGCTATTGCCAGCATTGAAAAAGGTGAAGTATATACCACCTCTGTTACAACCAAAGTACCCGGACTACTAGAACTTACCTTCAAAGTAGGTGAAGTTAATAAGTTTGGAAATTCCCAAAGGTTTAATAATGAACCTGTAATGTTAACAATTGAAAAGGTTGATCTTATTCGTGAAGACTATAGCATTTATCTTCAAAATGGTAATAAACCTGAAAAACTAGGCAACATTGATAAGGAATCAATCAAAGAGGGTATTGCTGAAGGTTGGCTAGCAGAAAAATCCGGTAATGGGCAACAGTTACAGCTTAAAATTCAAACCATCATCACCGGACAAAATGCCTATGCGATAGCAGAGACATCTAAGGGAAATTTTTTACGAATTAATATTACTAATCCAAAGTACAAAAAACAGGAGATTAGCAACCAAGCATTTAAAGAAACTTTAGTTAGAGCATTTGATAAAAAGCACGTTTATATTGCTAAAGTTGGTGAACAATCACTCGGCATTATTGGTCAGCATACTGAACGCCTCGAAACCGAGTTAAATAGAGAGAATGTACAAAGACAGTGGCAAAGGAAAGAAAGTAGCACTGTACAAAAACTAATTGATACGGGTATTATTCGCTTAAACCAACAGCGAACTAGTATCCCTGTACAGATTACCAGTAATGAAAGTACCTGTAAAATAACTATTAATCCAGAAACAGTAGAGTATCCCGACAAATGGGTTAAGCGCAGCCAGCTTATAAGTAATGAGCAGCCTGTGAGAAACGAACAGCAACAAAAACGCAGCCAAATACTCGGTAAAATTAACGAACGTCCTACAATCCTATTCCAAGATAAAGAACAAAAATTAGTAGGGCTTTTAGGATTAGCAGTTGATGAAAATATAGCCGAAAAAACCAAAAAGTATCTAGAAAAAGTAGGAGTATCATACGAACAGCTTCCCGGATCACAAGCTCGGTTAGAAGCCAAAAAAGGTATGACTGTATTCGTACTCGATGAAAGTACCATTAGTAACGAACTAAAACAAACCTTTATTGACCGGGCTGGTGGTAATATCAAGAGTGCAGATACACCGTCACAAATCCCTCCAATCATTCCAGAACAAACTGTATATTTTTATAACCCAAACCAACAATATAGTTCTCCAGATGGATCGCTCTTAGAAACTAAAGAAGCTCTCGGATTAGTTGTTCCCGCACAAGACGCGATCGCTGTAGCCACTTGGCTAGAATCAAAATCTACTGAAAAACATTATTTTATTGAGAGCAACATAGCTAGATTTATTTTTAATAAAAATGAAATTTTTGAAGAAATAAACAAAGAATTAAATAGTTTACTTGGAGAACCGATTAATATCGGTGAAGTTGATGGATTTGACCGTTACGAACAACTTAGTGCAGAGTTAAATCAAAAAGTTGCGGCTGAAGGTAGTCGTTTAGAATTAAACCAAATTCCGGAAAATAGTGAGTACAAAAAAGCTCTACAAGCACTACCTAACCGCCCCAGAGAGCTTAATCAAGAAGATTCTCCAGTACCAATTATTCCTGCGAAAGCTGTACCAGAAAAGAATATAACTAACATTCAATCAAGTATTAATGCCACAGTTGCAGGAATTTCACAAATTTATCAAAACTCAGTTGAAGTACAAGTATCAAAAAACACAAAAATAGAAACTAAAAACCAAGCAATATTACTACCAAACTCGCGTCAAGCCGATCAAACAAAAGCTATCGAAATATTGGGTAAGGTAAGCGAGGAAAAAGTAGAACAATTGCGATCGCACCTTGAAACCCACTTCAAACCTATACTTCAAAACGATAAATCCAACTACGCACTAGGACGACAAGTCGCATGGGTCGGTGCAAAATGGGATTTGAAGGATAAAGACTTCAAGCCAGGGGTACAGGACGATAAGTTAATGAAACTTGTTAAACAAGTATATCCTGACGCTGATATTGTGCTGGTAACTTATTCCAAAAATCCCGGCGCTGGCATCAACTACCACCGCGATGACTCCTACGCCGCGACGGAAGCCCGCAGCATTAATATCGGAAATTCTGATTGGGGGTATCGCGCTGCTAAGGAACGAATGGCATGGACTAGGGAGGAGAATCAGGACGCACCATACCAAGAGTTTAAACTTGAGTCGGGTACAGTAACCCGCTTTAACTGCAAGAATGAACACGCTGCCCTCAATACTGAGGCTGGCAGATGGTCTATCAACATCTGGTCAATTAAAAATGACCTGGGCAGAGAAAACAGCGTTCGCCAAAAATTTGAGAACTTCCTCGCCTCAAACCAACCTCCTCTTGCAGTAGTCCAAAGCAACAGCGACCTCACCATCAAAACTAACGAGTGGACACCTGGGGGAGAAATTAAAGTAGAACGTAGCTATACAAGCCTCAGAGAAGTCACTCGAAACATATCCTCACACCCTTTAAACCAACCAACTGTAGAAGAAATTATCGCTATCGGGAATTCCACTGCCACACGCGCTACTAACCCTCAGATTCCAGACAACCCGACTATATCTGGAAAACCAGTACCAATGGTTTATTCGCTGCATCTGCATGGCGAACCTTCCAAAGTACCAGCTGATACAACTATCGATGCCATGCGCGGACACGGTAGGATACACACCACCAGAGGTGTAGACTACCAAAAAACTTATGGTATCAAACAGGGAGATATTGCGATCGCTCAAGGTAAAAACTGCGAGCAAGTTGCTTTCCGGGTGGGTAAGCAGTACAAAATTACCACCCAAATGATTCAAGATCCAAGTTACCAGCAAGCCTGGGCGAAATGGGAAAAACATTCATCTAAAGAACTTACCCAAACCCAGGCGAGTAAGAGTCAGGTATATGGCTTATTCATGGAGCCGCTAGGGGATTATGTCAATGGCAAAATTGTTCCGTTCCCAACCATTCAAAAACAACCTGCAACTCCAGTAAATATCAGTCCCGACTCCAAAGATGGGCTTGGAGTAGCACTCAGTCTTGCCACTGCACTCGCAAAAGAACAAGGCAAGCTGCAAAACGATTACCAAGTTTCAGTCAATAATAATCCAGAAGCCCCTGCTGGGCAGTATGGAGTAGAAACCCATGTCCAAAAACCTGAAGGAGTAGCATACGCATCCGCCGAACACGCATTTAACCACCAAAAGCAGTTGCATCCATCGGCTGATGAATACAAGCTAATGGTAGAAGTGCTTCAGGCTAAACTGGAACAACACCCCCGGCTAACTGAGGCGATCGCCAAACGCGGAGGAAGTGAGTGGCTGGAAAACTGTACGGCAATTGCTACAACGGGGGGAACCCCAACGGACAGTTCGCTCAAGTCGGGAAACCCGCCCACGCGACTGTCCTCCACAACGCACTGCCTCACCAACATAACTAACGCCCAGGATAAACAATGGGAGGATAAGGGTAAAGAATCCGCATTTATTCAAGCCCTCAGCGAAGCATACACCAATGTAGTTGAAAAGTCACAACAAACTACAGCAAAAACTCAGCAGGAAAAATCCGAACAGACTGATCGTCCGCTAACAAATCCACTATCCCAACTCGAACCTATAAACGCCGCCGTCGCTGAACACATGAAAAAAGATATTGCGATGGCACAAATAGCTACCCAGTTTATCGGTAAATCAGCTGCGCCACCTGAAACACCTTCAAGCACCCGTAATTACGAGCAAGCATGGGGAGAACGCGCCAACACAGGAAATTACTCAAAAGAAGACATCATTATGGTGTCCGGATCTGGCCCGTGGCGTGGAGTAACAAGCGAGCAAATTGCCCAAACATTTGAAAATCACTATAAACCCTTGCTTGATAAGGCAATTGAAGCCAAAAGCTCTTTCATAGTCGGAAATGCACAAGGAAGTGACCAATTAGTTCAAAATTACCTTCAAGAAAAAGGGTACAAGGTAGAACAAACTTCCCAAGGATACGCTGTATTTAATTCTGTAGAAAATGCCCTAATTAGTACCAACACCATTTCTTCCAATACACAAGTATCACATAACTCATTTCTTGCTAAAGACAAGAGCATTTTATCTCCACAACAAAGTCAACAACCAAATATTGACCAAGCACTCGCCTCACCTTCTCAACACAGAATGCAGCAGGTTGGAGCGATGGATAGCATTATCGAGCGGATGAAAGCTAATACAATGCAAAATCTTCAAGACTGGTATGTAGCAGCTGAAAAGCTCGGTAAATCAGAAACATATCTCAATAGAATTCAGGAGGTAACTGATTTATACATCAAAGAAAATATCAGTCTTGAGAAAGCTTTTAAGGCAATGGAGCAAGATATTAAGGAGCTAGAAAAAATTAATGAAATGACCAGTCTTGCCCAAAGTTTAGTTAAAGTCATTGGACAGGAAGATATCAATGGCATTATGTCAGTACAAACAGAAAAATACCAAATTGCTACAAAAGCCCAAGACAAAATTTACTTAGTTAAAGATAAAAATAACAACGTATTATTATATGTTAAAGAAGGGAAAACCCAAGTAAGTAACATCAGTGATGAAACATTACAAGATTTTCAACTCATGAATTTCCGTATCAATAATGCTCTCAAAGATGTCAAAAAAGATTTAGTGGAGAGGTAATTTTAGTATGAAAGAACTAATCGAACTTCCAGTAGAAGGTTTAACTCTAGCGATGCAAGCCAGTCTCCTCAGAGAATTGATCAAACAGCTTAATATCCCTGATGATAAATTTGAAGAATCTGCAACAAAGCCTCCAACTGCTGAGGAAACAAAAGAGGCCGTGCTAAGATTGAATTCGGAAATTAACAGAATCATTGAAGTAGTACAAGATAAAGTAAAAGTAAATTCTCCAGAACTTGAACCTATCACTTTTGTTAATCAAGAGTCATCTTCGCAAGCCGAAGCAAGCCAGTTTACACGAACGACAATTGAACCAGAGGTTCTAAAAAACCCCACAAATAAAAATGATGACAATAATGGCAACCCAGTAGAAGAGAGTCTAGAAGATAGAGTACAATCTCTTACCGCCAATTCTCAAATTAGACAGTTTGTTATTCCTGTAATTTTAGACCGCTTAGATATATTTGGAAAATCAGATAAAGAGACACAAGGTATCATTTATAAAGGTGAAGCATATACTGCAAGTCTAAAATTAGAAGAAGATTCGCAAACTCTTAGCCTTGATAGAAATTTGCCTGATTCCGAACAAAGTCGAGAAGCACTCTTGGCATCTCGTGACAATAACTCAGAAGAGTACTCTATCACCATTAATAATCTCACCAAAGAGGAATTTGAACGTTTCAAGACTCTGTTCAATGAGCAACAAGCACGCCGCGAACAGAGTCAAAAACAATTCAAAAACCAGGATTCTGCTAAAGAGCTAGATTAAATCAACCCAAACCACACGCCATACATAAAAGCTATAAATCCAAAAATCAGCTTTTTATTAAAACTCAGTGGAGTCTTGGGACAAATAACAACCGCAACAGCAAAATAGTAAAAAGACGCAGTAAAGTCAAACAAACTCGTCGGGTTAATAGGCAATCTGCCTAACCCGATGAAACATAGCATCCCTATTAAAGACCAAACAACAATATTTTCTATCCATGCTAAAAGTTTATCGCTTTCCATAAACAATTATTTATTCCTCCATCAATTCGCTGATAGCTCTTAAAACCAGTACTGATAAATAAAATCATCTAGTCAATATATTGCTTAATGAAAACTACACAAACCACCCAATCACTTTGTAAAGTTTTTACGAATAATAGTAAAAACTTTAAATAAGCTAATTAAATTATAGGAATTGTAAAGATTAAAACATCTAAAAAAGGTAAGTGTTATAAGTATTATTATCAGAAACAATAACAATACCAAACCAAAAAAGCATATAATATGAAACCTATTAATGTTGTCATCATTGAAAATGAGAACATATCTAGGATTGGCGCGGCAACAATATTATCTGAAACTGGTAAAATCCAAGTCTGTGGCCTTGCCAAATACGGAAAGCAAGGAATAGAAATTGTTGACACAGAAAAGCCAGATATCGTAATTATAAATATTGATTTACCTGATATTGATGGCATTGATGTAATAAGTGTAATTAAATCCAAACACGCATCGATTAAAATCGTGGTTATGACTGCAAATAGCAGTCGAGATACCATTAACGCAGCAATTAGTAATGGCGCAGACTGCTACTACTGTAAAAATAGTGTTAGAGAAGAAGTGGGAGAAAGATTTGTTGAAGCAGTAATGGCTGCGTACAATAATGAATCATGGATTGACCCAACTATTAATCGCATTCTAATTGATAGTCTCAGGTTAAATGAGACACCCGATAGAAATACACTAGATTTATTAAGTGATTTCTCTAATAAAGAAATAACAGTTCTTAAATTAGCTGCCGGAGGCATGAAAAATAATGAAATTGCTAATGTCATGTATGTTTCCGAAGGTACAGTAAGGTCATATCTACATAACTCATTTATTAAGCTAGGAGTTAAAGATAGGTTAAACGCTATCCGCGAAGCAATCCGCCTGGGAATCCTCAGCTTTACAGATATGAAAATCGAAGAAGAAGTTACTCAAGAAACCCACACAAGAGTCAAAACCAACCAAAAAAGTCAAAAAGATACAGCTAAAACGAGTAATAAAGGATATAAAGGCTGGGTTGCCTAGAAAATTAATCAACAGCAATTATGCAGCCACCTGAATACTTCTTCTGCTGACGGCAAGTTTGAATAATGGCAGCGTTTCTAACATAAATACTACGTGCTAGCTTGCCTTCATTGGACTTAGCCCAATCCAGAAGCTTTTTATCTTCGGGTTGTAAAATAGCAGTTCCAGAAGCCGCCTGCTGAAAAGTTACACTTCCAGCAATAGTCTTGTATGTAAAAACACCAATTGCAGCTCCTAAAGCCAGTACAAAACCCAACACTCCCGCTACTTGTGCCAATCGCCAATTATTTACACCTAAGAGAGGCAACGCCCCGCCAGCTTGCTTAGTCATCTTAATTAAATCCTTAGCCGCTTGGGCAATCGCACTCTTTTGTTGTTGTATTGCCACTTTAGAAGCACTATTAAGCTTATCGTCTACCATGTCAGTCCAACCCACCACAAGGGAGTCAAGCCTACCTGGTAGTTGCTGCAACGCAAACTGAGTTGTACCCAGTTCCGCATATAGGTTAAACAAGGGGTCATCAGGCCGAATACCCAATTTAAGTATCCAATCAGTAACCTCTGCTTTTTTTTCTTCAGAATATTCTGCAACAACTTTTTCAACAACTTTTGCAATATTGGTCATAGGTTGTTTAAATAGTCAATTTGAAATCTTACTGTTAATTTGGTAAAGCAAATAATTACCATTTCTCAGATTCAACATCTTCAGTTACATCAAAACTGGAAGGATTTTGTTGATTTGCACCTACAGAAGCTAGTTCTGTACAGTTCTTACTCAACCCTAGATAATTAGAAGCTATTCCATTAGAAACAATAGAGTTATGAAAATTCTCCATCCAGTTGAATACTATCGAACGCTGAATAGTATTAAGAGGAGAGTTAGTTTCAATCAGTTGAGCATAAGGTAAACAAGTATCCTCAAGCAACTGATAAAAGTCATTATGCAATCCACCTAAAACTAGTTCCAAGCCGTTTAATTTTTTAATAGCAGCTTGGAATTGACTCCCCTCATAGTATCGAAATTGCTTGCCAAAGTAATGATTTTGGATAACAACATAGTCAACCTGACTACCAAAATGCTGGTATAAATCCTGAAGATAATCTTCAACACAGTCTTTACGGTGTGATATCGGGTGCAAGAAAGTAACACGATATCCCAGACAATTAAGATTTTCTATCAGTGAAACATCCCTCTCAAAAAACTTGAATTCTCGGAGGTTTTGACCTGGCATATCAGTCAAAATCACTTCAATTTTCGGAAACATTTCTAAGTCGAGTAATAACCTATCAGAATCACCTCTAGAGAATCCCAAATAGTTTATCTCAAAGTGTTGTGTTTGATACATCGATAGCTTATTACGATGCCCGTGGTAGAAAACACGCACATTGAGTTTATTTTTTAAGTGCAACTCTAGCAAGAGTCTAGAAGCTGTAGACTTACCTACACGAGCATCACCCGATGTAATCACAAAACGCTTTCTAAACATAATAAACTAAGCAAACTACTAAATTAAGCAGCTATATTTTCAGATTGTAAATTTGAATCTTGATTTCTAGCTTTTTCTTTTTCTTCATTTTCTCTAAGCTCTTTAGACTTTTCAACAACTGCTGGATAGTAACAATCATCTGGTTGTATATCAAAGCCAAATAAATTAAATGCTGGCTTAATTTGCGCTTCAAACTCAGCAAGCCAAGATTTAATTCTCGACTTAATCACAATATTTGTTTCTTTATGAGTCTGACCTTCATTAAATGTCAGAGCATGGCGGTCAATAAAGTCGTAGGATTTGTAGAATAAATCTGGCATCACAAGTTCTACCAGACCTTCTGCAAGCATATTTTGACGCAGAGAAGAGTCATTATAACGCTCAAATTTTTCTTCTTCGCCATGAAATAAGTTCTTGACGACAATATAATCTACTTGATCTTTACAAAGTTCGCGCAGTTTTTCTAAAACATTTATGGAATCAAGAACCCTACTAATCACTGAAACCATCGTAACTTGACAATTAATATCGGTTTTAAGCACTTCAAAAAATGAAAGCTCTTTGACATAACTTTCAAAGAAACCTCCAGATTGTGCTGGTAAGTCTAATAGCGTAATAGGACAATCACTCTCATCTAAATTAATTAATAAATCGTCAGCACCACCTCTATGGAAAATATCAATGTAACGTATTATCGGTCGGTAGTCTTTTTTGAAATATCTTTCTAACTGAGGATTTCTTAAGTCAGCTTCATAAGTGACACAGGGTAAATTTTTATTAATGTACAGTTGAAATAGCGCTCGTGCAAAGGTACTTTTTCCCACGCCACCTTTATCACCTGTGACAATTATTAGCCGCTTTTGAGGTTTACTATTATTAATATTGGTTGTATTATCATTAGACATGACTTTCTTACCCTTATTGGTTCTATTTTGAGACATAAAAATCCTCTACAAAGCAAATACACTTTGTTGATGTAAATCGAAACTCTTAAACCTTATATTGAAGAAAATAATTCATTATAATTGACAACTATTTGATACAAGGAACATTTAACAATAAAAATAGTTGATTATACAGGTTCCCAGGAAACCACTTAAAATGACTGTTCTCTCGATCAATCCTACCAGAGTAAATAATCATAAGTATACTTATGCAAAAACCTTATGCATACATCAATTCTAAAATGCTCATATATTTGCCCTGAAAATTAGCTATGTGAGGAAGCCAATAAATACTCATTATTCAATCATATCTGACTACTTTAGCCTACATAGGTTGCTTATATTATGTAAGCTCTAACTTAAAAAGCCAATCAACAAAATTTCAATATTTAACCAAAATTTGTTGATTTATAAATTAGTAATAAATTTCATATAGGTTGCTTAAATTATTTTTATATTTAACAAATATAGTTTTCAAGCTTACAAAATCTAATTTATATAGGACTCATATTTGATTTTTGAAAAAGACTACGAGATGAATGGCACTAAGATAACGCCAAACCCATTACCTATAAGGCTTTTGGGTGTGGGGTGTACTGAAGAAGGAAAATATTTATGTTCATACTCGATATTTTGTTTTCTTAATTTTCCCCTACACCCTACACCCTACCCCCAACACCCTGCCTACACGAGCTTTCAGCTTTTCTTAGTGCCATTCGACTACGAGATAATACGTAGAAATACATCTGTCTAACAGCGAACAATGATAAAGCAGAATCTACAGGACGCGATACCTTCGGTGAGCTTCGCTAACGCAGAACTAGAACTGCAAGAATTTATCGCTCTTCATCCAGAAGCCCGTGAGGTAAGGAAAGCTTTGGCAGTGAAGTTGGTTTATCAAGGCTACTTGTACGAATGGCACTAAGAAAAGCCTAAAGGCTTGTGATTTAAGCAGTTTGCAACTGTTTTCGTAATTCATGCCGGGGTTTGGTCATCAAGGGGTAAATTTTGGGGCGACGTTTACGAACTCGTGGTTCACTACGACCTGGGCGGTCGGGAACAGCCTTGTGAGCAATAACTTTTACCAAAGTGCGGTAAATTTGAAGACGTTTTGTTGAATTTGCAGCTATAAGAGAGGGAATAAAGTTAATTAAATGATGGCGAGATAGCGATCGCTCTTACTCCTTGACTCCTTAATCGCATAAATGCCTGTAATCATTACGGGGCATAGCTTAAAGCTTTTCTTAGTGCCATTCGGAACATACCCTTCGTGAATTCACCATAATTTCCTCAGAAAACCCTTAGATTCTCCCTCTAGGGTGTCAATAGAGTCCAGCACTTAGGGGGAACATTGCCTCGGCGACTTACAAAACCCTCACTGTCACTGAATTTTAAACAGCGGAGTCTAGATAAGGAGACAAACTGATGAGTCGTGATTCGCAATACTTTTATTCCACTCGCATCGATATTCCTGAAATGTTGCGGACTCAAGTGATTGAGTTGCTCAATCAAACCCTGGCTTCAACGCTAGATCTGAAAACTCAAGTTAAACAAGCTCACTGGAATGTCAAAGGGAAAGACTTCTACCAATTGCATGAACTGTTCGATGAAATCGCAGCGGAAGTGGAAGAATTTATCGATCTGGTGGCAGAACGCATCACTGCATTAGGAGGCTACGCTCTGGGAACCGCCCGCATTGCTGCCCAGCAGTCGGAGTTACCCGAGTATCCGTTTGACCTGGTAGAGGGGATGGATCATGTTACGGCTCTCGCCGATCGCTTCGCCATTTATGCTAAATCCCTACGGGATGGGATTCAGAAAACCGACGAGCTCAATGAGATGGATACCAATGACCTCTACATTGAGATCTCGCGGGCGATCGACAAGCGCTTATGGTTCCTGGAAGCGCATCTGCAAACTGCAACCAATACTTCAGGAGCGGCTACCGCAAACACCCAATCCCATGCCGTAAAAGCTGGTGCAAAGGAAGCTAAAGCTCTTCGATGAACTCTCACAAGTCAAACAATTACAAAAGAAAAGGAGAAACCAGTCATGGCAAGCAATCGTGGAGTTGTCTACATGGGGCCTGGGAAAGTCGAGGTTAAAAATCTTGATTTCCCAAAACTCATCGATCCTCGTGGCAACAAAGCCGATCACGGAGCGATTCTCAAGATCGTAACAACAAACATCTGCGGCAGCGATCAGCACATCTATCACGGTCGGTTTGCAGCTCCTGTAGGAATGCAATTGGGACATGAGATGACTGGCGAAGTGATCGAAGTGGGTCGGGACGTGCAGTTTATTCAGGTTGGCGATCTTTGTTCTGTTCCATTTAACGTCTCCTGTGGACGCTGCCGCAACTGCAAGGAGCGTCATACCGACGTCTGCATGAACGTCAACCCCAAAGTAGACTGCGGAGCTTACGGCTTCAACCTCGGCGATTGGCAGGGCGGGCAATCCGAATACCTCATGGTTCCCTACGCCGACTGGAACCTCTTAAAGTTCCCCGACAAAGACCAAGCAATGTCAAAGATCAGGGATCTGACGCTGCTCTCAGACATCTTGCCGACCGGCTTTCACGGCTGCATAGAGGCAAGGGTCGGATCGGGATCGACGGTCTACATCGCTGGCGCAGGTCCAGTGGGTCGCTGTGCCGCTGCCAGTGCTCGCTTCTTGGGCGCGTCCTGCATCATTGTGGGCGACAGAAACCAGGAGCGGTTAGACCTGGTGAAGAAAGCGGGCTACGAAACCGTAGACACGAGGAAAGATACGCCAGTTGCCGACCAGATCGAAGCAATCTTGGGAGAGAGGGAAGTCGATTCCGGAGTGGACTGCGTGGGTCTTGAGGCGCATGGCTACGGACGGGAAGACGGAGAAGAGCATTCAGAAGCGATACTTAACACCCTGTTTGAAGTGGTCCGGGCGGGGGGCGCGATGGGCATCCCCGGCATATACACCGATGCCGATCCTGAAGCCAAGACCGACATGGCCAAGCAAGGTCTGCTCCCCCTTGCCTTCAGCAAGGCGTGGATCAAGTCGCCGTCGCTGACGGCAGGACAAGCTCCGATCATGAAATACAACCGCCAACTGATGATGGCGATCCTGTGGGACCGGATGCCTTACTTGAGCGAAGTCGCGAACACCGAGATCATCTCGCTCGACCAAGCACCAGAGGCTTACCGGATATTTAGCGATGGCTCGCCGAAGAAGTTCGTCATCGACCCGCACGGCAGCACGAAGAAAGCCGCATAGAGCAGCGTCCGCAAAACTCTGGCGCGCCCCTCTGGCTTGCACTTCGCTCAGGCATAGGAGTTACTAGCCTTCGAGCCGCTGGGCGCACTGGAGGCGATCGCCCACTCCATACAAACCCATATCGAAAGGAGATAGGAACATGGCGAATGAGAATCTTAAAGGACTGAAGGTTGCGATCCTAATCGCGGACGGCTTTGAGCAGGTCGAGATGACCGAGCCTCGGAAAGCCCTCGATCAGGCTGGCGCGGAGACTCGCATCGTGTCGCCCCAGAGCGATCGCGTTCGCGGTTGGAACTTTACGGACTGGGGTGACGAGTTCTCGGTCGATGTTGTGCTCGACCAGGCACAATCTCAGGATTTCGACGCATTGCTACTACCGGGTGGTGTGATCAATCCCGATTCACTCCGAATCCAGGCGAAGGCGATCGCATTTATCAAGTCCTTCTTCGACGCTGGCAAACCAGTGGCATCCATCTGCCACGGACCCTGGACGATCATTGAGACTGGTGCTGCACGCGGGCGGCGGATCGCTGCGTGGCCCTCGCTCAAGACGGATCTGCGGAATGCAGGCGCGGAGTGGGTGGATCAGGAGGTCGTGGTGGACGGCAACCTTGTAACGAGTCGTATGCCCGACGACATTCCAGCGTTCAACCGGGAAATGATTGGGCTGTTCAGCCACGCGGGACAGGCGCAGCCAGTATAGGAGAGTTCCAAAGATGAAACTAGTGCGATTGCCATCGGGAAGATTGGTGCCTGCGTTGGGACAGGGAACCTGGGGAATGGGAGAGGATCGTAGTCAGCGACAAGCAGAAATTGCAGCACTTCGTCTTGGACTCGATCTGGGGATGACGCTGATTGACACGGCAGAGATGTATGGGGATGGTGGTGCGGAAGAGGTGGTCGGTGAGGCGTGCGCCAAATGCCGCGATGAAGTCTCCCTCATCAGTAAGGTCTATCCGCACAACGCCACCCAGCGGGGCGTGATCGAGGCGTGCGATCGCAGCCTGAGGCGGCTCAAGACCGATTACCTCGACCTCTATCTCCTCCACTGGCGTGGGTCAGTACCGCTGGCAGAGACGCTGGCAGGATTTCAGTGGCTCAAACAAGCAGGGAAGATTTGGGATTATGGTGTTAGCAATTTCGATCTCGATGACATGGAGGAGGCTATTTCCTTGCCTGGTGGCGACGGGATTATCGTCAATCAGGTGCTGTACAACTTGATGCAGCGTGGCATTGAGTGGGATCTGCTGCCCTGGTGCCAGAAGCGCGACATTGCCATCATGGCGTACTCGCCGATCGAACACTCCCCGCGTGAAGCAGGGGGAATGTTGCACAATCCTCAGCTCAAAGCGATCGCTGCACGTCACGGTGTTACGCCGACCCAAGTCGCTCTCGCATGGCTACTGCATCAGGAGGTGATCGCCATTCCTAAAGCCAGCAATCCAGCGCACGTTCGGGAGAATCGCGCGGCGTTGGATCTAACACTTACAAGTGCAGATTTGGCGGAACTCGATCGCGCCTTTCCGCCACCTCGCCATAAGATGGCACTCGCAATGAGATAAATACGAAGAATGACATGAAAATATTGATGGTTTTGACTTCCCATAATACACTCGGCAACACGGGTAGAAAAACCGGGTTTTGGTTAGAGGAGTTTGCCGCCCCTTACTACGTCTTCAAAGACGCAGGCGCAGAAATTATTCTGGCATCTCCCAAAGGTGGACAACCACCACTCGACCCCAAAAGCGATGCTCCAGATGCCCAAACTGAAGCGACCCTCCGCTTCAAACAGGATACCGATGCTCAAACCGTTTTAGCCAATACCCTAACGCTATCGAGTGTCTCTGCCGACGATTATGATGCGGTGTTCTATCCCGGTGGTCACGGTCCATTGTGGGATCTGGCTGAGGATGCCAATTCGATCGCGTTAATTCAAGCTTTCTATGCCGCTGGCAAGCCTGTAGCTGCCGTGTGTCATGCTCCCGGTGCATTGCGCCATACCAAAGCTGCCGATGGCTCTCCTCTCGTGCAAGACAAGTCCGTGACGGGCTTTGCCAATACAGAAGAAGCAGCGGTTGAGCTGACCAATGTCGTGCCGTTCCTGGTGGAAGACGAATTGAAAAAGAATGGCGGCAAGTATTCCAAGACCAATGACTGGCAGCCCTATGCAGTGAGTGATGGCAATTTGATTACCGGACAGAATCCCGCGTCGTCCGAACCCGCAGCAAAACTACTGTTGCAACAACTGAGTACAGCCACATTCGCTCCACGAGCCACATCATGACACGGGTTGTTCGTTTCCATCAGATCGGAGATCCTGAAGTCCTCCAAATCGAAGATCTCGAAGTCGGTGCGCCCGGCCCTGACGAGATCCGCATCCGCGTCGAGGCGATCGGTCTCAACCGAGCAGAAGCGATGTTTCGATCGGGAACCTACCTGGAAGAACCGCATCTACCTGCTCGTCTCGGCTATGAAGCCTCCGGTATTGTTGAGGCGTTAGGCAGCAATGTACAGGGCTTTGAGATCGGCGAAGCTGTCAGCGTGATTCCGGCTTTTTCCATGAATCAGTATGGGGTTTATGCCGAGCAAGCGATCGTGCCCGCTGCGGCAGTGCTGAAGCGTCCCGCAGGACTCAGCGCGGTCGAGGCAGCGGCAGTCTGGATGCAATATCTCACTGCCTATGGTGGAATGGCACTAAGAAAAGAATGGCACTAAGAAAAGCTCTAAGCTATACGGAATAAGGGCTACAGCTTTGAAAGCTATTGAACAGTGGAGGAGGGGTCAGGCGGTCGTCCAAGATGGCAGTGTCATGGAAGCGATGCCTACGGCGGTAAACTACGCCACGAAAGACACGCTTAGTTTGCGATCGCCTACGCCATCGCTTTGTCTTGCACCAGAAAGTGGAATCAGATCTACAAGTTGTCTAAAAATTTCTGGTAGGTAGGAAAAGCTTACTCGTTCATGAAATACTTTCCTTGAGACGAGCAAGCAAACATCATAAATACTACTGTGACACTACGAGTACAAATCCTCTCTTGATAAATTTAGCCAAAGTTTGGGACTACCGTTTAAAGAACTATTGCCAGAGTCTGTGATAAGACTTGCAATCTCGGAGCTAAAAATAAAATACAAAAAGCGGTTATTTGACCCATTAATAACTTTATGGGCATTTTTATCACAAGTGCTGGATACTGATAAAACTTGTAATAATGCTGTGAGTAAAATAATTGCACCTAAAAGCTGGTGAAGAAGTAGAAGTCCCTTCTCTTCGAGACGCTCCGCGAATAACAGATACGAGTGCTTACTGCCAAGCTCTTGTCTTGGCTTCCAGAAAAGTTATTAGAAAAACTTTTCAATTTCTCGGCACAAAGCTTAGAACAGAAAGTAGCAACAGAATATTTATGGTGTGGTCGAAATGTCAAAGTAATAGATGGGTCAACTGTCTCGATGCCTGACACTGTAGAGAATCAAAAAGAATACCCAAGAGCCCAGTAGCCAAAAACCCGGATATGGCTAACCAAAAAGCCAAAATTGGTGTGGTATTCAGTTTAATAACAGGAGCTGCTGTTGCTTTGTGCATCGATGTTCTGAACACTCATGATATCAAAATAGCAAGAAAACTATACAGTTTTCTTAAACCAAATTACGTCATCAATTGCAAACTGCTTAATTGATAAGGCTTTCCGCTTTTCTTAGTGCCATTCGAACCTGGTACATCGACAACGGTGACCGCGCCTCTGCGATCGCCGCTTTGCGCCAAGGACTCGATCTCGGCATGACCCACATCGACACGGCACAGATGTACGGCAGCGCCGAGGAGGTGGTCGCAGAGGCGATCGCTGGACGACGCGATCAGGTTTTCCTGGTTTCCAAGGTTCTTCCTGGAAATGCTTCTCGGAGAGGGACGATCATAGCCTGTGAGAAATCCCTCGCTCGACTTCATACCGATCGGCTGGACTCTTATCTGTTGCACTGGCGCGGTCAACACCCACTGGAGGAGACGATCGCTGCCTTCGAGCAGCTTCAGCACGAGGGGAAGATTCTCTGCTGGGGCGTGAGCAACTTCGATGTGCCTGACCTTGAAGCAGTCCAGAAGATCGCCTTAGAGGGTTCTCTCGTCTGCAATCAAGTCCTTTACCATTTGAGAGAGAGAGCGATCGAACACGCTGTGATCCCCTGGCGTGATTCGCAAATGAGTGGCGCAATGAGTCAATACGTCTCTAATCCAGCGTTCTGACCTCTGATTACTTGACATGAATTGGGTTTACGCAGCAGTGATTAGAAGTAGGCCAAGAGCCTACAACGCTTACACGTTCTAGTTTTGCAGGTTTACGCCACTCATTTGCTAATTGCGCCATATTTTCTGCTCATTCACACCTTACCTACTTTACTTGGGCTGCTACGATCTGGACAGAAGATTTAAGAGTGGGAGGGAGAAGCATGAGTTTGGTGATTTCAGACGACATTCTCTGGATTAGTTGGTCGGACTCCTTACTGGCGACATTTGCTCCCACAGCAGAGGCTTTGACCGAACTACAGACGCTGAGAGGTTGGTTTTTTGTTAGTTGTACCAGTTTGCTGCTGTATGGGTTAATTTGGCGCCGTGTTCGGCAACTTCAACAAAAACATCAGTTACTTCAAAATATCATTAACTCTATAAGTGATGCCATTTTTGTGAAGGATCTCCAGGGTCGTTATGTAGTGGTGAACAAAATGGCAGCTCAATCGTTAGGGCATCCTACGATGGATATTTTAGGGAAAGTTGTCGAACAATTTCTATCTCCTGAAGAGGCTCAACGGATTCGTTCACTTGAACAAACCATTTTGCAGACAGGACAATCGGAGGAGGTTGAAGAATTACTGACCATCAATGGAGAAGCGCGGTGGTTTTCGACGACTAAAAGCTTGTGTTTGGACGAGCGATCGCGACCTGTGGGGATCGTGGGCATTGCCAGGGACATCACAGAACGCAAGCAAGCCGAGGCAGAACGGCGGCGATCAGAACAGCTACGCATTGAGTTGAAGCTCTTGGAGAATATCCTTGAAATCATCCTGGCAGGCTATTGGGACTGGGACATTCTCGGTAAGCGGCTGTATTATAGCCTCGCCTGGAAGCGGATGCTTGGCTATGACGATCACGAGTTACCAGATATCCCAGAAACCTGGCAACAACTCATTTTTGCAGAAGATTTGCCCCGCGTAATGGACTGCTTTGATCAACATATCCAAAGCCGAGGACAAATTCCTCTTTCTAACGAGGCGAGATACCAACACAAAAACGGTTCTACTATTTGGGTAATCTGTTCGGGGCGTGTGATTGAGTGGGATGAGAATGGTAATCCACTCCGAATCATGGGTTGTCACATTGACATTACCCAACGTAAGCAAGTCGAGGAAGCTCTACGGGAGAACGAGCGTCGCTTCAAGGCAGTCTTCAACCAGCAATTCCAGTTCATGGCAATCCTGAAACCAGACGGGACGGTGATTGAAGTCAACGATACTTGCTTAAGGGTGACGGGCGTTTCTGCTGAACGGGTGCTGGGCGTTCGGTTCTGGGAAACGTCCTGGTTTAATCAGATCCCCTTAATGCAAGAACGGTTGCAGCAAAGCATTGCTGAGGTTGCCAGCGGCAGCAGTCCGGTTAGGGGAGAAGTCGAGTATTCGATGGCAGACGGGACGACGCAATTTGCCACTTATGCCATTACAGGACTCAAGGATGATAGAGATCAGGTAGTAGAGATCATTGTTGAAGGAGAAGGGGTAGACTTCATAAAGCGTAAACAAGCGGAAGAACAACTGCGACAGACCAATAAGCAGTTAGCACATGTCAACGCTGAACTCGCTCGTGCAACCCGACTGAAAGACGAATTTCTGGCAAACATGAGCCATGAGTTGCGAACTCCTCTCACCTCAATCCTGGGTATGGCAGATATGCTCAAGCAAGAGATATATGGGTCGCTAAATGAAAAACAGCACCAATACCTTGAGGTAATTTTCCAAAGTGGAAAGCATTTGCTGACGCTGATCAATGACATTCTCGATCTGGCAAAAATTGAGTCTGGCAAGATGGAATTACAGATTTTACCCACTTCGATCGAGGCACTGTGCAATTCCAGTTTGAACTTTATCAAGCAAGTTGCCTATCAAAAAGCAATCAAACTGGAAACTCGTATTCCCACCAACATTGGTCAGATTGATGTGGATGAACTACGAATGCGGCAAGCATTGATCAATCTACTAAGCAATGCCGTCAAATTTACACCGGAAAAAGGACAGGTTGTTTTAGAGGTGAGCCGCGAATTTTCTACAGATAGGCTTCACCAACATACTCAACAAATCATTCGATTTAGCGTCATTGATACAGGTATTGGGATTGCTCCAGAACATCTGCCAAAACTATTTCAATCCTTCGTACAAATTGATAGCAGTCTTAATCGTAAATACAGCGGTACGGGTTTAGGTTTAGCGCTGGTCAAACAAATTGCTGAGTTGCATCAAGGAACTGTTAGTGTCGTCAGTACGGTTGGTCAAGGAAGCCGATTTACCATTACGCTGCCAAGTCAAAATTGCTCTGACTTCACGCAGATGCAAGCTATGCAACTGGAACGAACGTTGCCATCAGAACAGCTCTTGCAACTTCAGAATTCCACGGTTACTGGTTTATTGCCAGCCCAACCTCTGATTCTGTTAGCAGAAGATAACCCAGCAAATATTGACACATTCTCAGCTTATCTCACCAGTTGTGGTTTTCGTTTAATTGTCGCAACAAATGGGCAGGAAGCAATCAATTTAGCCCAACAACAGCCCGACCTGATTTTAATGGACATTCAAATGCCGGGAATGGATGGTTTGGAAGCGATCCGTCAGATTCGAGCCGATTGCACCCTGACGAATGTGCCAATCATTGCGGTGACAGCTTTAGCTATGGCAGGCGATCGCGACAAATGTTTGGCGGCAGGCGCAACAGAGTACCTTGCCAAACCCGTCTCTCTCAAACAACTTAAGACCATGATTCAACAGTTACTTACTATGTCGAAGCCAGCTCAATAGGGGCGAGACGCGATCGCATTGCTGCTTACCTGGACATCACAACCCACATAATGATCCAGCAATTCTCTTTTTGGCATGTTCAAGTCCTAGAAATGCCGGTATTGTAGGGACATCTGAGAGAGCCAAGAGAGCCAAAACCGTTGAAAGAACGGGGGTTGTTTGACACCATAGTCGGTTCTTTTCGCCAGCGTTTGTCCTTGCTACCGGACAAACGCAGGGGCAAAAATACCCGCTATGGGATGGAAGATGCCGCCTTAAGCGCGTTTAGCGTGTTCTTCCCACATTCCGCAGGTGAGTTAAGAAAGAAGATAATATTTTCGGCAAGGAGCACCAAAAAACTGGAGAATCCATTGCCTTTCATAGGTTAAGTTGGCAATTTGCTGAATTTGGGCGACTGTAACCAAATGAATTGACATAAAACATTGGAACACCCAACGTAAAGTGGGAGTAGAAGTTGGTTTACCCAACTGATTGTCAATAGTTTTTTTGCCCGTTCTAATGCTTGGCGTAAAGCCCTTTGACCCAGACTGTAAACAAGCAAGCACAAACCCATAACCATAGAATCATGCAGCAACTCGCTCAGTTGAATTGAGAAGACACTGGAAGTAAAAAAAAAAGGGTCTTTGAGAAACCGAAAACCGCGCTCAGTAGACTGCTGTGCTTTGTATTCACGCAAAACATCGTCATAACTAAGTTTTTCAGCCAGCATTGAGGACATTGGTTGCTAAAATAAATCTTCCAGCGCGTTTGGTTTCAATAGCGATCGCTAATTCCTTGGGTTCTAGTGTTGCATCAACTTGGTAGTACAAGGTGGGTGAAGCATCCTTACTGGGTCTACCACGTCCAGTATGTTTTTTTACCTCTTTAACCTGACGTGAGTTCGACGGCTAGAAAAAGGCAAAAAGCCTGCTATGTATGGATTTGCATAACTCGGCATTACAAAGGCGATCGCTAAGATTGATTGAGAATGACTAAAAAAGGTACAAAAAAACGCCGAGACTAAAAATATCTAAGAAGAATGAGAGTCAGGGCTTAGTCTACCAT
>NZ_JBALDP010000064.1:0-347764 GCF_036917355.1 Nostoc sp.
GACCAACTTACATTTGAGCAGGTAATTTCTGTCTCTTCTTACAACTTTATCCTGGAAGCTTTATTCTATGCAGCTTCATATTAAATTGGTATTATCTATTGAATTTACAGTGTTTTGTGCAACTGCGTCAGAAGTAGATATTAAATTTTCTTGTGATGTTGTTATTTCCTCTGGTGTTGCATTTTCAGGAAATAACTCTACTACTTTTGATTTGTTAGTTTTAACCTCGTGTTTTTGCTGGGCTTTTTTACGGCGTTCTCTGCGTCTCTCCTTACGAGTTGTTTCTACATCCTCAAAAACAGACAATCGTTCGTTTAAAATAGAGGAATTATCTACTTGTTTACCTTCATCGCGCAATTTTTTCTTAATATGGTTCAATTCAGCCAGAGACATTCTTGCTCGTTTACAATCTCTAGCTTGTATAACACCTATAAAATTTCCTGGTTCACCGTTAATAGGGCGAGTATAAGCAAGAACTGTTGTAATATTACGCTTGTCATATCTTAAAGAAACTTGCTTACCTTCATAATTTAACAAGCAGTCTCCTTGATATACCCAACCAAGAAAGTTTACGGAACCATGTTTTTCTACATTGCGTATCGCAATTTTCATTAAACAAATATCTAGTTCACGTTCATCGATAAGTTCAGGTTCTTCTAATAAAAAACTGGATTTCCATCGCACAATACGTTTTTGATTAATCCTTGGATAATCATGACGATTGTAGTGGTCTACAAAATATTTCACCAATTTTTTTTCTAATTGATCAAGCGTCAGACAGGCAGTTCTTTCAGCTTCGGGAGGGCGTTCTTCAACACTTGAACCAGTATATCCACCAAAGAAAGACAAAATTTCTTTATTAATCTTGTCAAAAATAGATTCAATTAAACCACCTGCCTGTGGAAAAGCACGCAATCGTCGTATAAAACCTAACTGTAGCGAAATTTGTTTTAAATGTTCTGACTTAAATTCCTTTGCACGGTCTGTCATTATATATTCAGGAATTCCACAAACCTGCCATGTTTGTTCGAGTTCGTACTCTGCTCCATAGTGCTTTGGTAAAATTGCATGACGCAGAGCCAAAGCAACTTCATGTGAGCCAGCAGGTTCAAAACCTAAATGAAAACCTGCGATACAGCCAGAATAACTATCCATTACTAACGTTATGTATGCACGACCAATAACTTGTTTAAATTCTTCGTCAACCAACAAGATATCTAATCTCGTATGGTCTATTTGCCAAATTTGGTTGCTTTCTGTGATTTCTAAAATACCTTCAGTTGTTTGAAGAATTTTTCCTTCTATGGGTGATCCAGGATGACGTACTGTCTTATTTTTCTCTTCTAAATAACAATTTATTACCTTATAAACAGTGACATGAGAAGGATGCCGCCCTGCTATTAAATCTTCCCTCACTTGAGAGTATCCCTTAAATTTTTCATCATATTTCTTGTGTTGTAATTCCTCTCCTTTAGAAGCTAAAGATTTTAAATAGACAAAAATCTGATTGTGATTAATCCGAGAACCTTCTGTATTACCCCATTCATGAACGCTCACAATAAAATCATGCCAATACTTGGAAATACGATATTCTCCCTTATCCTTGCGCCCAACAGCTAGATTTGCAACTCCTATCTGTTCAACTTTTGCTATCATGCGTTTAATGGTTCGAGTGCTTTTACCCAGAGCTTTCGCTGCATCTGCGATCGCATCCCTGCGAGCATTTTTATTTGATGCTTGCACAATGGCATAAATTACATCGACTTTTTGCTGAAACTCTGGCGAATCATCATTAAACAGTAGATATGGCTTTCCCTCTAGCTGCTCTCCACCCTGCTCGGTAGCAAGAACTTCTCCATGATCGGGGAGATTAGCGCCTTGACTCAAAGAACGCGTAGACATACACTTGACCCGTCTTCCAAGAAAAATGACATCATTTACTTTAAAAATTTATCAGAAAAATGACATCATTTACTTTAAAACTGGCTAGAGAATAATAAAAGTATAAATGTAGCTCAAATACTTGTGTGGTAAGGCTTTGAGCTTGTTATACAGATATCGTAAAAATGGACATTAATTCTTTAAAAGTGACAATAATTATTTAATGGACATGTCCTGTAGAGCGACAAATTATTTGTCCGTGGCGACACAATATTTGTCAAAATATTTAGATCGACAAATTATTTGTCATTACAATTTTGCGCTGCTTAACTCACTACTTCAACTGTTGTACGATCGCAGCACTCCTTTCAACCCTCCTAATAACTTAGTTGTACTTTTTAACCATTTTCAAATCTGGTTAGTACGAGTACATAGTTTCTATTGCTTATTTTTTCGATCTACTCCTAGCCGGTGTAGAGCGACAAATTATTTGACCACAGCGACAAATTATTTGTCGCTCTACAACACCCTAGAAATTCGTGAAGCTCCACTTAACCGCTACATCGCTATTTTAAGCCGTCAGATTGATCTACCACATCAAGATCCAGGCGATCGCTTTATTGCAGCTACAACAGTTTACCACCAGTTGACCTTAGCCACAGTCGATACCAATCTCACAGGTACTTCTTGGTTACAAACATTAAGCTAGACAGAAAATTCCCTGAAAATTGTCACACTCTTCCATACAAGCTCGGAAACTGGGAGAGTTTTTTCATGTTAAATCTAGTTTATTTATAGAGTAATAACTAAACTCGTAGTTCGTACTTGGGCTTTAGCCTAGCTAAAGCCCCAAAACTTGTTAAGATGCTAGTAATTCTGGCTGAGGCATTAAACTTTGGAGAGTATGGCGCAACTGAGCGATCGCTTGGACTTGATAATCACCAGTTTCCTGGAATTGATCCAAAGATTCTGCAATTCCTTGCAGCTTTTGCCGTAATCCATCTAGAGAATCTTGAATTGGTTGTAGTGCTTCTTGATAAAGATTCACTCGACCAGATAATTCAGCAGTTGTTCTTCGTAGGGATAGCAAGTTTTCCTCGATCGCTTTCAGTTCTTGGCGCTTTTCATCTAGATCGTGAGTTTGATTGTCAATCATTCCCTGATTTAGTTCAACACCAGAACGAATCTGCTCAATTTCACGTTCCAGCTTTTGGATTTCCTGTGAATATTGTTGTCGCTGGGTTTCAATTTGTAACAGAATCGGTTCTAAATTAATTTTGTTGTTATTTTCTTCTTCTTCAGTAACAGTATGTCCTTGCCGCCGTAGTAATACAGCTTGGTGTTGCTTGAGAAACTTCTGGTGCTGTAGCATATTGCGGCGTTGTCCCACCAAACTGGAATTTAGCATCTGATAAAGGTCTTTTTCATCAGTTAGTTCTAGTTCCAAGTTGATGTGGTCATGGTCAGATGCTTGATTTAATTTAGTTTGGAGTTCTTCTATCGCTTCTTGTTTATATTTCAGTTCTTGTTCTTGATCGTGAACAAAGCTAGCGTCGATTTCTAACTTATGCTGCAAGTCTTGGACTATCTTTTGTAGTTCTTCTAAAGGCATTTTATCCAAAGCCTCCACATCAGCTTGCTTGCCAAGAACTACATCACCAGATGTTGCCGCTAAAGAGTGCATCTGTTGATATAACTCTTCGGCATTTCGTAACTGCTCTTTGACGAGCCGAGCATACTCTTGCTTACTGCTCAGGTCTGCTGTATTTATTTGTAATTGGGCTGTTTGCTGAACTAGAGAATTTTGTGCTTCTTGCAATGCATTTTGGCGATCGCTAAAAGTTTGTGATAAACGCTCAACTTCTTCTTGCTGTTGTGCGATCGCACTTTTATGCTCTTCCAGTTTTTGCCAATGCGGGGTAAGAGTCGCTTGCTGCTTTTCGACCAATTCAAAGGCTAGATGCAGGTGTTCTCTAACTTTTTCCGTAGGATTACCACGACTAGACAAGCGATCGAGTAACTCACTCATTACTCGACTTTGCTCCTCATCCAAAACCGTCCCTTGTTGAAAATCCGCTTGGCGTTCTTCCAGGCGACGCTGCTCACCCCGTAAATGCTCCCAAGCGCCTTCCAACTCTTGGCGGTTGCGCTCAATTTCTCCTTGTAATCGTTCAATTTCCTGGCGGGAGGTGTCAACTTCCTGTTTTTGCTCCTCTAAATGTTGTACCTCATCCTCCAATTGCTGCAACTGTTCTGCTCGTACCTCCATGTCCATTTCACGGCGATTCAACTCTTGCGCCTGAAATGTGAGTGACTGTTTCCACTGATCGATCTCATCTTCCTTGAGCTTAAATTTCTCCAACTGGCGGGAAAAATTCTGCAAAATGTTGACAAGTGGACGCCCTGCTTCTTGAATCCGCTGCACTTGACGATTCGGATTCAGTTCAACCAATACCAAAGCACCATCATTTAATTTGCTTGCGTCCTCAGCGGCAATCACCTCTTCCGACACAGTACTCCAATTCTGGTCAGTTCGCTGACAAGCTAGCAGTTTCAGTTCGGTTTTGCCACCGCCACTGAGTAAACCACCTTTCTGTTTTTGTACTTCTGCTAAATACAGCACACCGTTAGTCCTTTATTGATGCACTTAAAGTTCGTGTTTTGAGATATACCTTAAATAATTCTGTTAACTTGTCTCACTGAACCAAGGTTTAGCAGAACAAGACAGACAAAACTATAGACGCAAGATGTTACGTCTTGATACTTATAGAAGCGATCTGGTCGCGCCTTTATATTTTGTACTGATGACAGTGATGATGACTTCCGTGTTAACACTAGCTTTGTCAAAGTGTATTACGAAAGATAAAGGTTTATAGCTTAATGTATTCCTTATGACAATCAGAATAGAGTAAAAATCTTTTCAATACTCCATAATCAATACTTAAAGAATAAGTCATAATTCACGATTTAGAATTCAGCAATACTAAGGAGTACTTTTTAGCTAAATGCAGGGAAATTTAAATGAAATTGATATTTGCAGTATCCTGCAATTGATTGAATTGGGACAGCGAACAGGGCAACTATGGGTGGAAGCTTATAGCTCGCACCATAAGAACAAACTGGGTGGAGATGGAGCAAACATTTATCGCCCGAAACAACAGTCTTGGTTCGTTTTTTTCCTTAATGGTCAAATTATCTATTGCCAAGAAGGCGAGAGTAGTTTATCCAGAATTAGCGATTATTTACGTCATTATCGAGTTGAGATGCGACTCACCGACAAACAAATTGCCACCCTACCACCAACCGACGCGCCAGAGTATGCCTATCTTTGGTCACTCTTGGAGCGGAATATCATTGACCCAAAGATAGCTGGTAGTATCATTTACGGTTTAGTGTATGAAACTCTCTTTGATCTGCTGAGTTTACGCCAAGGTAACTTCATTTTCCATCAGGGTGCAGCACTTGCCCCGCAATTAAACACTTATGAGATTGCTCCATTGGTGACAAAAATTACTAAGCAGCTGCAACAGTGGAAGCAACTCTATCCACACATTCAGTCTCCAGAGCAATTGCCAGTGCTATCTGACAAAGTTCAGCTACAATCTTCTTTACCAGAAGCAACCGTGAATAAGCTACAACATTGGGCTGATGGTAAAACATCCTTGCGACAATTAGCTCGCCATCTCAACCGAGACATTTTGACAGTCGCGAAGGCAATATATCCTTATGTGCAACAAAGTTGGCTACAACTAGTATATTCAGAGACTAATCATTCAGATACGCACACAGGTAGCGGGGAATTGAAAGAAAAACCGATGGGGCGGATAGTATGTATTGACGATGCGATCGCCATCGGTGAGACTATAAATTCCATCTTACAACCACAAGGTTATGAAGCGATCGCTCTTACCAATCCCTTAGAAGCACTGAGTCTGGTTTTTCAACTCAAACCGGATTTAATTTTATGCGACATTGCCATGTCGGAATTGGAAGGATACGAGGTTTGCGCCATGCTGCGACATTCAACAGCATTTCGGCTCACACCGATTATCATGCTTACTGGGAAAGATGGGTTTATGGATAGAGTCAAAGCTAGGATGGTCGGGGCAACAGATTATTTGACAAAACCGTTTACAGACACTGAGTTACTTATGCTCGTAGAAAAATATATCAACAACCAATGAAAATTGGGCATGGGGCATTAATTATTTTTCCCTCATCTTTCTCACTTATGGAGCATATAAAGAGATCAAAGATTTGTTGATCTACTAAAAGATGAGTTAAAAGATGTTATCACAGAGTCAGTTAACTGAGTGAAACGTCAATCTCCGGGAAAATAGTGAAGACATAAAATTAATTTATACAGTTAATACTTGCGGAGGAATCAGGGAATGTTCCAATTAGGAACGTCTAAATCAGGAGGTAAATAGACACTTATGAGCACAGTTCTGATTGTGGAAGACAGTATAGCGCAAAGGGAGATGATTACAGACCTCCTGAAAGCGACTGGCCTAACAGTTACCCATGCTAGTGATGGATTAGAAGCATTAGAGGCAATTCAAATAGCACCTCCAGATTTAGTGGTATTAGATATTGTCATGCCCCGAATGAACGGCTACGAAGTTTGTCGGCGGTTAAAATCCGATCCAAAAACCCAAAATGTCCCAGTGGTTATGTGTTCTTCCAAAGGCGAAGAATTCGATCGCTATTGGGGCATGAAGCAGGGTGCAGATGCTTACATAGCCAAACCGTTTCAACCAACCGAGTTGGTAGGGACAGTCAAACAACTGCTGCGAGGATAAGGATAAAAACAACATGGTCAGCAAACCGGACTTTTTAAGTGGCGGCGGTCAAGACCACTTTCGACCAGAATTACAAGTAGAAAGTCCTGAAGGTGAGTTACATTTGAGGTTTTACATTCCCTCGCATCAGGAGTTTGCACTACAAGCAACTGGCATCCGAGAGGTAATTGAACTAAGTCCTGATAGAATCACCCCGATTCCTAATGCTTCTCCTTTACTTTTGGGTACTCTAAATTTACGAGGTCGAGTTATTTGGGTGGCCGACTTGGGTCAATTTCTGGGGGAAGCAGGTGCATTAAACACGGATAGAGCTGAAATTTCGGTGATTGCCATTGAAGAGCAAGACACAATAGTAGGTTTAGCAGTAGAGGAAATCGGTGGTATGGATTGGCTGGATGTCCAGAATCTCATGCCACCAGCTAGTGTTCCAGATACGATGGCTCCCTTTTTACGTGGAGAGTGGTCATTAAGTGCTAAAAATAATCAGTGTCTACGACTGCTCGATCAAATGGCAATTGTACGAAGTGCTAGGTGGGCAGGATGAAATTGGAGGAGGAAATGGCAGCAAGTATTGATAATTACGAGCCAACATATCAACAGGCGATGACCGCCTATGTTCAAAGAAATTATGAGGTTGCGGCCACTTTAGTTGACCAAGTGGTGCAAAATTTACCAGATGACCCCAATACTCATTTGTTGAGGGGTCACATCTACTATGTTTTACAGCACTATGATGTAGCAAAAGAAGAATATCAACAGGTGTTAGGCTTGACTAACGATCGAGAAATTGTTGGTTTTGCCAAGAATGGAATTGACAATATCAATCAATATTTAGAGTCATTTAGTGGGCAGATCGATCCATTAGAAAGTCAAGAGGAAATAAACTCTTCAGAGATATCCGATCCACTGGCATATAGCGAACCAGAATTAGAAGACTTAAGTGCTAATCAGGAGTTTGACAGTGACAACCTTGATTTGAACTTTTTTGGAGAGCATCAAGAAAGTATGAATGGTGTTGAAGATACATCTTCAAAAAGTCCATTCGATCTGCCCACAGAAGATAGTATTGGAACAGAAAAAATCTCAGATTCTTCTATCGCTTTCGGTGATGATCCTTTTGCCATGAATGAAGAGTCACAGGAAGAAGAGTCAAATAAAAACTGGGAGGATAACACAGAATTAGAGTTGCCTGCTTTTTGGCAGGAAAGTATCTCAGAAGATATTTCTGAAGAATCATTAGCAAATAGTCAATTCTCAGATAATGGGATAAATTCTCCTTACGGAAATTCAACTATTGACAATAATAACTCTTCATCTTCTAACTCACAAACTAGTAATAACGAGAATAATTTCCCTGATTTGTTGAGTGAACCAAAGTCTCCAGATCAGACTATGGAAAATTTAGAATATAAAAAATCTAGTTTTGGAGACGAAACTTTACTGATTGTTTCAGAAGAACTAAGCAATGATTTGCCAAAAACAAATAACTTGGAAAATGGCAGTCAAAATAACTTGTCTGAAACCGAATCCCATAGTTGGTTAACACCAAAACAAGTAGAGGTTGAATCAGCTTTTCAGCAGAATTTACCTGAGAATACATCATCTTTTAATAGTAATTTAACTCAAAAAGAAAAGCAGTTTAAATCAGGTGAATTCATCGGTAAAAATACCTTCGATGACGATGAAAATTTTGATATGGAAGCATTTGAGTCTGCCTTTGGCTCAGAGAGTTTAAACTCTTATGAAGACTCAAGTAATATACTAAATGGAGAAAATTCTAAGAGCAATATCGAGTTTTTAGATGACTTTGAGGAATTTGATGATTTAGGCAATATTCCAGGGTTTGACCTGATCGAAGGAGATTCTAACTTCGGTAATGTCGCAATGCATTCTGCTCCATCAGAAACTAGTGACACTGGACGCCCGCACGTAGCAGAGGCTTTTGCAAGTAATTCAGCCGATCGCGAGGAGGAACTGTTCTCAATGACTGGTTCCCATGAAGCCGTTCCAGTCTTTAGCCAAACAGATATCTCGAAACTAGAACCCAACGTCAGCATCGAGCAGGGATGGTTAGCACCATTAGAAAATGCCTCCATTGAACGGAAACAATGGCTAATTGCTGGAAGTGTGGGTATTGTCTCGGCGCTGGTTGTAGCCACAGTTAGTTTTGTCGCTACCACATTTTCGCCACCCCAACAACGAGAATCAGTACGAAACACAGGGTGGGCAATGTCACTAGCTGCTGGGATTGCAGGTTTTGCTACCGCAGGCTTCATGGGAAATCTAGCGCTTAAACAAATTCGGCGCACAACTGATGACCTCCAAGCTCAGTTTGAGGCTGTACGTCAAGGAAATCTGAATGCTCAAGCCACGGTGTTTTCCGAAGATGAATTGGGGCATTTATCCACTGGCTTTAATGAAATGGCGCGGGTAATTTTCACAACCACAAGTGAAGCCCAACGCAAAGCCGATGAACAAGAGGAAGCCAAAGAAAACCTGCAACGTCAGGTGATTCGTTTGTTGGATGATGTGGAAGGAGCTGCTAGAGGCGATTTAACAGTCCAAGCGGAAGTGACAGCTGACGTACTGGGAGCCGTAGCTGACGCCTTTAACCTAACAATTCAAAACCTGCGGGATATTGTCCAACAGGTAAAAGTGGCGGCGAAGGATGTAACAAAAGGTGCAACCAACTCCGAAACCTTTGCGAGAGCCTTATCTAGTGATGCTTTGCGGCAAGCAGAAGAGTTGGCAGTAACGTTGAATTCTGTACAGGTGATGACCGACTCGATTCAGCGGGTAGCAGAGGCGGCGCGGGAAGCCGAAACCGTTGCTCGTGATGCTAGTACGATCGCTCTCAAAGGTGGCGAAGCAGTAGAAAATACCGTGGCGGGGATTTTAGAAATTCGAGAAACCGTTGCCGAAACCACTCGCAAAGTGAAGCGGTTGGCGGAATCTTCCCAAGAAATTTCTAAAATTGTGGCGTTGATTTCTCAAATTGCTTCCAGAACAAACTTACTGGCACTCAATGCTAGTATTGAGGCGGCAAGAGCCGGAGAAGCTGGACGCGGGTTTGCGATCGTTGCAGATGAAGTGCGCCAGCTAGCAGATAAATCTGCTAAATCACTGAAGGAAATTGAACAAATTGTGATGCAAATCCAAAGCGAAACAGGCTCTGTAATGACCGCGATGGAAGAAGGCACACAACAAGTAATTAAAGGGACAAAATTGGCAGAAGATGCCAAGCGATCGCTCGAAAACATTATTCAAGTGGCGAATCGCATCGATATTCTTGTGCGATCTATTACTAGTGACACTGTGGAACAAACGGAAACCTCCCGCGCCGTTGCTCATGTAATGCAATCAGTAGAACTGACCGCCCAAGAAACTTCCCAAGAAGCACAGCGAGTTTCAGGTGCCTTACAACACTTAGTAGGTGTATCCCGTGACTTGATCGCCTCCGTTGAACGTTTCCGAGTGGAAACTATGGAAACCAGGTAACAAAGTTAGGAGTTAGGAGTGAGGAGTTAGAAATAAAAATCACAACTCACATCTCATAACTCATAACCATAATTCATAACTCATAACTCATAACTCATAACTTTTGCTATGCTGCCGGAACAACAACAGCGGATTTTGGGTTACTTTATCGAAGAAGCCAGGGATCACCTGAATACCATTGAGCAGGGCTTGCTGAATTTAGAGGGTACCCTGAACGACCCGGAAATGATCAGTGAGGTCTTCCGAGCGGCTCACTCCATCAAAGGAGGAGCGGCGATGCTTGGATTGACTAGCATCCAGCATACCTCCCACCGTCTGGAAGATTGTTTCAAAATTCTCAAAGATAATCCGGTTCAGATTGACCAAAAGTTAGAGTCTTTATTTCTTGGTGTCTCTGATACCTTAAAATCCCTGTTAGAGCATTTGAGTGGGCCTTATGGTCTTTCTGAAGATGCAGCTAATACTTTGATGTCAGAAACTGAGCCAGTCTTTCAATGGCTGTATCAGCATCTGGAACTACTTGTAGAACAAGCAAAGAGTGGAGTAGCCAGCAGTTCTGACGCAACAGAACTTACAACCTCTATAGAGAATGTCTCCACACTTACAGAAATTTTCATGCGGCGAGATATTCCCGATCTGGCAGAATACACTCATCAGGAATCTCCAGACTCGGTAGCACCCCAAGAGGCGCTAGACGCTCGCGGACTCGCTAATGCTGCGCTATCGCCAGTCACAGCTAAAGAAAATAATAACTGGAGCGAGTTTCAAGCCCAAGTGCTGCAAACATTGCGGGAAATGTTGCAATTATTTAAGCAAACTACAACACCTTCAACTCGGCAAAACCTCCAGCAATGCTGTCACCAGTTAGTCAAACTTGGTGAAACTTGGAATTTGCCCAACTGGTGTGGTTTGTGTCAAGCAGCAGCCAGTGCGATCGGCAATCCCGAAAATACTTATCTGACTTTAGCTAAAATTGTCATTACCGAAATCAAACAAGCTCAAGAATTAGTTCTGCAAGGTAAAGAAGCCGAAATTGCAATTAGTCAGCAACTAGAAGCACTTTTAAACTTTGCAGAAATTGAGTTATTAGAAATAACCCCTGATTTATTTGATGAACAATCTCCGGTTTTGCCAGAATCAGAGTCAATTCTATCTGGTGACACCAAGGCATTAGCGCAGACAACCGAAGAACATAGCTACCCCAACGTCTTTGACGAACGCTCCTCCCTTCAGTTACAAGGAATACCACTAAACGAAAGTAGAAACACTAGTCTTACTTTCACCACACATGACGAAGCACACCCAATCAGTAACAATCTCGATCCCAATGGCCCAGAGGTAGGAATAGCTGAGTTAAATACCCTTGCCGATTTATTTGACGGTGAGACTCCCGAACTAGATGAAAGCTGGCACCAAGAAGAAACCTTAGATATTGTTAATACCGGTGACTTTGGAATTGATTTAAGCAGCACAGAGGCTGAAGACGCTCATAACGATTTATCTGACTTACTCTCCTTTAATGAGGATATAAGCAACGCGCTACACCCAACAACCACCGCTACAACAGAAGATTTATCCCTGTTATTTGGCGACCATTTCCTAGAAAAAGATAATTCAGAACCGCAAAATCAACAAACATCTGCTACGCCTTTAGAGTTGAGCGATATTAACGAATTTGAGATAAATTTAGACTCATCTTCTTCCGAAATTTTACAAGAATTTATTGATATTTCTAGTGATACAAACCAGACTAATAGCGAGATTGTCGAAAATAGTGTAGTCGAAGATTTCTTAACACTGGGGTTAGATGATGAACTATTGCCAACCAGCAATGTCACTCAACCAGAAACTGAGCCGTTCACCAGTGTGGAACTATCTACTAACCAAGAAAATAATTTTGATAACTTATTCTTAGAAACTAAAAATGCAAATTGGGTAGAAGAAATTACCCCTAGTGACTACATAGAATTACCTCAGCCAACAGACTTGTCTTTGGACAACTTGTTTGCTGAAATGGAAGAACAGCCACAACTATCGACAAGTGAACCAGAAATCAGTGATTTATTTGATACACCTCCAGTAACAGAACCTGAGTTTTCTCAATCAGAAAACGATTTGAGCAACTTCTGGAACCAGGAAACCACAGAGGAAAAGGACGAATTCGATTCCTTAATTGAGCAGAATGTGGAAAGGGCGTTAGATGAAAGTTTGTTTACTGCGGCGGCTGATGACATTTTTGCTGATGATCGGCAATCCATATCTTCTCCTATAGCCAGTTTTGATATAGAACAAGATTTTGATATTAATTTCCAGCATCAAGAACAGCTAGATTTAATATTATCATCAGATTCTGGAGATAATTTATTTGATGAATTAACATCAAATAGCTCAACTATTTCTCCTGTAATCAACGATACCTCCACGACTGAGACTCTTTTGTTCTCACAGCATTCTGGGGAAGAAATTCTCAGTCCACAACAACCAGAATCTTTAGATTTTGTTCCAGAATTTACTAATGGAAGCCCAGATATATCTGCTGTCGATCTAGAAGTTAATTCATTAGGCTCTTTTGATGAGAATCCGCAACTGCTGTTTGAAGATGTCGCAACAAATGAATTGACCTATATTCAGATGGAACCCACAGAAAATACTGTGGACGAACTATCAGAAACTATTAGTTTTGAGGAAAATTCAGATTCAGCATTATCCGAAGCACAGCTAGGCGGTCTGTTCGACTCTGAGGATATTGCGACAAATGAATTGACCTATATTCAGATGAACACCACAGAGAATATTGTGGATGAACTATCAGAAACTATTAGTTTTGGGGAAAATTCAGATTCAGCATTATCCGAAGTACAGCCAGGTGATTTGTTCGGCACTTTCGATGAAAATCCACAACTACTGTTTGAAGATGTCGCAACAAATGAATTGACCTATATTCAGATGGAACCCACAGAAAATACTGTGGACGAACTATCAGAAACTATTAGTTTTGAGGAAAATTCAGATTCAGCATTATCCGAAGCACAGCTAGGCGGTCTGTTCGACTCTGAGGATATTGCGACAAATGAATTGACCTATATTCAGATGAACACCACAGAGAATATTGTGGATGAACTATCAGAAACTATTAGTTTTGGGGAAAATTCAGATTCAGCATTATCCGAAGTACAGCCAGGTGATTTGTTCGGCACTTTCGATGAAAATCCACAACTACTGTTTGAAGATATCGCAACAAATGAATTGACCTATATTCAGATGGAACCCACAGAAAATACTGTGGACGAACTATCAGAAACTATCAGTTTTGGAGAAACTTCAGATTCAGAATCATCCCAAGCACAGCTAGGCGATCTGTTCGACTCCGAAAATGTCGCGACAAATGAATTGACCTATATTCAAATGGACACCACAGATAATACTGTGGACGAACTATCAGAAATCATCAGTTTTGGAGAAACTTCAGATTCAGTCCAGACAAGCCCAGAAGTTTTAGAGACTGAGGAAAATAATAATTTAGAAACTAGCTTTGATCTAAGAGAAAACACAGTTGTTGAAAATAATTTATTGTTTACAGAAAACACTAAAATAGTTGCTCAAGAAGATGAATTTGCAGACTTGGCAGCATTATTAGGAGAAGACGTAGCACCCATTTCCAAAGCTAAGAAGATACCAGAAGTAGATTTTGCTGCCCTGGAAGACTTGCTAAGTACAGATAACAACAGCGATGTCTACGACGGGCTACGCCAACGCCAGCCCTTCAACACTCAACCAGTCTCAGCTAAAAATGCTATTCCATCACCAGCCATCAAAGATGAATTTGGTGATTTAGAGAAATTGCTGGCAGAAGCGAATCAAACAATATCCCATTCTACTGTAGTCAAATCGAACACCAGCCAAGCTACCCGTCCCTCTAGTCGTCGGGCTGCGAGATTTGAAGAAACGATGAAGGTTCCAGTTAAGCAACTGGACGATATGAGTAATTTAGTTGGGGAGTTGGTGGTAAACCGCAATACCTTAGAGCAGGATCATGAACGACTGCGACAGTCATTAGATAACTTGCTAATTCAGGTACAACAACTCTCAGATGTAGGCGCAAGGATGCAGGAGTTGTATGAGCGATCGCTACTGGAAGCGTCTCTATTAGCTGGACGCAAAAAGAAAGACCCCGACGGCTTGCAGTCCCCTGATTCCAATGCCGATCGGGGTTTTAGCGAGCTAGAAATGGATCGTTTTACTCCCTTCCACACACTCTCACAGCAGATGATTGAGCGCATTGTACGAGTGCGTGAGTCAGCTAGTGACATTGATTTTGTTACCGAAGAAACCGAACGAGTCGCCAGGCAGTTCCGCCAAGTAACCACCCAGTTACAAGAGGGATTAACTAGAGCGCGAATGGTGCCTTTTGCTCAAACTATCGATCGCTGGCGGCGAGGAGTGCGCGACAATGCCATCAAGTGTGGCAAACAAGTAGAGTTGGTGATCGAAGGTGGCGATACCTTAATTGACAAGATGATTTTGGATCATCTTACCGATCCGTTGACTCACATGTTGAATAATGCGATCGCTCACGGTATTGAAACGCCAGAAGAGAGGCAAACTGCTGGTAAACCACCTGTAGGAATCATTACTATCCGTGCCTTCCACCAAGGGAACCAAACGATCATTTCTGTAGGCGATGATGGCGCAGGTATCGATTCGGCAAGGGTTAAGGCTAAGGCTGTGAAGATTGGCATGATTACAGAAGCGCAGGCAAAAGCGATGTCTCGTCTGGAAGTCTACGATCTACTGTTCCAGTCTGGTTTTACGATTAAAGACCAAGCCGATGAAATTTCTGGCCGTGGTGTAGGTATGGACGTAGTGCGCTCCGAAATTAGCGAAATTCGGGGAACAGTCAACACCGATTCTGCGATCGGCAAGGGAACCACCTTCACCATTCGTTTACCACTGACTCTAAGTATTTGTAAAGCTCTTTGCTGCGTCTCCGATCGCTCCAGGATCGCCTTCCCAATGGATGGTGTAGAAGATACGCTAGATATTCCAGTCAAAAATATTCAGCATGATGCCAATGGGCAATCATTTATTTCCTGGCGGGATACGGTGCTACCATTCCGACCCCTGAAGGAACTTTTAACCTTCAATCGCCAAATCAGTCGCGGTAATGTCTATGGCGGTACTAGAGATGATGATATGGTTTCTGTGGTTGTGGTGCGATCGGCAAATACCCTGATTGCTCTACAGATTGACTTGGTGTTAAGCGAACAAGAAATTGTAATTAAGCAATTTGAAGGGCCAGCACCTAAACCGATTGGTGTAGCTGGTGCTACAGTCTTGGGTGATGGTCGGATTATGCCCATTGCTGACGTGCTAGAAATAATTGACATCTTCCAGGGACGGATTTCTACACAAGCTGGTGGCAATTCTTGGCAACAGAAACTCACTCCTCCAGATACCTCTCCCGCGAAGATTGACCCGACAGTGTTGATTGTCGATGACTCAATCACAGTCCGAGAATTGCTATCCCTGACATTTAACAAAGCAGGTTATCGCGTAGAACAAGCGCGTGACGGTCAGGAAGCTTGGGATAAACTCCGCTCCGGTCTGCCTTGCGATATCGTATTTTGCGATATTGAAATGCCCCGTTGCGATGGTCTGGAATTACTCTCTCGTATCCAGAAAGACTCTAACCTTAACCACTTACCGATCGCAATGCTTACCTCGCGCGGTGCAGACAAGCACAGACAAATTGCCGCTCAACTCGGTGCTAGTGGCTACTTTACCAAGCCCTATCTCGAAGAAGCTCTACTTGAAGCCGCAGCGCGGATGCTGAAAGGAGAGAAACTCGTTAACTAAATCAACCAAAAGACTTCGATTTTAAGGAAAACTCTACATGCTTCTACCTCGATTAAAGCTGATACTATTTTTTAGTAGTACAATTGTTCTATAAGCAAAAATAGCACGTATTGCCCCGTCAGAAGCCGGGGCTTTCTTTTTGAGAACAATTATGTATACCCCAAGTCTCAATACGTGTTGGGTTTTGGGAAAAGGGGAAGGGAAAAAGGTAAAGAAAAAACCTTTAACCTTTCCCCTTTAACCTTTCCCCTTTAACCTTTCCCCTTTAACCTTTCCCCTTTAACCTTTCCCCTTTAACCTTTCCCCTTTAACCTTTCCCCTTTAACCTTTTCCCTTTAACCTTTTCCCTTTAACCTTTTCCCCAAAACCAATTCTGAGTTCAAAATCCAAAAACCGAGTAGTATTGCCCCAAGTCTTGGGTCTATCTTTGTAGTATGTAAAGAAGCACTTTGACCTAAGACTATGCCTTCTTCTGAAAAATCCCTCACTTATCCAACTAGCCATAAGAGCAATCAAGCTGATAATTACCACGGTACTTTAGTCGCAGATCCTTACCGTTGGTTAGAAGATCCTGACTCCCAAGAAACAAGAACTTGGATTGAGGCACAAAATCAAGTTACTTTTGGCTACCTGAGTGAAATTCCTGCTAGGGAAAAAATTAAACAGCGCCTCACCAAACTTTGGGATTATGAAAAATACGGTATTCCTTTTAAAGAAGGCGAATCTCTGCGAGACGGTTCCACCGAACGCTACTTTTATTTCAAAAATGATGGACTGCAAAATCAAAGTGTTTTTTACACCTTGAAAACCCTCGATGACCAACCCCAAGTTTTACTCGATCCCAATAAACTCTCAGAAGATGGCACTGTTGCTCTTTCGGGATTGTCCATTAGCGAGGATGGTAAACTTTTAGCTTATGGTCTATCTTCCTCCGGTTCTGATTGGCAAGAGTGGAAAGTACGCGATGTTGAAACTGGTGAAGACCTCCAAGACCACCTGAAGTGGATTAAATTTTCTGGCGCATCTTGGACACACGATAATCAAGGTTTTTTCTACAGTCGCTACGATGAACCAAATGAAAAAACTAGATTAGAAGATGTTAACTATTATCAAAAGCTCTACTATCATCAACTAGGTAAACCTCAGTTAGAAGACGTACTAATTTACGATCGTCCCGATCAAAAAGAATGGGGCTTTAGTGGTGGCGTTACTGAAGATGGGCACTATCTAATAATCTCAATTTGGCTAGGTACTGATTCTAAAAATTTGGTTTTTTCCAAAGATTTAACTAACCCAAATGCAGAAGTCATAGAATTAATTAACCAATTTGAGGCAGATTACAGCTTTATAGACAATGATGATAGTGTCTTTTATTTCCGCACAGATTTAAATGCACCAAGGGGAAGAGTTATTGCAATTGACACGAAAAACCCTGCACCAGAAAATTGGCAAGAAATCATTCCCCAATCAGCAGAAACTTTGGAAAGTGTCGGTATACTTAATAATCAGTTTGTTGCTGATTACCTCAAAGATGCTCACAGTCAAATCAAAATTTTTGACCTAAAAGGTGCGTTTATTCGAGAGGTAGAACTACCCGGACTCGGTTCAGCCGGAGGCTTTGGTGGTAAGCGTTATGATACTGAAACTTTTTATAGTTTTACCAGCTTTACCATACCAGGCACTATTTATCGCTACGATATGGTGACAGGAAAAAGTGAGGTTTTCCGTCAACCACAAGTCGATTTTAATCCTGATGATTACGAGACAAAACAAGTTTTTTATCACAGCAAAGATGGTACTAAGGTACCAATGTTTATTACCCACAAAAAGGGCATTAAATTAGATGGAAATAACCCTACTTATCTCTATGCTTATGGTGGTTTTAATGCTTCAATGACACCTGGGTTTTCTGTGAGTTTGTTGGTGTGGATGGAGATGGGTGGTGTTTATGCTATGCCTAATATCCGCGGCGGTGGAGAATACGGCGAAGAATGGCATCAAGCAGGAATCAAGGATAAAAAGCAGAATGTCTTTGATGACTTTATTGGGGCTGCTGAGTGGTTGATTGCTAACAAGTATACTAAGACTGAGAAGCTAGCGATCGCAGGTGGTAGTAACGGCGGTTTATTAGTTGGTGCTTGTATAACGCAACGTCCCGATTTGTTTGGTGCAGCTTTACCAGCAGTCGGTGTCATGGATATGTTGCGGTTCCACAAATTTACCATCGGTTGGGCTTGGACTTCTGAATATGGTTCTGCGGATAATCCAGAAGAGTTTCCAGCGCTGTATGCTTATTCGCCATTACATAACATCAAACCAAATACAGCTTACCCAGCAACCTTAATTACCACAGCCGATCATGACGATCGCGTTGTCCCTGCTCATAGTTTCAAATTTGCCGCGGCTTTGCAAGAGGCTCACGCTGGTGATGCACCAACGCTAATTAGAATTGAGACGAAAGCCGGACATGGTGCGGGTAAACCCACGGCTAAAATTATCGAGGAAGCCGCAGACAAATGGGCTTTTTTGGTACGTGCTTTAGATGTTGAAGTTTAGCAACTTTGTAGGGTGGGCATTGCCCACTCTAGGAGGCTAAACTAACTGAATCAATAATCAATTTACACAAAAAGTTTTCCCCGATATCAGTAGCTCCAACTTACAAGCGCTGTCATTACCCTTACCATAGCTGCGCGATCGCTATCCTCTCTAGACTCAAATAATCTTTCTGCTTGTTGCAGATGCGTAACTGCTTTCTTTCGATGTATACATTTATTCAGATAGTACAACGAAATTCCTAAGTCTTGATGAATGTCTGGCTTGTTAGGATGATGCTCTAACTGTTGCCGCAAAAGCTCTACTTGATTTTCTAGGTATTGCCAAGAAGATTGCCCAGATTGTCGGTTTGCCATAATTTTCATATCAAGCGTTGAAGTAGGTGCTTCCGATTTCTGAGCAAAATAGGGGATATATAAAAACTGTGCAATCGTTTTGGCAATACTTACAGCACTCTCATAGCTACCATCAGACTTTAGATAAAAATGCCAGTAGATTGATGCCAAAATTCATCTCGGATAAAAAGCTATTCCTCCTTCAGAATCACTGACATCTTCTACTTCAATACCTGAAATAATATGACACGGAAACTCAACAGATTTTGTGTGTAAAATTTCAAATCGATTGTGTCTTTCCCAGAGAATATAATTTTTGGGTTTATCAAAGGTATAAGTAGTAATTTCTGTATCTTTAATTATTGTGTATAGACTGATTGTAAGCATTACGCATCCACTTACTACGGCGATGATTCCAGGATAATCAGCACGCTGGAATACCAACCCCAATAAACAGAGAAAAAGACCAAATGGAATCAAAGTTATACTAATGAGTAATACACCCCAAAGCGATTTTTGGAAACGCAAAAGGAGCTGATGCTGGTTTTGTTCAATAATCTTCATGAATTAATTGAGATAGTAGGGCTGGGTTTCCTTCCACTCTCTTATCTGCAATCAGAGGGTGAGTCTCAATCTTAATAGATGAGTTAAAATTAAATCATTACTCTAGGCAAATATTAATTATGAAATGGGAAGAAGTTTGCGAACACAAACAATTACAAGATTTACCCTTCAAAATTGAATTAAATAAATGGGGACAAATTGTAATGAGTCCAGTCAAAATTAAACATTCTTTTTATCAAGGAAGAATCCAACGTTTATTGGAATCTTTATTGAATACAGGAGAAGTAATGCCAGAATGTGCCATCAACACATTAGACGGTGTGAAAGTTGCTGATGTCGTCTGGTGTTCAGAAGAACGATTTTCTCAAATTGAAGATGAAGTATCAGCTTCTATTGCACCAGAAATTTGTGTAGAAGTCAAATCAACTGGTAACACTTTGGAAGAAATGGAATTTAAAAGAAATTTATATTTAGAAGCTCAAGCTATTGAAGTATGGTTATGTAATGAGCAAGGTCAAATTAAATTCTATAATGAGCAAGGGGAATTAGAAGAATCTTTATTAGTTCCTAACTTTCCTAAGCAAATTAAACGGTAATTGTAGAGAATAGAGGAGAGAGCGTAGTTTACCGCCGTAGGCATCGCCTAAATTACTTATTTATAAATGTATCTTAAAAGTATTGATAATCTTTAATAAAGATTTAATAAAAAGAAACTTAATTTAAATTATCATCTATTTCATCAATAACGCAATATTAACCTTGACAAAAAGTTAAGTGATAATGGTGAAGGCAAACAATTATTTACCTTCACCCTCAATACGACTCGGTTAAGATTTTTTAATGAAAATTCTAGATTATTAAAGATGCGATAAATAACCCTCTCTACGAAATAATAATTATTGTAGAGACGGCCATTCATCGCGTCTTGCTTTAACCAAACAGTATTACCACTTTTTCCAATGCGAGCAATAAGTTTAATATCTTTATCCTTCTTGTGCACTTAAAACGCAACAGCTTGGGCTGTACCAGTCAAATGGATTGTCGTATAAGTTTGTCTTTGCCCCTGATTGAATTTAGGAATCACAGAAAAGAGGTTTGTTGTTGTAATTCCCTTAGTTTCTACTGCGGCTGATTTGCTCTTTCCAAGGTTTACACGGGGTAAGATCAAAGTAAATATGGTATTGCCAGTATCTACTGTCCTACGGAGAGTTACAGTTACTAGTGTACCAATTTCTGTTTCTACACGACGTATCTGCTCAGTACCTTGAAAGTTTAATGTCTGTTGCTTATCTTTATAAGTAAAAAGGGGCTTACCAATAAAGCTTGTCGTTGAGTAACTAATGCTGACGTTCTTACCTTGAAACTGGTATAAGTTTGGTACTACTTCTGAGGCATTAGCTGATAATACAGGTATTGCTGTTAACAGCATACCTAATGTGAACGATCCAATTAAGTTTATTGTTTGCATATCTAACAAAGTTTTTGCTAGTTTGACAGAGATACTTACCCGAATAGGATGACAATAGGTATCAAATCAATTTTAAAAGTAGATATTGCCACAATCGTGTAAAATGAAACACATTGCAATGCTTGTTAATCTATTTGCAATAATTTCTAATATTCCGTAAAAGTTTTATCGCTGCACCTGATAACTCTTGGGTAGTTTTAACAAATGCACCCAGATATGCTGTGGGTAAAAAAGCAGTGTAGCAATAAGTTTATACATCATCTGCTGGCACATTTATTTTGAGGGGATTTGATTCCATTTTTGTCTTATTCCCTCCATAACTAGCAACTTGAGTTAGATTTAAATTTTGAAATACCCTTTGGGGTTTTATTTTAAAATTGGAAATTTTACATTGCTTATGAAACGGCGCTCATACATGCTTCTAGGATTTTTCTTCAGCTTTCTTTTAACTATCGTGCCTTTGTCAGGCAATTTCACTAATGCTGCAACACCAACAGCACCTACACCTGTCTCTACTGTCTCATTCACCCAAGGAGTGCAAAAAACGGTATTAGACAACGGTTTAACGGTGCTAACTAAGGAAGTCCATACTGCTCCAGTCGTGAGCGTACAAGTTTGGTATAAAGTTGGTTCACGCAACGAAGATAAAGGAGAGAATGGCATTTCTCACCAGTTAGAACATTTGATGTTCAAAGGTACAACTGAGCGCCCAGTACAGTTTGGACGGTTGTTTAGTGCTTTGGGTAGCCAGTTCAATGCTTTTACTAGTTATGACGAAACAGCTTACTTTGGCACAGTGCAGCGAGACAAATTGGAAGCACTGCTGACACTAGAAGCCGATCGCATGAAAAACTCTTTAATTGGGACTGAACAACTCACCAGTGAAAAGCGGGTGGTGATCTCCGAGTTACAGGGATACGAAAATTCGCCAGGTTATCGCCTGGAGCGGGCAGTGATGCGGGCTGCTTTCCCTAATCGAGCTTATGGTTTATCGGTGGGAGGCACAAAAGCTGATGTAGAGAAATTTACGGTAGAGCAGGTGCGGAATTATTACCAAACCTACTATAGTCCAGAAAATGCCACGTTGGTAATTACTGGGGATTTTGCTACAGAACCTGCACTCAAAGTTGTCCAAGAAACTTTTGGTAAGTTATCGCAACGAGCAAAAAACCAGAGGTTACAGAATGAAGCAGTTGATAATGCAACCAGAGCACTCGATCGTTTCTTAGCATCTAATTCTATCGCTGACGCTTCCCCATCTACCCCTGTTGCAAAAAAAGCACCGATTGTCCTCAAGCAACCTGGAAGTGCAGCACTGTTGCAAGCGGTATATCCTCTGCCAGATATCAAACATCCTGATGTTCCAGCAATTGATTTGATGGATGCGATTCTTACAGGTGGACGTAGTTCTCGACTTTATCAGGCTTTGGTGGAATCTGGACTCGCAAGTTCAGTGAGTGGTGGTGCTGCCGAACTCATCGAACCGGGTTGGTATGAAATTGATGCTACAGCGGCTCCCGGTCAAGAGTTGGGGAAAATTGCCCAGGTACTCCAGGAATCTTTAGCAAAATTGCAACAGCAGCCTGTCACCTCAGAAGAGTTGAAGCGAGCGAAGACTCAACTGCAAGCTTCGTATATTTTGGGAAACCAAGATATCACTAGTCAGGCTAATCAACTGGGATATAACCAAACGATCGCAGGGGATTATCGTTTTATTGAAAGGTATCTGGCTGCGATCGCGAAAGTGACTCCTGCTCAAGTTCAGAAAGCTGCAAAAACTTACCTCAATCCGGCTCAACAAACCATCGGTTTCTTTGAGCCGACTCAACCAGATGGTAAACCAGGAACTTCTAGCGCTGGTTCTGGACGCACGGTGGAAAATTTTAGCCCCGGTAAGCCTGTAGATCCGGCAGAACTGGCGAAATATTTGCCACCTGCCACATCAGAGACAGATTCTAATAAACAATCACTACCAGAAGAGTTTACCTTAGATAATGGTTTGAAGGTTCTGCTGTTGAGCGATCGCAATCTTCCCACTATTAATTTAAGCGGACAAGTTGACGCTGGTGCTGAATTTGATGGCAATCAAAAAGCTGGATTAGCAAATCTAACTGCAAGCAACTTAATGAATGGGACGCAGACTAAAAATGCTCTGACCCTAGCAAAAACCTTAGAAGACCTGGGAGCCGGTTTGAGCTTCAGTGCTAGCCGTGAGGGAGTTAACGTCAGCGGTGAGGGACTTTCAGCAAATTTGCCAATATTGATTCAAACTCTGGCAGATGTGTTAGAAAACGCCACTTTCCCCGCCGATCAGTTGGAACTAAGTCGCCAAAGGGCATTGACAAGTCTGAAAGTCCAACTGGATGACCCTAGAGGTTTGGGAAGGCAAGTATTCCAACAGGCAATTTACCCTGAAAACCATCCATTCCACAGCTTTCCCACAGCCGAGAGTTTAAAGACTATTACTCGTGATGATTTGCTTAGTTTCTACCAGACACACTACCGACCGGATACTACGACAATCGCTTTAGTTGGAGACTTTGATTCAGTTAAGGTAAAAGCTTTGCTAAATGAAGTATTTGGTAAATGGCAAGCCACAGGTAAGCCACCTGTTCTCAAAATGCCAACCGTACCATTTCCGAAAACTTTGACACAACTAAATAAAGTAATTCCCGGTAAAGCTGAGGCTGTCACTTACATCGGCTACAACGGCATCTCTCGGAAAGATCCGCGTTATTATGCGGCATTGGTGCTAAATCAAATTTTGGGTGGTGATACCTTATCAAGCCGCCTGGGTACGGAAGTGCGCGATCGCCAAGGTTTAACCTACGGTATATATAGTGGTTTTGCCGCCGGAATCAATCCTGGGCCGTTCTTGATTCAAATGCAAACTGCTCCTGGAGATGCCCAAAAAGCGATCGCGAGTACTCTCGCTCTACTAAAACAGTTACGCGAGCAAGGAGTAACTGAGGCTGAATTCAACGCAGCAAAACGCTCAATTACCAATAGCTACCCTGTGGATTTAGCTAATCCTAGTGATGTATCAAGTATCATTTTGGATAATGCTGTCTTGGGGCTTTCACGCTCAGAAATCCGAGAGTTTCCCCAGCGGATTCAAGCAGTTACTATGGCTAATATGCAACAGGCAATTGAAGATTTAATTAAGCCAGAAAATCTAGTGATTGTCACTGCCGGGCCTGGAGATAGTGTAACCAAGGGTAGCTAATTATTTCAGATAAATAACAATCCTATCTGATTGGTAAAAATTACAATAACAAAATCCCCGACTTCTTTAAGAAGTCGGGGATTTGATTGTTTACGAATGATTTAGGATGGCTAATATTACTTTTTGCCCCCTGCTCCCCCGGTTACTGAGCGTAGTCGTAAAGCCTGCGGCATAGCTACGCTTAAGGCGCAGCCTCTCGTAGAGAAGTATGCTCCCCTGCTTCCTTCAAATTGAATAAGACACTGGAAAGGACTTTGCATCCTTTGGCTTCACATACACTCGCTGTAGAGGTTCTAACTCTAAATCATTAAAGCGATCGCGTGTTAAATGCGCCATCACCACTTGCCCGTCATCGAAAGTTAATTCCACCTGTATTTCCCAACCCAAATGTATCAACCGGCTTACTGTCGCAGCCGTAGTTGTACCGTTAGCAACCTTTTCTAAAATCACATCTTGCGGGCGCAAAAATACTTCTGGGTGTGGCGTATCAAAGCCGCTGCTTTGAAAAATCTTCGAGGTGCTGGGTAAAACATTCACCGGGCCGATGAAGCTCATTACAAATGCGGTGGCAGGATTATCGTAAATTTCAGATGGTGTCCCTACCTGTTCCACACGCCCTTTATTCATGACCACAACTTCATCGGAGACTTCCATTGCTTCTTCTTGGTCGTGGGTGACAAAAACTGTGGTAACATGAACCTCATCATGGAGGCGGCGTAACCATGCCCGTAAATCTTTGCGAACTTTCGCATCGAGTGCGCCAAAGGGTTCATCTAGCAATAATACTTCAGGTTCTACTGCTAATGCCCTGGCTAAAGCTACCCGTTGTCTTTGACCACCAGAAAGTTGTGATGGATAGCGATCGCCTAGTCCACTCAATTGCACCAATTCGAGTAACTGTTCCACCCGCCCCTTAATTTTTTTTGGCTGTGCCTTACGAATTTCTAAGCCAAAGGCAATATTTTGCTTAACAGTCAGATGCTTGAATAGGGCATAGTGCTGAAATACAAAGCCAATATTTCGCTGTTGCACACTTTGGTATGTAGCGTCCTTACCGGTAAGCAGGATTTTGCCGCTATCTGGCATTTCTAAACCTGAAATTAACCGTAGTAGCGTAGATTTACCCGATCCCGATGGCCCTAGCAAAGCAACTAGCGAACCACTCTTAATTTCTAGGCTGACCTCATCGACTGCCTTGAAACTCCCGAATTGTTTGGAGACGTTCTCAACTACTATACCCACTGCTACTATACCTCTGCAACTAAATCTACAGATCCTTGGTAGGATTACTGTGTCCTACATATACCATATATCGTTATTTATGGATGAACAAGATTTAGCTACCGCAACTGCCACAATCGAGGAAGCTACAGTCAGCCCCACTGCAATCTAGGGAACTATAATCAGCAGTACCACAATCTAGGGAACCACAATCAGGAATCACGGTAGCCATTTCAGCACAATTGCAGCCCAAATCGGCACAATCAAAACAGTTGGTATTGTCGCTACTAATAAACGAGGATTTTTGAGTAACTTTACCAGATGTTTGTCGTTGCTGCGTGTCTGCTTCCTCCTCTGTGGATTCTTCTGAGTTTTCGCTATGGATTCGCAAAATTTGATTGGCTTGCTTGCAAGCTTGAAATCGTTCGCGGGAATTAACAAAAGCTGCTTTTAACCCTTCCTTGGCAACTAACTGCTTGATGTATTGAGAGCAAGATTCGCCGCCATATAGTATTCTGTGGGCACAAGCAAAACCTTTGTGCGGAGAAATATGTTTTTGATATCCATTAATTGCGGCAGTACTAACTTGTCTAGTAAAAGAATCGAATAAGGAAATCTGCATATTGAGGACTGGGGACTAGGTAGGCAATATTCTTCATTCTTCCCAATGCCCAATGCCCAATACCCAACTCTAATTCGTATCGAAACATTAAGGAATATTGCATTTGTGCAGAAACCTGGAGGAAAAGCGCCAAATCACTAGAAAGACCGTGGTAGTATGCTCTCGGTAAATGTGAAGATTGGGAGAAAGACCTTTGACACTACGGGTTGCTGTTATTGGGTCAGGCCCTGCTGGTTCATCTGCCGCTGAAACACTGGCAGCCTCTGGGATTGAAACCTACCTGTTTGAGCGGAAGCTAGACAATGCAAAGCCTTGTGGGGGCGCAATTCCCCTGTGTATGGTGAGTGAATTTGACTTACCACCAGAGATTATCGATCGCCGGGTACGGAAGATGAAAATGATTTCGCCTTCCAATCGCGAGGTTGATATCAATTTGGTAAATGAAGATGAATATATAGGAATGTGCCGCCGGGAAGTGCTAGATGGCTTTTTGCGCGATCGCGCGGCCAAACTAGGCGCAAATTTAATTAATGCCACTGTTCATAAACTCGATATACCAGGAAACAATACCGATCCCTATACGATTCATTACATTGACCACACAGATGGGATATCACAGGGAATTGCCAAAACCCTGAAGGTGGATCTAATCATTGGGGCGGATGGGGCTAATTCCCGCGTTGCCAAAGAAATGGACGCTGGGGATTACAATTATGCGATCGCTTTCCAAGAGCGAATTCGCTTACCCGAAGACAAAATGGCCTACTATAACGATCTCGCCGAAATGTATGTCGGTGATGACGTTTCTACCGATTTCTACGCTTGGGTTTTCCCCAAATATGACCACGTAGCTGTCGGTACTGGCACAATGCACATCAATAAGGCCAGCATCAAACAATTACAAGCTGGTATCCGCGCTCGTGCTTCCGAAAAGCTAGCTGGCGGTAAAATCATCAAAGTAGAAGCCCACCCCATTCCCGAACATCCCCGTCCCCGTCGTGTTGTCGGTCGCATCGCTTTGGTGGGAGATGCTGCTGGTTATGTTACCAAGTCCTCTGGTGAAGGTATTTATTTTGCCGCTAAATCTGGGCGGATGTGTGCTGAAACCATTGTGGAAACATCTAATGGTGGTAGCCGTATTCCTACAGAAGGCGACCTCAAGGTTTACCTGAAGCGTTGGGATAAAAGATACGGACTCACCTACAAGGTGCTGGACATTCTGCAAACCGTATTCTATCGTTCTGACGCCACCCGCGAAGCCTTTGTGGAAATGTGCGATGACCTCGATGTACAACGGCTAACATTCGATAGCTATCTGTATAAAACGGTTGTCCCGGCTAATCCCATCACCCAATTGAAGATTACTGCCAAAACTATTGGTAGCCTAATTCGGGGTAATGCCCTTGCACCTTAATTGAGGGCAAAGGACTGGGAATTCCAACAAATAAATTACTCAATTTTGTGGGGTGGACATCCTGCACGCTCATGAATCAGGGCGGGCAAGATGCTCACCCCATAATATATGTTTCCGAAGGGTAGCAACTGGCGCAGCCCAGAGAGAAACCAGAGAGAAAAAAGAGATTTTATGAGTCACCTTGAAAGGGTTAGTTTTCGAAGTTCTAGATAGCGCAACTCTTAACTTAGTACAGTTTTGCGTCAAAATGTAGTGTTTTTAATGCAAGCCGACGCATTAACAAGGCGGCCAACGCCTTAACAATACAAGCCTACGTATTAACAAGGCGACCGACGCATTGTCATTGGAGGATATTGCCAAATTTAATTCGCTATGAATTTAATGAAATGCTGTACTTGGTTAGTAAGGAAGGCAAATCATGCAACTAAATCGATTCGACAACATTCAGGAATTCTGGCACTGCACTCAGGCTTACTTACTCCAGCATCAGGTAGAAAATAATGTTTTGCTCAGTATTTCGCATACCTTGTTGCATAACCCAGAACGTTATCTGCGTAAGCCTTATTTAGCAATTGTCCAAACAAGTGGCGAAATTCTGGCTGTTGCCATCCGCACCCCACCCCAAAAATTGATCCTATCCAAAGCCCAGAATATGGATGCCTTGCGGTTGATTGCTCAAGATTTACGTCAAGAGCAACTGCCAGGAAGCATGGGACTGGCTAAAGAGGCAGAAATATTCTCGCAGACTTGGCAAGGGCTGACAGAACAATTCTATCAACGGTCGGTGGTAATGAAAATTTACCAATTAACGGCACTGCAAAAAGTCTCAACGGCCAGTGGATATCTTAGACTGGCAACTGAAGGCGATCGCTCTCTGTTGATCGAGTGGCTTTCTGCATTTTTATCTGAGATAGATGAGGCGGTGAGCGAAGATGTCGAACACCAAGTAGATAATCGGTTGAAACAGCAGAATACTTATTTTTGGGTTGATAGCACTCCAGTTTCGGTTGCGTCTGGTAAACAAGTATTACCTACAATTGGTCGGATCAATTTAGCTTATACACCACCAGAGTATCGTCGCAAAGGATATGCCACTGCCTGTGTCACAGCGTTAAGCCAAAAACTGCTAGACCAGGGATGCCGCGATTGTTTGCTCATGGCAGATTTAGCCAATCTCACAGCCAATCATATTTATCAAGCGATTGGGTATCGCCCCCTAAGCGATTGGCACGAATACTCATTCACCTTGAAGCAGTAAGCAGAATAAAGCGATCGCTCCAATTAAATTACTTTGGTGAAAGTTTTGGCAAACCTCCTCTAACTTGTCATGCTTGGGTGGAGGTTAGGTATGCTGTATTCTGAACTTCAGCGATAAATTGCTTTTTGAATAAATGCTTAATTTTATTTCCTATTTGTTTTTGGCTCAAGCATCGCCTTCTCCTGCACCGCAAGAAATCTTCGTTCCCCAACAAACAAGACCTTTAACAGGACATCTTGACGAAGTACCAGTATTTAACAGTAATAACCCAGAAGTAGTTAAGAGTGAAGGAATTCTGCTGTCTACATTTCCTCCTCAAGGCAAAAGAGTGCCTAGCGCCCACCTGAACTTTCCATTTCAGGGAAGGTTTGATTTATTTTCTCACCATATTGCTAGAGCGATTGAGACGCCAAATGATTTGCGGACTCTTTATTTGGGGGTGATTGTTTATAATCCCAGCGATCGCTCTGCAACTGTCAACATCTTGCAAGCAGCTAGTTATGTGAGTCAACCTGATGCACCTTTTGTCAAGCTTCCTCCCATGCTGTCAAATAATTCGGGAAACATTTATGCTGGGCCGGGCGATCGCGTAATGAATGATGTGCTGCGAGTCAGACGACAAGGATGGCCAGCCCAGTTGGTAATTCCACCAAAACAAAGCCGGATGTTAATGAATCATCCAATTCCAGTGCGGACTTTAACGCCGCCATTGAATGGACGTTCTACTTTGTTACGTTTGTATAGCGATCGTCCTGTTTATATGGCAAACCTGGCCATGTTTGCCAAACCCAATCCCGATGGTAGTGAAAGAGCGCCTACTTTAGAAGAATGGGAGAATTTATTAGAAAATGGTGATTTTGCTGGGCCCCGTGAACCGGCTCCCAGTCCTCCAGATCAGCTTACAGGGGCAAAAGAAATTTACGGACGGGTAGCGGGGGTAGCTGTTGGCTCTCGTTGGCAAGCACAAGTTACCGACTCTAATAGTTCATACCTGACAATTCCCGAATCAGGACAAGCTTTTTCCTACGGTTTAAGCACCCTTTTGGCTGGCAAAATGGGTACGGGACAAAACCAAACTGCTAAACTTGTAGCGCGTTATCCTGGTACTGCTTACGAAGCTCACGGCAACTACGGTATTGAATACAACATCTCTCTACCATTATTCAACAATACGGATAAGCCGCAAACTATAAATGTACTTTTCCAAACGCCTATTAAAGAAGATGAGTTAAGTAAACCAGGGCTTCGCTTTTTTTCACCACCCGCACCATCTGTCTTTTTCAGAGGCACAGTTCGTATTCGCTACAACGACGATAATGGCTTACCCAGAACCCAATATTGGCATTTAGTTCAACAACGGGGACAGATGGGAGAACCGCTTGCTCAATTAAAAATATCTCCTGGACAGCGGCGACTGGTAGAAGTGGATTTTCTCTACCCACCTGATGCTACGCCTCCTCAAATTTTGACAATTCAAACTGTAGATCGAAATTAACAATTTAAAATTTAAAATGATGATGTCTAAGAGACGCCCTGCGTAGCTTGCTTCGACGTAGGAATATATAGACTCGCTACCACTGCGTTAACAAAATTCTTGCATGAAAGACATTAGACTTCTTGCAGAAGTCAGGAAAAGGGGAAGGTGGGGTCCCCTCTGGGGATAAGAGGCGGGGGGAAAGGATAAAGGTTTTGTATTTTCCCCTTCCCCTTTAACATGAGTTCCTTTTCCCCTTAACCGAGAAGTATTGTATGGAATACAGGTCTTGAGTTGAGTGCAATTTCTGATAAAACAGATGTTGTTCTTAATCTACTGGGGCAAAATAGAAAACATGACGATTGAATCCAATTCCTCTAATCTACCAACCCCAGAACCAGGCCTCGAAAACGATTCGCAACCAGATGACTTTGACGGTGGTGCAGCTGAGAAGAACCTAAACTCAGAAGCACTAGCGACACAACAAGCTCTAGCGGCGATCGCATCTTTGCAATCTCCGCAACATACAACTGCTCTCAAACAAGCCCGTTCTGACTTCAAGCAACCCACTACCAAGCAATTTACAGTTAAGCCGAGGGCATTGCTGATTACTCTAATCGCGATCGCTACCACCTTTATTGGAATTATCCTCAATAATTGGATTGTCGGCATTATCGGAACGCTGATGGCTTTGCTGTTATCCCTGGCGATATTATTGCCTTGGTTGCAAGAAGTATTAGACGAGTGGTTTTCACCCCAAGAACGCACCCTGTTTGTGGGCTTTTTGGGATTACTAGTAGCCATAATCGGCTTAATCAGGTTCACAGGTGTAGGCGATCGCTTGCTTGTTTTAGGACGCAAAATTAACTGGGACATTGCTGGAACTCTCGCTGATTGGTTTGGCGCTTTGGGACAAATTCTCATCGCCATCATTGCTGTTTACGTGGCGTGGCGACAATATGTTATTTCCAAAGACTTGACAATTCAGCAAAACCTGCTGACAGTTCAGCAAAATATTATCACCCAGCAACAGACAATCGATTCCTATTTCCAAGGCGTTTCCGACTTAGTATTAGATGAAGAAGGATTATTAGAAGATTGGCCCCAAGAAAGAGCGATCGCGGAAGGACGCACTGCGGCAATTTTAAGTAGTGTTGATGGTAGTGGGAAAGCGAAAATTCTCCGGTTTCTCTCACGTTCCAAGTTGCTGTCACCTCTAAAACGCGATCGCTTATTAGGTCGAGCCATTCTTGATGGAACTGGCGGATATGCAGAAGACCGCCTCGAAGGTGTGCGCGTTATCGATTTAGGCGTAATGCTAGCCGCAGCAGACCTTTCTGGTACTGATTTACGTTGGACTGACCTCAGCGAAGCTAATCTTGTCCGTGCCAATCTGAGCGGTTGTGATTTAGTAAAAGCCAACCTCTCCCGCACAATTTTATATGGTGCGAATCTCAATGATGCTGATATCAACGGGATTCGCTTATTCTATGGTGTAGTAGATAAAGCATCACCCCGCAGTCGCACCGAACCACCGGATTATGAAACCGGCGAACAAACCGGCGCTGTGGTAGAAAATGCCGATTTCAGCAACGTACAACGGATGTCTGAGTCTGCACGTTGCTACTGTTGCACTTGGGGTGGCGAAAAAACTAGAGGTACTATTCCTGGTGGTTGTGAAGGTATTCCCAATAAGTTGGGAAGATAGTTATACGAATTTTGGATTACCTTTAAACAGTTTAAATACTTCTCTCCAGAGAGTGCTATGCGTTCCCCAATTTCTAACTCTAGCGACCCGCAACAAATATCTGTTCTGCGGTCAAATTCAGGTGTGGAAATGTTTGGGAGATGAGGCGTTCTGTTCCCCTAAACTGTTGTCCTTGATAAGTTCCATCGATTAACTGATAAATCGTGATTACAGGTTGCTTAGATAAACCGATGTAGCGTTTGCCTCCTAGCCCTAGATAATCTGCGATCCAATACTCCCCAAGACCTAAAGCTTCGTAGTCTTCCACTTTCCGGGCATAGTCATTCTGCCAATTGGTACTGACAACCTCCACGACTAATTTTACAGATTTGCCTAGTGTAATCACTGGCTCAGTTTTCCATAATGGCTCATTCGCCAAACCCGTCCGATCGAGAATCACAACATCGGGTCTAAAGGCTGAATTTTGACCTAATGGTTTAAATCAGGCATTTCATGGGAATAAACCAAGGCAAGTTGAGCAGATCAATTGCGACGTTGAGCTTACGATTAATCAACCCAGCTACCTGTTCATGAAGTCCAGGGGGTTCCAAGTCGATTAGTTCTCCATCGATGAACTCGTAGCGTACATCATCCAGATAGCCAGCAACGAATGCCTCAGAGCTAAGATTGCTTATATTAATAGTGGCTGAAACCATCAAGATTTGTCCTTCCAGGTTCAGAAATAGAGCAGGTATTGCTGCTCTTAATTATTCTAACTAGCTGTTTTATCTAGGTTCCAGTAATTCACACCTTCAGGAAGGGTGAGAATTTCAACGCCGTCTTCAGTTACAGCTAAGGTATGCTCACATTGAGCAGAAAGCTTGCGATCGCGCGTTACCGCAGTCCACTTATCGCCGAGAACCTCGACTTCGTAAGTACCTTCGTTAATCATTGGCTCAATAGTAAAAACCATCCCTGGTCTGAGGCGCTTGCCTTTACCGCGTGTACCATAATGGGGAACATCCGGCGCAGTATGGAAAATGTTACTGATGCCGTGGCCAACGAAATCTCGTACTACAGAAAAGCCTTGTCCTTCAGCATACTCTTGAATGGCTGCACCAATGTCTCCAATGCGTGCCCCAGGTTTAACTTCAGCAATACCCAGACGGAGACACTCTTCTGTCACCTCTACCAACTTCCTCGTTTTTGGGGAAGGAGTACCAACAAAGAATGTCTTTGATGTATCGCCGTGATAACCTTCAACAATCGGCGTTACATCAATATTAATGATGTCACCTTCCTTAAGAATTTGCTTGGCGTTGGGAATGCCGTGACAAATTACCTCATTTACACTAGTGCAAATCGATTTAGGATAACCCTTATAGCCAAGAGGTGCGCTTTTTGCTCCATGCGCTTGCGTCCAACGTTCGGCTTCATCATTTAGTTCAAGAGTGCTAACCCCTGGTTTCACAAAGGGTTCTAGATGCTGGAGAAGTTTAGCTGCTAAACGCCCAGCTTGACGCATTTTCTCTATTTCTCGTTGGGATAAAATAACAATTAGTTCAGTTTTCATTAACTTTTATCTAAAGTATCTTTCATAAACATAGTTAACCCAGTCTGTGCAGATCTTTGTGCAGTATCAGCAACCTTTAGGGTATACAAGCTCTCCTCTGGGGTAACGTACAAAGGAGTCCCGTCAAAAAGATGGTCTAACACCATACTCGTATCTTTGGCGAACAAACCCCGGCGAGGCCCAACCTCTATAGGTGTTGTTTCCCCTGGCTGGACGAATATTCCGGTGTCGCCATCAAAAATTAAACCACCTTTTTCACCGTGAACTTCAAACTTGCGTTCTGATTGCCAAATACTTTCGCCTTTGCCATACACTACTTGGGCTAAAAGCCCACTGTTAAAGCACAATTCACTAGTGCAAAAACAGGTTTGGTAGTATTCCGGTTCTATTTCCCAATATCGCTGGTGACAGTTAACAGTAAATACTGTACCAAATAAATCGATGAGGCGATGTAGGCGAGACAGGGCCCCAATTAAAGGAAAGCCAAAAAACTCGTGGTTATAAGTCCATTTGCGGGGTGCAGGATTTTGAGGATTGATGGTGCTGTAGCGAACATAAAACACCTCACCAATTTTGTCTAAGTTTTGCTTCAAAGCTTGATGCAAACCACCCAAAAGTTCCAGATGTTCAACGTGTAGGAGTTTTTGTTGTGCTTTAGCTAAGGCAATCAGTTCCTCAGCTTCAAATACATCCAACGAAAGAGGATACTCTACAATCACATGTTTGCCGTTGGTAAGTGCTGCACGAGCGATCGCCCCATGATCTCGATTAATAGTGGAGATCGCTACTAGGTCTATATCTTCACGCTCTACTAGCTCTTGCCAAGTATTCAAGACTTCAATCTGGTACTCTCTGGCAAAGGTTTCGGTTTTTTCTCTTGTATGACCAACAACTGCGACTATATGCGATCGCTCATCGTGGAACAATGCCTCAGCCCGAAACTTTGCCGCATACCCAGTACCTACCAAACCTACACGCACTTTTGCTTTTTCCAAAGCTGCTTCTGAATTATACATGATCCTCATTAGTTCTGTTTTTGATCTTCCCACGTTTCTAGTGGTGAGATTCTCTCTTCATGGGGTTCACCAGTTTAGACTCTACAACATTCGTCCTACCCCCTCAAGGGCAAATAAGAGTTTATTTGCAGCTAGATAGAATTACGTGTACTCAAAAAGGAAGACTTAAAAAGAAAAAACCCTTTTTTTACCCATAATGTCAGAAATTTGTCAATACAATGAACAAAAAAAATAGCAAAATAAAAATTACATCTCTACTGTACTGTTATGTTTATTTCATTTATAACGGGCGCATTTAAATCAGATTAAAAAATGAAACAGCTCTGTTTTTTAAAGGAGTTGGGGAATCTCTTCTACGTAAGTCTTACAAAATATCGGTAACATTAACCTTACTCATGTTTACTTTTCGGGCATATAATTTTTTCTAATCACAACCTGAATAGGGTAGAAAATAATATAAAGAAAACTTATCGGGATTAACTAACTAAATTTCATTACTAATCGGGTTCAATTTCCAGTTACATCGTTTAATTTTTCTCGTAGTATCAGAAATGAAGCAAATTTAAACCAGCGGCTAATTCCACAGAACAGCCGTGACCTTTGCCTTAAGATAACTTATACTGCCGTTTACAAAAGAGAGGATTACTCAATGCCAACTTATAAAGTGACACTAGTCAACGACGCCGAAGGTCTGAACCAAACACTTGACGTTGATGATGATGTCTATATTCTAGATGCTGCCGAAGAAGCTGGTCTTGACTTGCCCTACTCTTGCCGCGCTGGTGCTTGCTCGACCTGTGCAGGTAAAATCACCAAGGGTACTGTCGATCAGGGCGATCAGTCATTCTTAGATGATGAACAAATAGAAAAGGGATATGTACTGACTTGTGTTGCTTACCCAACCTCTGACGTAACAATCGAAACTCACAAAGAAGAAGACCTTTACTAAGAGTTAAGCGACTCAAACATGAACCTCTTGCAAGAGTTACTAATGTCGACAAAATAGAAGCAAAATATCTAGAGTTAACACCCTTGCAATGCAATTTTGTGTGTACCTCTGAAAGCGACTTTGACAAAAAGTCTAATTTTATGTTGGGCAGGAACACAGTAAATCTTGTGTTCCTGCTTAATTTTTTGAGTATGGAGTTTCCTATCTATTCTATAATTTTCACCTCTTTTTAACTCCCGACTCCTAGCTCATAGATGCAACTTGAATGCCAATAGCTCAAAGCTTGATTTCTTTGTTGAGAATTTGAATCTGAGTACCAGGATAGTAAAATTGGAGAATTTTTGGACTTGACCAACCTAGTTTTGCCAAATTTTGAGCGCCAGTTTGACTCAAGCCGACTCCATGTCCTAATCCACCACCAATAAAAGCGTATCCCCAGAGTTCCGATTTGCCTTTGTTCAGGGGCTCGATGTAAAAAAGCGTACTTGTAGGGGCTGCAAAAGCACTGCGAACTTCGTCTTTGTGCAAAATAAAGGTGCTGCGATCGGTTTTAACCGCAAGTTCCAGGATACGTCCACTCTGGCTTCGCTCCACTACTGCCATAGCCTGAATTGTTTTAAATTTGGCATGGGGACTGTTTTTCACCTGTAAAAATTTTTGCAAGTCCTTGATAATATCCTTTAAAGGGGTTTCTTTATGCCAACGAAACATATCCCACTTGCTTTCATTAAATCCTTGTTGCGTATTAATAAATTTCTGGAAATTCTTTTCATTTGCTAAATTCTGCTTAGACAAGTCCCAAAAATTGGTCGGAGCATCCAGTACAGGGCGTAAATAGGGACGATCGTCGCCATTCCAAACATCGCTAAAGGAAGCGGTGACGCCACCAGTGGTAGAAGAATACAGGGCGTCTACGAGTTCATTTTTATAAGTTAGTACTTTACCCTTGGTTGAGGCGATCGCTTGGTCTGTTTTGGCAGCTGCTCCCTTCAGCCCATAATAAACTTGGCAGTGAGTATCAGCACACAACTGATAGTTATCTGCGGCAAACCTACGTAAATTTCTCAAGGCATAAGTCCGAGCAAGAATTGCCTGGGCTTCTAGCGCCGCTTTTGGTGCATCTGTTCCTATTTCGTAAGGCACAACCCCACGCAAATAAGTTTCTAAAGGTACTTGGTTAACGAGAGTGTATGTGCCATAAGCATTTGGCTGCAAATTCATTCGACCGGCATAAAGACGAGCAAGCTCTTGTTTTTCGGTTTTATTTACCCGAATCAAGTTTTTATCAGTGCTAATTTCCAAGTCATTTGGGCTATAGCGATTACCATCCACTACCCAACTCACTCGCGGCACTTTTTTCAACACTTTAGTATCAAGATATACTTTTTCTTGGGTAGAAGCTTGGATGTTTTGTAATAACAAGCGTCGCAGTAAAGGAGTGCTGTAAACATCTCGTTTAGCCCAAACCTGCCAGCGTTCTGGCTGGGCTATTTCCACTTCCATTCCCTTAGAACGCCATTTATTAGCACTATCTTCCGCAGTTTCAAAAGTGCGGTATGTGCCTAAAACTACTACTTCTTCGACTGCTGGCTGGGGTAAAGCTTGCATGACTGTTTCCAGCTTTACAGGATTCTTAGTAAACAGGATTTGCTGCTTATTGCCCGCTTGAAATTTTAGCTTTAAGCGATCGCCTTTGATGGGTTCCAGTTGTAGCTTGGCTGTGGCTTCGGCGCCAAATCGCTGCACAATCCCAATTTTCAGTTCTATATCCTGGATGTTGCTCTCAGGCCCTGATGCAGCAGTCAGTCCCAATAGACAAAATGTTGTCAGCACAGTGTGGGAAAAACGCCAAAACGAAAATTTCATGGCTACCTGATAGGGAAGCGATAGCGAGTACTCAAGCGTCTTCTGCCCCTTAATGCGTCGTTGGAGCTGATTTTCCAATTGCTTTGTAGCGCGGTTTTTTTGTCGCATGAATGCTCCAATGATACCATTACCAATTTTGCCCTAAATAATAGTTGCAAAACGAAGTCATAATGACTATGATTTATTTAGAGAGAAAAAACAGAACTAGTTGGATAAACTCTGTATGGTTAGAGTCCAAGAAATTCCATTAAATCAGATAAAACGGCCATTGCCCCGTACAAACGATCCAAATAAAGTACAAGCCTTAATGGAATCGATTGCGGAGATTGGGCAGCAAGAACCTATTGATGTCCTAGAAGTAGATGGACAATATTATGGCTTTTCTGGTTGCCATCGGTATGAAGCTTGCCAGCGTTTAGGCAAAGAAACCGTTTTAGCAAGAGTCCGTAAAGCACCCCGTAGCGTTTTGAAGATGCACTTGGCATAGAAAATGGGAGTGGGGAGATCAGGGGACAAGAGGACAAAGAGAATAATTAATGCCCAATGCCCAATTTCCAATCCCCAATTACATATAACCTAATTAGGAGAAAATTATGTCATCGAAAGTAACAGTCAAAAATGTAAATATCGGCATTGACGAGGCGAGTAGGGCTAAAATTGCCGATGGTTTATCTCACCTGTTGGCTGACACTTATACACTGTATCTGAAAACTCATAACTTCCATTGGAATGTAACGGGGCCGATGTTTCAAACATTGCATTTGATGTTTGAGACCCAGTATACAGAATTAGCGTTAGCAGTTGATTTAATAGCCGAGAGAATTAGAGCACTTGGCTATCCCGCACCAGGAACTTACAGCGAATATGCCAAACTGAGTTCGATTCCAGAAACTCCCGGAGTTCCTAAAGCTGTGGAGATGATTCGCGAACTTGTGGAAGGACAAGAAGCCGTGGTCAGAACTGCACGATCTATTTTTCCTGTGATAGAGGAAGTTAACGACGAACCTACCGCCGATTTATTGACTCAGCGGATGCAAGTACACGAAAAGACAGCTTGGATGTTGAGAAGTTTACTGGAAGAATAGGGAATAGAGCATAGGGAATAGGGAATAGGGGACAAAGAAAAACTTAATCGCCAATGCCCAATTCCCAATGCCCTTCAGGAGTGCTGAGTTGGGAATCTCACTTCTTTACTCAGAACTCGGAACAGGCTAAACCCTAGCTATCCCCTAACAGAACTGTTTTGCCGAATGCCCAATATTAATTTCACCCAAAAGTTGCAAGATTTAATGCAACAGGTAGGTATTTCTAGTTTTAAAGGGCTGAGTCGCGCTGCTGGAGTCTCAGAGCGTCAAATTTTGCGGTTACGCCAAGGAAAGTTAGAGCAGATGCGGGTAGATGTGCTGCTTAAGCTTTCACCAGTGCTACAGATGCCATTGAATGAATTGATCGCAACTTTTTCAACCGTAGAGTTATTACAAGAGAAAACAGCGCCAACTCAGGAATTGTTACAAGAAATTACAGATTTAAGAAGAGAGTACGATCGCTCTCAGCTTCAATTAGAACAACAGCGAGAAATATTACTACAAGAACTCCAGCAGTCGAGTTTGCAACTGCTGGAGTCTTTATTATTGCAATGGCCAACAGCAGCACACAAAGCGCAGGAAAATCCCCAGCTAGCAGCAGTCAAAATAGTACCCTTGGTGCAGAAACCCCTGGAAAAGCTGTTACAGGCGTGGGGAGTGGAAGCGATCGCCCCTGTGGGAGCAGAATTACCTTACGATCCCCAACTGCACCAATTGCTGGAGGGAACTGCACAACCTGGAAAAACAGTCAAAGTACGCTACACTGGCTACCTTCAAGGTGAGAAGCTGCTTTACAGAGCCAAAGTGAGTCCTGTTTGAGTGAGTGAGGAGTTAGGAGTAACAAATTCATAACTCTTTACTTTTTGTATTGTCTGTCGAGAAATGACAGATATTGGGAATACTTAAGATAGCAGAGGCGATCGCCTTCAGAAAACTTCTTTTAAAGCCTTGGTGTCGGTTCTAGCTTGCTTGGCGCTGTTGAAACCTAAATTTTTGGCTCTAGAGCGGTAGTCCAGAGGTAAATTATTTTAATTATGTAAGTAATTGGACATAAATAAATATAGATCCTAGTTACCATCATAAGTACTCAGGGAGGAAAAGCTACTGCTAGACTCGGTTTAGTTATGTGTAGGCGTAGCCCGCCGTAAGCATTGCTGCAACTAGTTGAATTCTGAATTGTTTAATGACAGTTATTGTCATGAGATTTATTAGAGAATCTCAGTTTTACAAAAATTTTTGGTAAATAATCTGAAAAGCAGTAACTTCAGCTTGTATGTAAGTATATATCTAAATCCATGAGATACAAGTAAGTCGGCGTTAAAAAATTAACATACATGACAAAACATCAAATCAACGAACCGCTTCGAAATTCGTCATTACAACATTTTTACAAAATTAAATATACCAGTTGTTTATCATGCAAGCTGACTTAGCTTGTTTATTTATAATTGGTCTATTTCTAGGAAGAAAACTATACTGAATTAAGCTAATAATTTGTTTTGATTACAAAAAAATAGATTCAAAATTTTATAATTAATCTTTATCTATCCTGATTAATTATAAATGATTATTCAATAGGTAATCTTAAATTTTATTTTACAAGCATTTTTAAATGTTCTATAATGGCGAAATCAGAGTATTATTTACATAAGTCAGAGTGACATAATTATGCGAGAACAAGTAAAAGTTATTAAACTCAGTGGTAATTTGAACGCCACAACTTCACAAGACTTCCGACAAAATATCACTGATATTCTAGAAAGTGGTGCGAAAATTGTGTTAGTTGATTTTAAAGATGTAACGTTTATGGATAGTTCGGGTTTAGGAGCTTTAGTATTAGCTTTTAAAACCTTGCGTGCAGCGGATACTAAGCTTGTTCTCTGCTCAATTAATGAGCAAGTCAGGATATTATTTGAACTGACTAATATGGATAAAGTATTTGAAATATTTCCCAGTCAAGATGCATTTAATCAGGTTTTAGTCTCTAAAACCTAATTAATCAAACTTCATTTGCAAAATAGATAAATCATCATCAAAAGCATCTTTGGAGTTCAAAGCTATTAAATAACTGAGTACGCGATCGAGTTGGCTATCAACAGGATCTTGTAAGCTAACTAGTAGCTGAATAAAAGCATCCAAACTCCAAAGTGTGCCGTCTGATTTAGTGATTTCATAAGCGCCATCACTAAAAATATAAAGGGTACTGAATTTTTCAATATTATAAAACCCATCAACATATTTTGCCTCTGGAAACATACCAACTGGCATACCAGGGGTTTTTAGGAGTTTAACTTCAGACTTTCTTGGCGATGTGCCAGTTACTAAAACTGCTGGTGGATGACCTGCGCTAGCATAAATTAACTGGCGGTTGATTCGATTGTAAACTCCGTACCAAATCGTAAAGTATTTATCATTTTGATAATTCATCTGAAAAGTGTCATTTAAAGCCTTCAATACATCACTAGGTTGATAGTAATCAAGACCTTTGAGCGCACGAGAACGCAGCAGATTTAGCACTGAAACAGAGGGAAGAGTAGCTTTGAGTCCATGTCCGGCGGTATCGAGTAAGTAAATTGCCAGATAGTCATCATCGAGCCAATAGTAATCGAAACAGTCACCGCCGAGTTGTCGCGAGGGAATGAATCGGAAATTTATATTGAAGGGTTCGGTCATGGAAAAAGGTAGCAGCGATCGCACATATTCTGCTGCTTCTGACATTTCTGATTCCAGAAGCAACTTTTGAGCCTGCAAATCTCTACTCAACTGATGCAGGCGTAATCCCGCTCTTACGCGTGCTTGTAATTCATTATGCTCAATAGGTTTAGAGATAAAATCATCAGCACCAGCATCTAAACCTTTGACACAATCGGCAACGGAATCTAAGGATGTTAATAAAATAAAGAATGTGGTGAAAAATTTGGGGTCTGTCTTAATGCGGTGGCAAACTTCTAGTCCAGTCAACCCCGGCATGATCCAATCACAAATAATTAGTGCTGGACGATAAACTAGTGCCTTTTCTATTCCTTCCTCGCCACTACTGGCAGTAACGACCTCATAACCCTGTTTTTCCAACATCCTTTTCAGGAGTATTTTTATTGAATGGTCATCATCAATTATTAGTATTTGAAACATATAAATTTTTTGAAAACACTCATTAATAATTTTTTGTCAAACTAGAAAATAAAAATATGATATGAGCTAATAAGCTAGTAGTATCAATACAGAGATGCTATGGCGCTTATCGTACCTTCTCCCAAGGGGAGACGCTAGCGCGAATAGAGAACTTATAAAGTAGCCACTACGCGTCTATGTATGCAATAGACTTTGACTTCTCTCTCTTTTTAAGAGAGAGTAACCTACGTTGTAGCAACAGGCGTAAGGAGTTGAGGGTTTGGCCTTTATTAGACTCAAATGAGAAGCACTATAACTCATTTCTATTTACTCATAGAATTTACGACTGTTTAACAGTCATAAAATATTATGGCGCTCCTAAAGGATTTAGCCATAAAAGAATGTTGCTTTTTAACTGGTTTAAGTCGCGGTATGCTTCTTGCTTGAACCATTGTCCTAAAGCATCAAAGGGGGTAAAAGATGTTCCCGTTTGCCATTTAATATCTTGACCTAAAGGTGTTGTATGATTTCCTGGTAACGTTTGGGCTGTCACCATCTCATCAAAACGTTCTTGTAAGATTTTGGTTAAAGCTGCGGATTGATCGATGGTGTCATTACTAAATTTTATTAATAAATTGCGCCGGATATTGTAACTTTCTTGGACAAGTTTGTTAGTTTCCAACGGCGATGGGGTAAACTCAATTTTCAAAGTAGAATTGAATTGTTCTACTAGAGGGATAGCTTCTTTCGCGGCGTAGTTGTTGAAGGATATTAAAATATTACCTGCACGTTCTACTTTAAAAAGGCTACCAATCAGCAAGTGGAGTTTACAGCCCATACTGTGTCCAACGCCGTAGATGGGAAAGTAAAGCTTGCGTAATGCCCCAGAATCATGCAATCGTTCGAGGGTGCGGTCAAAGTTTAACAGCACAGATTTTGCGATCGCAGTATGATCTAGTGTATTGACAAAAGGCGTAGCAATTACAACATAGCCTTTACTTGCTAGTTGTTCGAGTAACCAGCGATAAGTGATGTGTGGTGCAGTGGCGACAAATGCACCTCCTAAAAAATGAACGATACCTATGGGATTTCGGGGAATGATTACCCAGTTCCCTCTAATTTCTTTCCAGTCCATACGGATAAGCGATCGCTTTACGATTATTCTTTATGTTAGACCGGGGATTGCAACCGTGGGAAAGATTATGGAAAAAAGCCATTGAGAATATTCTACTAGTAGATTGGAAGCCAACTTACCCAGCAACCTCTAGGGATTTATCAGCAGCATCTACGCTTTCTCTAACTCTTGCTGATTACCGAGTGAATTTACGAGTGCTTTCTACATTCCCATTACAAAACTTAATTACGAATTATCTTAACGTTGAGTCTGTAATCTTTTCATTTCGTATTGCACATCTAATGCAATTTGTAATGCTTCATTGAGTAACCTTCCATGCTCAGTAGCCTCCTCTGTTACTTGCATAGCTGTTAAAGTTGCTAAATTGTTGACAAACAGTTCTGTATTACTCAGGATAAAATTCTTATTCTCTCTCAAAATCCTTTCTGTCTTTAAAGCGCGAACTAAATCAGCTTTGGTGAGTTTAAGTGCTTCGATTACATCCTCTCTTTCCTTTATAATCACTTCTGGATTACCAGCTTCTTCTATTTGGTCATTGATATCTATAACTCTAATAACAGTATTATATCTATTAACCTCATTTAACAGGATTTGTAGAGATTTTGTCATATTAGCTTTAACAAGCTTACTTCTAGTTTTCCAGATAAAATATAAGATGCTTTGCGTCAAACCACCAACCCACAGACCTAAGATAATTAATAATATCCAAGATGGAATTGTTATCCATGTAACAAATATTTTAATAATGATATCAAATAAAATATAGACAAAAACAAATGTAGAAAATCCAATAAAAACTACAGTTGCTCCTTCAGAGCTTTTAAGTTTTTGTATATAGATATTTACTAATCTCTTGAGAGGATTTGTAATGATTAAAAGTTCCCCATTGACAGGTAAATTAGTCAGCTTTTGCAGATCGTTCTGACTAATTTCCAAGCCCTGTAAATCATCCCGCACAGCTTTTTAACCCTTGCCAGAATAGTTATTTAATCTAATATAGCAATCAAATTTCTAGAATGCTGGCATTTTGTCTAAACTTTTTCGTGCAAGTTAATACTTATAAGCAATATCAAGATTTTTGTACAATATGATACTATTTTGCCAAGATAACTATTTGCCGCAGAATTCAGAATCGGTTACGCCCCGCTGTGCTAATAGGAGTAAAACACTCTTTATACCTGGGTAATAGACTTAGCTTCTGTACCTCACCAACTTGAAATCTGCTGTCTACTATAGCAATCCTAAATCATTCGTGAGAAACAAGATTCTCGACTGATTTAATAAATCGGGGATCTGCGGGTTGCAATTCTCACAAAATAAATGGGATTGCTATGTAATAGTCAGGATAAAAACAAATTAATTGCCTGTAAATAGAATCGTAAGGCAACAGGTTATTATTCTGGAAAACGGTCATTTAATAATGGAAAAGTCCGTTTTGGCGGACTTTATTTGTTGAATTATAAATAATCGTGTCTCAGTCGTTACATTAACTTGGCTTTGGAGAAGGTTGTTTCTGTTTTGAAATACTAGGCTGAGGGTTTAAAAATGGTGGGATAGGACAGTCTAGTGTCATGGCGATCGCTCTGAGTAAATCTGCTTCTGAAGGAGTAACTTTGTTATCTAATAGTACCGTGTGAGCGCAAGCATCAACAATAGCCTGTTTGAGTTTAGGAGTAGCAAGACGCAGACGCTCAAAACTTTTTTTGAGTTCAGTAAAATTACAGTTTAATGGTTTTTCTGGTTTCTCTTGCTCTCCAGCTTTGGGGAGTCGAAAAACTCCAGAACGAAAAGCATAGGCGATGTCTTCAGTAGACGTATCGGGTTGGGAGTGTCCGACACGGGCAATTACGGACAATATTAATAGACTATCTGGCCAAATCTGTTCGATGGAGGTGAATTCTACCGTTGTAGTAGATGTGGGATTTATACTAGGTTGAAGACGATGCCACAGTATTAACTGCAACACAAAATGCCACAGCGATAAACTTCCGGTGGCTACAACTAAACCGTGGATGCATTTGCACACCCTTTGGCATTCTTTGGCAGAGTTTTGGCGCAATATAGGCGCTACCAAATCCACAAGTGGCAAGCGAATTCTGGGATCTAACTGACTAATTTCGCTACTTAGTTCCAAGGTTTTCTCTACCAAATCAGCAGGCTGTACCTCGCGTAACCAAGCAATTTGACGTTCTTGAATTTGGAGATTTTCCGTATCTAACGCTAGCGCAAAAGCGATCGCCATTGCACTTTGTTGCTCCCGCGCACCCAAACGCAAGGATTCTGGTAACTGCGATAACAGCGCTTGAGCATGGGCAAAATGCTCTGGTGTAACGCTTCCAACTTGGTTTACAACCTGTTCTGGCGTGGCGTTAGAACCACCAGCAAAGCCCATTGTTAGGGATTCTTGGGAAGGGGAACGCATCTGATTGCGAGATGGCATTGCTGCTAAATTGCTGACGTTCAAACCCCCAACGCGGCGGATGCGTTCTGCTAAGGGTGGGTGGGTAGAAAAAATATCTTCCCAGAAAGAGGGGTTGAGGGCATTGCCAAAAAACATGTGGCTAGAGGCTTCTGCACCCGGCGATATTAACCGTGAATCCATCTGTTGGAGTTTTTGAAAGACTCCGGTAAGTCCATTGGGGTTGCGAGTGAACTGTACGGCTGAAGCATCGGCGAGAAATTCGCGTTGGCGAGAGACGGCGGCTTTAATCAAGCGTCCGCAAAGTAATCCGATACCGCCAATTGCCATTAGTGCCAAACCAAATGCCCAGATAGGTAAACCCTTGTCTTCCTTTCCGAAGCGGAAGCTACCGCGAAGGCGCCACAACAATTCCCCAGTTAAATAAATGAACAAAATCCCATGCAGTAGTCCCACTAAACGCAAATTCAGCCGCATATCGCCATTGAGAATGTGACTGAATTCGTGGCCGATGACTCCTTGTAGTTCATCCCGACTCAGGTGTTCTAAAGTTCCACGGGTAACTCCAATTACAGCATCATTGGGCGTAAATCCGGCAGCAAAGGCATTAATACCAGTTTCTCTGTCGAGGAGATAAACTTGTGGGACAGAAATACCAGAAGCGATCGCCATTTCCTCGACAATATTTAATAGTTGTCGCCCTTGTTCGTCGGCTATTTCTGGTAGCAGGAGTCTTCCTCCTAACTCTTGGGCGATTACGCTTCCGCCCTGGCGGAGACAAGTAATTTTGTACAGACTTCCGATTGCGATCGCAATTATTGTAATCCCAGCTACGTAGAGAAATATCCCTGGATGCCACCAAACACGAGGAGCGATGCGAAACAGAAATAAACTGGCAATATAAATTGCCATAATCATGACTGCGATCGACAGGGAAAATAACCCGATTAATTGTTGCGTATTTTGGCGTGCCCGATCCTGATGTTCAAAGAAATTCATAGACACCTAAAAAGACACGCGTGGGGCATTTCTGATTTCTGGAGTAGCTTCGGGGAGCAATTCTGCAACAGTAAAGTTAAAATTATTTGCCACAAGGTTGCTAGGAAAAGATTCCTTCTTGGTGTTGTAAAGTGTCACTGCGTCATTAAAAGCCTGACGGGCAAAAGCAATCCGGTTTTCAGTGGAAGATAATTCTTCCATTACCTGAGTCATGGCGCGATCGGCTTTCAATTCTGGATAAGATTCTGAAAGTACCATCAACCGACTTAACGCACCCGTCAGTGCCCCTTCAGCATTGCCCAACTGCTGCATTGCTTGGGGATCGCCGGGATTTTGAGCGGCACGACTGCTAGCATTAATTGCAGAATTTCGGGCGGCAATAACTGCTTCTAAGGTTTCTCGCTCATGTTTCATGTACCCTTTGGCTGTTTCTACCAAGTTGGGAATTAAATCATAGCGGCGCTGTAATTGAACATCGATTTGAGAATAAGCATTTTTGTAACGGTTGCGATACTTAACTAAATCGTTGTAGGCATTAATGATAATTACAGCAACAATGGCAACTAAAGCAACAGCAAATATTAAAAGCCCCATATTTTTAGATTATTTCCATTAGATACTTACTTTTTTGCAGATTTACCAATTACGGTAATCCTCATATCCAGCAGAATTTGTGTGGATATAAAGATGAGTCTACTTGTCGCAAGTTGGCTTCGTCGTCTGTAAAATTAGTTACGCAATTGCACTGAAGATAGATAGATTGTAAAATTTTTTAACACAACTACAGATACACAGAGAACATAGAGGGAAAGAAATACAGAGACAAGAGAAATAACTTACAATAATTCCCAACTATTTCTATCTCTTTTTTCTGTGTAGTCTACGCCTCTGCGGTTGATTAAAAATCGTAGCCAGATATGTCACCCATGAATATGCATAAATAGGGAATAACCACTGACAGCAAAAATAAAAAGGATGGCGGCAGGAAAAATTATTACATCCCTGACAATAAATAAAATCCAATCTTTTCTTAGTTCTTGTTTAAACTTGAGTTCTCGCAGTTTTCGCTCAAGTTCTAAGTCTTCTGGTGACTGCAAGTTGACAGGTGACAAACTTAGTGGATTATCGCCTTTGCTGGCAATTCTTTTTGATAAATCTGTTATATCTGTCATGCTGTTGAGATACTGATATTACTTAGTGTCTCATAAAAAAGAGCCAGAGAGTTCTAACTCTCTGGCTCAAAGCTGGAGACAAAAGAATCATCAAATAAAGGCTAACTTGGGTAAGAACCTAGATTCTTCCCAGGTTATGCAGCCCTAAAATAGTACCTACTCCCAAGATATGACCAAAGGCGGTAGTTGCTAAAAGGGCTGGTAAACCAAAACCACCAAAGAAATTGGCTGAGGGTAGTTTTGGTTCTGCATTGGGATACTTGATGCTAGATTTGCCAAAGGCAATGGCAACGATATTAGCAATAATCATAATCAGTCCAACTGTAGGACTCCATTGCAGAGGTGTGGTTGCAGCAGCGAGTAAGGTTGAAGTCAACACCTAGATTTGCTCCTGAAATTTATTAATGGTTGAAAACATAATCTGAAACTTTCCGAAGCAAATTCAAGAAATTACCCGATTTTGCATCAATATTTAACAGTTATTCTTACTACTTAATACAATATGAGTTCAACGCAGCAATCTGACTGTGGTAGCTAGTTTGAATTTAAACATCTGAAACTAGCAAGCTGGTAGTCTTTATTTATACTTAAACAACAGTGATTATGATGAAATTATTGCAATGCATCCATAGCAATTTATGCAGGAGTTACGAATAAAAAGATCCTGAATTTTTGAAGGATATAGCTGAACTAAGAAATTCAAGGAGCGGATTCACCTTTTGGTAGATTTAGACAGAATCATCAAAACTGTATATTTGGATGGGATAACATATAATTTGCCGCAAAACCTCATGCTAAATCAGTAATTTCAAGATCGACAGATGAAATTTTGATTGAATTCTAGTTAATTTGTTCCTTAAGTTCCTCAAAAGCCATGACATCCCCTGAGCCTCAAACTGATTTTGGAGAAAAAGCTCCACAAACGTCATTTGAGCCACCTTCTGGAAAACGGCGGTGGCTTTGGTTGAGTTTAGCCGGACTCCTATTGTTAGGGAGCGGAGCAACTCTATGGCGTTTACTGACTCCACAAAATTCAGCACCTTCAAATACTAACGCTCAACCTCAAGGGGTAAGAGTCAAAATATCAACAGTACAAAGCGGCATAATTGAGGAAAGTTCAGATTTTATTGCTAGTCTAAAATCTCTGCGCTCAGTCACGCTCCAACCGAGGATTCAGGGTCAAGTTACCCAGATACTTGTCAAATCTGGAGATCCTGTCGTCGAAGGAACTGCAATTCTCCAAGTAGATCCTACACGACCAGCAGGTATCAGTGGAAGCAATACTGTGCCTCAAGCATTTTTAATGCAACTGGCAAATGCCCGCGCCACACTCAAATCTTTAGAAACAGAACGACCATCCTACGTTGCGAATCTGCAATTGTACCAGCAGAACTACGATAAGTTTGTCAGCCTAGCTGAACAAGGAGCCGTGTCTCGACAGACTAGCAATCAGTTTGCTAATCGGCTGGCCAATGCTAAGACTAGTCTGGATGCAATTGATTCCAGGATTCAAGCACAACGAGCCACCATCTTACAGGCTGAAAAATCTTTGCAGCAATCTAATGTAAATACTCAAACACAACAGCCCCAGTCTGACAAAATTACCGCTCCTTTTAGTGGCACTGTTGGCAACATCCCTGTGAAAGTCGGTGATTTAGTTAATACTTCTACACCATTAGTTAATATCACGCAAAATCGACCTTTAGAAGTGAATATCTCTGTACCACTACAGCAAGGGCCCCAATTGCGTAAGGGTATGCCAGTAGAGGTGATGAACACACAAGGTCAAAAGCTTGGTAGAAGTAGGATATTTTTTATTGCACCCAATGCCAGCAATGAAACACAAACGATATTGATTAAAGCACTTTTTGACAACAAAAACGGTCAGCTACGTGCAGATCAATTGGTTAGGGCTAGAGTGTTCTGGAATCAGCGCCCTGGAGTTTTAATTCCCACAACAGCAATGACTCGTGTAGGCGGGGACACTTTTGTTTATGTAGTTGAAACAGAGACATCGCCCCAAGGTGTATCTCAACAAGTAGCTCGGCAAAGGCGAGTGAAGCTAGGCGAGATTAAAGGTAACAATTACCAAGTTATTGAAGGATTACAGCCAGAAGATAAAGTTATTATTTCAGGTTTGCTTAATCTTAGGGATGGTGTTGCGATCGTTCCAGAATTTTAATTAAGGGGAGTAGAGAGGAGGAGCAGGGGAAAAGTCTCAATCTTGTCTCCTACCAATCTTCACCCAAGAGTGTAAATTATAGCGATCGCTCTTTGTTGGAGAACTTGTAAAGTAGTCTCTAGGGTTCTATCTATGCAATACACTCTGAACTCACTTCCATTCTTTTCTTCTAAAAAGAAAGCATTCGTGAAATTTTAAGATATAACTCGTTTTGTCAATAGTGATTACGCTGTAAATTATCTATGCTATCGAGTATCTAATTAAGCTTTATACTAAATTTTATGGCAAGGATGAACGATGCTTTTAAATATGCGTAGGCGTAACTAGTCTTGTCTATGAAACGCTATGCAAAGGCATCACAGGCTGGAAATTTACGTTTGTAACCTCGATTTTGACTAAATTTAATCACCACTACTTATTGGTGACAGGTTAATGACCTTAACCTGTCACCAATGAGTAAAAGTAAGCAATTACTTGATTGCGTAACAGAGGCAAACAATTATGTCAGTGAAAATCATCCAATCTAAGTGCGGTTTAGTTTTAACTTGTTTACTTGGACAGATAATGCTGTTGGCTGCGCCAGTACAAGCTGGAGTGGAGGGCAAAAGCTACGATATCAATTTTAATTCGAGTCAGGGAGATAATTTTACTGCTTGTTTTGAATTTAATGCCGATGGTAGAAGCCTTCGCTTTGGTCGAATAGATGCTACTTATAGCCGTACAAATCTAGGTCGGGATCAGAGAAATTGGCAAGCAGTAACAAATCCAAATTCAGAAGAAAGTATTGCACTTAGCGGTCAAGTAAGAGGAGACGTTGTTCCAGCTCGGAGGATAAGTGGTAATGCTATCAATTCCAAAGGCACTACTTATACATTTAATGGAACACTCTTATCTGAGCTAACATGTCCGATTGAGATTGAATCCGAGATAGGTGTAGAAAATCCCTTCTTCAAATAATTTAATCTACGCAGGTATGATAAACTAGATGAGCTTTTGGTTAACGAAGACAGACAATTTATAAAAGATGATTGTAGACTATGGTCAAGACAATACCTGTGTCATCAGCACTTAAATTCTGTCAAATTCGGTAGGGCATAGTTTACTACCATTAGGCATTGTATTTAGCTCAATGAAGACTCAGAAATTCGATTTAGCTCAACATATTCAACAATATTCGCCAAGCCGTAGCAAATCTTAATCTGCTGTGAAAGTGCCGCCAAGAGGGCACGTATCCTCACCTTTTGCAAAGTATTTTCATTTCTCCCGCCTGAGAGTTACTTGAATTCGCTGGCGGGATTTTGGCTGGAATGAAGTCGGCAGTTTTAACAGCGATCGCTAAATTTAACCTTGGCACAGTACCTTTAACAATAGATAATCACTTTAGTTAACCAAAATTAAACTCGATTAATCTATGGCATCTTTGACAGGGAAGGTTGCAATTATCACTGGTGCATCGCGGGGAATTGGACGAGCGATCGCACTCAAGTTAGCTGGTAACGGCGCATCTATTGTCGTCAACTATGCGGGGAATGCAGGCAAAGCAAAAGAAGTTGTTGCAGAAATTGAAAAGTTGGGAGTAGAAGCGATCGCTATCCAAGCTGATATTAGCAAAGTACCCGACATCAAAAGGTTATTTGAACAAACACTTGAACGTTTTGGTAAAGTCGATATTTTGGTCAACAATGCCGGAATTGCCTTCTATAAACCAATTACTGAAGTTACGGAAGAAGATTTCGACGCGATTTTTGCCATTAATGTCAAAGGCACTTATTTTACTTGCCAACAAGCCACGCAACACATGGCAGAAGGAGGACGGATTATCAACTTTTCCTCATCAACTACGGCGATGATGCTGCCAACTTATAGTGCTTATGTAGGAACCAAGGGTGCTGTTGAACAAATCACGCGGGTACTAGCTAAAGAATTAGGTGCAAAAGCGATCGCAGTTAATGTTATTTCTCCTGGCCCCACCGATACAGAATTATTCCGAGAAGGCAAAACACAAGAACAGATAGATCGTTTAGCCCAAATGGCTGCTTTTGGCAAACTGGGAGATGTGCAAGAAATCGCCGATGTAGTAGCGTTTCTTGCTAGCGACGAAGCTAGGTGGATCACTGGCCAAAACATCCGTGTCAACGGTGGAATCGCGTGAGGAAAAGCTCTCCTCTAAATCAAAAATATAATTTGTCAGTTGCACAATTTTTCGGTTTTATAATTGTCCAAGTAGGAGAACACAGCCGTGCTAGCTTCTGATTAAAACGGATTGCTAAATATGGAATGACAAAGTTTGTATAAAGCATTTATAACTTATACAAATAACGGCTGATTATCCGGTTGTAGAGTCTGTGTTTTTGCACTAAATATCACTTATCAGGCATTAAAAAATTATGGATTTGTCCAACTTTACTACACTTCAAAACTTAGAAGCTGCCTTCGGTGGTGAATCGATGGCAAATCGTAAATATCTGTTTTTCGCTGAGGTGGCGCGTCAACTTGGGTTTACAGACTTGGCGAAACTTTTTAAAGAAACAGCAGATCAAGAAACTGAACACGCTTTTGCACATTTTAAGTTACTACATCCAGAACTTGTGGTAGAAGATGCAGCTGCCTTAACTGATGAACAAAAGCGGGAAATTGTATCTCGCTGTTTATCTTTGGCAATTGAAGGCGAGACTTACGAATATACCACAATGTATCCAGATTTTGCCGCAGATGCGCAACGCGATCGCGACAATCCGGCGGCTGAAGAATTTCTCAAACAAGTTCAAGAATCTACCGATCATGCCAACACATTTCGGGAAGCTGCACACCGTTTTGGCTTGTTAAAATTCATCGAAAATTACCACGCCGATCGCTACACTGAAGCCTTAGAAGTATTAAACGGTGGACAAACAGCAACTAGAGTTGCTGGTGAAGATCCTAAAACTCGGAAATGGATTTGTAGACAATGCAGCATGATTTACGATCCCGTTGCTGGCGATCCTGATTCGGGAATTGCACCTGGTACACCTTTTGAAGAAATTCCTGAAGACTGGGAATGTCCGATTTGCGGTGCTAGCAAAAAAACCTTTAAACCATTTGAGGAAAAAGTTGCAGCTTAAGACGACAATCAATTAGGCAATCTTTTTTAGCATATAAACGCGAAGTGTCTTAAAAGATACTTCGCGTTCTTGATTTTTTATACAGAGGTTTTGATCGTGCGTTCACCAGAAGATAACGGCTATGCCTTTTGTTTTGGTGAAATTAGTAGGTCTTTTATACCGATTTGGCTGACAACGGGCAGATGGAATTTGGAGTTATTGCACTTGTAGGTAATTCGTAATTTGTTCAGGAAGTGAGAGTCTTCTCAATGCGACGATCGGGGATTAGCCAGATGACTGCCACTAAAGCGTATAATGCACAGGCAAACCATGAGTTCACAAAGGCAAGTGGAATTGCCACAGCATAGACAACTACTGATAATTTTCCTTTGAAGTCATCACCAACTGCGATCGCTAGAGTCGAATCCTTGCCGTGGTGAGCAATCAGGGTGCAGGTAAGAATGAAGTAAGCGATCGCAGCCAACAACAACACCGTCCCATAAAGGGCAACTGGCATAGCGGCAAAGTGATTCTCGCCCATCCAGCCAGTGACGAAGGGGATTAGTGACAACCAAAACAGCAGATGCAAATTGGCCCAAAGGATACGCCCATTAACGTGTCGGACTGCTTGTAGTAGGTGATGGTGATTGTTCCAGTAGATGCCGATATAAATAAAACTCAACACATAGCTCAGGAATACCGGGATCAGGGGACGTAGCGCAGCTAAATCGAACCCATGCGGCACTTTGATTTCCAGCACCATGATAGTGATGATGATGGCAATCACCCCATCGCTGAATGCTTCTAATCTCCCTTTTCCCATGTACGCATTCCTTTTCTATTTACTTGAGAGTTAAGTTGTGACACTCTGTACTTTATCGTACCAAGTAGCCGCCGTTGATGAAGATTCTCTGCACTCGCAAAATCAAAATATTTAATTCTCACTTGCCAATTTCTGCCGTAATTCCCGAATAGCAGCGCTAGTATTACGCTTGTAGGCAATTTTTAAACATTCTGTAACTACTGCTGACACATTGATCTTAGGGAAATAACGGCTACTGGTTTCAACAGTGTAGAGATCGCCCTGCAATCTGTAAATTACCAGCTGGTTTTTCCTGAATAACCAAACTTCTGGTACTCGATAAGGTAGGTAGTCGTTGACATCGGTGTAGCTGGTGATGTCTATCTCCACCACTAAATCAGGTGATGGATCGACACCCCAATTGATGCGATCTTTACCTGCGATCGCTTCCCAGTTTTCAATATAAAAACAATAGTCTGGTTCTATACCACTTTTCTGTGGTAGTTCCATTGTGATTGGGGTAAATGCCTTGTATTCTCGTCCCAGATAATCGAGCAAAACTTTGACTACATCTGCAATTACACTTACTTTTCGCCCATGTTCTGGTAGGGGTGCCATCAAGATAATTTCTCCATCTCGATATTTGATACGAGGCGAAGAGCGATCGCCTAGTTGTTCATTGAGTGCTTGATAATCTTGCCAGCTTCCAGGTAGGCGTACTACCGCACCTGGGGCAAATGGATTGTATCGGGTGTGACAACAGCAAACATAGAACTGAACCTCCACCTCAACTGTAATGCTTCAGATAAACTGTAGCTATACTTCGAGAATAATAACTGTTAAGCGCTGCAACAAAGTTTTAGTTTTATGGGAATCACAGGTGAGATTAAGCAGATTTCGGCATCGACACTTGAATTATTGAAAGAAGATCCACTTCTTGTTGAGGTATTTCGTGATGCTCAATGGTTGCCAGAATCCGCTCTTTGGCAACGAGAAACTTATGGGTTAGGATATGAAACAATCAGAAAGAAAGCGAGGGCGCGGTTTGATAAATTGCCTACAAGTCAGGGTTTAAGTAGGTTTATTCCTGGAAATCGCCGACAGTGGAAAAATAATTATGATTGGCAAGCACTAGAACAACAGTTTCTCGCAGAATGGGAAAATCCCGAACTAGATTTACACAAATATTGGTTGGAACTGACATTTCTATTAGCTGGTTATGTTCCAGGTTATTATGCGACATCTCAAAGAAAAATTCCAGAATTGAAAGTAGATCAAGGATATAAAAAAGATTTTCTACCATTTTCAGTGATAGAAAATTCTGGGTGGGATGGTATGCCTTTGGTTAATGCCTTTGGTGCTGGTAAAGAAATCGGTGATGAAAATACAACGAGTTATGGCCCTATGAGGTATCTATTGCCAGGTGATGAAGTTGGAGAAATTCTTGATGGGTTATTAGAACTTTCACGAGAGGGTTTCCAGAATCGTTTCATCCAAGAGTCACAGAAATCAGAACCAGTACCCTGGATTGATTGGTCTGAAGAAGAAATGTTGGATTGGATGACAGATTACTACAATGAGATTGTTGATTACTACCAGAGTGCTGTCAGGCAGCACAAAGCTCTCTTACTTTACCTCACTTAATTTCTGTAATATTTTAAATATCAATTGCTGCGGCTGAAAAATACAGCAGCTATAACAATTAAACCTAAAAGTGCTAAAGGAACCCAGAGATTAGGGAGATCGGACAAACTCATAAAAGACTTCCAAATAAGTAAAGTGTATGAGGCGAAAGCTATAACGCATCGCAATAGACAGTCACTACTTGATAAATCAACTTTTAGGTAATCCTTTTTTTAATTTCCTCAGCTAAATTTTCTAATAGCACTTCTACTTGCTCGCCTGTTTTCAAATCTTTAAGCGAGGATTTTTGCGCTGCTGCTTCTTCAGAACCAATAATTACACAGAATTGAATTCCTTGTTTGTCTGCTAATTGAAATTGTTTACCCAAAGGACGCTTATCAAAGTTAGTTATGACATTAATTCCCGCCTGACGCAGATGTTGAGAAACTTTTAAATAAGTAGGCATTAAATCTTCTTGCATATTCACTACCATCACTTGGGCTGGTGTAGCAGCTAAGGTATTTAGAATACCAGCTTTTAACAAGCGACTAATTAAGCGAGTTAAGCCGATAGAAATACCGACACCAGGCATTTTTTCACCCAAAAATACCCCGACTAATTCTTCATATCTTCCACCAGAACAAATACTACCTAAAGCTTCATGTCCTAATAGAGTTGTTTCGTAAACTGTGCCAGTATAGTAATCAAGACCACGGGCAATAGATAAATCAATACAGAAACGGTTTTCGGCAACACTGAGATTACGCACTCCAGCAATTACCGTTTCTAATTCGGTAACTCCTAAACTCAATTGCTCGGTTTCTGGCAGATTTTGGGCGAGGTGCTTGAGCTTATCTAAGACTTCATCAACGGAGCCATCAATTTTAATAAACTCAATAATTTTTTGTGATTGTTCGGCTGCAATCCCTTCTTTCTCTAAATCTTGTTTTACTTTACTTTCACCAATTTTTTCTAGAGTATCAACAATACCAATACAAGATTTTATTTGATTTTCGGCAATACCCAATGATTTAAAGAAACCAGTAAGAACTTTCCGGTTATTGATGCGAATCAGAAAATCACCAATATTAATTGCTTCAAATATCTCAGTGATAATTGCGGGCATTTGAGCATCATAAAGCAAGCTGAGTTCGCGACGAGCAACTACATCAATATCACACTGGCGAAACTGACGAAAACGCCCATCTTTCGCGCGTTCTCCACGAAAAACTACATCTGTTTGATAACGGGCAAAGGGAAAGGTTAATTCATTTAGGTGACGGGCAATGTACGCCGCTAAAGGAACTGTTTGATCGAACTTCAAAGCTCTTGCTTCCGAACCAGTTTCACCCGATTTATCTTTCTCGACTTGTCGATTTGGTGGCAATATAGGATTAATTCCATAAATGATATTATCGCCTTGATTACCTTTAGCTTGCAGTACTTCTAAACGTTCTACAGCAGGTGTTTCGATGGGCGCAAATCCGTAGCTTTCAAAAACTTTACGGATGATATCTAACAAATATAATTCTAGACGCTTTTCGCTAGGCAGAAACTCTGGAAACCCGCTAGGGGTAGAAAAGTTTATTTTGTCACCTTTGGCCATGTATGTACCTTACTAAGTTTAAATTTGAGATGAGAGTTATATCATGTCTGCTTGATTACTGAAACCCCTGATGAGTTTCACTCCTATGTTTATTTTATCCGTTCTTCTTGCACCAATGTACGTTGATAGAGTCGATCGTTCTTAAACCAATGCCAGGTGCGGAAACGATAGTTATTGCAAGAGCTGAGGAAAATCACTTCATACAAATAAGTACCCGGAGCCTTCTTGAAAACAAATCGGAACATAATAGTTACATCGTCTACTTCCCAGGCATTACCCTCAAGACGTTCGGTGTCAAACCACACTTTTTTATCTCGATATAAACCAGGAAAATGGTGTTCCTCTTGTTTACCATTAGGCCATTTGTAGCGATTTATTTGGTGATAGGAATAGGGGGGATTTTCGATAAATTTGCAGCTTAAATGAGAAGTATATTTATCTAAAATTTTTCCTTCTGTATCAACTAGTGTATAAGAACCCGACCACTCTCCTTCTTGACGGGCCATGAGGGGCATTTCTGTTTTCATGGTAGCCATGTTCAACTCCTATTTCTATAAGCTTTATTAGAGACTATTATTTTTCATTTGTATTTATTTTTCCTGTTATCAATTCTCTATTATCCCTTCACTATTCTTGATTATCAAACCACCAGGGGTTACTCGTTGAGTTGGTTTTAATCAAAATAGCTTTTTTTCGCATAAACCGTTTCAACGCCGCTGCACCCATACGTGACTGTCCCAAACCGGAGAATTTGAAGGCGTTTTTCTCTCCTTCATGCATGATGGCGGTGAGTCCAGCATCGTTGATACTAATAGCACCTGCATCTATCTGGTAAGCAACTTCTAAAGCTTCTGTTTCTGAGGCAAATACAGCAGCACTTAATCCATAGATTGAATCATTGGCTAAAGAGACTGCTTCACCTACTGTGGAAAAAGGCATCACTGGCATAATCGGGCCAAAAGTCTCTTCGGTCATGACTTTCATGGAATGATTAACTTGGGTAAGCACTGTTGGACGACACCACCAACCCCCACCTAAATCCTCGATGACACCGCCGCAGTGAATTACTGCTCCTTTTTCCACTGCATCTAGGAGATGATCGCTAATAATGGCTGCTTGTCTTTCGGCAACGATCGGGCCAATTTCTCCACTTTCGACTGTGGGATAGGCTAGCTCAAGGCGATGTGCTTTGGCTACTAGTTGATGGTAAAACTTTTCAAATATGGAGTCTGCAACGTAAATTCGCTCAATTGAAAGGCATGACTGTCCGGTGTTGACGACGGAAGCCCACAATATTGCTGAGGTTGCTAATTCTAAGTTGGCTGATTCTAAAACGATCGCAGGATCTTTTCCTCCTAATTCCAAAAAAGCTGGAATAAACTGTTTTGCAGCTACCTGTGCAACTTTTCTCCCTGTGGCTACACTGCCTGTAAAGCATACCAAATCTACATTTTCAATTAAAACAGATCCGGTTGCGCCTGCCCCTTCCACAAAAGTTAATACCTCGTGCAGTTTGGGAACAGTATTGAGTGCTGTAATCAGTGGTGCTACGAAGCGGGGAGTGATTTCACTGGGTTTGACAATGACAGCACAACCTGCCAACAATGCCGGAATGGTATCAACAGTAGACAGTGACAGCGGAAAATTCCACGGGCTAATTACCCCAATTAAGGGATAAGGAACGGATGTTTGTTGCAAGGCAATAAAGGGAATGACTGTATTTTTTGCCGATTCTTGCAGCAATTCCGGTGCTAACCGACACCAGCGATCGATGCTGGAGAGTAAAGAGTCTATTTCTAATACCGAGGCTGACAATCTTCCTGTATCATTTACCAAAGCTTCCGTGAGGCGATCGCGTCCAGATATTATCGCATCCTTCCACTGCTGTAAAGCTTCAATTCTTCCCTCTAAGCCCAATTTCTGCCAGCGAACTTGTGCCCGGCGCGTCCGCTTACATTGCTGTACCACCAACCTTGGAGGCGGCGGGATAATTACGTAGTCAAATTTGCCAGTTCGGGGATTGCGGACTTCTATTGGTTTTGTCATTTGTCATTTGTCATTTGTCATTTGTTATTTGTTATTTGTTATTACTTCCTAATCCCCAATTTCCATTCCCAAATTCAAATCATCCCCAGGTTGGTGAAGCACTCAATGGTGGTTTGCTGTGTTTGCAGGAAGTGTTTGCGGTCTACTCCTCTTTCCAGCATAGTATTAGCGGGGTAAAAGTGTGATTGGTAGTAACTTTCGGAGCATAGTTGAAACCACTGCTAGGTAAGTAAAATTTTCAACTACGGTTGGAGGCGATCGCTTGTTTGATTGGCTGTAATTCTAAATTAGTGGACAAATGACAAATGACTAATGACCAATGACTAATTTAGAGAATACGATCGCCACCCCAGAGCGATCGCACAAGTCTATCTGTCAATTCCGATCCAAACATCTGTGCGGCAAATTTATTACCTGGATCGCGTTCAGCACTGATACGGCGGAGCGCTAAATCACGAGCAGCTAAAGCTTCTCGTGCATCTTCTGGCACAGGTTCAGCGCCATCTACCCAAGTTAACCAGCGATCGAGTGTTTCGTGTGCAAGTGTACGAGTTAGTTCCAGGGTTTCAAAAGTAGGTGCGCCTGTGTAACAAAGACTAACGGGCGATTGAAATAAGCGAATATACGCACTTTTGCTAGTAAATACCTTGAGTCGCGAATCTTGCTGTAACTTTAAGAATGTTTCATTAACTGGCTCATAGTAGCGATCTAGAGATGCCAAATCGGTTAAAAGCTCAGTCCGAGGAATGTAATCTATATAAAAGAAAATATTTGGAAGTGTGCCAAACTCGAAGGCCAAATGAGGAACCTGAATATGGGACTTCAACCAAGTGGTGAGACGCATAGTACCAAAATTTGATTTTTCCGGGTTTCCCAACCACGAATGCACTAGCCAGTCAATTTCTTCCCCAGAAAAAGCGGTTAGCGAACCCTTCATATTGCCATCAAGACTGCTATATTGCTGTAAATTTTCTACAGAAGGGTCTGGATGTAACTGAAAACGAGCCTCTAATTTTTGGCGGAGTTCCTTTGTAATCTCCCACAACTGCTCAAATACAGCTTTATTATCTAAATCAGTTGGTTGTTGAGTCATGGTTTGAGTTTGCAGTTTTTCTATAAACTTCATATTTAGTTTGACACTTTCCGGTATCTAATTCGTTACTTGTATCGAGCAACGCATTCATCGAATTCAAGACTGTAAGAAATAGTCCATCAACCAAAGTGCGATCGAGCTATTGCAGCAACATCTTTTTTCAGAGCAAAGTTGGAGCAATTTATCTCAGTCGATGATTCTTCATTTAGATGCTTTTGCTCTTAGCACAAGCTTCAGTGATAATACTGAAATTTTATGTAAAATTATTCTTTATATACTTAATTATAAAAATCAAAATAATTTTGTTGAGAATTATAGACAAATTAGAAGAAAAACAAATATTAATAAGTTAGTTGTTTGATTATAAATATACAGAATATGGCTTTTGATTTAGATAAAGCTTTTCAAATAGATATCGCTCAAATGAATTTGAAAAAAGCACATTCATTAGTATTTAGGTTACATGGTGAGCCGAAAATGCCTTTTGTCATTTGGCTGCTAGAGAATCCTAATAGCATAATGGCATTACCTGGAAAAATTAGTCTACTCCATCATGATTATATTCACATACTTTTAGATAGAGGGATTTCTTCTCAAGATGAAGCTTTTGTCATAGGATTTACAATGGGTAATGACTTAAAGACTAATCAACTACATTTGTTCATCTATCAATTCTTTGCTAAATTTATATATCCAGTTCCTTATAATTTTTCTAAGCTAGACTTTATAAGTTTTAGATTAGGATTTATTTATGGCAGAAAGATTAAAATTAAACAAATAAATGAAATTGACTTTGAAATTTATCAAAATGAAACCATAGGATTTTTGAGAAATTTTCTCGGTATCAATACTGAGGAATGTAGACTTATGCAAGAGTATTAATGGCGACAAAAATTAATTAAAATATATCTAAAAAAAGAGTATTAAAATGCACCTACCTTATAAACTGAGATTTGCTTCCTCTCAACTAATAACTGTAACAGTACTGCTTACTCTGCTCTTATTCATTCCTCAAGTTTGGCTCAACTTGCAAGCATATTATAACTTCAATAGTATTACTAAAAATGAATTTAAACTCCAAAGGTTAAGTGATGAAATTACTTATTTTGATGAAGTGCTAACTATGTCAGCCCGGATGAATGCTGCTACAGGAAACACTATTTGGGAAAAACGATATCGCCAATTTGAACCTAAGCTTGACATTGCTATTAAAGAATCGATTAAACTAGCGCCTAAAGCATATAAAAATGAGGATGCTAAGAAAATTGATGCTGCTAATCAGCGCTTAGTGACAATGGAATATCAATCTTTTGATTTAGTTAATAAAAATCAAAAAGAGAAAGCACAACAACTACTTTTTAGCCGCGAATATGAAACTCAGAAGCAAATTTATGCTGATGGGGTGATAAAAAGAAGGTATAATATATCGCTGGAATTACAGCAGAAGGTTGATGAATATTATCAAAGAATCCTATGGGCAATTTCGGAGTCTATTATAAGTTTAGCGATGCTGATTCCAGCATGGCTTTTAGTATTGCATTTATTACAACAATACTTAAAAGCTAAAAAAATTGCTCAAGCCGCTTTAGAAGAGACGAATTCTCGATTGGAAATGCAAGTTGCGGAGAGAACAGCAAAATTAAAACATAAAAATATTCAGCTACAAAATACACTGCAAGAATTGCAACACACTCAAGTACAACTTATTCAAACTGAAAAAATGTCTTCGTTAGGTCAGCTAGTTGCTGGTGTTGCTCATGAAATCAATAATCCAGTTAATTTTATTTATGGTAATCTGATGCATATTAGAGAATATAGTCAGCAATTACTAACTTTAATTAAACTGTATCAGCAACAATGTTCTAGTGAGAAATCAGAAATAACTACTCTAATTAATGAGATAGATTTAGAGTTTATTGTTGATGATATGCCGAAAATCTTATCATCAATGGCAGTTGGTACTGAACGTATTCGTGAAATTGTATTAACTTTGCGTAACTTCTCGCGCCTTGATGAAGCAGAAATGAAATTTGTTGATATTCATGAAGGAATTAATAGCACCCTATTAATTTTACAGTATCGTTTCAAAGAAAATCATAAACAGCAGGAAATTGCAATTATCAAAGATTATGGAAATTTGCCTCTTGTTGAATGTTATGCAGGAGGCTTAAATCAGGTCTTTATGAATATTCTCAGTAACGCTATTGATGCTTTACATCAACGGGAAGTAGAGTGTTTAAAAGGAGATATTGAAAGACAGCTTAATTCTATTATTATCCATACTCAAGTTAAAAATGAAGAATGCGTAATTATTAATATAAAAGATAATGGTTTAGGAATAACTGAAGAAGATCAAACTAGATTATTTGACCCTTTCTTTACTACTAAACCTATCGGCAAAGGTACTGGCTTAGGATTATCTATTAGTTACGAGATTATAGTGGAAAAACATCAAGGAAAAATTAACTGTATTTCTGTACCTGGTAAGGGTACAGAGTTTGTCATTGAGATTCCTATCAAACAGACACGTTCAATAGTTACGCATTGACAGAGAGCCATTATTGCTATTTCAATTATTACTAATAGAAAATCCTCGACGCGTAGGTTTAATATTAGCTAACTCCACCTGAAAAGTTACCTTGTCACTCATTTCCCCGTTTCTTGCTTCCAAAGTCCACTTACCAGGACGTAAATTCCAAAATAAAGAATTAGCTGAATTTGTATCTAACTTTTCGCCATTTAACCACCACTCCACTGGTGCAGATTTATTTCCCGCTAGCTTAAATTCGAGTTTTTGCTTCGTTTGTTCACCAGGATAAACTAAAAATAAATCGCCATGATGCGGAGATAAAATTCTCAAATTGGTAGAAGTAAAATTTGACTGCTGTTGTTTTGCTAACCATTCATCATACTCTGGTGGCAAATTGAATTGATGCTCGCGTTCGTAATTACTTTTATCTTCAGGATAGAAATATTCCTGCACCACTGAGGTACAATCTGGTGTGGGTCGTAACCCAGAAATTGCACAAACAGGTAATTGCACTAAACCTTTTGGAGATGGAAAAGCTGCTGGTTCTTGATGTTCGTGCAGATGTAACATAATTCGATTCCATAAAGGTGCTGCGCCTGTCACACCTGAAACTTGTCGCATTGGTTCGCCAGTGAAATTGCCTACCCAAGTAGCGACAGTATAATCTGTGGTGAAGCCAACAGTCCAAGTATCACGAAAATTGGAAGAAGTGCCAGTTTTAACAGCAACAGGAAAAGGTAAATTTAACACTGAGTCTACACCAAATGCTGTTGCACGAGCATAGCTGTCACTGAGTATGTTAGTGATTAATTGCCAGATTGTGTGATTAAGGAGTGGAGAGTTTGTAGAGACGCGATTCATCGCGTCTGTAGGGATTGGGGAATTGGAAAATGTGCTTACTAAAGGAATCGCCTCTCCTTGTCGTGCTATGGTCAGATAAGCACGAGCTAATTCCCAAAGGCTGACTTCGCCACTACCTAGAGTCAAACCCAAACCATAATGTTCTGGAGTTTGATTGAGGTGTTCAAATCCTAGTTGATGCAGTCGTTCTAAAAAAGTTTCTACACCTACTTTTTCTAACACCTTTATTGCAGGTACATTTAAAGAATTTGCTAAAGCGATTCGTACCCGCACAGGGCCAAGAAATCTTTCGGTGTAATCTGTGGGGCTGTAAAGTTTCGCGCCGGGAATTGCATAATGGGCGGGTACATCTGCCAAAATGGTGTTTGGGCGAATTAAACCTTTTTCTAAAGCTAGTTCATAAACAAAAGGCTTGAGGGTAGAACCTGGTTGACGTAGTGCTTGCACTCCATCATTGCGTCCCAGTTTGGCTTCATTAAAGTAATCAGGTGAACCGACATAAGCCAAAACTTCACCAGTGTCGTTATCAATCACCAACGCCGCTGCATCATGGACATTGTTAGCGGCTAAGGAAGAAATTACCTGCTGTAGCTGTGCTTCGACAAACTGCTGCAAAGGGCGATTGATAGTCGTGCGGATGGGGGAATTTTGTTCTGTTTGCGTTTTATCAAACTGATTGGCTAACCAAAATAAAAAGTGTGGTGCAGCGATAATTCCCCCTTGGCGAGACTGAAACACAACCTTTTCGGTGTGTGTTCGGGTTGCGTTTGCTTCACTAATATACTTTTCCTGTACCATCCGATTAAGGACGTATTTTTGTCGCTGCTTCAGCCGTTCCCAATGTTCGTAGGGATTAAAGTATGTGGGATTATTAGGAATAGCAGCTAACAAACTAGCTTGAGCAAGATTCAACTCACTAGCTGGGATGGAAAAATAAGTCTGTGCGGCGGCTTCCACACCATATATATTCCCGCCCATTGGTAAGCGATTGATATATGCAGGCAGGATTTCATCTTTGTTCATCCCTGCTGCTAACCGCCAAGATAGCCAAATCTCACTCAGTTTACCAGAGAAGCTGCGCGGCACTGGATCTAACATTCGCGCCAACTGCATAGTAATTGTGGAAGCACCGGAAACAATTCTTTTGGCGTGGATGGCTTCTTTGCTGGCGCGGATAACAGCTTTCATATCCAACGCCCCATGATGGTAAAAGCTGCCATCTTCGGCGGCTAAAATGGCATGGATAAACTGGGGCGAAACCTGATTTAGTGGTACTACTGATGTATGCTCTTGGTCGCGGGTGAGCAATGTTCCTAATGGTAAACCATTGCGATCGCTAAATTGCATTGCCAACTGATTTTGGGCAATATCTGCGGCACGAATGGGCGCAAAATAAGGGAGTAAGCGTACCAGCAGACACATTAGCAGCACAGCTAGGATAACTTTACTAGTGGGCTGAAGTTTGAGTAGCGATCGTAAAATTAGTTTCATCAGGGAATCCCCTGTCCAAGAAAACCTACCTTAATCTTGACGCAGCGATTACATCTACATCAGTAAATATTTCAAATCCTTAATAATTAATTTTTACTAACTCAGCAGATGTAAATTAATGTTTGCGGAATTTAAATACTTCTTTATAGTTAAGAATTGTAGTCATTTTTGGAACAATAACATTAGATTAGTTATCTATGTAAATAAACATACGTTACATCCGCAGCTTGTGTAAAAGTAACTAGTTATCTTCCGTTCTTTATTAGCCTTGGCATTTCCGACTCCATCAGGTAATGCAAGTTTTTATTTGCTATAGTGCGTGAATTTTGTATTTTTAATTACTAGAAAAATGACTATCAGAGTTTTACTGCGTTTCCAGCATAAAATAACCTATCGGATTCTTAAAGTTATTGGCAGTTCGGTAAAAAAAATTAGGCGTTCTTCAAGTCGGAAGAGAACAATACAGTTTATCCTTCTCTTTACATTTATATTAGGGATGGCAGGGTGTAATTTTTTTGGTATCAACTCAAGTAAAGAACAACTACCAGCAGTTTCCTCACTCACACCACCAAAATTACCAAACTGGATTGAACAAATAAGTCCCATTGGAGATGCAAAACCTCTCAATCAAATCCGCATCCGTTTTAAAGAAGCTTTAATACCAGTTGAAAGTCTTGATAGTCCAGAACAGCAAAAAATATTACAAAAATTTGCCCTTTGGCCGCCTTTACCCGGTCAATTTCGCTTTTTAACACCGCGCATGGTGGGATTCCAAGCTGATAAAGCATTACCAATAGCGACACGGTTTCAAGTTACTCTTAAGGCGGGTTTAGCCGATTTAAAAAATCACCAATTAGACAAAGATTTATCTTGGACTTTCAACACTGAATCCATCAAATTAACTAATTTACCTGGTGTCAATCCCGTCGAAAAGGCTGATATCGAACCAATTGATTTACAACATAAATTACAGTTTACTTCCAATGTAGAATTGGATTTAGCTTCTGTCCAAGAACATTTACAGCTAATTCCCGAAGGTCAAAAGAAAGGTATAGGTTTTAAAATTGAATTAAATAAAGAAGAAAAACCATTAAAGAATGAAGAAGATCCTTTAGAAAAATTTGATCCTTCAGCACGCAACTGGATTTATAATCTCGTCCCCCAGCAAAATCTGGAAAAAGCAACCAGTTATCGCTTAGTATTTTCTCCAGGAATACGTCCTGCTTATGGCAATCTAGCGACAGAGAAAGAATTTGCTAGTAAATTAGCAACTTATTCGCCTTTGGCTTTTCAGAAAATTAACTTTTACGGACAGCCAGATTCAGGTGGAACATTTGGACGATTTGTTAAAGGCAGTCCGCAGCTAGAATTTAATAACGTTTTATTAGCAGATTCAGCTAAACAAAACATTACTATTAATCCAGCACCAAAAGAAATTTCGATAATTTTGGAAGTTAATGATGAAGATAAAATTGTCGGGATTAATCCTTATGCGCTAGAACCTGCCAAGACTTATACAATTACTATCGGCGAAAATCTCAAAGATAAGTTTGGGCAAACTTTGGGTAAACCTGTCACCCTTAAATATGATACTGGAGATTTAGCTGGAGATATTTGGGTACCATCAGATTTGAATATTTTTCCTACAAGTAAAGATTTACAGCTAAATATTAGTACGGGAAATCTGCCAGAATCTAAATATAAAGCAGCTTATCGAGTAGTCCAACCGACAGATTTAGTTTATTTTAATAATAGTAGTGATTTATTGCCACAACCTTCTGATTGGCAGAGCTTTAAGGTATCGGGTAAGAAAAATCAATCAGTTGATATTGCTGTTCCTCTGCGGGAAAAAATAAATTCTACTACGGGGATGTTAGCTTATGGAGTCCAAGCCCGCACGAATAAATATCAGGAGAATGGGAAGGAACTGTGGCGCGAACCTACAACTTATGGCTTAGTTGAATTGACAAATTTGGGCGTATTTACTCAGTGGTTTCCTGAGTCAGGGTTAATTCGTGTCAATCATCTTACAGATGGTTCGCCAGTGAAAGCGGCTGCTGTTGAAATTTACCAATCAAAATTACAAGCAAAATCTCGTCCAGAACCAGTACCTTGTGCAATAGGTAAAACTGATGACAATGGAATTTTTAGAATTATTGGTGAAGGATTACAAAAATGTTATTCTGGCAATGAAAGCTCTAGTAAATCACCACAGTTATTAGTAATTGCCCGTGAGAATCAAGATTGGGCATTTGCTAGAACTGAAGAATATAGCGGTGTTTATGGCTACGGCATTGATGCAGGTTGGCAAGATAAGAAGCCAGAATCACGCGGGGTAATTTTCTCGGATAGACAGTTATATCAACCAGGTGAAAAAGCTTGGTTGACTGGTTTTGCAGACTATTTACAAAATGGTGTAATTCAGCAAGATAAAAATGCTGCCTACCAATTAACTTTGGTAAATCCCGATGGGCAAAAAACCAGCTTAGGTACGCAAACTACAAATGAATTTGGTAGTTTTTCTCTGGAACTGCCAATCAAAACTACTCAGCGCTTAGGCTACTATACAATCCAGGCGAAAGGTAAAAATGGACAAGAAATTTCTGGAGAGTTTCGGGTAGCTGAGTTTAAGCCACCCAACTTTAAAGTGGAACTCAATTTAGATAAAGAGTTTGCATATATTGACGAGAAAGTTAATATTAATGCTACAAGCAATTATTTGTTTGGCGCACCTGTAGAAGGTGGAGAAGCAAAATATTTTATCACTCGCCAGCAGACCGATTTTGTGCCTAAAGGTTGGGAGGGATTTACTTTTGGTAGGCAATGGTTATGGCCGGAGGAAACCCCTACTATATCTACTGATGTATTGCAAACTAATACCCAACTAGATGCTAATGGTAAAAGTAGTCAAACTGTAAATGTGGCTAATGATTTACCATATCCGATGACTTACCAAGTAGATGTGCAAGTTGCAGATGTTTCTAATCTGTCGGTAGCGAATTCCAAAACATTTACAGCTTTACCGAGTAATCGCCTTATTGGATTAAAAAGTAATTTCATCGCTGATGCTGGTAAGGCTTTTCCTGTTGAAGTGATTGTTACTGACCCTACAGGAAAACCAATCGCAGGTCAACGGGTGCGCTTGGAATTACAACAAATTAAATACAGCAGCGTTACGCAGTTGGTAGAAGGTAGTCGAACACCAAAAAATCAAGTTGAATATAAAACAGTAGGACAAGCTGAAATTACATCTGCTAGCAATCCGCAGTCGGTAAATTTAACAGCACCGGAATCCGCTTCATATCGGATTAGAGTTAATTTTAGCGATACTAAAGGTGAATTAAGTGCCACAGATTTGCAAATTTGGGCAACTGGAGAAAATCCGGTATTTTGGGGTTCTAGAGAAGAAGATATCTTAGAAGTTAAATTAGATAAAAAAGAGTTTAAACCTGGTGACACGGCTACTGCACTAATTCAATCTCCATATCCAGATGCAGAATTGTACTTTGCTGTAATTAAAGACAAACCCCTTTATCAGCAGATAATAAAAGTTCAGGGAGGCGCACCACAAATTCAGTTTCAAGTTACACCAGAAATGTTGCCCAATGCAGCCATCGAAGCTGTATTAGTAAGACAAGGTAAACCCATTAACCAAGTGGAAGCGGGAAGTTTAGATAACTTGGTGAAGATTGGTTTTACACCTTTTAAAGTTAATTTAGAAGATAAATATTTAAAACTGCAAGTTAAGCCAGTCCAAGCATCATTAGAACCTGGTGCAGAGGAAACAGTACAACTAGAATTGAAGGATAATCAAGGAAACCCCACCAAAGGACAGTTTACAGTCATGGTGGTAAACGAGGCGGTGTTACAACTTTCTGGTTATCGTCCGCCAGATTTGGTAGATACAGTTTATGCAGAACAGCCAATTTCTACGCGCTTTAGCGATAATCGCCCAGATGTCATATTACAAGCACAAGATGTAGCTAAACCGAAAGGTTGGGGTTATGGCGGTGGTTTCTCAACTGGTGCAGCTAATACTCGCACTCGCACCGATTTTCAAGCCTTAGCTTATTACAACGGTTCTGTCGTCACCGATGCAAATGGTAATGCACAGATAACCTTTAAACTCCCGGATGACTTAACTACATGGCGAGTGATGGCTGTGGCCACCGATGGAAATCTGCGTTTCGGGAATGGCGATGCAACATTTATCAGTACTAAACCACTGCTAACTAATGCCATCTTGCCACAATTTGCCCGTCCAGGCGATCGCATTCTCGCTGGTTTATCCGTCACAAACAACACTGGGAATACAGGAAATCTCTCAATAAATGGCGAACTTAGCGATAACGTGAAGTTTGCTGACAAAAACCCCACAGCGACTTCTTTGCAAACCAAAGCTGAATCCGCAACTCACGCTTATCGTTTTCCAATGATGGCGGATAGTGTGGGAACTGGTAAAGTTCGCTTTACGACTCAGCTAAATGGTACGACCACAGATGCTTTTGAAGTACCTTTGGAAATTAAGCCAATTGAAATTACAGAACAAGTCGTTGAATCTGGTGTCACTGAAAAACAGGTGAAGATTCCCCTGAATGTCGATAAAAATACCTTCCCTGATGCGGGAGGTTTAGATATTCAGTTGGCGAGTACTTTGATTCCAGAAATTAAAGCACCAGCAAAACAGGCTGTAGAAGATGAGGATTTACCATTTACAGAACCGGCGGCGAGTCAATTAATAATTGCTGCTAATTTGCAAACTATTGCCCAAAAATACGGTCAGACATTTACAGAATTTAATCCTAGCCAACAGGCAAGTCAAGCAATTGAAAAATTACAAAAACTCCAAATAGCCGATGGTGGTTTTGCTGCTTTCCCCGGACAAGAAAAATCTGACCCTTGGGTTTCTTCCTATACGGGTGAATCTTTGGCTAAAGCTAGTCAGGTGTTCCCTAATTTAGTTGATTCTGCAATCGTATCTCGCCTGAAAGCCTATTTACAAAAAGTTCTAGCAAACCCCGGAGAATACGACTTTTGTAAACAATTACTCTGTAAAAGGCAGCTACAATTTAATGCTTTAATCTCTTTAGCAGAATTAGGAGATAAACGCAATACTTTCCTCGCAGATATTTATGAACAGCGCAATAATTTTGATGTAGCAACTCAAATTAAACTAGCGCGATACTTATCTCAATTCCCAGAATGGCAAGATGAATCTCAACAATTAGTGAATAAGCTGCAACAGAATATCTATGAAACTGGTCGCACAGCAGTTGTGAGTTTACCAACTAGTTGGGGCTGGATGAGTTCATCTACCACGACGCAAGCGCAAGCTTTACGATTATTTATTGCCAAACAGAGTAAACCCGAAGTTATAGATAAATTATTCCAAAGTCTTTTGGTATTGCGACGGGATGGTACGTGGCAAACCAACTATAATAATGCTCAAGCTTTAACAGCTTTGGTAGATTATAGCCAACTGCAACCCACACCACCTAATTTTGTTGCCACAGTGGAATTAGCTGGTAATAAGTTAGGAGAAAATCGTTTTGATGGCTACAAAAATCCTACCTTACAGCTAAATGTGCCGATGAATAAATTACCTCGTGGTCGTAATGATTTAACGCTGCAAAAATCAGGTAATGGCACTTTACACTATCTGGTTGCTTATAATTATCGCTTGCAAGGAAATCAACCAGGTAAATTTAATGGACTACGCATAACACGAGAAATTAGTCAAGTAAATAAAGAGAAAGTTTTGCAAAAAACAGGTCTTTATGCTTTCGATAAACCCTTGACTTTAGCCTCTGGACAGGTGTTTGATATTGGTTTAGAAATTATCGCCGATCGCCCCGTGGATCGTGTGGTGATTAAAGATCCATTACCAGCAGGATTTGAGGCGGTGGATGCGAGTTTTCAAACTGCTACAGCTGCATTACAAGCAAAAGCCGATAGCTGGGAACTTGGGTTTAAGAATGTGTACCGCGATCGCATTATCGCCTACGCCGACCACCTGGAACCAGGAGTTTATAGCCTCCATTACTTAGTCCGTTCTGTTACTCCTGGTACATTTTCTTGGCCTGGTGCAGAAGTTCACTTGCAATATGCGCCAGAAGAATTTGGGCGTACTGCTGAGTCTACATTGGTGATTGAGGATAAGTCGTGACAACTGGGTTCTATAATCAATGCGATCGCCTTTTCACCTCAGCCAACAAATAATAACAACCAAAATCTGTATATGTACTAATATGCAAAGGGAGCTATTTCTCCTTTATTAAGCAGAATTATTACCAAATTTCACCATGATGAATAACTGGTTTGATACAGCTCGATTGGGGATGTTTATTCATTGGGGACATAGTTCCCAACAAGGATGTGAGTTATCTTGGCCGTTAGTTGGGGGTGTATTCAGCCTACCTTTTTGCAAAGATATTCCAGTTGAGAAATATCACTACACAGCTAATACTTTCAATCCACAGCAATACAATCCTCAAGAATGGGCAGATTTAGCAAAAAGTCTAGGAATGAAATATACCATATTAACAGCCAAACATCATAATGGTTTTGCCCTATTCCATACCCAAGAATCAGACTTTTCAATTGCATCTGCACCTTATAAAAAAGATATTGTACGTGAATATATCGAAGCGATGCGCTCTGTAGGATTGCGTATTGGTCTTTATTTTTCGCTTAGTGACTGGCATCATCCAGACTATCCAGCTTTTACAGAAGCAGATAAACCTTATCGCTTTGACCAGCTACCTCAACCTACAGCGCAACAGTGGGAGCGATATATCCAATTTATGTTCAATCAGATACGAGAATTATTGACTAACTATGGTCAAATTGACATCATTTGGTTTGACGGAAGTTGGGAACGCACTCCTGAGCAATGGCAGGCTCAAGAATTAGCAAAAATGATTCGTGATTTACAACCTAATATTCTCATCAACGATCGTCTTCCGAATTGTGGAGATTTTGAGACTCCTGAGCAGTTTATTCCTCCTCACCCACCCGATCGTACTTGGGAAACTTGTCTGACTATTAACGAGAGTTGGGGATATAATTCAAATGATTGCAACTTCAAATCGTCTCGTAAATTGATTCATACCCTTTGCGAAGTAGCAGGAAAAGGAGGCAACCTCTTGCTTAATGTTAGTCCAATGGGTAATGGACAAATCCCTCTTGAGCAGTTAGAGCGTCTCAAAGATATAGCAGATTGGATGGGGAGCCACTCTGAAAGTATACTTGATACAACCCCAGGATTAGAACCGTGGCAATTTTATGGCCCCTCAACTCGTAAGGGCAATCGCATTTATTTACACCTATTAATGAAACCTTACGAAACAATATCAGTTAGGGGTATACCAATCAAACAAGTAAAATCGGTGTTTGTTCTTGCTGACGGCACAGCACTAACCTACACAAGTCGCTGCGCAATTATTGATTCTATCCTTAATTCTAATCCGTTAGGAGAATTAACAATTGATGTACCTGAATCAGTAATTAATCCATACGTTACAGTGATTTGTATTGATATTGATTCTTGAGTAATTAATGTAAATTCATTAACAGTACAGCGATCGCCCCAATTCTTAGAGCAAAAGAGAGCTATAGTGTAGCATTAGCGACGTAGGAGCGTCACAGCCCCTTAAAGTAGCTTAAATTAGAGATCGCATACAAAAAAGCCCCTAACCCCGATAATCCTGAACTGAGAATCGGACGTAGAGAATGCAATGTACGCGCCTACAATGTTCAGCTTTGTACAGCTTCGGTGGCAATTATGCAGCTTATTGGGATAAAAAGTATACTCAGGCTGTAAATTTTAGTACTGAAGAGCTTGAAGAGATTATTGCTAACAATCAATAAGCTGATTTTTCATCTCCAGAATTGTTACGGAGACTTTTAGTAAAAACTATAGCATTAAGAGAAAACGGTAGAATACGCCCAAATAACTAAATGATGCTGCGATCGCTTAACCCAATTGCCGCCAATGTGCCGGTGCTTCGATATAATCAGGTAGACGAGTGGTGCGATCGCCAACTGCCTCTCTAATCTGATGCAACTCTAAGTTTTTTGCTCCGGTCAAAATAGTCCCTTCCAATTTGACATCATTGAGGTTAGCTTGTGAAAAGTTAGCTCCCATGAGGTTTGCCTGAGTCAGGTTAGCTTGATAAAAGGTTGCCCTATAGAGGTTTGCTCCAATGAGATTAGCCTGATATAGGTCAGCTTCCGTTAAGCTAGCTTCTGAGAGATTGGCAAAATAGACTTCTGTTTGGTGGAGTTTGGCTGCATTCAAATTAGCCCCAGAAAGGTTAGCTCCATTTAAGTTCGCCCCACAGAGGTTAGCACCAATCAAACCCGTTTGGTGCAGGTTGGCTTTACCCAATTTTGCTCCTTGCAAATTAGCTAAAAACAACTTTGCTCCAGAGAGGTTAGCGACTTTTAAGGTCGCTTGTTGCAAGTTAGCTTTATAAAGGTTCGCCCCTTGTAAATTAGCTGCACGCAGACTTGCACCAGAGAGGTTGGCTGAACGCAGGTTGGCTCCAGAGAGGTTAGTGCGATTCAGGTTAGCCCAACAAAGGTTGGCTCCATATAAACTAGCTTTTAGTAATTTGGTTTCATAAAGAATCGACCTAATGAGTTTAGCGCCACTAAGGTCACATCCACTCAAGTCAGCCCCACGCAGGTCAGCCCCACTCAAGTCAGCCCCGCGCAGGTCAGCTTGTTGCAAGTTGGTTTTTAGTAGGTCTGCTTGTCTAATATCGGTGTTACGTAAATCAAGTTTTTGATCTTTTGGGTCTTCGAGTAAATTACGCCTGCCGATAACAGTCAGGGCTGCTTGAATATCGGTGCGTATTTTGGGGAATTCTTCATGGAGATTTTGCTCCAACTGCGGCGTTGGACGCGACCCACCTCGACGCCGACTTGAGTAAATTGCTCCTTGATATTCCGGCTTTTGTTGCTCCCCTTTTACGTGCTGGATGGGTGCATTCTCTCGCACAAAGGCAGTGAGGATTTCCATAATTGTCCAGTGTTCTTGAGGAAAATCCTGAGCAACCCTTTCTAAAGCGTAAATTGCACCTGTCCGGGTTTCCACCTTTTCATGGCCTAGCTGGGCAATTGCGCCCATAAAGCGCTCTGCAATCAATCTGTCTTGATTGAGTTTTGCGTTTTGCAGGCCAATTTCTAAGTTTTTCTCAGATGCGATCGCACTTTTCTGCATCGCTTGGGCACGCCTTGCTGCATAATAAGTATTAAACATTGCTGCCGATGCCAGAAAAACTATTGCAGTAGTTGTTAAAGCTTGGTTTCTATACTGGATTTTTTCTTGAATTGACAACTCTTTAATATTGGACAAGACAAAGAAAATTACAGTCAACGAGCAGCCAAATATAGCTGTTAAAGTTATCAACCAATTCAAAAGAGCGTCTGTCTTTTTAGAAGACATGGTAAAAATTTTCCTTACAACCTAGAATTATTACTTAGATGTTGAGGAAAAATAGTATAGCATTTAGCAGAAATTTATAATAGGTGTCCAAACACTCATTGAACTAAGGAATTATATCTAATATAATTTTACGTCACACATTAAGAAACGCTTGCGCTACAAAAATTACGAATTACGCTGAAAATAGAGAATGAGGAGAGAAGCAATTAATCGCGTCTCTACTAAAGAGTAGGGAAAAATTTTTCAATAAGCAATCAAGCGGATATGATATTACTCAGAGAATTTGGTTTCTCTGAGGTTTGCTTCATCAAATATGGTGTCATAGAGAATTGCTCCATGCAAGCTAGCTAGATATAAACTGGCACGATGCAGGTTAGCTTTAGAAAGATTAGCTTTCTCTAGATTAGCTGCACTGAGGATTGCTCCTTCTAAGTTCGCTAGATATAAATTAGCTCCTTCTAGATTAGCTGCACTAAGTATTGCCCCCGCTAGATTAGCTTCTCTAAGATTAGCCCCAGCGAGATTTGCTTGATAGAGATTTATCTGTTGTAGATTCGCCCCTTTCAAGTTTGCTCCTCTCATATCTGTGAAGCTCAAATCAAGTTGCTCATTTACTGGGTCTTTGTTTGCATCTCTTCTGGCGATAACAGTCAGCGCGGCTTGAATATCTACACGAATTTTTGTTGACAGGTTACTCATTACTTCCTGTTGGGGCATATAAGGAGCATTCTTTCGTACAAAAGTAGTAAGAATATCTACGCTCTTCCAGTGGTACTGTGGATAACTATAGGCAATTTGTTCTAAATCATTAATTACAGCTAGACTAATTTCTATAGTGTTATTTCCTAGCTGTTCGCTTGCTCTTCTTAAGCGTCGTTTTAGCGACTGATGCTGATTTTGTTTAACTTTTTGCTGAAAAACTGGTATCCGCAGCAATATTTTTGATAGCTGGATGGGAGTTTTTGATAAAATGTTTTTCATGGCATTAAAGACATTAAGGATTAATGGAAATGAATTGTAATATCTAATTTTTATTGAATAAATTATTTACGTTTGCTATTGTTTCATACATATTTAGTCCTGAAATTTATTTATGTAATCAACAAAATGGAAAATATAACTTCCGAGTAAGTAGACATAAGCATACATACTCTTGGCATTCTCAATAATCAGTTGTATTCACTAGTGCAGCATGGCGGAAATAAACGTACCATTTCAAATGGCGCAAGAGCTTAGAATATAATTCTTTTGACTTTTGACACTTCGACTCCTTTCGGCTGCGCTACCTCGGCTCTGGTTCCATCGAGCGACTTGTACTGAGTTTCGACTACGCTCAACTACCGCGTAGTCGAAGTAAGTTGAGATGCTCGGCACAACTCAAGGCAAGTCGCTCAGTGTTAACTTTTGACTTCCGCCTTGCGGTACTCGTCTTTAGTCTTCACGGATAATTAACTCTCGTCATGATAATTTTGATTTACTTATAATCATTGATTAACTAAAGATGACTATTAAAACTCAGCAAAATATACAACCAATAGTTAAAAATCTGGTGTTAATTGGTGGCGGTCACAGCCATGCTATTGTTATAAAAATGTTCGGTATCAAACCGTTAACAGGAGTACGTTTGATACTGATTACCACAGCATCAGAGACAGCCTACTCTGGGATGTTACCAGGACATATTGCCGGATTTTACAGCCACAATGAATGCCATATTAACTTGCAACCCTTGGCGAACTTTGCTCAAGTACAATTGTATATTGACACAGTAGTTGCCCTTGACTTAAAAAACAACAAAGTTCTTTGTAATAACGGACTTGTGGTAGATTTTGATGTGCTGTCTATTGATATTGGCAGCACTCCAGCCATACTGTCTGTATCAGGTGCGGCAGAATATGCGATCGCAGCTAAACCAGTATCGCAGTTATTAGAGCATTGGTATGAACTAATTACAGCTGTACGTAAAAATCCTCAACAACCAATTAGGATTGCGATCGTAGGTGGTGGCGCTGGCGGTGTAGAATTAGCGCTATCGATGCAATCTCGTTTACATCGGATTTTGGATGAAACTCAACAACCTATTCAAAACCTAGAAATTCATTTATTCCAGCGCGGACAAGAACTGATGCCCAATTATCATCAATCAGTGCGGCATCAACTTCAGCAAATTTTAACTGGCCGAGGTATTAAGTTACATCTAGGAGAAACTGCGTATAAAATTGCACCTAAAACCCATAATGAAGCTAAAAAAGTATTTGAAATTAAATGTGAATCTGGTTTGATAGTAAAGTGCAATAAAATTTTTTGGGTAACACAAGCATCAGCACCCGAATGGTTAAAGAACGCTGGACTAGGAACTGATGAGCAAGGTTTTATTTTGGTAGAAGACACGTTACAATCTCAAACGCACCCGCAGGTATTTGCATCTGGTGACATTGCCACAATGGTAAATCATCCGCGTCCGAAAGCTGGGTTATTTGCTGTTAGGCAAGGTAAACCTTTGTTTGAGAATCTACAGCGAATTTTATTAGGCAAGCCGCTCAAAACTTATAAGCCACAGAAACAATATTTGAGTTTAATTGGTACAGGAGATAAACGAGCAATTGCAACCAGAGGCACTTTGACTTTACCACCCCACAAACTCTTGTGGCATTACAAAGATTGGATTGACCGCCGCTTCATGGAACGCTTTCGCTTTGAAGATTAGGGACTGGGGACTGGGCAAGATGAGGGAGAATAATTGAAAAATTTCTTCCCAATGCCCAATGCCCAATGCCCAATGCCCAATGCCCTCATCTAAGCTGTTCAATTAGCTCAACAATTTGTTGGTAATATTGGATATTTCCTTCTTGGTAATACAAGTCTGCGGATTTCTGAAAATCTCTAATTGCTCCTTGAGAGTCCCCCAAATTCCGGTAGACATCTGCCCGCAGGATGTAAGCTGAAGCCCAATTAGGCTGACGCTGTAAGGCTTGGTTTAAGTCTGCAAGCGCTCCTTGTAAGTCTCCCAACAAAGAACGACTACGACCCCGATTGTACCAGTCTTCGGCAAAGCTGGGGTCGATCGCGATCGCTCGACTGTAATCTTCTATAGCCCCTTGATAATCTTCTAGGGCATAGCGAGCATTAGCACGATCGCTGTAAAATGCAGCAGATTGGGGATTTATTTGCAAAGCTTGGGTGTAATCTGCGATCGCACTTTCATAAGCTTCTAAAGCATAATGGGTAGAACCTCGGTTGTAATATGCTTCAATTAAATCAGGATTAATTTTTAATGCTTGATTATAATCAGCGAGCGCTCCTTGTTCATCCCCTAAAAGACGACGAGCATTTCCCCGATTGCAATACGCTTGGGAAAAATCAGGAACAAGCTTTATCGCTTGAGTGTTATCATCAATTGCTCCCTGTAAATCTTGCAGAGCTTCGCGAGCAATACTCCGACCATAATAAGCTGCGGCTAAGTTATCATTAATCTGCAATGCTCGATCGTAATCTTTAATTGCGCCTTTATGATCTCCTATAGAACGACGAGCCGCCGCGCGATCGCAATATCCTTCAGCTAAATTAGGATTGAGTTGTAATAGGCGATTGCTATCTTCAATTGCACCTTGATAATCTCCCAATCGCCGACGAGCATTAGCGCGAAAGCCATATACTAAAGCGAGAGTCGGATTTTCTTGTAATGCTTGGTCATAATCTGCGATCGCACCTTGATAGTCTTCCAGAGTACTACGAACCAGACCTCGCTCGCAATAAGCTTGCACATCATCAGGATTCAGCTTTAATGCTTGATTAAAGTCTTCAATTGCTTCATGATAGTTTTTGAGGTGAGCAAGCACCAAACCCCGATTATAGTACGCTCCGGCAAAGTTGGGATTGATTTTTAGGGCGCGGTTGTAATCTGCGATCGCACTTTGATAATCTGCTAAAGCGTAGTGAGCATTACCTCGGTTATGATAAGCTTCTGCCAAATTAGGATCTAATTGTAATGCTTGGTTATGGTCAGCGATCGCTTCCTGATAATTGCCTAAAATATGGTGAATATTGCCCCGATTGCTGTAAGCTGCGGCAAAATGGGGATGCCATTGTAAAGCTTGCTGAAAATCTGCGATTGCCCCTTGACGATCGCCACGTTCAAAACGAGTTACGCCCCGATTATGATAAGCATTAGCAATATCAATATTGATGTTATCAGCTAATTGGGTACTCATTTCGATAGTTTGGATATAATCTGCGATCGCTTTGTCGTAGTTTTCCAAAGCAAAGTAGGCATTGCCCCGGCTGTGGTAAGATTGCGCCAGATTAGGATCGATTTGTAATGCTACGTTATGATCTGCGATCGCGCCTTCATAATCGACTAAAAAGTAACGAGCATTAGCGCGGTTATAATAGGCTGTGGCAAAATTGGGATTAATTTCGATGGCGCGATTGAAGTTAGCGATCGCACTGCGATGATCTTTGATTTGGCCACTTAAAATCAGCCCTCGATTATGGTAAGCTTCCGCATAGTCAGGATTTATATTGATTGCTTGGGTGTAAGCTGCGATCGCGGCTTGATAGTCACCTTGCAAATTTTGGTTTAATCCTTGGTTAAAAAAATCTTCCGCATTCATATAATTTTTTGGCTTTTGACATTCTCTAGCCTAAAGCATCGGGATTGTTAACGATATGTTTTCAAAATTATTCCAACTACTATTGTGCCGGTTGCTAGGATTTTTTGTTTCAATCGCGCGAATGGGTTTCATTTATTTGAAAGTCTAATTAAAGCTTAAAAGTTATGAACAGCAGAGTAGGCGATTACAAAACCCCTCTTGAAAAGTTCTTCAGGCGGGTTTAGTCTGTATAGCCGCGATTTCCAATCGCCCGGTGTTTCTTTCAAAAGTAGATGCTCCCGATAGAGATAGAGTAGACGTAGATAATCTATCGTCTACCTTTTCAGTCTTCGTTTGCATAATTTCAAACTTCAAATCTGAAGAATAATCAGACAACTCATAACCAACACTCTTAACATGAGCCAACATTAACTCATCTCGTTGATGCCAAACAGCAAATATTTTCTCCCTGCCATCATATAGCGTTTCTAAATCAATTTGGTAAACCTCATTTACTCGCTTAAGCTTCAAACCCAACAAATTTAATAGCCGGCTAAGTATTTTTATTGCCGAAACCTGCTCTTTCTCACCAACTAAATTAATCCCAAGCGCTCTTTTGATATGCTTACTATGCTGAAAAGCAACATTTTTTAGCAATATCAAATCTGGCTCATTTTCAGAAAACTCTCGTTTTTCTTCGAGAAACTGAAGCATTCCTAAAGCTCTCATCGCTTCAACTTTGAGCGTGTAAGTTTTTAAATCTGGTAGAAAAACTTTCCCTTCACCCCAAGACAATTGCTGATGCCATTCTTGCTCATCTCTAACGTGAAAATACTCGCTTTCGTGAGTTAAATAATAGTGGATTAACAACTGACGATAATATCCTTGTTCATCCTGTAATTTCAGCCAAGGAGTAATTTTTACACCATATCTTTGTCTAAGAACATATTTATTAATTTGGTTACGTTCTCCATCCGTTAGGGAATGCTTAACTAACATCTGCTCATATTCCACATAATCGATATCTTTAGCATTGGCAACAGCAGATGCTAAAAATAGTTGATTTTGCTGCTTAATATCTTTAATTTTACGTTTAATTTCTTTAGCTTTTTGACGACTTTGTGCCCAATCTTTTTGAACCTTAACAATTTCTAAAATTAACCTTTTACGGGTAGCTAAATCATCTGCATCGGTTGCCAAAAAGGCCAGACGTAAATCTCGAATAATATTATTATGAACTGCATTACTCCGCACCTGAATTTGATGCCCATCAGCAATCAAACCATCTTGCATCGATTGCCGATACAGGCGAATAGAAGCATTTACCCTTGCAGATAACTTCGCCCAAGTTCGCAAATGAATTGGGTCATAAACTAAGGGTAAATCCACATCTATTTTATGTAGGGGACTCAGCAAAGCTAAGTTTTCTTTTTGATTTTCTTGATACCAATCAGATAACAAGCGATAATTTGTACTCCCACTACCAATTAAACCAATACCTCGTTTAGCACACCAGACAACACGCGGTACATCATCTCGGACTCTTGCTAACGCTTGTCTTGCTTCCGAGTCAGGAATTACCCCTTGAAAAATGCCATAAACTCGATCGAAATGTTGGACATCAATACTAATTCCTGTACCAAGGCTAGGGGTAACAAAAACGCCGTCATATTCCGATATTTTTTGATTAATCGCTGCAATAAAATCAACTGCTGCGTGACCAGGTGTATTTGTAGTATGACTACTAACTACCAGAGTTTTAGGAAATTGTCGCCGTAATTTTTGTAGACGTTCTTTCAAATAACGTTCAATTGTTTCACAACTATAACGCCCAGCGCGACTATCAGTAGTAACATAACATTTACGTCCAGCAAGTAAATCCAATTCTAGCTGGTGAATTAGCGGTGTTGGGTTCGGTGAATCATAAAAAGTTACGTCCCAACCTTGTTGAGGTTTCCACTGATTGAGAACTACCCAAGGCGTTAATTTAATTCCTGCCAATCCTTGTAAATATTCAAGTGAAACATCTGATAAATCAGCATCTTGAGCAATTACTAGCCCCCCACTTGTTAAAACTGTTGCAATGAGTTGCTGGAATAACTTTAATATTTTTACCCGCTTATGCTTACAAGTATTACTATTTAACAGATGCCATAGAGATTGCTCTACTTCATCTAAAATTACTATTGCCCCGCGCCAATGTTCTGGGTTAAGTTTCCAAATCGAATCAACGCACAAGCCGAGAGATTGCTGAGGAAAGAGAGAGCGCAGTATGGGAGGAGCGGGGGTAAGTGTTTGATTAATTTTTTTCTCCCCATCTTCTTTATGTGTTCCCCATTGAATACCAATTTTTTCACACAAGAATCGTCCAAGTAAGATTCTGTGAGTAATTAACAAAACAGGTTGATTTCGACTTTTTGCTTGTTGAACAACGCCTTGCAATGCCGTAGTTTTCCCCGTTCCTTTCGCTGATTTGACTCCTACTAATCCAGAGGTTGGGAAAGGTATTTCACCTATATAAGGACGGTTGAAGGTAAGTGCAGCAGGAATACTTAACTCGGTGTGGGGTTTGGTTTGAGCAAGATAAATTTCTAAATCAACACTTTGGCGATAAACTTTCTCAAAACTATTTGCACCCTTAGCAACAATAAACTCATCAACCCCTTTTTCTAATCCTGGAAGTTCGATGACTTTTACAGGGCAATTTTTTTGCTGGAATAAACAACCAAGTTGAGAAATAGCATTATTTACAGCAGCAATTGTCTTGGGTTGAGTTTCAAAATCAAAGCAAATATAAAAGCTGCGCTTTGTAATCGTAAATGCTGCTAAATCAGGAATTAGCTGACGACGGGTAACTTTACCAAATTCATCTTTCACAACCCGATAACCACTGGTAATTCCGGGAATGGCAATGGCTACATATCCTTGCGTCAACAACGTGGCTGCTTTCTTTACACCCTCGCAGATGACGAGGGGGATGTTCTGTTGTATCACCCATTGCCAAAAGCCTCTAGCCTCGCCATCAGGAGTAATGGTGATATTGTCGGGCATGGCTAGATTGTAACGCCCAGCGACTTGCTGCCACACTTGCAACGTTACCCGCAAACAAAACACTCGCGTTGGCGTGCTGGGGGGATGCTCGTACTTGATGGATTTGCCATTGTGATTTTGTCGGGGTTGGTTTGGCTTAAAGCATCCCCATTCCATCATTTGCCAATTATTCAGAGGGTCTAGTCCCGAACACCACCAACCGCCTTCTGTGATATGAGCGTAACGCTGCAACCAACTATTTTTTACCATTCCGGTATTGGTGCGGGGAAGTAGCTCAGAAATTAACAGGTACTCATAAGCTGTTACACCTTGGAGCGACCTAAAATTGAGATGCACTAAGTGTAAGTCTATACCACTACTCTTGACTAATTCTTCAAGGTGTTGGGGGTGTAAATAGTGCAGATGCATAGGGAAAGGCGGAAGGGAAGACAATGAGATTAAAACAGTAACATGCATCTGCTTTTTTTTAATACGCGATATTGCGAAGCTTATATGATGCTTTTTTTACTTCGTTGCCGGAGACACATCGGTTAAAGCTGTAGTGGGTTATTCTGCCTATTAGATCCCCGAAGTAATAATTTTGTATTGTGATATTTGTTCGCTTTTTATTTTTATTTATCAGTAAATTTCTGCGTTAAGGAATGCGATCGCTACATGACATCGTTATTGAGGTAATATCTTCATATACTTCAGTAAAGGCTTGACACTGAGCATCCACTCTGTAGGACGCCTGTAACCTCTCTGGATGAATAAAGCCAAAAACGCTGACTCTACAGAACCCTTGAACCTCGCTCCAAAGGTTTGAGATAGCCTTGAGTATTAATTTTTCTTTGCGATCGCAGTTAATACAGATAACTTGACGTAAAACTTTTACCCCAGTAGCACGGTAACTTCTCAAGCTGATTGGAGGTAAAATAAACAACAACTTTTAAAATAAGTTCAATCTGCTTTATAAACCCTTTGCTTTTAGTTACGAATGTAGGAAATATGGCTTTGTATTTTTTCATTTTTCCGTGTGTTTGTTTCATCACTGGCTATTTTTTATTCAAAAATAGAAATAATGAAATCTCACATTTAGTGACTGTATTTGCAGCTATCAGCCTGATTTTGGGTTTAATGTTAGCTCCTTGGCAGATTTTAGTTCTACTATTAATTCTTATTCTTATCAGTACAAGCTACGAGTATTATACAAGCAAAGTAGTCAGCAGGGAAACACAATATACACAACAGCCAGTTCCCAAATCGGAACCAGACTATCACTTAATCTACCGTGGAGCTTCCTATCGTCATGACCTCAACCCCAAATTAGATGGGGAAACCACAGCATCAGTAACCCATAAGTTGAGCTTTCGGGGATGTACTTATGTTGTTGGCGCCGATCCTAATACCCAATCGACTGGAATCATTACACCACAAGCAACTCATAAGTTGAGCTTTCGGGGAAGCACCTATTCTATAAATAGAACTACACACAGAGATATTAAAGAGCAAGGTAGTTAGAAACTTGGTGCAAGTCTTTGAAAGTTTACATTTTATTGGCTCATACCTTCCAAATCCCAGAGGCGATGTCTACAATGGGCTATGACGATCGCTAACACTACACTACTTATGAGGTACTGGTGCTATTTATGGTAAATTCTGCTGTAGCACCTGCAATTTAATGTCATTATAGACTTTATGCCCAGCAATAATGCGATATCAAGGGAGAGCCAGCGATCGCACATCCTCGACTATTACCTACCGAACTCAATGCTGCTTGATTATGCGATCGCTATAAATCATAACCATTTTAAGAAATACCTCATACATATACTTTGAGAAATGGTATTAATATATGGCTTTGTCAAGATTTCTAGACGAACAAATAATGTTAAAAAATAAGAACATATTCTGGAAAGTACTGTTGAGAAAGTTTATTTTTTATATGAGTGGAGTGGAACTTCCTTGGTAAAAGAGATATCTAGTTAGTTTGATTCTTAACTATTCACTCCTTGGAGAGGCGATTAGTCTCCCAAAATAGACAACATATTTTTAACCTGTAAAATTATGTGGAAATCAAAGTTAATATTTAGATTAGTACTGTCGGCTGCGGCGATCGCTACTAGCGTGCAGCTAAATTCAGCAAGTGACTATGCTATTGCTCAAAGTGAATCTTCCAATCCGACTGTTGAATCTGAGCAACAAAACCAAGCTTTAGAAGATGGCAAGGTTGCTATGGCAGGAGTTGGTATAGGAGCCATTGTAGGCTTACTCATTTCTGGTTTATGGTATCAGAAACGTTGTTACCAAAAAATCCAGTCACGTGCTAAAATAAACCGCTTTCGTGAAGAGTTTCTCTGTGGTTCTTTAGCAGATTATTATTTATCTAATTCTAAAGCAAATTCTTCACCTACAAATTCTCGGAAAACTTTACCAACACCCACTAAAGAAGAATCCCCTACTTCTGAGGAAACTTTCGTAACGCCAACTAAAGAAGAAATATCCGATCCCTCTACTTCTGAAACAAATAATCTAGAAGTAGAACCTACGCCAGCGACAGCATCTAATTTCTTATCTGACTCCTACCACAAGTTAATTGAGGAAATTGTTAATACATCTCTCAACGATAAAATCAGTTCTAAAGAGTATATATATCGCCAATTAGTAGAAAATGTGAACAGTGGTAATGATGAAATCTTTGAACGCTGTTTGAGCGATCGCTTGCATTCTACCCAATCTGAACTACATAAAGTAATAAATTCTCCGAGTTTATTCCAAAAAGAGACTCCTGAGTTAAAGAAATCTCGTCTAAATCGTACCTTGAAGGCATTACAAAGTATTCAAGAGGAATGGGAACGAGTCCAAAAACAAAAACTAAATTAAGCTTTAGTTAACCCAACTGTGCAACAAATTCTCACGGACTGAAAAGCAAGAAGCTTTTCAGTCTTGTTACAAAACCGAACTAACATTATTAAATTTATTGGTGTGGACGGTTATGATTACTCGCTATAATTGCTAGAAAAATACAGGCGATCTCACTAAGTTTTTACAATAGATATCAAATATGGGTAGCTATGAACCTTATGATTGGCAAGACAACGAATTAGATAAGGGTTTGCCTATTAAGTTATAATTTCAGTTATTTGTAGATTTAAATATTTTCTTATTTCTGACTTAATTATTACGATTTTAGAATCTTTCTCATCTTTTTTATAGTGGTAGCTTGGATGCTTCACATAAATTACTGGCTTCCCATGTAAACTTTTATAACTATGAAGAAATTTTTCAACTTCTCTTCCAAAAGCAATGATTACCTTTGGATTAAAAAAAGTCATTTCACGCATCAAGTGGCATTGAAAACAGTTTTTGATAGTATTCTTTTTTAGTTTATCTTGTTCTCCAATTGTTGAACATTTGACAAGGTTAGTCAGGACACAATACTTAAAAACTTCACCTTGATCAACATCCAGTATAGTTGACATATAGTTCAATATATTTTTGTGGAAAACTAGATTACCCTTTTCTCCTGGCTTTGTTGTGGCATTACCAGTAAATAACCCCCGATTCCAATCTATATGTTTTTGAGCAATGTCTTTAGGTGAACCTCTATAGTAGCCAATTTCAGCGTTAATAATATGTCCGGGATTTTTGGCAATAAGCATCACTTGGATATTTTCGGGATTTCCTTCTGTGTAAAATCCTCTTGGTGGAGAGTCTAACGCAGGATTATTTAGTTCATTATTGAGTCGATTCATGTTAAGAGTATTTGGACACTCTCTTTCTGAGTTTTTACAGTTGACTACTGTTGCGTAGAAATTGATAACTTGATTCATTGGCTTATATGGGTGGTTTATTAAAAACTATACTGATCTGACTAAAGTTGTCCTGAGTAATGCTACTAAAAAATCGTTTCGCTGATGTTTCAGCGAAACGATTGAAGTTAATCTCAAAATTAGAAATAGCTAACCCTCTAAACTAAACCACGACAGCTTCTTCGCGGCGTACAATACCTCAGCGTTGATTTCTTTGAAACCGCGATCGCAGACAAGTTTCTTGGTGCTGTAATAGTTTTATATTCTGTTAACTGAAGTTATTAGTGAATAGGACGTAAAACTTATAATTCACATTTTACAGATAGTTACGATTATTTCCAAGCTAGACAAAGACTTTCTTCTACTTGCTATACCTGCATATAATGGGATTATTGAACATCCATAACTGGTGAATAAAATGGCTAAAACATTAACAATACAGTTATCAGATGACTTAGAAAGTAAATTAACTGCTCAGGCGCAAAAACTGAATTTATCTTTAGAAGATTTAATTTTGCAATCATTATCTCAATCAGCTAAACAGGAAAATATCTCCGAATTCGATCCAATTTTACCTTTATTAGGTACATTGAAATTTGATACTTCTGATGTAGGAGAAAACCACGATCAATATCTCCAGCAAACTTTGCAGCAGGAGCTAAAAATTGACGAATAAAGTCTTTATCGATACATCGGGGTGGGCTAATTTATTTATTGCAACTGAGTCCTACCATGAACAAGCAAAGCAGTGGTTTCAACATAAACGTCAGCAAAATCAAGCAATGGTAACAACTAATTATGTTGTTCTTGAACTGGTGGCTTTGCTGAATAGCCCTTTACGCGTACCTCGTCCGCAGTTATTTAAATACGTAGAAGCTGTCAGAACTGCTCCTTATATCAACTTGACTTATATTGAACCAACAATAGATTCAGCAGCTTGGGAGCTACTCAAAACTAGAGAAGATAAAGCTTGGTCTTTGGTAGATAGCACTTCTTTTATAGTCATGCAAAAGCTTGGTATTAAAGAGGCATTAACCACAGATCACCACTTTGAACAAGCTGGCTTTATTCGTCTGCTGAAGTCAGAATAAGTAATAATAAAAGGCATTCATTAAGATATGCCCTTTATTATTAAAAATCCCTAACCCGTTAACCTATGCCCCGACAGCTTCTTTCGCGGCGTATAATACCTCAGCGTTGATTTCTTTGAAACCGCGATCGCGCGCAAATTTTTCAGTATTACGCTTCACTTTGCCGCGAACAAATCCCGGAATCTTATTCAATTCTGCTTGACCATCTTTTGTCCAATTCAAATCAGAATCAGCAGAAATTCCCCTAGTAATAACTTCTTTGGTATCATGACCGCCAAAGATTTCTAACAGGTGATCTTCCATTCCCAAAGTGAAGGAATTGTAGATCAAATCTGTAATCTGATTCGTACCTTCGTAACCCATAAATGGTTTGTAACCAATCGGGAAGTTTTGGACGTGGATTGGTGCAGCAATTACGCCGCAGGGGATATCTAAGCGCTTACCAACATGGCGTTCCATTTGCGTGCCGAAAATGGCAGAGGGTTCAACACGAGCGATCGCATCTCCAATTGCACCATGATCTTCGGAAATTAGCACTTCATCGCAATATTCGCTAACCTGCTCGCGGAACCAATCTGCATCATATTTACAGTAGGTTCCAGCCCAAACAACATGAATCCCCATTTCTCGCGCCAGAATCTTGGTAATGGCGGCGGCGTGGGTGTTGTCACCAAAAACCACAGCTTTTTTGCCAGTCAAGTTTTGACAGTCAATCGAACGGGAGAACCAAGCAGCCTGAGATACATGCAAGGTTTGCTCATTGATGAAGTTTTCATAGTCAACTTCTGCACCTTGAGCGTTAATTACCTGCTGAATCTTGCGAATACAACGGGCAGTTTCCACTACACCCATTGGAGTAATGTCTATATAAGGTGTGCCAAATTGTTCTTCCAGGTAACGGGCTGTGGTCAAACCTAGTTCACGGTAAGGTACTAAGTTAAACCAGGCTTGGGACATCTTTTTCAAGTCATTCACCGAAGCACCTTCAGGAATTAAGGTATTTACCTCAATCCCTAAGTCAGCCATCAACCGTTTGAGTTCGGTGCAGTCGTGATTGTTGTGGAAACCAAGGGTGGTAGTACCGATAATGTTAACCGAGGGTTTCGCAGTTTTGCCCTGTGCCAATTCGCCGCGCTTCCGGGCTTTTTCAATGTAGTATTGAACGATTTGATCCAAAGTGCGATCGGCGGCTTGCAATTCGTTGTAGCGGTAGTGGTTCACATCCGCTAGCATTACGTCTCCTTTCGCTTCCAACTGCGCCCGTTCGACAAAGTTGTGCAAATCCTCTTGCAAAATGCTGGAGGTGCAGGTGGGAGTTAACACAATCAAATCTGGGTGTTCCTCGGCATCCTTGCGGACGATGTTATCTACCACCTTCTCTTGGGAGCCGCGTGCCAAAACGTTGCGATCGACGACACTGGTTGTCACCGGAGTAAAATCCCTCTCCCGGGATAGCATGGAGCGCATGACGTTAAAGTAGTCATCGCCTATAGGGGCGTGCATAATCGCATGAACATTTTTAAAAGAACTAGCGATTCGCAGAGTGCCGATGTGGGCTGGGCCAGCATACATCCAGTAAGCCAATTTCATGTTTGTGTCTCCCTTTTAAACAGAAATAACTAAGTAAGTGGGCGTAAAAAATATAAGATAGAGCTTACCAGCAACCCCTTCGGTGCGTAGTTTACTGCCGTAGGCATCGCCCAGCGTGTCCTTGGTAGAGAAGGGGAGAGGTTTGGAGAGAGGTATTATCTTTAATTCAGCCCATTTACTTATAAGTGCTTGATTATTAAGTCGTTTCTGATTTTCTCAAACCTGCTGGCTGAAAAAAAATAAGGTTTGTTGCGGGTTTTAGGGGAGGCTATATAGCTGAAACCTATTTGCTGCTTGGGATACAGCTATCATCTCAACAACATTGCTGGTGATTTTGTAAAAAAATCTTAATGTTCAAACAGAATTCAGGAGTCAGGAGTCAGAATTCAGAATGAATCCTGTACTCTCCCCGCTATCAGTGGCGAGTCTGAATCCCCACAAAGAGTGATTCTGATTCCTGAATTCTGAATTCTTCTTCAAGAATCTCTCATTCCCTAGTCAGTTGCGTTTTTACCTAATTCGCTAAGATGTACACAAGCTCATTTTCACAACAATTATGGTGAAAACACCCTCCCAGCTTTGGACAATTCCTCCTTTGGAAAATGGCGACAAACTCACCCGCTACGAATTTGAGCGTCGCTATAATGCCACCCCTAACCTAAAAAAAGCTGAATTAACCGAAGGGATTGTCTATATTATGCCTGCTGCTCTGCGTTTCCGAAGTCACGGTCAACCGCATGGTTGGATTTTGACATGGCTTGGTACTTACGAAGCTGCGACTTCTGGTGTAGCCTTGGGAGTTGAACCTACCGTCCGCTTAGACTTAGATAACGAACCTCAACCCGATGCTGTTCTGTTAATTGTACCGGAAGCAGGTGGTCAAACGCGGCTGAGTGAGGATGATTATATTGAAGGTGCGCCAGAGTTAGTTGTGGAAATTGCTGCTAGTAGTGCGGCTATCGATCTTCATGGCAAAAAACAGGCTTATCGTCGCAACGGTGTTAAAGAATATATTGTTTGGCAAGTTTTAGACCAAAAATTGACTTGGTTTTCTCTAGAACAGGGTGAATATTTGGAATTAGTAGCTGACAATGAAGGCATTTTACGAAGTCGGGTATTTCCAGGGTTGTGGTTAGCGGCGACGGAGTTATTAGCAGGTAATATGCAGGGTGTGTTGAAGATTTTACAAACTGGTTTGCAGTCTGCTGAACATGGGGATTTTATCAAGAAATTGGGTAGTGATTAACCCCTTCTAAATAGGGAAAGTATCTTATACAAATTATGTTTACACACCAAATTCTTCTGCTTTAGTATGTATAGTTAATTCAGCAGATATTTCAGGATTTTTGGCAACCATCATAGTAATTCGTGGCTTTCGTTGTTACATCTAGTGTAATAACAAGACTTCAGTCCTAATTTTGTTTGCGTAGCATCTCTTCAGAGAGGACTAAAGTCCTCACTACAAACTATGAAGATTTTGACGGTAATTATATTATTTGAATCATCCACTTTTTCAAGAGGAAAAATGCTGCTTCACCACATCTAAGCGTGAACAGTTCCAATAATCAATATGGGAAATAATCAAACCATCAGAGTTCAGACCTAATTCACTCCAACCAGGAATAGAGATCCGTGGCTTCCAGGGTAGAGGAGTATTCCAACTGAGTGTCCACTCAGTTTTTATTGTGTCTCCTAAACGTTGAATATTATGTAAGTCCATCTTGGGATTTAAAAACCAAGTTTGGATAAAATTAATCATTAATTTGTAACGTTTAACACCACGAAACTTATTCAGCGGGTCTTTAAAATAAACCTCTGGGGCATAAATGCTGTAAGTTTGATTGGCTGGGAATCTTTGATAGTCTTCTTTGAGGATTTCAATGATATTCATGATAGATAAATATATCTGTAAATTGGTTTAATATGAAAACTTAAAAATGTAAATTAACCCTCATTCCATAAACGTTCTAATTGACGCCGCCAAGCAGTTAGGACTTCTTCTCGCCCTTGTGAAGTTTGATTTATTTCGCCCATCATTCCTTCGGCGTAAAAGCGTTCTAAGCTTTGCATGGTAGCTTGCAGAGATTGTCCTTGCTGTTTTGCTGCCTGAATAATTTGCCGGATGCGGCTTTCAACTAGTTGATTAAAGACATTATCTAATCTAGCCTGATGGAGAGATAAAAGTCGGTTGATTGCATTGGATAAATCTGCACTTACTAAAGTTCCACTGTGATGTTGAAATACCCCCCAAATTACTCTTTCATATAAAGCGTAACGTACTTCTTGAGTGTCATCGAAGTTGGCTTCTAAGAACTGTTCTAAAAATGGTTGGGCTTCTTGGATGGGCAGAATAGGCAGTAAAACTCGCAGCCAAGTATTATCTTCGGAAAGCAGCACCAACAGCCGAAAATTAGGAGTGTCTACTTGCCACGATCCAGGGGCGATCGCAACAACAGCCGATGTGTCAAATAGTTCTGTTAGCGTACCCGCAATTTCTTCAGGTGTCATAACCTTATATTTATATGTAGCCTCTAGATTAGCGCAGAGGTGCATCAACTTATTAGACCTCTTGCAAAAATATGTTTTTGCACTCTTAGGGAAAAGGGTAAAGGTTAAAGGGAAAGGATTTTGAGTTTCTTTACCCTTTCCCCCTTACCCTTTCCCCCGACTTTTGCAAGAAGTCTATTCACTAGAATGCTTGCTTGTCCAGTCTGAAAACACAGTGGGGGCGCACAGCTAGGTGTACGCCCCCACAAATGAATGTATTCCACTGAATTGAAATATCTGATTTAAATAAGCGAATTGCTCAAAAATACGATACCGATCGCACACAAAGCGAAACCAGCAAGGCTGATTTTCCAGGGTAAAATTCGGTTTATTTCGCCCATACCCACCCCAACACCAATTTCTCTAGCACTCATGGCAACGGCAAACAGGGTTAAGGCAATACCTAGTATATAGGCAACTACTGATATTGTTCCTGCACTAACAATAGATTCAGCATTAGCGTAACCCTGAAATAAACCAGCACTGATGCCCACTAGAGCAAGCACCAGAAAGTTTAGTTGATTTGGCATCATCAGCATAGTACCAAAAACGATGGTAGAAATGGCGATCGCTATTTCTGTGCCTGGTAAATTTAGCTGGAATATATGAATTACAATGCCCAAAACTGTTGCCAAGACAAAACATCCAGCGATCGCAGCGCCACGAACAAACACAGATGAGAGTAAGCCAATAGCAACAATACCAACTAAGCAATTTAAACTAACTACTGGATCTGCCAATCCCCAAACAAAGGCTTCCCAGGCGTTAGAGATGTTATGGTCAACTGGTGTTCCACTCAATGAACTCAGTAAGCTAATTAAAATTAAAGCTGCGATCGCCCCAACATGGCGAGGCATTAACTTTGAGGTATAAAATTCTGGTGAAGCACGGAATTGCGATAATTTAGTTTTGAACATCACTATATGCCAAATTAGTTTTTTCGGTAATTTATACTACCCAGCTTTCAAAAAAAACTAACAGTTATGTAAAGCCGCAGTTATAGGAACAGCCCCGATCGTCAACTGTATTAATAATCACTAGCAATTTGAATTTAAGATGCGATCGTTGATTAGCGATCGTTTCAAATGACAACACAACTAAACTATAAAAATGAATCTAAAGTACGGTGAATTCGATATATTAGAGCGAGAACTAGAAGCTCTTCCACCGATTCATAGAGTGGCGTTTGCGGCAGCTTGTTGCGAGAGATTATATCCACACTATGATATTTACTTGCGAGCAGCTAGAGAAGATGATTGGGATGGAGAAGATTTATTTAGAGTAGCACTCGATGAAATCTGGGAATTTTTGGCAGGAAAAAAGATTGATGCGTCTAGATTTCGTAAACTGTATTCTGATTGCGACGAAAGCTACCCCGACTATGAAAACGTAGACACTCCAGAAGCACAGACAGCCGCAGGTGCAATTCTCAATACTTTAGAACTTTGTTTAGATCCAAGCGTACAACACACTATTTCAGTAGCAAAAGAAATAGACGAAACTCTTTTCATGTATATAGATTATTTATACCAGTCTGAAGACGAATATTCGGCAGACATTTCTCACAAAGAACTATTAGAAATAGTTGCCAACCATCCGTTTACAGTACGAGAAATGGCAAAACAAAGCGAAGACTTGCGGCGCTTGCGAGAAACTCCCACTTTAACTCCTGAGTTTTTACAGTGGCTGCGTACTTCTTCTGAAAATGGTGGTAAAAGTCTGCTAGATTTAAGTTGAGAAAACAATAGTGAAGGGTGTGACTAAAGAACCTCAAGAAAACGCAGCGTCAAATTTGGATGCTGTAAAAATTAAATGGTTTCGCCACCATCTCTCTATATGGGGAACGCAAAACTTACGCGATTTTCCTTGGCGGCAGACTTGCGATTCTTACGCAATTCTCGTTGCAGAAAATCTGCTGCAAAAAACAGACGCAGTTATGGTTGTTCCTATTTACAAAACATTTCTCTTGAGGTATCCTACCCTCGAAAACTTAGCCAAGGCAAGCATTGATGAATTGAGGGAATTGCTTGAGCCTTTGGGTCTTTTCTTCCGCGCTGAAAGATTACAAAAGTGCGCTCGCATCATCTTAGAGCAGTATGGAGGAAAAATCCCCGATTCAGAAAAGCAGTTGCTTGAATTACCTGGAATTGGTAAATATACAGTTCGTGCTATTTGTTCTCAAGCCTTCAGTCAACCGCTAGCCGTACTCGATACTAACGTAGCTCGCATCCTCGAACGCTTCTTTGGCTTGCAAGGGGAAAGAGTGAAATCGCGCTGTAAGATTCTTTGGGGTGCGGCAGAAATAATTGCTCCCAATAAAGAAGTTGGCAAGTGGAATCTAACCTTGCTAGACTTTGGAGCGATGGTTTGTAGAGCAAAAAATCCTCTTTGTAATGATTGCCCTCTTTCAGCAAAGTGCAATTATGTCCAAACGCAACGTAACTTAGAGAGTCTTAAGAAAACATAGCATCAAGTTTGCCATAACCCAACCTTATCAAGGCTTTTTTGAGTGTTTCTGTCGCTTAAACCAAGCTACGATTCTAAATTTATTTATGTGTAGCACTGTTTTTACTTTTTAATTTTCGTTAATTGATTATGACTCTCGAATACTGACTTCTGAATTATTTTTGACGATATACTCAACTAATTGTTGAATCATTTGGGCATCTGTTTCACTTAAACTTTCCAACTCAATTCTATTGCTTTGTTGTGGGGTACTAAAATCGCTACTATATATACGACGACTCAAGCCTACAGGACTATTCCCATAAAGTGTTGTATAAAATACACACGCTGCTACATACGAGCCAATCGGACTAGGGTGGCTTCGATCGGAATTGTAAAGGTTTAATTTTAGATTCGCTTCCTGAATTTTTTGCCAAGCTATTCCCACCGGTGCAACTTTAGCTTTCAGTTCTTGAGCAATGTTCATGTAAGCATCAGTCAATATCTGTTGCGTTTCTGGTTGATTTTGCTTTGCCCAAGTTAAGTAAAACACTGTTTGTGAATTCACTCGCTTAATCTCAGCATCAAACAGACTAGCATACTTATACATTTCCTGGGGATTGGTAATTGGTAAAGTACTTTGCTCTTGCAGTACTACATAATCCCAGCGTTTTGCTTTCAAAAGTCTGAGTGCTTGACCACGTTTCCAGTGGTTTTGAAGTGTAGCTCCACCAATCACAACCATTTCAGTTTCTAACTTTTTAGGTTCTTTTGCTGAAGCAGCTAACTGTTGTGTCAACCAAGGAAGATCGTTGAAATATGTATAACTATTGCCAATAAATAAAACTTTGATTGCCTGTTGTTCAGCTACGGGGAAAGAATTTCTCTGAAACTGCCTTGCTAGCATATTAAGCAAGACAATTATTAGAAAGAGGAATAAACATACATATACTATCTTGGTATTGCTCATCTTCCCTGAAATCTTTGCAGTATAACTTAATTCTTGGACAGGATTTTTTGGAAATAGTTCTGACTATTGATGAGTGGATGAAATTTTTTCCCAAGAGATTGCAAATTTTACCCAACCTAAAACTTCTCTTAACTGAATTTGTATAACCCCAGACTTGTAGTCTGTTCGCGTAGCGTGCGCCTTTGCGCAGGGCGTGCCAAAACGAGATACTCCCAGAGGGAAGATGGTTAAAGGCTCCCACTTTCACGACTTTTCAGTATATTGGCGCAGCCATAGACGAGATGAGTTCACCTACAGATGAGCAAATAGCACTAGACCTCTTGCAAAAATATATTTTTGCACTCTTAGGGTAAAGGGTAAAGGGTAAAGGGTAAAGGGAAAGGATTTTGAGTTTTTTTACCCTTTTCCCCCGCCCCTTATCCCCAGAGGGGGCCCCACCTTCCCCTTTTCCCGGACTTTTGCAAGAAGTCTACTGATTCGGCTAAGGCTCGAAGATAAGAAAATTAGTTACCCCGATAGATTTGAACAGGAAAAGCTGTTGAATTTGTGCAAAGCTAAGATGCTTGTTGAGCTAGTAAACAGCCCCGATCGCAATTTTTAGATAATTAAACCATAGTACCCGGTAGCACAGATGTGCTGCCCTACGAAGGATTGAAACAAAATCCCCCAATACTTTAGAGTTAATAATAAACTCAACTTCAAAGCGCGATCGCAATGACTGATAAAGAACTCAAACATCTAATTGAGAGTAATGCTAAAACAGTCCAAGCTATGTTAGATGAAATGGCGGAAGCACGTCAGGAACGCCAAGAACTCCGAGAAGGAATGCTCCAAATTCAGAATGCAGTCGCACAATTAACGAATATACAAGAGAGAATAACCAATTTACTAATTTCTATTGATGGCGATCGCCCCACAATTCTTAAAAAACTCTCAGCCCTGGAAACTAAGCTTGACCAGTTATTGCAGCAAAACCCAACGGATGAGTTAGGGTAAATACTCATAATAATGCCTAGACGTGTTGAAACAACATTTATTTTCCTTAAACAGTCGATAATGTAAATAAATGTAAAAAATTCTCAGGCAGGATAAAAGCATCTATGCGTGTAATTTTAATGACTGGTAAAGGCGGCGTGGGTAAAACTTCTGTCGCTGCTGCAACTGGACTCCGTTGCGCAGAACTAGGCTATCAGACGTTGGTTTTAAGTACAGATCCCGCCCACTCCCTCGCAGACAGTTTTGATATGGAATTGGGACACGCACCCCAAAAAATTCGTCCAAATCTCTGGGGTGCTGAACTAGATGCGTTGCAAGAACTGGAGGGAAACTGGGGTGCTGTGAAACGTTATATTACCCAAGTTTTACAGGCAAGGGGTTTAGATGGCATACAGGCGGAGGAATTGGCAATTTTACCAGGGATGGATGAGATTTTTGGCTTGGTAAGGATGAAACGCCATTACGATGAAGGTGAGTTTGATGTCTTAATTATCGACTCAGCGCCCACCGGCACAGCACTGCGTTTGCTGAGTTTACCTGAAGTCGGTGGCTGGTATATGCGCCGTTTTTACAAACCATTTCAAAATATCTCGGTGGCACTTCGACCTCTGGTTGAACCTTTGTTTAGACCAATTGCTGGTTTTTCGCTACCTGATAAAGAAGTAATGGATGCACCTTTTGAGTTTTACGAACAAATTGAAGCTCTGGAAAAAGTATTAACAGATAATACTCAAACCTCAGTGCGTCTAGTAACAAATCCCGAAAAAATGGTGATTAAAGAGTCTCTCCGTGCCCATGCTTATCTGAGTTTGTATAATGTTGCAACAGATTTAGTCGTGGCTAATCGGATTATTCCCCGCGAAGTCCAAGACCCATTTTTTCAACGTTGGAAAGAAAGTCAGGAGCAATATCGCCGAGAAATTCATGATGATTTTCACCCTCTGCCAGTGAAAGAAGTTCCCCTATTTTCTGAGGAAATGTGTGGATTGGCTTCATTAGAACGCCTGAAAGAAACTCTTTATAAAGATGAAGATCCAACCCAGGTTTATTACAAAGAAACAACTCTTAGAGTAGTGCAAGAGGAAAATCAATACAGCTTAGAACTTTACCTACCTGGTATACCTAAAGACCAAGTTCAACTCAGTAAAACTGGAGACGAATTAAACATCACTATTGGCAACCATCGTCGTAACTTAGTTTTACCACAAGCCTTGGCAGCACTACAACCAGGCGGAGCAAAGATGGAAAACGACTATCTAAAAATCCGCTTTGCTGACAACACAAAAGTTTAATTTTGTTGAACGTTACTCTGTCAACAAAAAGTTAAAACTAAAAAGCAAGAATTTTCTCTTGTAGCTAGTACAGACGCAATCTTTTTAGCGTCTGTTTTTATGATTTTTTAGTGAATTTTAATAAAAGCTAAAAAAATATTTTTATTAATGATTTGACCGTAGTTTTACTGAAGACAAAATGATTAAATAAATTTCACAATGTCTTTAGATTTAATTATGCCAGTTTTCAAATTATTAATTTATTTTGCTATAACAATGACCTCCAATCCCGAACAAGATTTGCCCTTATGTCGCGATGAAGAAAGTTTACTACGCCGCATTACAAACCGTATCCGACGAAGCTTAGAGTTAGAAGAAATTATCACAGTAACAACGGCAGAAGTGCGATCGCTATTAAAAACCGATCGAGTGATGATTTACAAATTTCATCCTGATGGTAGTGGTCAAGTGATTGCTGAATCGATTAATAAAAATTGTTTGCCCTCGCTACTGGGGTTAAATTTTCCCGACGATGACATCCCATCCTATGCCCGCGAACTATTTATCAAATCACGGGTGCGTTCTGTTGTGAACGTCGAGACTAAAGAGATTAGTCAAATTCACCTGCATGACTTGGATAATGGAGATATCTCAGAAGAGATCCATTACCGCCCTGTAGACCCCTGCCATATTGAATATTTGACGGCAATGGGCGTAAAATCCTCTGTAGTAGCGCCTATTCTCTATCAAGATCAACTTTGGGGACTGCTGGTTTCTCATAATTCCCAAGCGCGTTCAATTTCAGAATATGAGCTAGAAGCAATACAAATGGTAGTCGAGCAGCTGTCAATGGCGATCGCTCAAAGTACCCTTCACACTCAAGTTCGCAAAACAGCCGAACGAGAAGCGATCGTTAACCGCATTGCTACCCTCCTACATTCACTGCCGACGATTGTCTTACAGCCAGCCCTAGAAGCGGCTGTTGCTGCCTTTAATGGTGTTGGTGGCAGGCTGTGCATTAGAAATGAAGCTTTTGATTTCCACAATGGCAACGTCACCAGCTTAACAGAATGCTTAATACCAGGAAATACTTGTATCAAGCTTTATATCTGTGGAGAGCAACCTGTAATGCCAGAACAAACTATATATCCACTGATCGAGCAATATAGTATCTGGCAGGAACACTACAAATTTACTAACTACGACGTTTGGGCGATTTCAGATATATATAACACTCCTGGCTTGCGAAGTTTGCAAGTTGCTTTTCAACCAACTAAAATTCGCAGCATATTGATGATCCCACTCCAGTATCGTCAGCAGTTGTTGGGCTACTTAAGTATTTTCCGCAATGAAGTAGACATAGAAACTTTATGGGCGGGGCAGCATGACAGCGATCGAAGACAACTCTACCCGCGACGATCATTTGAGGTTTGGCGCGAATCTAAAACAGCACAAGCTCAACAATGGACAATTGAAGAGATTGAACTGGCTAGAAACCTCAGTAAACACTTTGCTTCCGCAGTTCAGCAGTATGAACTACACCAACAAGTCCAAGTCTTCAATGAAAATTTAGAAAAACAAGTTAGAAGACGCACCGTTGAGTTACAACGCACAGCTGAACAAGAACAAGCTGTGTTTAAAGTTATTGCCGAGATTAGAGAATCTTTGGACACAAATACGATTTTTCAAACCACAACTAAAGAAGTTTGTCAATTAGTCAAAGCCGATCGCGTTTCTGTTTATCGTTTCGATTCTAGTTGGGGTGGTGAATTTGTCGGGGATTTCGAGGCTGCTAGTCCATACTGGTCGAATGAGTCCGAATTAGGTATTAATACAATTTGGAATGACACCTACTTACAAGACACAGAAGGAGGACGTTACCGCCACAATGAAACATTTGCAGTCGATGACATCTACAAGATGGGGTTTACTCAGTGTCATGTCGACAATCTAGAGCAGTTTCAAATTCACGCTTTTGTGCTTGCGCCGATTTTTGTTGGGCAAAAACTTTGGGGTTTGTTGGCAACTTATCAACACACTGGCCCCCGGCAATGGAAAACTTCAGAAGTTAACTTTCTCAGTCAGATTGCCGCCCAAATGGGTGTAGCACTCCAGCAAGCTGATTTACTCTCTCAGACACAACAACAGACATTAGATTTGCAACAAGCAGCAGAACAACAACGGGTATTGTTTGAAGTTGTAGCGAAAGTTAGAGAATCTTTAGACTTAGATGCGATTTTTCAAACAACCACCCAAGAAATCTGTAAATCACTACAAGCAGATCGAGTTGCAGTCTACCGCTTCCAGGCTGATTGGAGTGGTGAATATATTGCCGAGTTTGTGGGTGATAATTGGTTAAAGCTAGTAAGTTCTGATACTAAGACAGCTTGGCAAGATAGCTATTTACAGGAAACCCAAGGTGGGCGATATCGTCACAACGAAACCTTTGCAGTCGATGATATCTATGCAGCTGGCCACTCTCAATGTCACGTTGCAGTTTTAGAGCAAATTCAAGCAAGAGCTTATGCGATCGCACCTATATTTATCGGGCAACAGCTATGGGGCTTGTTAGCAGCTTACCAGAATTCTGCACCGCGCCATTGGGAAGCTTCGGAAATTAAATTTATTACTCAAATTGCCAATCAACTTGGGGTTGCACTCCAACAAGCACAATTACATAATCAAACCAAAGAGCAGACGCAAAAGCTAGCTCAAGCTTTGCATGATTTACAGCAAACTCAAACCCAACTGATCCAAACCGAGAAAATGTCTTCATTAGGTCAATTGGTAGCTGGTGTGGCTCACGAAATTAATAACCCCGTGAACTTCATTTATGGCAATATCAATCATGTCAACGATTACACCCAAGATTTACTCAGTATCCTAGAACTTTATTTACACAATACCCCCAACCCTAGCTCTGAAATTCGCGATCGCGCACTCGATATCGACTTAGAATTTATCATTGAGGATTTGCCCAAAACTCTATCTTCCATGAAAATTGGGGTCGATCGCATCCGGCAGATTGTCTTAGGTTTACGGAATTTCTCTCGCCTTGACGAAGCAGAAAAAAAACCAGTTGATATTCATGAGGGCATTGATAGCACCTTGCTAATTTTGCAGCATCGCTTAAAAGCAAAACCAGAAAGTCCAGCGATTGAATTAGTTAAAGAATATACTAACCTTCCTTTAGTAGAGTGCTATGCCGGGCCGCTAAATCAGGTATTTATGAATGTTTTAAGCAATGCGATCGATGCTTTAGAAGATTACACACAATCTCAATCAAAATCTCATAGCAGTCAAATTACTATTCGTACTGCTCTTGGAGAACTTGAAGGCAATATCAAGAGCGTAGTAATTCGCATTGCAGACAATGGCCCAGGAATACCCGAAGCTATGAAGGCAAGAATTTGCGATCCATTTTTCACAACTAAGCCAGTGGGAAAAGGCACTGGCTTGGGGTTATCAATTAGTTATCAGATTATTGTAGATAAACATGGTGGCGTGTTGAAATGTGATTCTCAGCCGGGGTTAGGTACAGAATTTTGGATTGAAATTCCGATTAAACAAATTCGTCATTAGTCATTGGTCATTTGTACTGAGTGTATCCCTAAAGCGAAAGCTCCGCTAACGCGTAGCGTCTCGTAGAGAAGCCGTTGGTGCAGCCTCTCGTAGAGAAGTATTAGTCATTAGATATTAGACTTGAAGTCCGCTTGCGCGGATTTCGTTTTTTTTAGCTGCGACTTCATTTCAGTAGACGGAAAATTTTTGCGATGCCGCTTCTATGAGACCCTACGCGAACGGCCGGTGTAGCCATCGTCAATTCCTTGAGGTTTAATTTTAATTAAGTGCATTGGCGATCGCAGTACCAAGTTGATGCAATGTTTTCTCTCGCACAAAATCGGCGGCTGCCCGTGCCGACTCTGCCAAGTTTTTAGTCTGACGTATTTGGGTAAAAATTTGATTGCCTGTGCATTGGAAAATATCGCTCATTTCCGGAAAAACCTTTTATTCTTTTGAAGCAAATAAAGAGCAGTTGGACAGTTCATTTTTGAAGAGTCCTTAATGCTTAGGGATCGTTTATAAAGTAAATATTAAGTAGGATGTGTTACAGCTTTAGCCTAACGCTCTTTTATTACTCTCGTCAGATTAAATTTGAAACCCTATTTTGGCGTTAGTCCGCCTGGGCGGACTATACTTGTGTAGTCGCGATTTCTAATCGCTTGGGTTATTCTCCAGAGTCATAGAAGAGCGCTAATGCACCGCTATATCAATGGTATGTTAAGCGATCGTGTCATATTTTTCGTGACAAATCATATTGAAATATGCGCCTAACACAACGCCAGTTGTACTACAGATAGTGCAGCGTAAAGCTTTAGGTATGGCTTTGCTTAGAGCTAGTCATCTCCCTTGGCGCTAGCCTCTCCCTTTGGGAGAAAAGGAGAAGCTAAGAGCGAACGAGCGTTGGGAAACTCCGCAACGCACTGGCTCCCCTACAGTAATTTTATTTTTACTTTATAAATAGCCTCTTCTAGGTATGAAAAGCATCTGACTAGAAAAGACAGTTAAGATGTGTAATTTTGCAAACAGCTTACTCAAAGCAAATCAAACAATATTATTGATCGGGAACATTCTTCTTATGCAATTAAACAATTCTTCTTTTGCAGCTATATCTGATAATGAAAAGAATATAAGTCTAGCGGCTGTATTAAAGCATATACTTGTAATTTTAATCTCAATATATTTAGTCTGTATTCCGTTAGGAAAGGTAGGACAAAAACGATTTACGCCCGTAGATTTGGGAATTCTTGTGATATTGCTAATCGTGAATTCAGATATAAAATTTAAAGAAGTGGTTGAAAGAATTTCATCCGCAAAATTGACTCCTACTTCTGTTGAGGTAACTCTCAAAGAGAAAGTTGAACAACTTTCTGAAAAAATTGACGATCAAGCTAAAAAAATTGATGAATTAGATAAGGCAGATGCCGAAGCAAAAAGTTGTGTCGATCTTCAACTGAGTGAGACTAGTTATAAAAACGTCAATTTTAACCTCTCACAAGTACTAACTTCTCAGTTGCACAGGCATAGCTAAATAGGTCATTTTCAAACCACCCAATGGTGTAAAAATTACTGGAGTTAGGCTTTGATTCAGATGCATTTGAATTTCGGAAGATGGTAACTCTTTTAAGCCTTCCATCAAATATTTAATGTTAAAGGCAATCTCGATATTTTCACCAGAAATTTGTGCTGGCATCGACTCTCTACCACTGCCCACATCTTGAGCCTCACAAGACAAGGTAATTTCTTGGGCTTCGCTATCAATACTGAGCTTGACAATATTATTTTTTTGATCGGCTAACACAGCAATCCGTTCCAAAGTGCTGACAAATTGTCGCCGTTCAATTGTCACTTGTCGCTCAAATTGGCGCGGGATTAATTGTCGATAAGCAGGATATTGCCCTTCTAATGTGCGACTAGTCAAGCGTTGATTTTGCCATGCAAACACAACTTGACCTTGATCGAAATATAAAGCTACAGGTTCATCTGATGAGGCGCTATGAGCTAGCATTCTTTGGAGTTCGCGTAACGCTCTCGCTGGTACTGTCACTTCTAGTTGAGTAGTTCCGCCTAGAGGACGTTCGTTGCTAGTTTCTACGACTGCTAGGCGATGTCCGTCGGTAGCTGCAAATTCTAGGGTGTCTTGTTTAACTGTTAAATGCACACCAGTGAGTACTTGCTTGGTTTCATCAGCACTCGTAGCAAACAATGAACCGCGTAATCCTTCAATTAATGCGGTGGTGGTGAGATGGATTACTTCTGTATTTTCAATTATAGGTAGTTCGGGAAATTCTTCCGGCCCCATTGCTCGAACTTGGTAATGTCCACTCTTGGGTGTGAGTGTGACAATTAAACCTTCTCCACCAGATGTTGCACCTGTCAAGGCTGATTCATCGTCTAAAGTGATTTCGCCCTCTGGAAGACGAGAGGTGATGTCTACAAGTAATTTAGCAGGAAGTGCGATCGCACCACTTTGCCATACCTCTGCGTTAAAACTGGTACGGATTCCCAAACTAAGATCGAAAGCTGTTAAGCTTACTTGGTTAGTTTCAGCATCGGCTTGTAACAGCACATTAGCAAGTACTGGATGAGTTGGCCGTGAAGGTACTGCACGACTAACAAGTGAGAGGTTTGTACTGAGATCGCTTTGGGAGCAAACTAATTTCATAAGTCAGATGCAGCTAGTGAAAGATATCCTAACATCCTTATTCCTCACTTTTTCTCACTTGCATTCCCCCGAATGCACCCTTAGATATTTTTGCTGACCACAGTCAGATAAGTATTTTACTTCCTAAAACACACCTTTGTTAAATACCTACCCTTGAAAGGTTAGGGGATGAGGGCGTGAGGGATTTGCAAAACGCTTGTCCGATATAGTTTTCGGCTTAAGTTGACACTAATGAACATGTTGTGCCCCTACCCGTGTACTTCCTGCCTCAAAATGTAGAAAAAAACTTATGAGCGCAAGGCTTTGACTGGATCGATCTGGCTAGCCCGCACGGCGGGAAGCAAACTAGCTCCCACCCCCACCAGTAGCGCTGAACCCACTGCCAGCACTGCAATTCTGCTATCAAACTTATAGGGCAAGCTAAAGGTATCAGTAATTACAACAGTCAATCCATGCACTACTCCTAGAGCCGCTGTTCCTCCTATTAGACTTAAAAGCATCGCCTCTAGAATAAATTGCAGCATGATTTCGCGTTGGGTTGCACCTATGGCCCGTCTCAAACCTATTTCAGCAGTTCGTTCATTTACTGAGGCAATCATAATATTTGCAATTCCAACACCGCCAACTAACAGCGCGATCGCTCCTACTGCTGTTAGACCTTGAGAAGCCATCTCTAGAGTTTTCTGCTGCTGTATAATATCTGATACATTATTCCAAAATTTAAATTTGTAACCTGGAAATCTTTGTAACAATAACTCCTCTGCTTGGTGGCTTAACTCTTCGATATCTGCAAGTGCATAAGGGCGCATTTGGATGCTCCCAATATCGCGGCTACCAGTCGAAGCGTTGTAAATAGACATTGGCACATACAGTTGACCCGCCGGAGGTGCATTTTCACTTAGAATAGTTGCTACCACCCCGATGACGATATAGGGTCTGTCCCCAGCATAAATCAGCTGCCCCACAGGTTCTTGCTTTTGAAAAAGTTGTTCTGCCAGCAATTGATCGATTACGATTACCGGGCGGTAGTTGGCAAAATCTTCAGACGTGAAAAACCGTCCAGATACTAAGGATATCCCTGAAGTCAACAAAAAATCTTGGGAAACAGGTGACAAGGTTGGAGTAAATTCCTTGTCGCGAAATATAGTTGGTGTAGAACCAGCCCAATTAAAAGAACTGATCGCTTGCAAGCCCACCATTCGCTGTCGTAAGAATTCCATATCTTCCAACTTGAGTTGGGTAGCTTGACCACCAGAATCCCAATTTGGATAAACTGAAACTTGAGGTGCGCCTCGTTTTGCTAATTGTTGAGCGATCGCATCTCGGCTAATATTACCAACCTGAAGTGTAGCGCTGACAGCAGCCACACCCATAAATACCCCTAGAGTAGTCAGAGCAGAACGCAAGGGGTTTCTACCTAAAGAATGAAAGGTAATATTTAATAAGTCAAAAGCTGAAAGAGCCATAATAGTCGCTTTGCTCTAGCTTGGGGATTGGACGGAGGGGCAGGGGAGCGGAGGGGCAGAGGGGCAGGGGAGCAGAGGGGCAGAGGGGCAAGGGGGCGGAGGGGCAGCACTTCTCTACGAGACGCTGCACTTCGACTACGCTCAGTGACCAGGCGAATGGCTACGCTCAGTGACCGAAGGGCAGAGGGGAAAACTTACTGCAACTTATCCCCTGCTCCCCTGCTCCCCTGCTCCCCTGCCTCCTGCTCCCCTGCCTCCTGCTCCCCTGCCTTAACTGGCAGCCCTGGCTTGAGTTCTGACTCAACGGGCGGCAGTATAACTTGTTCGCCGGGATGTAAACCAGAGGTTACTTCTACATTCATTAACCCCTCCAATCCCAGATCAATGGTGCGTTTTTGGGCTTGATTTTGACTATCCAGAACCCATACAAAGGGGCGTGGCTGCGATCGCACAATTGCCTCTGTCTTCAAAACTACTACGTTCTGCCGTTGCTGCAACACAACCTCGACATTTACCCTGCTACCAGGGAGCAGTGTGCGAGTCGGGCTATCAAGCTCAACGGTTGCGGGTACTGTTGGTTGCTCTGATTGTTTTGAACTGCTACCATCTTGTTTTTGGGCTTCAGGACTGAGTGCTTGAGGATACAAGCTTTGCACGCGTCCAGAAAATCTCTTTGCATTCGGCCCGATCGCATTAATGCGGGCCAGTTGGTTGACGCGAACTTGAGCAGCGTTGAGGGTAGAAAGCTGGAGTTTCACTAAGACTTTTCTCGGATCGCCTAAAGTGAGCAGATTGGTACGCAACTCGACCCCATCACCGTTTTCTACATTCACACCCAAGACTACGCCATTCAATGGTGCAGTTACAATATTATCCTGGAGTTGCTGCTGAATAAGTTGGCGCTCCAATTGCAAAGTCTGAATTTTCAGGGCGGTTGTACGTGCCTCTGCTTGATTATCTCGCAGGCTAGCGCGAGCAACGCGTACAGTATCTTCCTGCGTTTTGGCTTGTTCTTGGGCAATAGCTCCCTCTCGCACCAAGGGAGCAAGCCTCTGGAGTTGTTTTTCTTCGGCTGTTAGTCGTTCTTGGGCTTCAATAATTTTCTCGCGACTACGTGCTAGGTTGAGTTGCTCTTGTTGAATTTGTAACTGCTGATTGGTAAGAGCAACTTTTCGTTCAGGGTAGCGCAGGGTCAGCAGCACTTGACCAAGTTTTACTCTCTCACCAGGTTTTACCATGACTTGTTCTACTGCACCCTGTTTTGGGGACTTCAAGATTCGCTGTTCCCGTAACTCAACAGTACCGCTCTCATTGATTGTGGTTTCAACATTACCTCGCTCCACAGTTAACAAGCGTACTGCTACTGGTTCAGGAGGTTGATTCAGAGCTAAGAAGTAGGTTAGCCAACCGCCAGCACCGGCTAAAGCCAAAACTCCTGACCAGGCTAGCCATCGACTTGGGATATTAAATTTATCTTTTTCATATTTCCAGTTCATGACAACTCGATCCAGTGAGTTTGTAGTTAATTACAAGCGATGCTACGACGGGCTACACCTACGCAATTAAGTAGGGACGCAAGGCCTTGCGCCCCTACCGCGTGGTCTATTTACCTGAAAATAGCTGTAATGTTGAAGAATCTTGCAGCCAGAGATCGAACACGACGAGGCGACTGTTGTCCAAAACGCGGCAAAAATTTGAACTGAGATAATTTCGCAGACCAGAGTAATAATCAAGCCACCAGAAGGCAGGCCAGGCTATGACCATGAAACTTGCTCCCGCTTGACGCATTCGTTCAAGTTCCCGGATAGCGATCTCGTCATTTAGTGGCGCTCCCCAGTATTGACCGTCATGTTCTAAAAAGGGCAGAGCATCGAATTGCGGCAGAATCTCGCAGCTCCATTGATTTTCATCGACCAAAATCAAACGCTTGCCGATGGGAATCACAGATGCAATTTCCCGCATAGCAATTTGTAGCCGCTCTGACCAACTCAAATTAAGTTCAGGTATCAGTTCAGATGTCAACTCACTACGGCGCATATTTATATACAACAGGCGCTCTGCTAGCCACTGACGATAAGATGCATCCTCTGCACGCGGTGAATTTAACAAATAAGCGATCGCATCAGTACGTTCTGCCATCGCAGCCAGCGATCCTGTTCCTCCAGAGCCGAAGTTAAGCTGGGAATCCTGTTCAGCGTGAGACCGGAATTGAGCCAGCGTTTTAGGTATAAAGAAAAGATCGAATTGCGCTGCTATCCGCAAGTATAGGTTCAAGTCTATCAAGTACTTGGAGTGGGGTGTGTCATATCCCCCAACTGCTGCCAGTGCATCAGCACGAAACATGGTAGCTGCACAGAAGAGCAAAACCCATTTTCGCCCGTCAACAATTTGGTGAATAAAATCTAATCCGTCGATGAACCCCTCTAGAAAGTTACTTGAAAATCTTCTGCTTTTGTCTTCTAAGAAAGCACCATTATTGTCAATCACTTCAATTTGGGCAACTGAAAAACCAGCATCTGGATGGTTATCTAACGCTAAGACGGATTCGCTAATAAAGTTAGGTAGTACCATATCATCGTCCGGCAAGAAGCTGAGATAGTAACTAGAGTTAAGCTCAATAGCTCGTTGCCAATTGCGAAATAATCCAATATTAGTTTCATTACGCACGTAAGTAATGCGCGGATCTGCAAACGAGCGAACGACTGCCTCTGTATCATCGGTAGAAGCATTATCTAACACCAGAGCTTGGAAATCTGAATAGTCTTGTGATAAGACGCTTTGAAGGCTAACTTTTAATAAATCCGAGCGATTGTAGGTTGGGATGGCGATAGTCACTTTGGTTTCATATTTCATATCCTTGCTACTCACCCTCTGTTTGGTAATAACGCCCGCATCATAAATTAAAGACAAACTTATCTTTAAGTTATTAAATCCAGTTCTCACGACCAGAGATCGAACACAATCAGGCGGCTGTTGTGCAAAACACAGCGGAAGTTTGAATTGAGATAATTGCGTAGCTGTGAGTAGTAATCTAGCCACCAGAAAGCGGGAAATCCAATGACCATGAAGCTTGCTCTTGCTTGTCGCATTCGTTCGAGTTCCTGAATGGCAGTTTGGTCGTCAGGTGGAGCGCCCCAATAATCACCGTCGCATTCGAGGAAGGGAAGGAAATTAGATTGAGGTAGAATCTCAGAACTCCACTGATTGTCGTCAACCAAAATAAAACACTTTCCTGCTGGAATCGTGGCTGCGATCTCCTCAATGGCAATCTGTTGTCGTTCTGGCCAGCTAAGATTGAGTGCGGGTATTAGTTGAGATGTAAACTCGCTGCGACGCATACTAATATGCAATAGGCGCTCTGCTAGCCACTGACGATAAGATGCATCCTCTGCACGCGGTGACTGTAACAAATAAGCGATCGCATCATTACGTTCTGCCATCACAGCCAGCGATCCCAATCCTCCAGGGGAGTGAAAGCTAACCTGGGAATCCTGTTCAACATGGAACCGGACTTGAGCCAGTTCTTTAGCAATAAAGAAAAAATCGAATTCCGCTGCCATCCGCAAGTATAGATTCAAGTCTAGCAAGTACTTAGAGTGCGTGATGTCGAATCCCCCAACCGCCCTGAGTGCATCAGCACGAAACATCACTGCACTGGTACGCAAAATCCATTTTCGCCCATCAACAATTTGATGGATGAAGTCTAGACCGGAGATTAGCCCTTCTGGTAACTGATCTGAAAGTTCTGTACCTGTGACATGCAATGTAGCACCGTTAATGTTAATAAATTCAGGTAGTCCAGCCGACAGACCAGCATAAGGATGGTTGTCCAGTGCTAAAACAGACTCGTGGATGAAGTTGGGCAGCAGTACATCATCATCCGATAAGATGCTGAGATAGGGGCTAGTGTTTAGCTCAATACTCCGCTGCCAATTGCCAAATATGCCAATATTAACTTCGTTGCGTACATAAACAATTCGCGAATCTGCGAATGAGCGTACAACTGCCTCTGTATCATCATCAGAAGCATTATCTAATACAATAACTTGGAAATCTGGATAGTCCTGTGCCAATGCGCTTTGCAGGCTAGTTTTGAGTAAATTTGATCGGTTGTAGGTTGGAATTGCGATCGTAACTTTGGTTTCAGGTTTCATATCGTTTCTGCTCACTCCCTGTTTTGCTAAATAATGGCCAGGCAGTATCAAGCTAAAGTGTGTAAATCAAAGACAACCAAGCGTTGATTTTCCAAAAGACAACGAAACTTAGTGCGCAAATAGCGAACGAATTCAGCATAGTAGTCAAGCCACCAAAAGGCAGGCCAGGCAAACACGATGAAACTTGCGCCTTCATGGTGCAGTCGCTCAAATTCCTTAATTGCTACGGTATCGTCACTAGGAGGCCCCCAATACACACCCTCTTTTTCTAGGAAAGGGATCGCTTTGCAATTTTCAAGTAGCTGATGATGACCCAATTCGTCCATGTCAACCAAAATATAATTCTGCCCTTGTGCAATCAAGGAGCCTAACTCTTTACCCAACTCGACCATCCGCTGAAGATATTTGTAACAAGAATCTTCCCTATATTCAAATGCATCATTAACTTTAATACCTTGTTTGTGTAAATATTCTCGTAGAACTTTCTCTTCATAATAATAGTGGTTAAGTCGCCAGCTATAAGTACGCTTGTTTGTGCCATTATGACCATGAATGCGGTATAACGACTGATAGTCATTAATCCGTCTGATACTGCCGGAAAAAGGAGCCAAAAAGCCAAGGTATGACTCTGCATTTAATCGATAGTTAGTCTCAGGCATAGGTAAGATTTTCTCTAAATAGCTGCGTAACCAAACGTTACCGCTAGTAGGTGGAAAAGTATGACCTTCTAGACCATATTTAAGCTGCTCATTGTACAAATTACCTTCTGGCAAAATACCTTCACAATCAACTTTTTCTAGTAAGTTGCTGTTAACATCAATCACACGCAAGGGCCAATGAACCTTAACTGCATCTGGATCGTTATGTAAGATTTTCACTGCTCTTTCAATAGCACTTGGTAGCAAAACATCATCTGAATCCAAGAAGCATATAACCTCACCACAACTAATAGCAAAACCAGCATTAAATGCAGATGCTTGTCCACCATTATCTTTTAAGACAGGAACAATTTTGTCTCCATAACTGGCAATAATTTGTTGTGAGTTATCGGTTGAACCATCATCAACTACGATGACTTCTGTAGGCTGATAGCTTTGATTTAGGGCACTTTCAATTGCCTCGGATAAAAACGATCCATAGTTATAATTAGTAATGATAATACTAGCTATAATTTTTTGCATATACTTTTCCTTTTATCCTAAGCCAAACACAATTACACAATCGTTTTTTAATAAGTAAGGAAACTTTTGACGCAAATATTCATGAAATTCAGTAAAGTACTCTAGCCACCAAAAAGCCGTCCAAAAGAAGACAATTGCATATACCCCAGTTTGGTGCAATCGCTCAAATTCTTGAATTGCCATATTATCATCTGTGGGAATTCCCCAATATTGTCCGTTGCATTCAGTAAAGGGAATAGTCTGAAAACCTTCAATGATTTTGTTGCCATTTAGGCAGTCCTCATCGACTAAGATGAAAGATTTTTCTGCTGAAATTACAGCCTTCAGTTCCTCCCTCAACTCATACAGATGACCAATGCGATTGCGCTCTTCCACGAAATATAAATCTGCGGTCATTTTAGCCAGATTCCACTTTTTCTGAATCTCATTTAACTCCTTGGCAGCTTGTTGAATATCCCATCTTTTAAAGAAATAATCGAGATTATCGCGTTCTGGAGGAAAAGGATGCCAGAAATGAATAACAGACTTCGGTTCAAACACAACTGGGATGTTAGAATGATACAAAGCCATACTAGAATCAATCCAATCTAAATAGACAACATCATCAAAAGGCATCACTCGATCGAAAACACTTCGACGGTAAAGTTGACAATGAACCTCTCCAGATAACTCTATCTTTCGGCGATGGGAACCTCGATCGAGCAGTTGATCCCCTGTAGGTGGCAGAATTTCCAACTCGATCCCATTCGTCGTTTGTACTGAATGAACCTGTCCTAAGTTTGGGTCCCAGTGAATTTTAGTTGCATCCAAACCGCCCTCGATAATACGGGGAATGGCCACATCAGCTGGATGTTCTTCGCAAGCCTGGATGAGATAAGATAACCAATTCTCTTCTACGAGAACATCATTCTCGATAAAACACAAGAAATCATCATTAGGGTTAGATTCCTGAATTACCAGATTTCTTGATTGGTTAGGCATCAAATAATAATCCTTATAAATGACTTTGACATTGCTACGCCCCTCAAGCACCTGTTCAATTTGCTGCCAGTAAACTTCAGGAGTGTTGCAATTTATCACAATTAAATTAAAAGGAATATGCGTGTAATCAAAAATTCGCTGCAAAGATTCCGCAGCTAAGGAGAACTGTTCGCGAGGAAAAAATCCAATGGTAACTGTTGGCATATTGATATTCCTAAATTGAATCATGATGATTAATTCATGGCTGCTTCTAGCAGCGAGGACAGAACTTTATGGGAGTCAAAATAATCTTCCGCAATCTTCCGTGCGGCATGACGATGTTTTTCATAGTTAGAATTGATCGTGTGGACACCATTTATCGCCTCGCAGTGGTCTTGGAAGATTAAAAGTCCTTCTCCGATCGGTAGCCAATCGCTTAAGCCTGTGTCTTGAACTAGAATTGGCCTGCCAGAGGCTAGGTAACAGACGCTGCGATCGCTAAACCAGCCACCTTTGGTAGCAACATAACCCTGTTTTGCGACTCCAAACTCAGCACGGGATGCTTGAACAAATTTCTGGTAAGACTCTGGTGTAAAGGACGCAAGCCATCCAGGGATCACCTCCCAGCCATACTGCGATAGTTCATCAGGAAAGCCACCGCTCAATGCAATCCGAAACCCCTGTTTGGTGAGTTGCGGTATATCAATAAACTTTAAAAACTCTTTATCCTTGTTCCCATAGGTGATTCCTTCGTATACTACCTCCCGATAACTGTGCCACTGCATAATCGAACTGAAGCCGATGGTGTCATTGTCTTCAATTACTGGCCAGTAAGGCAGTGCTACTGGAGGTAATGTCTTTAGCCAATGCCTACCGTTTGTGGGGATAAGACAGTCTTCAGCATCTATGCGTTGTCCAATCGTGAATAGGCGATCGCAACGTTCAATCGTCTGTAATAATTCTGAATTACCGCTAGCAATATTAATCTGAGTAAAACCGGGATCGGCATCAATATAGATGCGGCGCTGCGGCCATTCATATTCATCTCTCCAAACAGAAAGTGGTGAGCCACGGACAATCATTAAATCAGCCTGAGAGCAGATGTCTTTAAACTCGTCAATCTCCATTCCAACTGAATGCTCGTCAGTTCGGTAAATCCACTGGTTTTTAAAACCAAGCGGTTCTAGGCAGTTTTTAATATAATTTGTCGGATAGTCTAACTCTGTCGTAATTTGCTCGGTTTCCCAGTTGTAAACCCACGACATCGATCCACATTCTTCCAAGTAGAAAATATCATGTCCAAGGGCACGCAGACCCAGAAGGTATTGCAGGTCAGACCAGGCGTTGCCCCCTATGGGAAACCGGCCGATAGCACTAGCAAAAATTATAATCATCCTATTTTAAATTTATTAAATGTTTTGATTTAGATGTATTAGCTGATGATTTCTCGTTCTGCATAGGCAGTCAGAGCAATGGAGATAGATAAGGTGTGTTCATATTTAAAACTGTCTCTAGTAGTCGAGGTAGCACCACTTTGTAACTGAAGAATTGCTCGGCTAATTTCTCTGCTGCTTGACAGTGAGCCTGATAATTTGTACTGACGCGCTCGATACAGCCTATGGCTTCCTGCAAACATGAAAACACCAACGCACCTTGTCCCGTTGGCAGCCAATCGCTAAATCCGGTATCTTGTAAAATGACGGGACGACCAGCAGCGAGATAGCAGACACTGCGATCGCTAAACCAACCGCTACGGGTTTTGACATAAGCTTGTTTGGCAACGCTAAACTCTCCACGAGAGCCAGTCAGGTAAGTTATGTAGGTTGACAAACTAGCGCTAATTTCCCTACCATCTCGAACTAACCAACCTGCTGCCTTTAAAGATTTCGTAACCTCTGCTATTTCTGCATCCTTGCCAGCAAGAGCAAGTTCGAGTTTTTGCGAACAGTAGCTAGGGAGTTCCAGCAGGCGCATAAATTCCCAATCTTTCTGACCATAATGCTCACCTTTGTAAGTCACGCTGCCATAAGCATTCCAATTGGCAATTGTCGTGAATGGTAAATCTGCGCGTTCTTCGCCACTATCTTCGCGAATGAGTATCGGGCTTTTCCATATCTCTGGCACAACAGGCGGTACAGTGGGAAGCCATTTAATTCCATCACTCGGTATGCCACAATCCGGTTGTCCAATATTAACGCCATAACTAAAGTAGGCATGATAATCGTTGCGCCCCTCAGCAGCGAATGTCCCAACCTGAGTAAAGAATGGATCCATATCGATTAATACTCGGTGTTGACACAAAAGAAATTCAGGTAGCCAGCAAACTCCACCGATATTCAATAGCAAATGCGCCGTCTTGAGCATCTGCTTTATTTCTTGCCAATCTGCACCGTAGACAGTTCCTGTATCCCGGTTTACATAGCAGAGTGTTGCATTAACGCCATAACTGTGTATTAGCGTTTGGACTGCGTGAAGTCCAAAGCCTGGGTCGTCAGTGTAATTGTGGGCGATGGGGTTATAGCAAGACTGAGACCAACCGCTTTCTTCTAAGTATAAGATTTCATGTCCCAGATGATGTAGCCCTAACACATAGTGAAAGTAGGCTAAGAGATTGCCAGCTACTGGATGTCGAATCATATATCCGCAAACAACAATGCGTGCCATGCTTATAACCCCACTTGCTCCATAAGACTGCCAATTACTTTCTCTGCGGCAAAGTACTCTGAGGCAATTTCGCGGGCTGCCCGACAATTGCCTTCGTAGTCGCTTTCGATCGCATCCACTGCCGCCAGAATATCTTCTATAGTGTTGAATGCAAATAATCCTTTCCCTGTGGGCAAGAACTTGCTAAACCCTGTCTCTTGGGTGATCACAGGACGCCCTGCTGCTAAATAGCAGACGCTGCGATCGCTAAACCAGCCAGTGCGAGGACGAACATACTGATCCTTTGTAACAGTGAACTCGCCTAGAGAAGCACAAATATAGTTACGATAGGCGATCGGATCGGATAATGCCCTAGCATAAATAATTCGCCAACCGCGATTAATCATTTCAGCTTCCTCTTGAGCATTAATACCTTCAAGAGCAAGCTCAAGCGGTAGCAAAGATTTTGCTGGAAGGTCTATGAAACGGCGGAATTCTCGGTCTTTGCGCCAGTAATACTTCTCCCCCTGCCAAACGATATTATTGTCCCAATGCTCCCAGTTTGAGATAGTTGTGAGAGCTGAGTCCAAAATTGGTGGACTATCGGTATACCACCAATCGAGGCAAACTGGCGGTCGCGTCGGATGCCACTGGTATCGAGCGACGGGTACAAGACAGTCCGGCGCTCCAAGATTCTCGCCATAGGTGAATAAGTAATTGTAAGCATCAAGTTGCTCAATCTTTTGGGTGTCATTCTCGGCTACTTTAATCTGATCGACCATCGGATCGGTTTGTAAATATATAAGACAGGCTATATCGTCGTGCTCAGTACGTAGGGGATGGTATCCACATAGATTAATAACTGCGTCCGCTTCTTTGTATAATTTTGCCAATCCGATTAAGTCACGTGCTCCCAGGGTTGCATCTCGCACTCCTGGAGGACGGAAAATCCAACGATCGCCCAAACCGATACTATCCATGTATTGGGCAAGATAACGGACATTTGCTGAATATTCTGATGTATGCCAGCAGAAGGTAATGGGATCTAATAGTTCGCTATCAGTATCTTCGACGTACCATACATCGAAACCTAATCGCCGCAAGCCTGCTAGATAGTGGAGTACTTGCCAGGTCATGCCCCCAAATGGGAAGGATGCCAGCATACCCCAGACGACGACTATTCCCCGATTAGCAGGCGGATAGTCAAAAGAAAGGATCATTTGGTTCACTCCATCCATCATTGAAATTTAAGAGCATAGTTGAGGATGCCATTCAAAGTTTGTTTAGCTTCAAAATATGTTTCAGCAATTTCCCTTGCTGCTCGACAGTGCTTTTCATAATTAGTATTTATTGTCGCTAAGGCATCGGCTGCTTCACTAAGCGTCGAGAACCGGAACATCCCCTCGCCATCGGGTAGGAAGGAACTCGGCCCAGTATGTTGAACAACGACAGGTTTCCCGCTTGCTAAATAGCAGAGGGTGCGATCGCTAATCCAGGCATTTTGAAACTTCATGCATGAAGGTTTAGCACAACTAAACTCTCCTCGCGACATTTGGATATAAGATTGATACCTATCTGGACTGCCAGCCATTTTGTAGGCATGACGCACCCGCCAACCATAGCTCTCCAGCACTTCCCGATCCTCTGCGTCTCCTTTATAATCAGTAACATCACGCGGTACGGAATTGTTGGCTTGCCAGCTTTGCTCTTTTCTGCTTTGCTCATCTTCCACGTCTCCCTCACCCAGGCACAGCGCCAGTTCAAGCACTTGGTCGGTTAGGCGCGGCAGTTCCACAAATTGCATGAAGGAAACTCGCTTGTTGTTCTCATAGCAGATATCCTGCCCGTCCGTAATCCATTCCCCCTTGCCACCATTGCCCCACCAACCGGAGACAGTCGTAAATGCTTCGCTGTTGGGATTGTAAAGGTATGGCCACAATTCAAGACATACTGGTGGTCGAATTCGCATCCAAGTCAAACCACAATCTGAAAACTTAGCGCTAGGTGTGCCGACAGTTTCACCAGTACTAAAGTAATAATCGTGTGGAGGTACGGTGAGTTGTCCAACTGTTATCCAAAATTGTAATAAACCTGGATCGATATCTATTAGGGCAGTCCGTCGAAAACATGAAAGCAAAGCTGGATGAATACCGTAGTAAAAATTTAGTAAAAGGTCTGCTTGCCGAAAGATTGCCTGTGCCTTTGATGACCAAACTCCGATGTATTCATACTCGCTGCCACGATCGGATATCGCGTTCTGGTCTGAATAAAGAATGACCTTTCCACTAAGTCCATAGCGTTCCATACGCTGGTAAAACGTTGAAAGCATAAGCTTATCCTGCTCTGGATCGCTGCTGCTGTGGAAGCGCTCTAACCAATACACCTCACATCCCAACTGGCGCAGCCCCTGCACATATTGCATATAAACCCAGAAATGGCCCCCTCCTTCTGGAAAGGTCACGACGTTTGATGGGGAGATGACAACGACAGACATAATACTTCCCTCCCAACTAAGCTGATAGGTTTGCTAGAAAATTGGCGAGTTCTCGAAAGCCTATAAGTTGGATCTGGAGTTCTGTGAGCTTGCTTCTGATGATTGGGCTGCAAAGCGTTTGTAATTCCGTTTCTCGCTCGATCGCATAGGTTGATGAAAACTCTGGATCGACGTAACCTGGATGGCAGCTCAATTCAGTAAACCCTTCCTGAACTTCGGTTTCTAGCATTTGGACTAAATTTTCCACGCTAATCTGCTCCAGGTGCGTCTCTCCATCCCATTGCCCATAAAAGCTAGGGAAATAACGAACCGGAGAGTGTTCTCGTAGTGGCAATCGATATTGCTGCGCTAAATTAAGGAAGTGGGGCAGTAATTGAGGAGAGCGGTGGATGTTATGATGCGAGTCAAGATGAGTCGGTAGATGCCCTATTAGCTCTTGAAAGCGTTTCAATTGATGATTTAGTTCGGCACGGCATCGATCCGGAGTCGTGAGATCGACTACTAATTCCCCATCCTCGGTCGTGATATTTATATGCAAACCAACGCTCAGTTCGGGTAGTTTACGGCTTAAGATAGCTGCTTCCTCACTCCCTGGCATATTCACCATTAAGCTCGTGCTAGTTAAGACTCCGTTACAGTGGGCTTCAACAATGCCACTGTTAATTCGTTGACTAGCACCAAAATCATCTCCATTAACAATGCAATACTTCATGGATCAAACTCTTTAAACAGAAATCTTGCTAGTTTTCTAACCACCTGTTTGCCAACTCACGATCGCAGATCGCATGGTTGAGTCGAGCCGAAGTGTAATTTATACAGCTTCTTGTAATAGCCACTTACCGCTAGCAACTCCTCGTGAGTTCCCATCTCTACTACTTTCCCCCGATCCAAAACTACGATTCGGTTGGCTCGTTGAATTGTCGAGAGGCGATGGGCAATGATAAACGTAGTCCGTCCTGCCATCAATCGCTCTAATGCCTCCAGCAGTAGAAACTCGGTTTGAGCATCCAGGGCGGAGGTTGGTTCATCCAGAATTAGCACTGGAGCATCCTTGAGCAGGGCGCGGGCGATCGCTAATCGTTGTTTCTCTCCTCCTGAAAGTGTGGCTCCGCGCTCACCAATTACCGTGTCATAACCTTGGGGTAATCGTTGAATAAAGGTGTCAGCATTGGCAGCTTGGGCAGCTTTGACGATCGCTTCGCGGCTGGCATTAAAGCAGCCATAGGCAATGTTCTCAGCAATAGTTATCGGCAGTAAAAACGGCTCTTGCAGTACCAGGGCAATCTGCTCGCGCAAGTTTTTGACTGGCACGCTTTGGACATCCACCCCATCAAAGAGGACTCGTCCCTGCCAGGGGTCAAAAAAACGGAGAATCAGGGAGACTAGGGTAGTTTTGCCAGCACCCGTTGCGCCTACCAGTGCGATCGTTTCTCCCGGTCGCGCTTCTAGGGTAATTTCTTGAAGGACGGGATAGTTGGGTTTATAACCGAAGGTGACTTTCTCTAAACATACGTGTCCCCGTCCTCCCACTGGACGAACTGGCAATGGTCTAACATTAGAAGCATCCTGCACCCCATCTTGAGCATCCAAAACCTCTAACACTCGCCGAGCACTAGCAGCTGCGCCAGCAAAACTAGAGGACATATAAGCTAGAGTCGCCATCGGCACGTACAGGGAGGCGAGATAAGAGAGGAAGACTAGTAAAGAACCAATTGATAGTGACCCATCCAAAACCTGGAAGCCACCGTAAGCCATGATTGCTGCTGTTCCGACTGCGGTTACGCCACCCACCCCAACTTTGAATTGCATTTGGGCAAAGATAGAGCGTACATAAGCTTGGAGGGCTTTTTGAGACAGGTAGCGAAAGCGCTCATCTTCGTGTGCTTCACGTCCGAATGCTTGAATAATCGGTATTGCTGTCAAGGTCTGCTCGCTGAGTGCGACGATCTCACCTTCAAATTGTTGATACTGATAGGTTCGTTCAGTCATGGGCTGGTTAAAGACCCAAATTAGTAAGATTATTAAAGGAGCAATCATCAGCGAGAGCAGTGAAAGCAGTTGATTAATCTGCCACATCACGGCGAACATTGCGACCAAATTCACCAGGGAAGTAAGCACGGGCAGAAAAACTCCCATCGCCAGATTCTGAATACAGATGCTGTCAGTCATTACCCGCCTGACCAGATCGCCAGCACGCTGTTGGTTGTGGAATCTCAAAGAAAGATGCTGTAAGCGATCGAACAGTGCTGCTCCCAAGTCATAAACCATCTGGCTGCCAACACCAGCTCCAACATATTCCTGTATCAACCGAACTCCCTCACTGGATAAAAATAAAACGATTGTGGCAGCTGCTAACCAAGCGAGCAACTGCATATCGGATTCACTACCAGGCAAGGTTTTGAGCCAAACAACGCTATTTGGCAGCGATTGGTTGTTCAGGACGCAATCAACGATCAACTTCAAAGGCCAAGGCTTGAGTACATTCAGCCCCACATTAATCAGCATTAGTAGCATGACAAAGGTGAGTCCCCGCCAACGAACCAGGGCGTAACGTGCCAATCGCAGCCACCAAATTTTCATAGAACCACCTCCTGCGGCGGTTTGGAAAACTGCAAGGAGTGCAGACGATGATAGAAACCACCGATAGCCAGCAACTCTTGGTGCGTTCCCATCTCCACAACCTTTCCCTGTTCTAGAACCACAATCCGATCTGCTCGTTGAATTGTGGAAAGTCGATGGGCAATGATAAACGTAGTCCGTCCTTCGATGAGGCGATCTAAAGCTTCCAGCAGTAAAGTCTCAGTCTGGGCATCCAGGGCAGAAGTAGGTTCATCAAGAATCAGTACTGGTGCATCCTTGAGCAGGGCGCGAGCGATCGCTATTCGCTGTTTCTGTCCTCCAGACAGGAGTGCCCCTCTTTCTCCAATCGGGGTATCATACCCTTGGGGTAACTGTTGGATGAAGTCGTCCGCCTTAGCTGCTTTGGCTGCTGCGACAATCTTCTCTAGGCTTGCTTCTGGACACCCGTAGGCAATGTTCTCTGCCACCGAGAGCGGCAGTAAAAACGGCTCTTGCAGCACCAGGGCAATTTGCTCGCGCAAGCTTTTCAGTTGTACATCTCGGACATCCACTCCATCAAAGAGGACTCGTCCCTGCCAAGGGTCAAAAAAGCGGGGAATCAGGGAAACCAGTGTACTCTTACCAGCACCTGTCGCGCCTACTAGTGCGATCGTTTCTCCTGGTCGCGCTTCCAGGGTAATTTCTTTGAGGACGGGATAGTTAGGTTCGTAACCGAAGGTGACTTTCTCTAAACATACGTGTCCGCGTCTTCCCACTGGACGAACTGGCAATGGTCTGGCATTAGGAACATCCTGCACCCCATCTTGAGCATCCAAAACCTCTAACACTCTATCTATATTGGCATCTACGGACTTCAGGCTCCCGTAGATGCCAAATAGACCCTTAAATGCTCCTTGTATAGATTGTAGATATGCTAAAAAGACAAGCAAGCTACCGATACTCATAGCCCCCAATAACACCTGCTGCCCGCCCACATACAGAACGATCGCAGTACCAATCGTTGTCACAGTACCATTAGCCACTCCGTAAACACTCTTGAGCAGAGTTTCGCGTTGTGAGAGAACAACTGCGTCTGCCGCTAAATGCTCAAACTGCCGGGTATTGTAACTCTCTCTACCAAATGCCTGGATCATGGGGATTGCTGTTACCGTTTGGTGGACAAAACTGGTGAGGCGGGACTGGGCTTCACGGTTAAGTTTTGTCCGGCGCTTGAGTTGGGAACCAAAAACAAGGGCTGAACCGCCCATTATTGGGGCTACGAGAAGCGAAAGCAGTGTTAGTAAAGGACTCAGATTCCAGGCGACGATGCTAATAGTTGCTAGTGTCAGCAGGTATTGCACAGGTGAAATCAGCAAAGCACCACTTAAGGTATAAACACAATAGGTATCTCCGGCCAGACGGCTGAGGGAATCACCGACAGTCCGTTGGCTATGGAACAGCAGTGAAAGGCGTTGCAAACGATAGAACAGTTTTTGGGCTAGTTCGTAGACCATACTTTGCCCGGCAGCACTCCAGGCCCAGCTGAGGGTAGTTTCCAAGGTAGCGTTTAGAGCATAAAGTCCAAGGCTACAAACAGCGGCGATAACAACCAGCAACGCTGGTGTGATCGCCAAGTTAAATGTCCCCAGGAATGAGGGAACCAGCGGGGGGATGACTGCCTGGCCGAAAGCATAATCCACCAAGATTTTCATTGGCCAAGGTTGAAGTGTGGCGGTGGCTGAAGTGCCAGCCGTGAGACCGAGGATTGCGATTAAGGTACGCCACTGGCGCAGCGGATATCGGAGCATCTGCCCGTATCGATGCATTATTGCTTTGATCTCTTGCCTCACTTGCAGATTTACCTCTCGTCTGGCCATTTGCTTACTGGAGTACCAAGACGTTTGTCATGGCTGTAATATTACACTTTCTGCGACAGACTGGTTGTTGGTGGTTTGTATTGGCAGCAAGTAAACTCTTTTGGCAACAATCTCCAGTACTTGGTAAAGAATACGTCCCAACTGGAAGTTCTGATATAAGATGACACTGGCATTGAGCGTACCTAGTGCGATTGTGAGTGTTGCTACTTCTGGCATTCCCAGAACGATCGCCACAATTGCGAACAGACAATAGCCAACCATCGCCATAATGGCTAACTGTGACATTCTCAGGGCACACCGCACCCGCAAAACTCTTTTGTTACCTCCATGATTTTCAGTACATACTTTCAGCTGAACTTTTGACCAAATCCCCTGGTAAATCTCTAAATCCCAATCGCTCCAGCCTCGATCCATCGCAATGAAATACTTGCAAGGCAGGAGTAAATCCATTACCTTTTGCAGCAGGTTCTCCTTCTCGATTCCTGCTTCTGTCCAATAGGACAACTCATAGGCGCGATCGGGCCAGGAAATATTTACTCTATGTGCTGGCAAATCAAACTGAATTAAATCTGCTTGAGTTAGTGTTTGAGTCATTTTTTTAATGCTTCTATTTTTATTTACAGATCGTCAAACTTTATCGGCTCGGCTTTCTTGAGTTCTTTGATTCGCCATTTATAGCGTTCTATACTACGTACAATCGGCCCCAGGTAAATCAATAGCGCCACCAGCAACCGTGCCCTTCTTTTAAGAAAACGAGAGTCAATGCGCGCTTGTATAGCACCTGCTACACACCAGCTAAAAGAGATGAGGAACATTACTGCACCCAACCACGGGCGATCGCCAGACAAAAGCGCAGACACAAATAAGATCAAAGCTGCGACATTCCACTCCAGTGTCAGCGGGAGGTAAGAGATCAGAGAGGAGGAAGGCTCGTACAAGGTTTGAAACAGACCCCGACCAAACACCCCAGAGTAGATAATTGGTTGACCAATACGAAGAAATGCAGATAAATCTCCGTAGATTCTCCCCAACCAAGAGGGCTGTCCCAAAAGGTTAAAGCGGTAAGGATGCTGAAAATAAACGAGTGCTTCTGCCTTGCCATAACCTTGCTGCTGTTTGAGATAGGCAGCTACTGTATTACGGCGAAAGTGCCATACGATTGCCGTTGGGCTAAAACCAATGGTGTAACCTCGATCTTGCAGTCGCCAGCAGATATCGACATCATCCCCAGCAGTACGAAATATAGGGTTGAAGCCGTTAATTTCTTGTAGAACCTCCCGACGAAAAGCCATGTTACAGCCAGCAATATGTTCGGCTACCTCATCACTCAAAAGTATGTGGGTAGGTACGCCAGGAGAGACGGCAACGCAGGCAGGAACAAGAGAGTCCTCTGGGGGAGATAAGTTTGGCCCGCCTACAGCAGCTAGACCAGAGGAGAGAAACTTGGCAACCAGATAGGTAAGCCAGTCTGGATCTGCCATACAATCAGAATCTGTATAGGCGACAATTTCGCCAGTTGCAGCGGCCATACCGACGTTGCGGGCGACGCTTAATCCCTTATTTTCTTGGTTAATTAGGCGTACATAGTTGTAATGTTGAGTAATTTCGAGAGTGCGATCGCTCGATCCATCATTAACTACAATGACTTCATAGTTGGGATAGTTGAGTTCTTTGAGAGAAGCTAGACAAGTATCCATCGTGCGTTCAGCATTGTAAGCGCAGACAATCACTGAGACATTGGGATACTCAGGTAGCGCTGGCGGTAGAGGCGCTGTGTAATACTGCTGAACTGTCTGGAAAGCTGGCTTTTGGAGCCGTTCGGCGTCAACTAGACCAAAAGCCCAATCCTGTATGGCATATCCGCCGGTAAACCATTCATCTGTCCAAGAAAATATTATTGTCCCGGCTGCTCCCATCTCAAAACTAGATGATAGCTTTTGAGAGAGAATTTCGGCTTGGGCTTGGGTTCCTTCACGCATTGAGTCAACGCCAAACTCACTCAGCACTAGAGGTTTATCCTCGGCTAGGTTATGGAGTCGTGAAAGGTAGCGACGAAAATCTGTTTCCCGATGCAGGTAAACGTTAAAGCATGAGAAATCAGTAAAGTCAATATTTAAATACTCTGTAGAGGGGTAATTGGCATAACTCACCAAACCTTCGGGATCGCTGTCTTTGGCTACTGCCATTAACTCTTTAATAAAAGCCCGAACTGGTTTTGCTCCATGCCATCGGACAATATCTGGAGGAATCTCATTACCTACCAAATAAGCAAAGGTGGCGGGATGATTCCGGCAAACTTGAACTCCTTGAACAATGCAGTTACGGATTTCTGCTTGTACAGCAGAAGAGTTAAGGAAGGCAATATGCTGAGACCAAGGTATACCAATCAACAGCCTCAGTCCATAAATTGCAGCTAGATCCAATAGCCAATCAGGTGGAACAGTATAGGTACGCAGACAGTTAGCCCCCATTTCTGCTATCATGGCGAAATCTTTTTCCACAACTGATTTTTCTGGAAAGGACTCACCGTGGCTACCGATGGAAAAAGGGCCGTAACTCACTCCTTTAAGAAAAAACTTTTCATCTCTAATAAAGAAAAACTTACCTCTTACTGTGACTACCTCGCTTTTTGCAAGTGGTTCAGCACAGAAGCCAGAAGGTGTTGAAGTCAAGTTTTGCAAATTACCCCCGACAATTGACTGCAAATTTATTTCCTTGCTGCTGAAACGCTACGTCAGTTTGCTCAAAAACAGAAACACACATATACTTAGCTCATTAATGCATTCGCAGCATATTTAGCGTTAGTACCATCACAATCGCTATCAATTAACAATTTAGTAATACTTAATACTGTGTCAGCAGTACGTTTGCGATCGCGTTTACGCAAATGTATGAATTAACGTATACTTTCAGTCTAGTTTTGTATGCGTTGGTCAATTAAACTCAGCAATTGGTGTTGCTGAGTCAGTTCAAAATTTACAGTTGAATATATAGATTTAGGGTTCAATTTCAGCCAATGGACGAAATGTTGAAAAAAATCTGATACTACATATACTCAACTTGAAATGAGTAGTTTTAAAACTTGTTACTACTATGGTTTATAAACTTGCTCTCTGCTTTAGCGGTAGGTAACAATAACGTTGCCAAAATACTCTCTGGTACGGTTGGAGTTACTTTACAAGCACTATTGAGGCAATCTACCAATAACTGGCTAGCAGTATAGTACTGTTTAAGTATTTCTTTCTGCTGCTCGCTAAACTGCCATTGATGTCCAATATTGCGACACCGAACTATCACCAACCTCAATTCATTAGCCCAAGTTTGACCATTAGTATTCCACCATTCTTTTAAATTTTCTCTGCCTTGAACTGGGGTCGGTAATTGTTCTTTGAGTTTTTGCAAAGAACTTTGTAACTCAGGATTACAGACAAGAGTTTGGCGATCTGGGAGAGTATAGCTTAAAGCCAAAACTCGATCTAAAGTCGGCTCGTTATACAGAGCAACGCTTAAGTGAAGCGCACACTGAAGAGCTATATCTAGAGCTAAATCAGGGGTAAGATTACTAGTAAGTCTGAGATCGATGCCAAGGGAAAAAGCCAAGTCATTAGTCAAGTTCAGATCGTCGAGAAGTTCTAGTGTTAGATAAAAGGCACGAATAGCTACTCTGTTATGAGTAGACTGAACTGAAAGAGACTTATGGTTAAGCCAGTTGAAGAAATTTTCTAATTGCCGATCGAAGGCTACAAGCCGATCGATATGTTGCTTCATTAATTGCAACAGACAAGTGGGATTATCCAACATACCAGCAGTTAATAAAAAAATTTTGCGCCAACGTGGTTCAGTTAAATGGTGAACCAGATCGATTAATTTTTTTTCTAATATTTGGGGGTTGGCGCTATTAACAATATTTTTAGCTGTTAAATACTCCTGAAAAGCTATATGCGAAAACGAGTAAATTCCCTGCGCCTGCTCTATTAGTAATCCATGTGTCTCAAGCAATTTCAGCACTGCTTCACTGTTGAGTTGCAGTATATCAGGCTCAGTTTGGGCTATGGATAAGTTACAGAGGTAGTCCGTAATATATTGCTCGACGATCCTTTGTGTGAAAAAGTAATGACCTTGTTTAAAAGTAATAGCAGCAATTTGACTTAGCAGTTCAATCTTTTGAGCTAAAGACAAATGAAGATAAATTTCATCTCGTTTAATGTTCCTCACTTTATCCCAGCGATTGAGCAAAATGTCCAATCCTTTGTTGTAAAATTCGACCCTTCTAATTGGAAAGTCTGAGCAAGCTTTAAATACACAACAAGCCAAATTAAGCAAAAGTGGTCTGACAGCTAGTTCTCGAATTTGTTGATTCTCTAATAACTGTAATTTTTGCACGAATTTACAAGCTAAAGCTTTTCCTTTTTCGATGGAGTTCTTGCTAACATTGACAAACCAATTTTGCACAAAAGTCTCGATTTGAAAGCAATCAAAATCAGCAATTTCAACATCGCTAAATTCCTCAAACTGATACTGTTGATAACCGATACGACATGTTAGAATCAACTTATTTTGGTAATAGTTTGCAGCAAAACTGCGAATTTTAGTGATGATTTTGGCGTTATCATCTTCTGGAATTTCATCTAAGCCATCCAGTAGAATTAATATTTTGCCACTAACTAGTAATGTTTGAATTTCTTGGTCTGAAGCACCGCAGTCAGCAAGCTGTTGACTAATATAGTTCAATAAACTGTAATTTCCGGTCTCTCTAGCATCCTCAGCAAAGTTTTTCAAGCGAATAAAAATTGGTATCCGGTCTGATAGTAATTTGCCTTGATTGCATTGCATAGCAATATACTGTAGAAACGTAGTTTTACCAGACCCTGGTTTACCTAGTACCATAAGTTTAGGATAGGTGATAACTGCTTGGATTGCAGAAACTCGTTCTTGATAAAGTTGATTAGAAGCAAAACAGTTGAACTCTTCAGGAATGAAGCTTTGTAAATCGAGGATATCTACCCATCTTCGACTTGTAACATTATTCAGAATATTGGTGCTGACATAAATTTCTTCTAGTTGAATTGGTTGATCGATATCTAACAACCTCGTAGTCCCACATTGAGATTTAATCTTATCACTTAGACGCGATCGCAACATTTGTACTAAGCTTTCGGTATCTTGGCAGTTTTCCCATTCCTGGTTGTTTTCTGTCAGTAGCCTCTGATTGGGTAGTTCAGCAATATCTTGCCAATCTAAACCGAGTCGAAAGCATATTTCCATAAAGTTCTGACGCTCAATCGGCTTGCCTGTAAAAAATTTCCAGATTGGTTGCCGAGTCTCAAGTCCTATCTCGCTAGCTAAATACTCTTGCGTCCATTCTCTAATTTTAAAAGCCTTTTTTGCTTTCTCAATACCTACAGTAGATGCTTTCAACGAACGTCGTGCCATAAACCAGTTTTTTAATCTCCAGTTATTAAATTAAGGAAATATTTAATCAATTAATTATTGATTCATAATTATGTTACTTTCCTCTTTAAGTTTTATCAATTTTTTTTGATATATTTAAAGAAAAGATTGTAACTAACGTAATTGATGTAGTGCCATTGATACTTATTAATACGATCGGTTTGATTGCTGGCTTTTAAAACTAACTAATTCATTTCGAGGCTTTCTTCCCTCTTATGGCTTATATTTTACCTTTCTTTTGAAAGAAATGTTTTTTAGATTTGTGATTTTAAATACGAGTTAAACCAATTTAATTAAAATTAGGAAAGGTAGGAAAGGTAGGAAAAGTAGGAAAAGTAGGATAGATATACAAATTAAAGAAAACTTATCTGATATATATACGTTAAGTCATACATACTCCTGAACGCGATCGCAAACAGATTTATCGGATTCATCTCCTATTTAGAAGAACCTTGCTATTAAGTATCCCAAAAGACAGTTGCTATTTTCGCCAGCACTGAATGTAAACTTTCAGACTATTTTCAGATTGCGATCGCCCAAGTTGATGAAATTCTCAAAGGTTTTACCTTAAAAAGCTACGCTAAGGCCATCTTTAGCAGTGCTATCTGCGAAACTTTATGCCAAAAGGGGGAAGCAAAAACTCCAAAAACCTCTTCCATTTGCATCTCTGCGCTCTTAATGATAAGTCTTTAAGCGGACACGCTATCAACTGGCTACGCCTACGCAGATATACTTTAAAAGTTCTAACTCTTACCACAATCTGAACCAAACAGTTGTGTTTGCTACTTCGAGTTGCTTAACCTGACTATTAGTCCAGCTATGGTGGTTTTAAAACTTGACTACTTACTGAAGATTTATACCAATTCTCTATGAAGATGCACTAAACCATAAGTAAAAGAAACAAAAACGAACCGCATATCCCTTCGGGAAGCAAGCTACGCGTAGCGTCTCGTTAGAGAAGGACGCATCGCGCAGCGTCTCGTCAGAGAAGGACACAAAGAAAGAAGTTAAAAGGGTTTGGCGCAGCCTCACAAAGAAATGGTATTACCCCTCTTTTATCACTTTCGGGAGAGAATAATCTGGAGTGCTTACAGCATAAGACTTTTAGCAAAAAACCATGATTTCAGCTATTGTGTTAGAAAATAAACGCTCAAATGCCTGTTCTATCTACAGTTCAAAATTAGGCTTTGATTTTTCTTTTCCCAGAGTGACAAAACAGGGATTACAGTGCTTTCCCAATACAAGTTGCACTACTACTAGGAGAAAACATAACCTGGCAAATAAAACCTCTTTTCGCCAATTATGACCGAGAAATACTCAGATTTTAACTCTGGTGGCTTTTTTATAGATAATTATAGTGGGGAATTATCAGCTAAATCCACTTACAAATAAAAAGCCATGAAAGAAAAACCTAAACAACAAATGCGTATATGGGCGATGTTGTGTCATCTCTCGGCTTTACTAGGGTGGATATTATTGTGTTTTTTGGTATTTCTTGGCATTCCTTTATATTTACCTTTAAATATTTTACCTCCACTCATAATTTGGTATTTTAAAAAATCTCAATATCCCTGGATTGATTTGCAAGGTAAGGAATCATTAAATTTTCAAATTTCTTTAACTTTTTACACTTTTGTTGTTATAACAATATCTTTAATTTTAGTAGTAACTTGCTTGAGTTTGGCAGTGACTACTAATGGTTCAATTAATCAAATAAAAAATACTTTCGATAACTTATTAATTATACTTATGTCATTAATTTTATTCAAACTGCTACTACAATCCTTTGTAGTGACTTTTGCTGCTGTTAAAGCTTACAATGGCGAGCATTATCGTTACCCCTTTACAATTAGAGTTTTACGATAAGCCTATCTGATAGTATACTAGATTCAAAAGAGCGATCGCTAGATGTTATCAACTCGATAGCAACCGCCAAGCAGGAGGAAAATATTGCCTATAAACTTTGATATAACTACATATTAGATGTGAATTATAAGTAAATAATAAGTTGCATAAAGATGAGGATAAAAATTAGATGATTGGAGTTGCGATCGCAGGCACTGGATTTGGTCAAAAAGTCCACATACCCGGATTTCAAGCACATTGTCGCACTGAAGTCGTTGCTGTTTATCACCGCGATATAAATAAAGCCAAAGCCATAGCAGAATCCCATAATATTCGTCACGCTTACGACTCACTTGCAGATATTGTGGCATTACCAGAAGTGCAAGCCGTCAGCATTTCGACACCGCCTTTTTTGCACTATGAAATGGCAAAAACTGTACTGCAAGCTGGAAAACATTTATTACTAGAAAAACCGACAACCTTAAATGCATTTGAAGCAAAAGAACTTTATCAGTTAGCTAAAGCCAAAAGCGTTATTACAACTCTAGACTTTGAATTTCGCTTTGTACCAGCATGGCAATTGTTTGCAGAATTATTGTCAGAAAATTATGTGGGTGATTTACGCCTAATTAAAATTGATTGGTTAGGTTCTTCTCGTGCTGATACTTCACGCCCTTGGAATTGGTATTCTGATAAAGATAAAGGAGGCGGTGCATTGGGATCTTTGGGTTCTCACGCCTTCGATTATATTCACTGGTTATTCGGGCCAGTGCGTAGATTAAACGCTCATTTAACTACTGCTATTCCTACACGAGTTGACCCGATTAGCGGGGAATCTAAGGCAGTGAATACAGATGACAATTGTATATTAACGTTGGAATTAGCAAATGGTATACCTTGCCAACTTTTTATCAGTGCGGTTGTTCATGCAGCAAGAACGCACTGGGTAGAAGTATATGGCGATCGCGGTACATTAGTTGTGGGCAGTGAAAATCAAAAAGATTATATACATGGTTTTCGTGTTTGGGGTTCCCAGTCAGGTAAACCTCTAACAGAAATAGAAATACCGAATCGGTTAATTTTTCCCAAAAATTATGCTGATGGCCGCATTTCGGCATTTATCCGCGTAGTAGACCAATGGGTGCAAGGAATTGATCGCAATCAAGAAATTACACCATCACTACGCGAAGGAATTTATTCTCAGTTGTTGATGGATTTATCTCATGAATCGCATCAAAAAGCAAGTTGGGTAGACGTACCTAGCTTGGAAAGATTTCTTCGTAACTAGAAAACAAATGAGCAAAACTCCCCGCATTCGTATCCCACCGGAAGTCAAAAAATATGTTTTTCAACGCGACCAATATCAATGCCGAAGTTGCGGTAAAACTAATGTAGAAACTAATCTCAGTATCGATCATATAATTCCCCTCGCTCGTGGGGGTCAAAATGATATTAGCAATCTCCAAACTCTCTGTTTTACCTGTAATCAGCAGAAAACAGATAATATCGATCCGCGTTTCCGGCGATATTTTCAGCTTTAGGTTACGATGGTATGAGCTATTAGTTTCTCTCTCATTTCTATGCCTCAAAATCAAAATAGCAATTTCCTAATATTTCTCAATATTAGAACTACCCTTTTTTACTTCTTCACTGTCATAGCTATTTTAGTAGTAGCCTTTCCCTGGCTATATGAGATTAAAACGAAAGCTGGGATCGACATATCACCTGGACGCCATGCAGGAACATTTTTTGAAAAACATACCCGTGGAGTCTTCAAGTGTGAGTGGCTTTATCCTTACCATTGCGATCGCTCTCACGTTAGGTAATATCATTTCCGGTTAAATAATTATCATTGCAATCGCAACGCAGCAATCCAACACCCTTGCGATTGCTTCACTGCACTTCGTTCCATTCGCAATGACATATCAAAACTAATTTACCGGAGATGGATTTTATAATATCATGTCCGGTAAATCAAGGTGAATAAAAATGTTCGTTCGTAGTAAGGACTTTAGTCCTGGTTTTGGGGACTGAAGTCCCCACTACGAACTGCTTATTATGGCTGAAGTTGACACCAACGTACTGCTGTGCGCCACTACATCTATTTCAACTTCAACTGATTTGAGATCGAGCTAACATCAACAGCTAATTTTTTACCCAACTTGAGCAACTGAAGACACTGATTATCTCCTTCATTACCAACGCTAGTAATACACACTGGTGCTATCTGACTTTGCAGACAACTAAAGTATAGTTCCTGCGATCGCTGTAGGGAAACATTAATATTTAGTTGATCCCCGACATCAATCAATCGTTCCAACAGTTGGATATCTGCATTAAAGCTACCATTGGCATCGTGCAATAATTGCCAGAGCGATCGCGCAATTAACTGTTCTAACATTTGCTTACCGTCGGGAATATTCAGCCGACAACGCAGATGTTTTGCTTCAATAGCGATCGCCTCTAATTCTAAGATGTGATTCCAACTCTTTTGGGAATCGGCAATTTCTTGCTCAAGCGATCGCAATGTCATCAGACAGCGATGCCCTAAAGCAATATCTGCTGCCACCTGCAATTCTTGCGGTACAGCGATTTCATCACGATGAAACGCCATCAGCACGCCATAATTATCACGGTAGGCTTGGGTATACAACTGTCCTAAACGTGTCAGTGTTTCTTGACTCAGCAGCCCCATAATCCGGTGGCGTTCTTCAGCAAATAGATTTTGCAAGTTAAAAGCTTCTTCCCCAAATAGCTGTGTCATCGCCAAGATCGTATGAGCCGCACTAGCTTGTTTTAGCGCCCCAAACAGCTTTTCTTTTAATTTGCTGTAGTCACGCCGCCCAGTAAATTGTTGAATGCAGCAGTGGAAATCCCAGCCTCCCAAATGTAGAACCGCAAATACCAAATGCTCACTTTCCCAAGTAATCTCTGATACCAGCTTTAAATTTCCCACAGCCAGAGTTAGCGATCCCATACGTTGCAGTTGGTAATCTAGCTCATTGGCAGCGTAGCAATAAACCTTTTTTTGGTAACGCTGAGACTGTTTGTCAGCAGCATCTTTTCTTGGTAGAGAATTGTGCGCCTCTGCTGGTTTCTGATTGGTAAATAGGGAAGTAATAGCGTAATGGGCTGCAACTTGCTTAAAGCCAAGTTGGGCAGTTAACACTAGTTGCCGATAAATTTCGGCACCGTGTTTGAACTGATCCACATTACTGGGGGCTAAACCAAGATGTTTGACGAAGCCTTTTTCCAGCTGCACGCCAGCCACTTCCCCTGCCAATTCCAAAGCACGGGCGGCATAGCGCAGAATTTGTGTCCCTTCTGGACGAGAAATTTCTTCAAAAAACCAACCGCAACTAGTGAACATCAACAAAGCGTGACGTTGCATTTCCAATAGGCGCAGAGCATCTACTTGTTCGGCTGCGGTTAGTTTGTGGGTTTGATGACGAGCAAGGAAACGGTTGACATTGGTAGCAGAGCGATCGCGCATTACTTGGATATATTCATCTCGTGCTAGCCAGGGATCGCGAAATAACTGTCTACCATGTTCCTCATAAACCTCAGTTAGCTGATCCCGCAACCAATTGAGTGCATCCCGCAAGGGACGACGCCATTTCTGATGCCAAACACCACCTTCCCCACCGCAACCACAGTCATCCTCCCATCTGCCGACACCGTGAGCGCAACTCCAGGCTGTGACTGACTTCAATTCCACTTCCCAACTGGGAGAATTCAAGCTCAGGTAGTGGGCAAAGTTCGTTACCGTCCAACCCTGTTGAGGAAACTCTTTGGTAAAGGCGTAAGCTAAAGTTTTCTCAGTCCCCTTCTTGTGGTGTCCAAAGGTTTCCCCATCTGTCGCCACAGAAATTAACTGTGCTGGACGATGATCCCCACGCACTGCTGAACCAATACGTCCGGCAAAGTGACTGGAATTATAAACGACATCACTAAAACCCATATCTCGCGATATCGGCCCATCGTAGAAGAAGATATCAATGTAGGGTAATTCTTCTGTACTAGTATCGTTGGGGCTAGTGGCGAGCGCCTCCGGCGGGGCGTAGCCCAACGCACTCAGAGGTGAAGATGAAGTGTTTAGTGTGGGCTGCAAATAACAACGGTAGGGACGGGTAGAATCAATCTGACTACCGCCGACTTCAATCCATTCAGGATGGGGACGATCTGGAGTCGGGAGAGGACGGCAACGCAGTGCTTGAGATGGTGCTAGGACTATGAAGCGAATACCCTCAGCCACAAGAGCTTCTAAGGTTGCGTAGTCTACAGCCGTTTCTGCTAGCCACATCCCTTCGGGATCGCGGCCAAACCGGGAGCGGAAGTCTTCTTTACCCCAGCGAATTTGGGTATATTTGTCGCGCTCGTTCGCCAGAGGCATGATGATGTGATTGTATACTTGCGCGATCGCATTGCCGTGACCATGTAAGCGTTGGCTACTCTTGGCATCTGCCTCTAAAATTCGCTGATAAACTTCCACATCGTAGCGTTCTAGCCACGACATCAGCGTTGGCCCGATATTAAAACTGAAATACTCATAATTATTGACGATCCCCACCACTTGGCCTTGGTCATTTAAGACTCTGGCAAAGGCATTTGGACGATAGCATTCCCAATGAATCCGCTCATTCCAATCATGGAAAGGTGCAGCGCTCGGTTGGCGTTCAATTGCGTCCAGATAAGGGTTTTCCCTTGGTGGCTGGTAAAAATGACCATGCACCGTCACATAAACACCATTAGCCTTTCTCAGGGGATCGGTTTCTTTGGTGTTATTGGGATCTGAATGTAATGTTAACGTTGAGCCAGAGCTAGCTGGCATTTCAGCAGCAGAAGTCATGTATATTTATCCAAAACAAAAAACTTGCAGTTGCACCGAAATAATCCTGTGTAAACCTTACTCCAATAGTTTTTACACAAAATCCGGTATAAACAACAACTATGGAATCCAACTAAATTTTGACAAAGCTGTTTTATTGTAGTGGGAAATCTGCGTTATCGCACAGCCCTTTCCCTGAAGGCTTAAAGTAATTAGCCATTGAACAAAGCCTTAGTTAGGGGTTTTCTCTTCTTAAGCGCCAATCAAAAATTTAATTGTCTTTTAATACATTAAACCCCATTTTTGATGTAATATTTTGGCTCAAATTCATAGTTTTGCAACAAAAGATTACAAGAACTCATTATATCGCAATTTTGCTTTACACAACATCCGCAACGGTGAACGGAAAACAGTACAATTTCTGAATTGCTCTACAGGCGGTTGAGAGTATCCTATGGGAGTGCTGAATGAAAGTGATTGTTAATTCAACACTCCAAATTTGAAACTTAGGATTGCTCGCTGTGAATGATACCCTCAACTTAAGACAACAAATGTCAACCAAAAACATTATTCTTTTCGCTTTACTACTATTTATCCCAGTTTCTGTAGCAGCCCACTTTTTGGAGTGGGGAGAATTGACAGTTTTCATTACAGCTGGATTAGCAATTCTGCCCTTAGCAGCTTGGATGGGTACAGCCACAGAAGAAATTGCTGTCGTAGTCGGGCCATCATTGGGGGGCTTGTTAAACGCTACTTTTGGCAATGCTACAGAACTAATCATCGCCCTAGTAGCGCTGAACGCTGGGTTAATAGATGTAGTCAAAGCCAGTATCACGGGATCGATTATTAGCAACTTACTACTTGTAATGGGTTTTTCCATGCTTTTGGGAGGACTGCGCTACAAAGAACAGACATTTCAGCCAATTGTGGCGCGGGTGAATGCTGCTTCGATGAATTTGGCGGTGATTGCCATTTTGATGCCAACAGCAATGAATTACACTTCTCAAGGAATTAATGCAGAAACAGTGCAAAATCTTTCTATTGCTGTTGCTGTAGTATTAATCTTGGTTTATGCCCTAACACTGCTATTTTCGATGAAAACCCACTCCTATCTTTATGATGTGGGTGTAGCGGAGACAGAAGAAGAGGAAACCCCTCACGCAAAACCAAATATGATGTTGTGGGTTGGCGTCTTGCTAGTATGTACCTTACTAGTGGCACTTGAGTCAGAAATGTTGGTAGATTCTCTGGAAGTAGCCACATCTCAGCTAGGTTTGACGGCGCTGTTTACAGGGGTGATATTGGTTCCCATCGTTGGTAACGCGGCTGAACACGCCACAGCAGTCACCGTGGCGATGAAAGATAAGATGGATCTTTCCCTTTCGGTAGCTGTGGGATCGAGTATGCAGATTGCCCTATTTGTCGCACCTGTATTGGTGATAGCAGGGCGGATATTAGGTAAACCAATGGATTTGGATTTCAAACCCTTTGAATTAGTTGCTGTGGTTGTGTCAGTGTTGATTGCCAACAGTATCAGTTCCGATGGTAAATCTAATTGGCTAGAAGGCACTTTATTATTAGCTGCTTATACAGTGTTGGGGTTCGCCTTCTACTTCCATCCAGTTATGGAAGGTATGGGGTAGTACCGCAAGGCGGAAGTCAGCCCCTTTGGGGAAGTCAAAAGTTCACACTGAGCGGAGTCGAAGTGTCAAAATTCAAAAGTTTTGTATATCAAGGCTTTTGAAAATTTTCAAATGGTAGCTTGATTTCCGCCGTGCTGTATTAGTTAATAGTGCGTAGGCGTAGCTTGGCGTAGACATTGCTCATATAACGAATTCGTGGAAGCTCTCATCCTTAACGCCAGTAAAATAAAGAGATATAAGAGCGATCGCCTGTATGAGCTACTGCCTTAACCCTCATTGTCCTAAGCCTGAAAATCCCAATCATGTCAATTTTTGCGTGACTTGCGGTGCAAAATTACTCCTCAAAGAACGTTATCGTGCTATCAAACCAATCGGGCAAGGTGGTTTTGGCAAAACTTTCTTAGCTGTGGATGAGGATAAACCCTCAAAACCACGCTGCGTAATTAAGCAATTTTATCCTCAATCTCAAGGCACTAACACTCTGGCTAAAGCCGTAGAGTTATTTAATCAAGAAGCGGTGCAGTTAGATGAATTGGGTAAACATCCCCAAATTCCCGAACTACTGGCATATTTTACCCAAGAAGCTCGGCAGTATCTTGTACAAGAATTTATCGACGGGCAAAACTTAGCCCAGGAGTTAGCACATAGAGGTGCTTTTAATGAAACGCAAATCTGGCAACTATTAAACGATTTATTGTCAGTTTTGCAATTTTGCCACACCAAACATGTAATTCACCGCGATATTAAGCCAGAAAATATTATTTTACGCGAGAGCGATCGCAAACTAGTATTAGTAGATTTTGGTGCTGCTAAATCTACCACTGGCGCTGCCTTAAATAAAACTGGTACTAGTATTGGTAGTCCAGAATATGTAGCACCTGAACAAATGAGAGGTAAAGCTATTTTCGCCAGCGATATTTATAGTTTGGGTGCGACTTGTATTAATTTATTAACAGTGCGATCGCCCTTCGATTCTTATGATACTAACAACGATACTTGGGTATGGCAGCAATACTTGCAAACTCCCGTCAGTAATGAGTTGAGCCGCATTCTCAACAAAATGTTAGAAAGTATTCCAATTCGGCGTTATCAAACAGTAGAGGAAGTTCTCAAAGACTTAAATAAATACTTGCCAGCAGCATCAAAACCAGCGATTGCACCAAAACCTATCCCTCAATCGCCACCAAATTCTTTACCTGCTTTTGTATCGAAATCTCCTAGTCAACTTGAGAAAGAATTAGAAGAAATGAAAACCCAATTTATGGGTAACAACAAACCTCAACCAAATAAAATACAGCCACCAAACCCAACACCTCAGCCTTCTAGTAAAAGTAAAATAGATGAAGAATTAGAAGAATTAAAAGCCAAATATCTTGGTAATAATAACCCTTAAAATTTATCTGGTCAAATAACACTATGTTTTATATTTATACATAATTAATCGTCTTCTAGATTAATTACAAAACCTTTGTTATTACTGTCTGACTAATGCTGCTAAGGAAACTATTAATTAGATATCTACAAAATAGTCGCATTACCCCTCGGTTCGAGCAGATAATTCCTTTCATGAGCTTACCCTACGCTCATATCTATACCTGTAAACTCCAGTTATGTACGCAAAAACCCATGATTTTTTGTTCGGGATTATCTTCTAAAGATTCTTCTGCACCATAGAAGGCAATACCTTTAACATACGATGATTCACAAGGATAATGCATTTCATCCCCGCTATCATATTCAAGCTCAACATACTCGTTTAAATCCGAAACCTTAGAGCCGATTTCAAATTTATCCAAAAATTTTCCTTGGTAGCCCTCAAACACAAAAATCTTGAATAGAATATCATCTGAATTGAATTCAAGAAGTACAATCCTGTCTTTATAATAGAAAACTTTATGTCCATCTAACTTCTCAGAATCTGAGCAGATTGTCTGGCAGATCCAGCCATCCGACTTAGATAAAGCTTCGTTGATATTAATTGATTTCAATCCTTTTTCTCTCTTCTCTCTTTCTTCTTGGAGATTGACAACCAGATTAGGTTCGCTAAGATCGGGGATTGATGAAAGATGTTGTCCAATACTAAATCCTGCTGCGGAAACTCCAGGGAGAATTTCAGCCCACAAATCAAGTCTGTCCATTAATTTGTCTCCTCTCCAATAAGTTTAAATTATTTACCGATATATTCTATGCAGTTTTATCTGGAATGACATTACCTCTGATATTTAAAGTGTATAAACTGACGGAAAGACTACAACTAGGAGATAAATATTTAACAACTTACCTGGGGGAGGAAAAGTAGTTTTGATTCCAAAAATTGGATAATTTATTTTTTGGAGTTCCCTAAAAAGAAAGTGACTCTGAAACTCAGAGCCACCCTTAAAACTGTATTTTGAAACTTTTTAACTTTTCACAATATCCTGGTGTAGATGTGTGAAAATTTACTTCTTAGCTTCAGCAATAGGTACCCATTCAGTGTGGAAAGTTCCGGGTTTATCAAGACGCAGGTAGGTATGTGCGCCGAAGTAATCGCGTTGTGCTTGAGTTAGATTTTGAGGCAAGCGATCGCGGCGATAGCTGTCAAAATAATCCAAGGATGCGCTAAATGCGGGTACTGGAATTCCCAGTGTTGCAGCTGTTGCAATCACTTCCCGCCAAGCAGTTTGTCTGTCGAGAATTGTCTGCTTAAATTCGGGAGCTAACAGCAAGTTAGGCAAAGCTGGATTTTCGCTAAAAGCCTTCTTAATCTTATTCAAAAAGCGAGCGCGAATAATACAACCACCTTTCCAAATCCGCGCCATTTCGCCCAGATCCAAATTCCAGTTATATGTTTTTGAAGCTGTGGATAGCAACGCCATCCCTTGAGCATAAGAACAGATTTTTGAGCAATAGAGAGCATCGCGTACTTTATTGATAAAGTCCTTAGTTTGCCCGTCATACTTGCCACTGGGGCCTGTGAGGACTTTAGATGCTGCAACCCGCTCATCTTTAATCGAAGATATAATCCGGGCATTAACTGCTGCTGTAATTGTAGGAATAGCAACTCCCAATTCCAATGCAGTTTGTACAGTCCAGCGTCCAGTTCCCTTTTGACCTGCTGCGTCAACAATCAAATCCACCAGGGGTTTTTTTGTTTCTGGGTCAATATATGGGAAGATATTCTTCGTAATCTCAATCAAAAATGAATCGAGTTCATCGGTGGTGTTCCATTCAGCAAACACCTCATGTAGCTGATTATGGTCTAATCCAGCGACATTTTTCAGCAAGTCGTAGGCTTCAGCAATTAGCTGCATATCGCCGTACTCAATGCCGTTGTGTACCATTTTGACATAGTGGCCAGAACCACCAGGGCCAATGTAGGTTACACAGGGGCCATCATCCACTTGGGCAGCAATTTTGTTGAAAATCGGCGATAGAAACTCGTAAGAGCTTGTTGTACCTCCAGGCATCAGTGAAGGCCCATTTAGCGCTCCTTCTTCACCGCCACTGACACCCATACCAAGATACCGAAGCCCAGCCGGCTCTAATTCCTGAGTGCGTCGTTCCGTATCTTCAAACCAAGAGTTGCCACCGTCGATAATAATATCGCCTTCCTCTAACAAGGGTTTGAGTTGAGCAATTACCGCATCCACTGGCTTACCAGCTTGCACCATTACTAGAATTTTGCGGGGACGTTCCAGTAAGGCAACGAATTCTTCCAAGGTAAATGCGGCTTTGACGTTCCGTCCTGTAGCACGCTGCGCCATAAACGCATCCGTTTTTTCTCGGGAGCGGTTGTAAACTGCAATTGGGAAGCCATTGCGCTCCACGTTGAGAGCGATGTTCTCACCCATAACGGCTAATCCAATCACACCAAAGCTTTGTAGTGTCATAAAAAATTTCTGGCTAACTCTTGCAGATCCTTTTACTTTAAGGGTAGTCCGATATTTTCCCTTCTCTCCTAAAGAAGACCTTAAGACTTGAATAAATGACAAAAATCCACAACTAACAGGGATAATTAATTTTAAATTGTATCTAAATCAACAATTGACTGGCAAAATTTGCAAAATTGAAATAATTAAAGGACGTAGTAAGGAGTAACCAAATAATGCTGGCATATGTCCTAGCTTTGGTGGTCGGTCTTGGTAGTTTAGCCATTTATATAGCAGCTTTCTTTTTTCCAGAAATCCACCGCAAGAATGACTTTATCTGGAGTGGTGTAGGGCTGTTCTACGCCTTAGTTTTATGGGTGTTTGCACCACGCATTACCGGGGGTTTGTTGCTCGGTCATGTGGCTAGTGTGGCTCTTTTGGTCTGGTTTGGCTGGCAAACTCTATCATTACGTCGGCAATTGACCCCGCAGGTACAACAAACTCAAGTACCAAGTGCTGAGACAGTAAAAACTGGCATTCAAGAACAGGTAAATAAGTTGTCCCTTCAGGAACGGTTGGGCCAGTTGCAAAAAGGTCTGGGTAGCACCTTCAGTGGCGCGAAAGACAAGGTGCAGCAGACTGTGAGCAAAAAGACACCCACAACCCCCAAACCTGAAGATATTACCTCTGTACTGTCAGAGAAACCTGCTATTGAGATTATCGACAAAACTATTGTCATACCAGAACCACCAGCAGAGGAGACAGTTACTACTGACACGGAAGACAAAACCGAAAGTGTACCGGAAGCGATTCCCCCACATCCCCCATCTCCTGAATTGGTGGAAGCAGCGCAACCAGATTTTGAAATTGAGGATAAGCAACCGATTCCTGTAGAAGAAATTGCGCCGGATGCGGTACTCGCTCCCCCAGCAGAAACGCCACCTGAACAAATACCGCCTAATCAAGGTAGTTGAATGCAGTGAAACCCAGCGTTAACCTAATATAATGTTGGGTTTCACTATTTCCATCAGGCTATTTTAGGGCTAATTTCAAACGCTAATTCCGAACGATAGAAGCACACATCAAACGCTAAAAAGAAATTCATGTGTCCTAAAATCAATGGGGCGTTTCTATCTCTTGTCCAAGCAAAAGCTAGCTCTACTGCCGGAAATTGTTCAACATTCGCCATCAACACCAATGCCCTCGCCTCAAACCTAGCCAGATTACCACCCAATGGAACGGAGAGTCTTTGACGTTCCCAAACTGCTCCCAGCCTTGCCCGATTTCGTAAGACAATACGTTGACAGTAGAACCAGTATCTAGCAAGCCTGATACACTTACAGAGCGATTCTGATAAGTTAAAATTAGCGGCAGATAAGGCAGCGTACTTAATGCACCAAGTTCTGGGTTTACCTCAGTAAATGCAAATCTAACTTTATCAACCATGTGTTGCCGCTTTTTCTTCTGCTAATGCCTTCGCTAAAACAGCAGCAGCTTCAAAAGAATCATATAAGCCAAGACTTGTTACTTTGTCCTCAGCATCCAATGGGACTAAATTTGATTCCTTTAACAATTCAGCTGCCAGGAAATGTATTAGTAAGAGTTTATCAGTGTGGGATAATTCTTTAACTAGCGGTATGAGTTCGGTAAGAAGCATAAGTTAAAGCTTTAATGAATTTAGATAAATTTTAAAGCATAGTTTGAGGAATGCTCTTAACTAACTAGGGATAAAAATTATGAACATCCAACTTAAAGCGGAATACGAGCAATTTATACAAACCCGAATTGCTACAGGAAGATATGAAAATACTGACAATGTAATTACTAAAGCATTAAAACTGCTGGAAGAATTGGAGAACGTTTATCAGGAATGGGAAGAAGAAACCCAGAAAAATAGCTGTTAGTCCCTCAATCGTCAGTGAGTGAGTGTAAGCTATTCATTTAACCTTACAGCAATGCCTGAAATCTTACATTGTCCCGAATGCTATCAAAATCAGGGTTGAGTTTTGCTTCTCTACAACATCGACTAGGATTGAGATTAATTGCTTGTTGTAGGTTTTCAATGGCTAAATCAACATCATTTTGTAAGGCGAAATAGCAAGCTTTACCGTAATGGCCACTCTCATCATTAGCCTGTAGTTCTAAAGCTTTCTCACAACTAGCCAGTGAATCTTGGTAACGCCCCGCACGAGCCAGCACAATGCCCTGATTAGCCCACAAAAGCGGATATTCTGGTTGAAGTTTTATAGCTTCATTGAGGTTAGCTAATGCTTCATCATAACGCCCCAATAAACTCAACATTAAAGCCTTGTTGCTCAACATCTCAGGAGCATTGGTTTGAATTTTTAAGAACCGATCGCAGATAGTAATTACCTCTTTATAAAACTGTAAGTGCATCAGTGTAACAGCTATATTTCTTAATACATTCAGGTCATCATCTTTAATTGCTAAAGCTTCATTGAAACTAGCAAGTGCTTCTTGATAACGCTCTAATCCTGCCAGTACTGAGCCTCGGTTGTTCCAAGCCTCGCCATAGTCATCTTTAATTTGCAAGGCTTTATCGTAGCTATTGAGCGCCTCTTCATAACGACCTAATTTTCCCAAGACATTGCCCTGGCAGTAATAAATTATGGGGTTATCATCTTGAATTATTAAGGCTTTGTTATAACTCACGAGCGCTTCTTCAGAACGATCTAGATTATCCTGCTGATCACCTAAATTTAAAAATAGACTACTGCTGAATTCAGCATAACTAGGATAACTATTATTTGCAATTTTTTCAGCCTGCTCTGCTGCCTTCTGTAGCAAATCAACTTGCTGATTTGGTTGACTGCGTAGGGATTTGGACAACAGCCCTGTATATTTACCCAGTCCATCTTCCAAAAAGTCAACTTGAGTAAAACAAAGTCGTAATGCTGCTTCTATTTCTTCTTTGGAGGGGCCAATCAGATTCTCGTAGTTAATTTCATATTTAGCTGGATTTTCTGTTAACATCATCCAACTAAAGAGAAAGCCCAATTTTATGCTTTTCAGAAACTTATTAGTTGAATCGGGCAAGAGGCGATAATTCTCTACTGCTGCTTCTGCGACAACTGCGGCGAAAGGAATCATTACTACTTCAAGTTGTTTAAGATAGCGAGAAGCAAAGAAATGGGAAAGAAATTGACGCTGACCCTCATCTCTTCTCCCAAAGAGAGCATGATAGAGAAATTCAGCAGTGTATTGACGCCAATGATAGTTATCGTATTTTTCTGGTTCAGGGGTATCTGGAGCAACTTCTTGGTTTGCTTGTTGCTCAAAATATGTAGCTAGCAGTTCATGGGTTTCACGAAATCGCGTTCTATCCTCATTACAAAATGACAAGCGAAAAACATTACGAGCCACATCATCCAGACGATAGTGATCTTGAACAAACTCAACAAAATCGCACTTTGTTAGCCATTCAAAACAGTCGATACTTGCATGAACACCAGTTTCAAAATCTATTCCTTGCTTTTGCATCAAGTACTGAATCAACGATCGATCAAACCAACGACAACAAGCGGCTAATTGTACTATCTGTTTTTGATTTGCATTTAGTCCTTGCAGTAGCAGATCAGTAATTGCTTTGTTACCACGGGAAAAGTCGTCAATATCTCTACCTGCTTCCTTCTCTCGTCTAATCCAGTTGAGATAGTAGGGTAAGCCTTGAGTAGCTTTATATATTTTCTGAATATCTCCAGATTTAGTAAAGCCAATATGCTGAAGATATTCCTTAGTTTGTTCTTTGTTGAATTCATCTAGCCGTCGTTCATAGATTACATCCCGATCCTGTTGTAATTTCCGCCAACTTTCTTTTTCTAACAAAGAACGTCGTCCTGCCACCAAAATACGTACACTATAAGACTTAAGGGGTGTATCTTCTAACAAATATTGCCACAGCCAGGTGTCAATATCTGAGGATGCCTTTTCATAGGTATCTAAAACCAGTACAATCGAGCGCTTGTGTTTTTGAGTTTTCTGAATTAACCCTTGAGCAAATGCATGAGTCAACTTGGGTATTGGTTCGAGCATCAACTCCTGAAGCTGTTTGTCGTTCTTCGTTGCTGGATGCTGTTGCAGTAGTTCTTGTATACGCTCTTTCGTCGGATTGAGTGCCTGTGATGCATCTGATAACATTCCCCCAGCCTTGACCGTAGCATCCAAACCTAAACTCAATGCTGTTCCAGGATCTCCCAAATAGCCTGCACCTGTGGCTAGCAGTGTGGCTGTTCCTAGTTCAAACCAATCCTTAACTGTATTTTGTTGCTCTGTATCAACTGATTTACCTTGTACAGGTTCAGTTTTCAGCTTGTAAATAGTTTCCTGATACTGCTCATAAAGTGATGTAAAAGGGTCGGGTTTAGGTAATAAATCCCTTCGCCAGAGTCCGGTAGGTTTTGGTAATAGCTCATAAAGCTTTTCCATTAGCTTCAGTGGCGTTTCAATACCTGCTGTAAGTCCAAAGGACACCTCTGCAAAGTCAGCTTGCAATTGGTGCGTCTCTTTCAGTTTTTTGATGAGGGTAGTTTTACCAACTCCCCCGAACCCATAAACCTGAGACAGCAGTGGATTAGACTCTGGAAATTCCAGTGCTTTTGTAAATTTAGCAAGAAAATCCTGCGCTTGCTTACGAGAGATGTAGTAAGGTATTGGAGTTGTCATTTAGTAATAGAAATACTTGGTTTAATGTATAGATTTTAGCGACTCCTATTTTAATTCAACACCTCAAATAGAGTATTTCAAGGAATTATATAAAAATTATATTGAACCATTGTGATTTTTAATACTAAATCTGAGCCTTTGATTGCAACTCGCGATCGCATTACCATTAGCCATAAGAAATTGCGACTGAAATGTACCCTAGTAAAGCAATTCTAGTTTTGACAAAATAATTTTCACTTGGGGCTGCTGCCCAATGAGGTTTTAAAAGGGTTTTAGCTTAAATTGACACGTATGCCCCGCACTTTCACGAAGAAACAACTTTCAAATGTGAGCCATGATGAGATAGGTAGCTGGAGTTAATCACCCGATTACGCCCAGAAGTTTTAGCCTGTAACAAACATTGATCGGCACGATACAGCAGACTCTCTCCTTTCTCATCATCCTCAGCTTGCAGAGAGGCTGTACCCAAACTAATGGTGACATTAATTGTCAGTTTATTGTTGAGTGCAAATGGTTCGTCGCTGACTACGCGATTGAGACGACGGGCTACTAGTAGTGCTTCTTCATCGGTAGTGTTAGCCAGAAGAATTACAAATTCTTCGCCACCATAGCGGAATGCTGTATCTTGACAGCGCAAATTGTGGCGCAGACGCTGACATAATATTTGCAAGATGCGATCGCCTACTAAATGCCCGTGAGTATCGTTAACTTTCTTAAAATGATCTACATCCAGAATAATCAAACTCAAGGAAGTTTTTTGGGCCCTGGCTCTTTGAATTTGTCTGGGCAAGTCCCATTCTAAAGCACGACGATTATTTAATTCTGTTAACGAATCCGCTAAGGCGATCGCAGATAACATATCATTTGTCCGAATCAAATCTCGGTATTTTTGTGCTTTCCGCAAACCAACTGTCAATTGAGCAAGTATTAGTCCATGATTGGCAGTCAACTCTGCCAAGCTATAGTCTGTTTTTTCTTCAATAAGATGCCAAATATATGCATCGGCTCCTTGCTTTAGTGCCGCAGCACTCATTTCCAATTCCCTATGCCAACCTTTATTTCGATCGGTAAGCTGCTGGGAACGATCCTCGAAAAGAATACAATATATCCACGATAGTTTTGTCTGATCCTTCAACCAATTGCACAATTCCATGCTGCCATCTAGGCTAGCTTGTACCAGGATTATATCAGGAGGTGTTGTTTTAATCTGCGACACTGCTCGATCCAAGTTGTCTATAACTTCGACACTAAAAGCAGTCGCATAACGGATCTGATCTGGAAGTGTGGCGATAAAATTATTTTTTCCAAAGATCAGAATAGAAATATTCATTGCTTTATTTTTTATCCTATTTAAATTTTAAATAAATTCACTTGGGTCACTACTGCTCTTGTGTCTAATACTAAATATGATGTTCTAGGCTAAATTATATTTTTTTACATCTTGTTTTTTGAGCATCGATTAGATAGTGAACTTCCAATTTTAATCTCATTTTAAGATTTTAGATTTACTACTAATTTACTACTACCGTTTCGGAAATATTCATTTCTAACAACTAATGTCTTCTTTACAGTTTATTTTTAAAACAGTAAAAATACTGAATATTATTTAAATGTATAAAAACTATTGTTGTGGATTCTTAAGTACTATTTCCATGATGGAATTACCGAAATAAATAGTTTGTAATAACCATTGCATTAGGTAGATAAATTTATTCCTAAGTAGAAAAACGAAGAAAATATAAAGTTTTTTTCTTGAATTATCAAATTTGAAATTTTATTATGCAATTTAAAATATTATTTCCCATAAAAATTTTTAGCCTTTTTCTTTATAAGCTAGGCTTAGATCGCATCTTAAAAAATATTTAAAATATATATAATATACACAGTAAAACTACCTCCTGCTATGTACAGTAGCTTTTTGGGGCTTACCTCTCATCTAAATAAAGACAGAAGTTGTCGGGTAAAAATTTATAATGTAAGTAAAATTTAACCTAAAAAAACAATGCGTCAGCAGGAGAAATAAAATATTTCTGCTGACATTTTATCTAGATTTGCCTATTTACTTAATTCACGTCTTTTTTATTTGCTGTAACATCATAAATTTAGAAAACAAAGCTAAATAAAAAAATTATGTCAAAACCTGCCACTAATTTGGGGAAGTTATTTCTATTTCGCCTTTCTACAGGTGGAAAATATAAAAAATTTTGTTAGCGTCGCCTGAGATATTAAAGTCTAAACTTCTTCTGTGAAAAGCTAGAATCCGATCGATAACCTTCTACAGCGTAACCAGCAGCAACAATTACCTGTTTGATTGACTTCTCAGAAGCTTCGGACTCCACCGTGACAGTTTTAGCGTTAATATCAACATTCACTTTGATCTCAGGTTCCATAACGTATATAGACTCAGTAATTATTTCGGCACATCCCTCAAAAGCAATATTTGATACTTTCAGTTTTAGTGCCATTTGTTACCTCAGTATGGGAATTTTAAAGTATTTCTTAATGATTAATTTTAAGCATCGAAATGCGATATTTACGACGGGCTACGCCTATGCACATCTTGCCAAAGTCAGATAGTAGCGTAAAAGCATCCTAGTAACTGCATATATCTCACCCAATGGCAGAATTCGCTGGCAGTAATATGAAACAAAATGCAAGAATATATAAAGCTATTTATGAAAATACACCTATCTAGTGCCGCTACGCCCAAGTCGAAAGTCTAAAGTCTAAAGTTAAAAACACCTATGTCTTCAAATCCCCAGTACCTAAGCGGTAACGAAATTCGCAACATATTTCTCGACTTCTTTGCTCAACGGGAACACCAAATTCTCCCAAGTGCCTCCCTTGTGCCAGAAGACCCAACCGTGCTGCTGACGATCGCGGGGATGCTACCATTTAAGCCAATATTCTTAGGGCAGCGTACACCAGAATTTAAACGGGCTACGACTTCGCAAAAGTGTATCCGCACTAACGATATCGAAAATGTTGGACGCACCAAACGGCATCACACTTTTTTTGAGATGCTGGGTAATTTCAGCTTTGGTGATTATTTTAAAGAACAAGCGATCGCTTGGGGTTGGGAAATCTCCACGCAAGTCTTTGGCTTTTCCCCCCAAAATCTCGTCGTCAGCGTTTTTAAAGATGATGATGAAGCTTTTGGAATCTGGCGCGATCAAATCGGTGTGCCGGTAGCGAGAATTAAACGCTTGGGCGAAGATGATAACTTTTGGGTATCTGGCCCGACAGGCCCTTGTGGGCCTTGTTCCGAAATTTATTACGACTTCCACCCAGAACGTGGTGACGAAAATATAGATTTAGAAGACGATTCCCGGTTCATCGAGTTTTACAATCTCGTGTTCATGCAATATAACCGGGATGCTTCCGGGAATTTAACGCCGCTACAAAACAAAAACATCGACACCGGCATGGGTTTGGATAGAATGGCGCAAATTCTCCAAAAAGTGCCCAATAATTACGAAACTGACCTGATTTTTCCAATTATCCAAACAGCAGGGCAAATTGCTGGTGTTGATTACCACAGCAGTGATGAAAAAACTAAAACTTCCTTAAAAGTCATTGGCGATCATATTCGCGCTGTCATCCACATGATTGCTGATGAAATTCGCGCTTCCAATGTCGGACGCGGTTATGTGCTGCGGCGGTTAATTCGGCGGGTGGTGCGTCACGGGCGGTTAATTGGGATTTCTGGCGAATTTACTACCCAAGTTGCTGAAACTGCGATCGCTCTTTCTGAATCAGCTTACCCCAATGTACGCCAACGGGAAGCGGCAATTAAAGCTGAGTTGCAACGGGAAGAATCGAATTTCCTCAGAACTCTGGATAGAGGCGAAAAACTACTAGAAGAAATTATCCAAGAGGTGAAACAGCGAGGGGAAACTCAGATTAGCGGTGAAAGTGCATTTACTCTTTACGATACCCACGGTTTTCCCTTTGAACTTACTCAAGAAATTGCTGAAGAAAACAACTTGACAGTTGATGTTGATGGATTCCAGAAAGCAATGGAAATCCAACAACAAGGAGGTAGAGGCGCACATGAAACCATAGATTTAACTGTACAAGGTTCCCTCGACAAACTAGCAGAACACATCCAAGTCACCGAATTTATCGGCTATACCCAATCGGCGGCGACGGCAAAAGTCGAAGCGATATTAGTAGAAGGTGTTTGCCAAGAGGAAGCAGAAGCGGGGACAGAAGTGCAAATTGTCCTTGACAAAACGCCATTTTATGCTGAATCTGGGGGGCAAATCGGCGATCGCGGTTATATCTCTGGTGATGGTATCGTTGTTCGAGTGGAAGACGTGAAAAAAGAATCTGATTTCTTTGTTCACTTCGGACGCATCGAACGCGGTACACTGCGCGTAGGCGATCGCGTTACCGCCCAAATCGATCCGGCTTGTCGCCGTCGCGCTCAAGCTAACCATACCGCAACGCACCTATTGCAAGCGGCATTGAAAAAAATTGTTGATGAGGGCATATCTCAAGCAGGTTCCCTGGTTTCATTTGACAGGTTGCGCTTCGACTTCAACTGTCCCCGGGCGTTGACAGCAGAGGAAGTTCAACAAGTTGAGGAACAGGTGAACAGTTGGATTGCTGAGGCTCATGCTGCAAAGGTGGAAGTATTACCTTTAGCAGAGGCGAAAGCTAGGGGTGCTGTTGCGATGTTCGGAGAAAAATACGGTGAGGAAGTGCGCGTGATTGACTTCCCTAGTGTATCAATGGAACTCTGCGGTGGAACCCATGTCAGCAATACTGCTGAAATTGGCGTCTTCAAGATTATCTCGGAAGCTGGCGTAGCTTCTGGGGTGCGGCGCATTGAAGCTGTTTCGGGGCCAGCAATCCTAGATTATCTGAATCTGCGGGATAAAGTAGTTAAAGATTTGAGCGATCGCTTTAAAGTCAAACCCGAAGAATTACCAGACAGAATCACAAGTCTGCAAAGCGAACTGAGAAATAGCCAGAAGGAATTAGAAACCTTAAAGGTACAGCTAGCGATCGCTAAATCAGACAGCTTGCTACAAACAGCAGAAAGCGTAGGCGGCCATAAAATTATTGTCGCCCAATTAGAAGATGTCGATCCAGAATCATTGAAAACCGCAGCCGAACGCTTGTTGCAAAAAATCGGCAACGGTGCGGTGGTACTGGGTTCTGTTCCAGAAGAAGGGAAAGTGAGTATAGTTGCAGCTTTTAGTTCAGAAGTGAACAAAAAAGGACTGCAAGCTGGTAAATTTGTAGGTGCGATCGCTAAAATTTGCGGCGGCGGCGGCGGTGGAAGACCGAACTTAGCTCAAGCCGGCGGACGCGATGCAAGTAAATTACCAGATGCGTTAGGACAAGCGGAAAGTGAGTTAAAATCCGCGTTGGGTTAACCAAACCGAAGGGGAACTCTTAATAGGGGAAGAATTTTAAGCGTTGCATATTTACGCGATCATTTAGCAATTTCCAAAATTCCCCCCTGCCTCTCCTGCCCCTCTGCCCCCGTGCCTTCCCTGCCCGCGACTTCTCCCCATTCCCCAGATATGCTTCAGACTTTTCTATAATAATTAAGTGATTCCCGTCATCAAAAACAGCCTGTGACTACCACTCCCCTATCTCCAAATTCAACAGCTCAAGTTCCAGATACGCTAGGCCGCTTTGGACGCTTTGGCGGTAAGTATGTACCTGAAACGCTCATGCCTGCTCTGGCTGAATTAGAAACAGCTTATCAGCAATACCGCAATGACCCTGGTTTTCAAGCAGAACTACAGCAGTTGTTACGAGACTATGTAGGACGTGCGACACCATTGTATTTTGCTGAACGCCTGACTGCTCATTATGCCCGACGCGATCGCACCGGGCCACAAATTTATTTAAAACGTGAAGATTTAAATCACACTGGCGCTCACAAAATCAATAATGCCCTTGGTCAGGTATTGTTGGCGAAACGCATGGGTAAGCAGCGGATTATTGCCGAAACGGGTGCTGGACAACATGGAGTTGCTACAGCCACAGTTTGCGCTCGTTTTGGGCTGGAATGCGTAATTTACATGGGTGTTCAGGACATGGAACGCCAAGCTTTGAATGTTTTTAGAATGCGGCTGATGGGGGCAGAAGTGCGTCCGGTGGAGGCGGGAACCGGAACTTTGAAGGATGCTACTTCCGAAGCAATCCGAGATTGGGTGACAAATGTGGAAACTACCCACTACATCCTGGGTTCGGTAGCAGGGCCTCATCCTTACCCAATGATGGTACGTGATTTCCATGCAGTAATCGGCGAAGAAACCCGCGCCCAAGCAATGGAAAAGTGGGGTGGATTACCTGATATTCTCTTGGCTTGTGTAGGTGGTGGTTCCAATGCGATGGGACTATTCTATGAGTTTATGAATGAGTCTTCTATACGCTTCATTGGCATTGAGGCAGCCGGAGAAGGTGTTAATACCGAAAAACACGCAGCTACATTGACAAAAGGACGAATTGGTGTATTGCACGGAGCCATGAGCTACCTACTGCAAGATGAAGATGGGCAAATCATTGAGGCACACTCAATTAGTGCGGGGTTAGATTATCCTGGCGTGGGCCCAGAACATAGCTATTTAAAGGATACTGGTCGCGCTGAATACTATAGTGTGACGGATGCAGAGGCTTTGGAGGCATTCCAGCGATTATCGAAATTGGAGGGGATTATCCCGGCATTGGAAACAGCCCACGCGATCGCTTATCTCGAAACCCTCTGTCCTCAGCTAATCGGCAGTCCTCGGATTGTAATTAACTGCTCTGGACGTGGTGACAAAGATGTACAAACGGTAGCCAAGTTATTGTATCCAGGGTAAATCTACATAAAATATTTGGGAGAAAACAATAATGGGTCAACAATTCCAACACCCAATGTTACCGCAACCCACTCACGACGAGTTGGCACGGCAAAACTTTGTGCAAACTATGAAAATGCACATTTTCAAGAATGTCACTCCTGGTAATAAAGAAATTTATGAAAAACTAGCCAAGCCGAAGTTTGAACAAGAACATCAGCGCCCTCCCGAAAATCGTTATGAAATTCGGGAATTAATGCAGCACGAACCCTACTATCGCTGGACTAGTGCCCTGAAGCGCATCAACCAGGAAATGTTATGGGATGCTGTAAATGCCAACGTTGACAGACAACTGCCAGAGTTGATCGAGCGTGCCAAAGATAAGGGTGGTGAACTGGGTACTTTAACCGTAGATCCAAATTTTCAAATACCTGCTTATCAAAAGGCTGTAGACATTCACTGTATGCCCGGAGGATATCACAGTGAATTCACTGCCGATGATGTCGCAGCCGGTGCAACCTACGATCGCGGCGCTTACGTTTATGGACTCGGTTGGTTGGGGCCGCTCAACGATGATATGGGGCTATCTATAGTCCAAAACTACCTTTTAGCAGAGTTTCCCAACTTTCGACCAAGAAAAATCCTCGATATGGGATGTTCTATTGGCAATAGCACATTACCTTATGTCGATGGTTTCCCAGATGCGGAAGTCCATGCTATAGATATAGGCGCATCTATACTGCGTTACGCTCATGCAAGAGCCGAAGCTTTGAGAAAACGGGTACACTTCTCTCAGCAAAATGCCGAACATACTAACTTCCCTGATGAATCATTTGACTTAGTGGTTTCTCACATTTTGCTGCATGAAATCCCCCCGTCATCTGTGCGTAAAGTTATGCAAGAGTCTTATCGTCTACTGGCTCCTGGTGGCATGATGATTCATCTAGAAGCACCCCTATATCATCACATGGATCTTTATACACAGTTTATTTATGATTGGGAAACCGCTAACAACAACGAACCCTTCTGGAGTGCTGTACGCGATTTAGATTTGGTGCCGCTAGTTACTGAGGCTGGTTTTGCAGCAGATAAGACATTCGAGAAATTTGTCCCGAATGGGGCATGGAAAGCAAAAGAAACTAATGGTATGTTTCAAAATCGTAACTCAGCCACCCAAGGCACTTGGTTTATGGTTGCTGCAACCAAGTAAGAATTCGTAATTCGTAATTCGTAATTCGTAATTCGTAATTTAGGAAGTCAGATTTTATCTGGCTTTCCTCGTTTTGTATGTCTAGTCTTATTTTTGGAGAATTGGTATTACGATGACAAAAATAGCCAAGGGTAAACGACCTGTTTACTTAGAAAATCCGCAAACTGATAAATTGTTAGCGATCGTTATGGCTTTGACTGGTGAGGTGTCCGTGCTGCATGAGCGGCTAGACACCATCGAACGGTTGCTAGAGGTGAAAGGTATTTTATCGGCTAGTGAGATTGAAGCTTACGAGCCGGATGTCAAAGTAACCAAGGAACGGGAACAGTGGCGTGCAGAATATATTGCACGGGTGTTGCGTGTGATACAGGAAGAGTTAGAACCCCTTAAATAGACCTAGTTGAAATCACGTATAAAAATGGCTGGATTTATTCAGCCATTTTTTATTCGACATTCCGCATCTTCAACTATCACAATCGGTTTTTACTGCTTTTTTGATATAAAAAAGCTATTTAAAATACTTAAGTACAGTAAAATAGCTGAATTTATGAAGATGAATAAGCATAATCTGGAACTCATGAATTCAAATAAATCTAGTAATTACACTATATGACAGTCTGAATGGGGAATCTTGGATAAAAAGAATCATACTAATGGTAGAAGACAAATATTGATTAAATAGTACAAACTTTGCGTCAAATCATGCATTTAAACGTTTGCTAGTAGTTTTTGAGCAAAAAAGCCTATAAATAGAGCTATTTAGACCTATAAGCAATTTGTCACATTGATATTCGTTGGTTACATTGTCTAAAACTTTACTGCCAACAAATGATCAAACAAATAGTTTACAGCGTTGCTTTAGGCACTATTGCTCTCAGTAGTGGAGCAATCGCTACTTCTGTAACAAATCCAGCTTGTACGCCAGCACCTTCAAATGTATCGAATAATACTAATCAAATTGCAGCAAATAGCATGGACACTGCTGCTCTAGAACAGTCGATTTTTAACCAAATCAATAACTACAGAGCTTCTCAAGGGCTACCAGCGCTGACTCGTAATTCTGCCATCGATAATCAAGTTAGGCTTCACAGTAAGAACATGGCTAATGGTACTGTTCCCTTTGGACATAATGGATTTTCACAACGTCTTAATGCAACCGGTATTTCTTACAGAGGAGGTGCTGAAAATGTCGCTTACAACCAGGGACATAGCGATCCTGCTACAGTCGCTGTGCAAGGTTGGCTCAAAAGTCCAGGGCATCTTGCCAATATCAGAGGTAATTATAATTTGACGGGGATTGGTGTCGCCAAAAACAGTCAAGGCGCAATCTACTTCACACAAATATTCATTCGCTCATAGGTTTGACGCGATGTGCAACTTAATATTCTGACCTCACTTCCATTCCTCTCTCCTGCAAAGAGAGAAAGGCTTTGAATTCTACCCATTCCTTATTATTAGGCCAGGAGATTAGGTTTGAGTAAAAATTGCACACAGCGTTAGATTTGGTAAAGTTTAGGTTTTTTCTCAAATTTCCTAGACTTTAACCTGTTACTAAAGCTTTTGCTTGATAATTCATGAAAATCTGAAATTATTAGCAAAATTAACCGTGATTTTCATGAAGCTGACTTATTGAAGTACTGACAATTGAAAATGATTGTTTGTGTTACTTGTCAAGGATATAGCCAAATTGCCGAAATTCATCATTACTTAATAGTATTGTGGTATATATCCTCGGAACAATAAGGTAGAGTAGAAGTCTTATATCTCTACACATTACGCAATTCTCCATGTTCCGACAAACTGCTTTTGGCATCGCTTTAAGTGCGCTTGTCCTTGCTAGTGGATTAACGACTGCTCCGATACCAAATCATACTTCTACGAATACATCCACCCGTAATAAGCTGTTGTCGCTTTTTTCTAGTCAGGTTGCAATATCGACTCCTACTTTTAAAACTACTGAGTTAGAAAAATCAGTATTTGACCAAATTAATCGATATCGGGTTTCTAAAGGGCTGCCAAAGTTGACTTTAAATCCAAATTTAACTCGACAGGCCAGAATTCATAGTCAAAATATGGCTAAAGGCAAAACCCCATTTAGTCATCAGGGATTTGAAGGACGAGTCAAAGCTATCCCGATTCGCTACAACAGTGCAGCGGAAAATGTTGCTTTTAACCGGGGATATAGCAACCCCGTAGAGGAAGCTGTTACTGGCTGGATCAAAAGTCCTGGACATCTAAAGAATCTTAAAGGAAATTACAACCTGACTGGAATTGGTGTTGCGACTAATAATCAAGGCGAAGTCTACCTGACACAAATGTTTTTTCGCACTAGGTAGATTTAATTTCTGATTTTTTTGCACAATAATAATGTAGTGTCTGACAAGACTTTTTTTGCTGGACACTGCTATTATTTTTGAACAATTGATGACATTACCAGATTTTCAGGTGAGCGATCGCGACCTCAGTGACGCAACCCTTAGCCAGTATTTAGAATCTACAGCGATCGCAGTTGATACAGAAACGATGGGATTATTGCCACTGCGCGATCGCTTGTGTCTCGTCCAACTGTGCAATCCAGAAGGGAAAGTGACTGCAATCCGCATAGCCAAAGGACAAGCTGACGCCCCCAACTTAAAAAAACTCTTGGAAGCAGTCAATGTTGTGAAAGTGTTTCACTTTGCTCGATTTGATTTGGCCACTTTGCGAGCCAATCTGGGGATTCAGGTAGGGCCGATTTTTTGTACCAAAATTGCTAGTAAATTAGCCCGTACTTACACAAATCGCCACGGACTCAAAGATGTGGTGCAAGAATTAGAACAAGTAGAACTAGATAAAAGTTCTCAAAGTTCTGATTGGGGTAACGCCGTTAGCTTATCTGAAGCTCAACTAAGTTATGCTGCCAATGATGTGCGCTACTTACTTAGCGTGCAGCAGAAGTTAATACAAATGCTCAAACGGGAAGAACGCTGGCAAATTGCTCAAGAATGTTTTGAGTTTCTACCAACGATAGTTTCCTTAGATTTGTTGCAATTCAAGGATCTATTTGAACACTAATCGAATAGAGAATGGGGAGTAGAGAATAGGACAAGAAATTTTTATTGGTTGTCAATCCCGATTAGTGATATGTCAAGTTGAAATTGATAGATAAGCAAGTTCGTAGTAAGGACTAAAGTCGTTATTTTCCAAGCACTAAAGTGCTTACTACAAACCCTGATTCTAAGTTACAGCAGATTTCAAATGAGTGAAGTAAACAATGATTTGTCTCAAAGCCAGGTATATATAAAGCCTGTTTTACTTCTGGATTCTGACTGGAGGCGGAGCATCTCCGGCTCCGCTTCTGAATTTTGCTGTATTTTTTGCCTAAGAGCCAACATTGGAATCATTGGTGTCTCTAGGAGTTTTAGATTCACTAGCAGCTTCCTTGAGGTTACTTGCTCCCTCTTGAATGCCTTCTTTAAGGTTACTTGCTTGCTCTTGAATACCTTCTTTAAGGTTACTGGCTCCTTCTTGAATGCCTTCCTTAAGGTTACTTGCTCCCTGTTTAATGGATTCTGTGGCGCTAGTACCGCCCTTTTGCAGATTTTCTTGGTGGTTTTTTAGCCGATCTACAACATTGTAGTCATCTGCACCTGGGGGAGTTTTTGATTCAACAATCCCTTCTGTTGGGCCACCGATTGCTTTCCATGCGCCAAGACCACCTTTGAGTTGGGAGACATGCTCAAATCCATTAGAACGCAGTTGTTGTGCGGACTGAGCAGTGTCTTGATCGTTATCACCGTAAAGGTAAATGTCACGGCTCTTATCTAAAGAAGCTACTGCACGCTCTACCAATTCATCTGCTGGCATTGGCATTGCTCCCATAATGTGACCTTCATTGAAGGTCGAGCGATCGCGCACATCCAGGATTGTAAAAGCTGGTTCGCCCCATTCCAGACGACTCTTGAGGGTATGAGCATCAGTTTGTGCTTCTATTGGTGGTTGGGGGGGAATGATGCCGCCTACTAAATTATTAACCATAATTTTTCCTTACTCACGATACTAATAGCAATTTAGCGAACTGAAGATATTTAATTGATCTTTCTCTGGTATGAGTATTCTTAAACTCTCTCCTCAGATAGACTGAGTATTTTCCAGAAAATCAACCAATTAATCAATTGTAAATAATGCCATTTAATAGTATTGATAGACAATATTCTATTTAAAAAGAATCAAATATATTTAAAGGAAATATTTTAGTCATCTTAGATATTTTAGGTTTTACGTAATTCTTCATGAATCAAGAAAACATTAGTTTGAAATGAAAAATATTTAGTGATAAATATAGTAAGCGATACCTTTCTAATATTAGCGATCGCTAATAATAATGTCTCCTCAATTTTCTGCGGCACTTCTAGAGTTACATCAGCAGCACTACTGGGGCAATCTCCCAGCAATTTGTTGACATTGTAATATTGCTAGAGCAATTCTTTTTGCTGTTTCTTTTATTTGTGAAAGCTGTTTGTGCTGCCCATATATCTTCTGGTCATGCTTTCAGTCATTGGCTTATCATAGTCTCAGGCTGAAACTTGTAGTATAGTATATGCTTAAGAGGGCAGCTACATGTAAATGCACCAGGGTAGATTTTCGTAGACCTTCTTCAAGAGAACATACCTGTTGGCTAGAGTACAGTCGAGTAAGTAGGAGTTGAGAATCTAGATTGGCTGATAATTTAGTTTGTGAGCCTTTATAGAGACCTAATTGATCGGGGAGTGCATTGCTCTTTTAAAGTTGTAGCAATTGCAGTCTCTTCTGGATGTGTCTTTTGACTATTTGCGGTTACGGAGATGGTTTTTAATTACACTTATCCTAAATGTAAAAAAAATTCAATATTATACAATATAAATTCAAAATTATGCAAAAATCATGCGATAATCATAAATTTTATCGGCATGACGATGGCTGAGGTTGTCATAAGCTTCATGGAAAATTAAATGTATACAAGTACTACAGTAGCGATGGTACTCAGCAGAGACGCGCGTCAATACACTTTCAACAGAAATACGTAAAACAAAACTGGCGCAACAGCAAATCGCAGAATCCACAATAGGCAGCATTATGGTTATGATTCCCGCTACTACTCCCAAAATTCTGATCGTCGATGACGACTTCGGTGTGCGAAATCTCGTATATCGTTTTTTAAGTCGGAAATATCAAATAGAGTCGGCAGCAGATGGTAGGAGTGCCTTATCGTTGTTTGAGCAATTCAACCCAGCTTTAGTAATTCTGGATTGGAATTTGCCGGATGTTACTGGTTATAGCCTCTGCCAAGAAATGCAAAGTCGTACTAATGTTTTAGTGCTGATACTGACTAGTAGGACTGACGAGGCTGATAAAATTAAAATCTTAAGCGCAGGTGCTGATGATTTCATGACTAAACCATTTAGTCTTGCAGAAGTTGAAGTTAGAGTAGAAGCTCTTTTGAGACGGATACGCTACATCAACCCCTCCCCAACACAACGTATCGTGTTCAAGCAACTAGTAATTAATCCAGAGGGCCGCGAGGTAACACTTAACGATAAAACTCTTGCTTTAACAGCACTAGAATTTAATATCTTACATTTTTTGGCAAGTCATCCTAATCAGGCTTGGAGTCGTCCACAGCTAATCCAAAAAATCTGGGGTTGCGACTATATAGGAGATGGTCGGGTGGTTGATGTACATATTGGTCAGCTTCGCAAAAAGATGGAAGTCGATCCCAGCATACCGGAGTTTATTAAAACTGTGCGGGGCTATGGTTACAAGTTTGAAGCGCCCGACGAGAATACTAGTTTTTAAGACTAGCACACAGGTGCAGACAACATTGAGATAAAAAAGAATTGCTTAACTGAACCATATTAGGAACTGATTTGGTCGCGTCTTGACGATTTTAAGCAAAGCTGTACTTAATTTTTCTTAGCCAATCTTTGACTAACCAACTCAGCCGCTAAATGTATTGCTGCTCTCATACTCGTAGCATCAGCAATTCCCTTACCCGCAATATCAAACGCTGTTCCGTGGTCAGGTGAAGTGCGAACGAAAGGAAGACCTATAGAAGTATTAACTGCCCGATCGAACGCCATTAGCTTCACAGGAATTAAGCCTTGGTCGTGGTAAAGTGCCAAGTAAGCATCAGCGGGATTTTGTACTAAAGAATTTCCATACCAAGCTTGACCAGGTTTAACCCACATCGTATCTGGCGGTATCGGCCCATCTAGTTGCAATTGTGGTCGGTTTTGCCGTTCTTGCTCCAACCAGGGAATTAACCAATCTTGTTCTTCATATCCAAGTTGTCCCTGTTCGCCACTGTGAGGATTTAACCCGGCGATCGCAATTCTCCCTCTATATATACCAAAATCTTTCTCTAAACACTCCACTAACAAATCCAGTTTTTGTGTCAACAACTGCGGTGTCAACACATCGGCTACTTGACGTAGGGGTATATGTGTGGTTACAAGTAAAGCGCGGAGCGTCCAACCAGTATGGGGCGATCGCGCTACGAATAACATCCCAAAACGGTCAACACCTGACTTCTGCGCCAAAAGTTCTGTTTGCCCTGGATAATTATATCCTGCGGCCTTCCAAGCAGATTTAGCGATCGGCCCTGTGACAATACCATCAAATTTACCAGCCAGTGTTTGAGCGATCGCATATTCCATATACGCAAAACTAGCCGCACCACTGGCTGCATTACCTATTCCTGAAATAATTTGATCTTTAATTTTTCCATCCAACTGCACATCGCTGACCGACAACTCATCTGGATTTGCCAAAGCTACTAAATTCTCAGTTAAATTCAGTTTGTAATAAATCTGTGCCAGCAAATCTCCGTTACCTACTACTGTAACGTCATATTTTTTACGAATTTCTGGATCGGCTAAAGCTTTCAAAATGACCTCCGGCCCAATTCCTGCCGGATCTCCGAGCGTCAGCGCCAAACGCGGACGATTCTCTTTCACAGAATTTATTAAGCCACCTTGATTATTTTGATACATAAAATTTTTTCATAATTATTATCATTAAATATTCTCGTTTTACCCATCTCCACTTCTGCCAACAGTAGGGATTGCCCCCCAAGCCAGTAGGGATTACCTGCTAAACTAGTTTAAAATTATTTACACAGGTCTAATCCTAGCAACTGTTGAAAAGCTTCTAGTAGACCTAGTTTACACACCAATTTGCATAAGGAGAATCACACTAATGGGCGGCGAAATTTTGAATGCAGCTCTATTGTCTTTCGGTTTAATCTTCGTAGGCTGGGGCTTAGGCGCGTTGTTACTGAAAATTCAAGGCACAGAAGAATAATTGAATTCTGAGTTCTGAGTTAGGAGTTATTACTCTCCCCACTTCCCACTCCCTTTTTCATTGAAATGAGAAAAAAGCTTGTCCGTTAATCGGACAGCTATTTTCCCATGAGTCCATCCACATAAATTGATTTTCTGAGAAAAGATGTAAACTTTTGTTTGCATAGGTTATTCTGATAACATTCTTTTCATAAAACATTAAAATTTATTACAACCCTCATGACATTATTAATCGTCGGTGCCACTGGCACCTTAGGAAGACAAGTGGCTCGTCGTGCTATCGATGAGGGATATAAAGTACGCTGTCTTGTCCGCAGCAGTAAAAAAGCAGCTTTTCTTAAAGAATGGGGTGCAGAACTCGTCCCCGGAAATTTACGTTACCCCGATACCCTAGCAGAAGCTTTAGTTGGTGTAACCCAAGTTATTGATGCCTCAACCTCTCGCCCTACAGATTCACTGAGTATCAAACAAGTGGACTGGGAAGGCAAAGTAGCATTGATTCAAGCAGCAAAAGCAGCGGGTGTCGAGCGTTTTATTTTCTTTTCGATTTTAGAAGCTGATAAATACCCAGAAGTGCCGCTCATGGAAATTAAGCGGTGTACAGAACTATTCTTGGCTGAGTCGGGCTTGAATTATACCATCTTGCGGCTAGCTGGGTTTATGCAAGGTTTAATTGGTCAGTATGGGATTCCTATTTTGGAAGGACAGCCAGTTTGGGTAACAGGTAATTCTTCTCCCATCGCTTATATGGACACTCAGGATATTGCTAAGTTTGCAATCCGAGCATTGAGTGTACCAGAAACTGAAAACCAAGCTTTTCCTGTAGTCGGTACTCGTGCATGGAGTGCAGAAGAAATTATCAACCTGTGCGAACGCTTATCTGGAAAAGATGCCAGAGTAACGCGGATGCCAATAAACTTACTGCGTGCTGTACGGGGCATAATGCGATTCTTTCAGTGGGGATGGAACGTAGCAGACCGACTGGCGTTTACAGAAGTATTGGCTAGTGGTAAACAGTTAAATGCTTCAATGGATGAAGTATACACAGTGTTTGGTTTAGATCCGCAACAAACCACAACCCTAGAAAGTTATCTCCAAGAGTACTTCAGCCGAATAATGAAGAAACTCAAAGAAGTAGACTACCAGAAAAATAAAAATAAAAAGCAAAAACCTAAAAAAACTCCTTTTAAACAGTCTTCAAAAGCCAACAGTCAATAGTCATTACACAACAGACATTAGTCGTCAAACTCTAGACTCTGGATATTTGACTCTAGATTAATGACTACATGACCAAAAATGTGTAAGGATTAACAGAATACAAAGCATCGCCTAAACTTGGATATTTGAGTGTGCCGAAAGCAGGCATTATCTACAATGACGTTAAACCGATAGCGGGCCGTGTCGCTATTGAGTTGAAAGACAAGCTAACCGCAGCCGGTTGGAATGTATGTATCACATCGAGTATTGGTGGGATACTGGGCTATCCTAACCCGGAGAGTCCTGTTTGCCACACCCCCATTGACGGTCTGACACCCCCTGGTTTTGACTCAGATATGGAGTTTGCAGTGGTATTAGGGGGAGACGGAACTGTTCTTGCAGCGTCTCGTCAAGTAGCCCCTTGTGGTATTCCACTGCTAACAGTGAATACCGGCCACATGGGATTTTTGACGGAAACTTTCCTGAATCAATTGCCCCAAGCACTAGAACAGGCAATGGCAGGTGAGTATGAAATTGAAGAACGAGCTATGCTCAATGTCAAAGTGTTTCGGGATGATTCAGTGCTATGGGAAGCCTTATGCCTGAATGAAATGGTGCTACACCGGGAACCTTTGACCTCTATGTGCCATTTTGAAATTGCCATAGGGCATCATGCGCCAGTAGATATTGCCGCAGATGGTGTGATTGTTTCCACGCCTACTGGTTCTACAGCTTACTCATTGAGTGCTGGTGGCCCAGTGGTGACTCCTGGCGTACCTGTTTTACAGCTAGTACCCATTTGTCCCCATTCCCTAGCTTCCAGAGCATTGGTATTTCCAGATACTGAGTCGGTCAATATCTACCCAGTCAATATTCCTCGACTGGTAATGGTAGTAGATGGGAATGGAGGGTGCTATATCTTACCAGAAGATCGAGTATATATGGAGCGATCGCAATATAGTGCCCGATTTATTCGCCTGCAACCGCCTGAGTTTTTCCGAATTTTGCGAGAAAAATTAGGTTGGGGTTTACCACATATTGCTAAACCAACTTCGGTAGAATTGCCGTAAGCATTGGGCAGGAGGCAGGAGGCAGAAGGCGGGAGGCAGAAGTTTTTGAATTTGAATTGATTTCTCCCTCATCTTCCCACTCCCCAATCTGCTGATTTCCTTCCAGAATTACGGTATGGAGATTGAATTTGGAGTTAGTTATTAAGATTGCATCCGAGAATTCGATAGCTAACACCTGAACGTGCTAAAACATCCTTAGCAGCGCGTCAAATCAGAATTGCTACATCACTAAAAGCTCGTAATTGCACTTTATAACTGATGTAAAGATTTTCTCTGGAATATCTTTACAATCCCAAATCCAATATCCCAAATTGTTATGACAGTTGCTCAAAGTCCTTGTGTTTTGGTGATTGAAACCGATGAGAGCCTTGCAAATCAGCTTTCTTGCGATTTGCAAGAAGCTGGTTATGAATCAATTTTGGCTCATGATGCAACGAGTGGTTTACAACACTGTCGCGATCGCCAACCTGCTTTAATTGTTTTAGACCGGATGTTAGCAGGAGAATCAGGACTCTCATTGTGCAAAAATCTGAGAGGAACTGGTATGCGATCGCCTGTATTAATTTTAATGGCAAGGGATACAGTTGACGATCGTGTAGCTTGTCTAGAAGCTGGAGCGGATGATTACATCCTCAAACCTTACCGCTCAGAAGACTTTTTGAAGTTGATTCGCCTCTACTTGAAACCCGATGTGGATACCACAGAGCAATTACGCTTTGGGGATTTAATTTTAGACATAGCAACTCGTCGTGCCATACACAACGGACGACCAATTGACTTGACAATGAAGGAATTTGAACTATTAAAATTCTTAATGGAACATCCCCGTGAGGTGTTAACCCGCGAACAAATTTTAGAAAATGTTTGGGGTTACGACTTTCTGGGTGAGTCAAATGTAATTGAAGTATACATCCGTTACTTGCGGTTAAAAATCGAAGATGAAGGTCAAAAGCGCCTCATTCAAACAGTGCGAGGCGTAGGGTACGTTTTAAGAGAATCCTAGTATACTGTAGCGGGAGTTTGTTTATCTCCTTACCTCTTTCTTTCCTAGCCTCAGACTGGGAATGGTTTCTTTGGGTGCTGCTGCCTCTTACCCAAGGGGTTTTTCTGGCTACAACACTGTAAAATTGAAGTCTAAATTACAAAATCGAAAAGCTATATGACTCGTCGGCTAAGTTTGCTCTCGATAGTGCTGAGTATTTTTCTGATGGGTTGTTCCGTGCCAACAACTGCTAAATCTCCTAGCCCCACCTCTGGTTCTAAAACTCCAGCACCAGAAAGTTTAGGTCAAAAACTACCAATTTCTGCTAAAGCCATTGTGCCTAATGGTACAACGATTCAATTAGAGGTAGCACAGACGCCACAACAGCAAGCGATGGGATTGATGTATCGACCAGCTTTACCAGATGACCGGGGAATGCTGTTTGGCTTCCCTTCAGCACAACCAGTCAGTTTCTGGATGAAGAATGTACCTGTACCCCTGGACATGGTATTTCTACATAAAGGTGTAGTTAAATATATTCAGGCTGCTGCGCCTCCTTGTACAAGTGAGCCTTGTCCTACCTATGGGCCTAATACACCAATTGATAAGGTGATTGAACTTCGTTCTGGAAGAGCTGCCGAATTGAAGTTGAAAGTGGGGGATATTCTCAAAATTGAGTTTTGAAACTCTGGTGCTTTGCGGGGATAAAAACTTGGGTAATTACTCGGTTGAAAGCCTATACGGTCGAAATATATGTTTTTTCTGTAAAAAATGTCACTGTATGTGGTCAAACAGCACTTGTAACGCTACTATTTAAAAACTGTGGTAATAATGTAAAATTCTACTGTCTCAAACCTGAAATCGCAGTTTTCAGGTTTAGTCTCAAAAATATTCCCTTGGGCGTAAGTGTAAATAGTCGCCAATAAGAGAGTATAGGCTATGGAATCTTTATTACTACCTGTGTAATTAAATAAAGCACAAAGGTAAATAAGATGAAGCCAATTTAATTAAGTAAAAATACTGCTTAATAAGCTAGCAGATGATTTGTATGAGAATTTTTATTTCTCAGACCATCTATGAGAAGCCTCTGTTGAAGGCAGATTAACAAAAACTGTGCTGGGGTGTATGCCCGAAAACGGCACAGTGACAGATAAAATACTGGCTACTGTCTACCGAGTAATGGTGAACTGATATATGACAATACATTCTGCACAAGGAGGTGAGATACAAGTGTCACCATCAAAATATTCCCGACTGATTCATTTTTTGCAAGAAGACTTGGCAATTTCTACAGCATCACTAGCAGTGGCGCTTCGGCATCGGGAGCAAGACCCAGGCCCATTGGCAATGATTCTTTGGCAATATGGGTTAATTACTCTAGAGCAATTAGAAAAAATTTATGATTGGCTGGAGACGGCGTAGACTATACCGATTTTGGATTGTAGATTTTAGACTTTGGATAAAAAGTTTCTACCAAATACCTATTAGCAAAATTTCAAACAATACTATTTATACCAATTTGGGATGATACTAAGTTGCCAAAGTTAGTCTTGTTTGGTGTCAAAGATCAGTGGGCTTTCTTCAAAGCAAATAATACTATCTAGGGCAACTTGGTGTCATTTAAGAGAATTGAGGAATGTCACATCAACTCTACCTTATGCAAAGGTTTCTACTCTATATACAAATTAAAAGAGCGAGTTGATAATTTAACTCGCTTTTTTGATTTATTACTCAGGACTGACTAAACACTTTAACAGCTGCGGCTATACCAGAACCAGGGGTAAAGTCTTCGTAGCCAAGTTCTGTCAGGGTAACTTCTAACGATGCTATGCAGCTAAGGATATCGCGATCGCTCACAAAACCCAAGTGACCAATACGGAAAATTTTATTACTCAAATGGTCTTGACCACCAGCTAGAGCAATATCAAAGCGTTTTTTCATCAATGATCGAATCTTATCCGGTTCAATTCCCTGTGGTGCGACAGCCGTAATCGCCGGACTCGCGGAATTATCTGCTGCAAGCAGGGGTAAATTTAACCCTTTAATGGCGGCGCGGGTAGCGTTCTTCAGCCGTTCATGTCGAGCAAATATTGATTCTAAGCCTTCTTCTTTCATGATTCGTAACGTGGTGTGTAACGCTACAATCAAGTTCACAGGTGGAGTAAATGGAGTTGTATTTTTGGCTGTGGCTTTGCGATATTTGCCTAAGTCCAAATAATATTTTGGTAGCTTAGCAGTTTTGTAAGCTTCCCAAGCTTTGGGACTGACAGAGACAAAACCCAATCCCGGCGGAATCATATAACCTTTTTGGGAACCGGAGGCAACGATATCCAAACCCCAAGCATCCACAGGTAGATTAAACGCACCCAAGCTCGTGACGGCATCAACGATAATTAAAGCTTCACCGTGTTCTTTAACGTGGCGGTTGATGCTTTCTAGGTCATTCAACACACCCGTCGAGGTTTCGCTGTGAGTAATGATTACGGCTTTAATTTGCTTTTGGGTATCTGCTTGGAGTTTTTCGGCAAATACTGCGGGGTCTAAGGTTTTTCCCCATTCTACCTTAACTTCTTCTACATTCAAACCGTAGGCTTGGCCAACTTCTACCCAGCGTTCGCCAAATTTACCATTAGAGCCAACTAAAATGCGATCGCCTGGAGAGAGAAAATTAATTATTCCTGCTTCTACAGCACCCGTACCACTGACATTCAGCATCAGCACATCACTTTGAGTTTGGTGCAGCCACTTCAGGTTTTCCGTCACCTCTGCCAATATGTTGCTAAATTCACTAGTACGGTGTCCAATCGGATGCTTGGCTAATGCCAGTAAGGCAGCTTCTGGCACCGGTGTAGGGCCTGGAATCATTAGTATCAGCTTATCGTTCATGTGTCTATCCTAAAAGTCAAATAAAAGTCAAAATTGTGGGAGGTTGGTTAAGTCTGATAGCAAATCCTAGATATTCATCTACAAATCACACTCAGATCGTCACCAGCCTTGTTGTATATTTTCCAAATTTATAGGAAAAGTATCGTGGGAGTTAATGATCGGTCAGCTTGACCTTTGCAATTTATACCAGACCCCAACTCAGATAAAACCTTTGTTCCAGGCAATCTTACCACACACCTAGACGCCAGGTTAAGGTGTCTGCTCGTAGGCAAACAGCTATTTTAGCCAAGGATGAAACATCTATCTAGATGAGGCATAGGTACGATAAATTCTTAAAATCTACCCATAATCCACCTCAGTTGTTTTTATAGAAAAATGCGAAATCGTTTTGAACATCGCGGTAATTGTCGGTGAAAAAGTTGTGTTTTGCTTCCATGAAAGAAGTAACCTCCTACACTATACGGAAGAATTGGATGTCACCGTTTGCTAAGAGATAGAAAATACCCAACCCAAACTTTTCAATCTATTTGGGTCAAAGATTTGTTCTTGGGTTTCCATTGTCTAAAAAATACCTTTATCTATGATTTATTTGAGTCAAAATCGCTTCGATGCCAATATCCAAGCCTTTTCTGGCTGATTTGATAGCGACTAATTTGACGCAGAAGTTGAGATATCTATGCTACTAATTGCTGCACTTTTTGATACTGCACTTAGTGGTAAGCGATGCCGACGGCAGGCTACGCCTATGCTAATAAACTATAAGTTTTTATACTATACTTACAAAATTGTTACAATCGTGCTTAGTCTCCTTAGTTACTATTCACGGTGAGTCGTTTTTAACTAGTGTTCAGTTCATAAACTGTCACTCACTAGATCCCCGGTATTCTTGTAAAAGAGATATTCTTAGTTAGTGCAAGGAGTGATACCATTTCACCACATGTTTGTCACAAGTTATCCCCGTAATACTCTCTCCTCAGGGAGTGTTGCAGATTTCAAATGTTGCATCAAACGAGTGAGTTGGTATAAGCTTTTACGGAAAAGTGCTTGAGTGAGCAAAACTCTCAAGCGCTTTTTTGTGTATAAATAAAACAGTCCTACTCTCTGGACAGCTATATATATGTGTTTAAATACACATCTATCAGAGGAATAAACTATTGATATAAAAATTGTGACAACATATACTTGACGACTTTAAAATTTGTGTATTCCGTCAAAACCTTTTTAAGTGACTGGACGTACCACACGAATTAGTTTTCCTTGCAAAGGTTCTTCTGTTGCCACAGCCTCATCTATCCGTGCTGCAAATTGTTCCCAATTACGATTATTCGTGCAAACAAAAATACCGAAGTGGTTAGAATCACGACGATGCAAACGGATAAAATCAACTCTGTTGATAGTTAATATTGAGCGTTCTTGACTTATGGCAAATGCTAGCACTTCCTCATCAGGTATACCTTGGTCTGCATTTTCTGCTTCTTGAACTGTCAAAACATCATGCCCCAAAGCGCGTAATAATTCCACAACTGGAAAGGGAAACTGCTCATCTGCGTAAAACCGTGCCATCGATTAGGCTACCTCATTACGCTCAATTGCCAATTCGATTTCATCGGGATGAGCTTCTGCATATACCCAAGCATTAGCTAAATCTGTAGCTGTAATAGTTGGATAGCTCGTCAAAAGGTCAGCATCACTATATCCAAGACCGCGAGCTTCCACAAGTACCCAAACGGGAATACGAGTTTTAGCGATGCGAGCCTCTCCACCACAGACTTTAGGAGTTTTTTCAATTCCTTGCCAATTGTTGCCGAGACTTTGAGCAAGTAACTGTATAGCCTGCAATTTTTCACCAGGACTGAGGGCAAGCAGTTGTTGTTCTAACTCTTTGAGTGTCACGGATGTAAATCCTCTGATGTTTTGTCAGGCTAAATTTACAATTTTATCAATTGCTAAGTACAACATTTCATTAATTCGTAGCGAATTCCCTGCGGGAAGACGTTCGCGTAGCGTCTCGTAGAGAAGCGCATCTGCATTTAAATTTCAACCCTCAATTCGCCACGATTTTACGCAAAACTGTACTTAGCTAACTACAAAATTCACCAACTTACCAGGCACCACAATTACCTTTTTAATCTCTTTGCCTTCGATGTAACGTTGAGCAATTTCTGATTCACGGGCATATTTCTCCAACGCTGCTTTATCTGCTTGTGCTGGTACTTGAATCGAGCCGCGAGTTTTACCCATAACTTGAATCACTAAAGTGATTTCATCAGCTACCAAAGCAGCTGGGTCAAATGATGGCCAAGTTTGAGTATGAACTGAATCGCTTTCACCCAATAAATGCCACAATTCATCAGCAATATGTGGTGCAAATGGTGCTAGTAAAACCACCAAAGTTCGAATACCTTCTGCGTAAATTGGTGAACTTTTGCCGTTAGCATCAGTTAAGGCATTACTCAACTTCATCAATTCTGAAATAGCGGTGTTGAATTGATATTCGTCTTCCACGTCTTCTGTCACTGCTTGAATCGCCGTGTGAATCGCCCGCCGCAATTCCTTTTCTACCTTAGTTAAATCAGAGAGTTGAGCTTTTTTACGGGATACCCCAGCCGCAATATAATCTGTCACCAAACGCCAAACCCGATTTAAAAAGCGGAATTGTCCTTCCACATCGGCTTCATCCCATTCCAAATCTTTTTCTGGCGGCGCTTTGAACAAGATGAACATCCGCGCTGTGTCTACACCGTATTTGGAAATTACATCTTCTGGCGCTACACCGTTGCCCTTTGATTTAGACATGGTGGCATAGAGACGTTGCAACGGTTCACCTGTCTGGGGGTCGCGCGGGTCGGCTGAATTTACCAAATTAGAAGCAATCCATTTATCTTTACCACCCTTCTTAGGATTTAGGTAAGTTAAACCCTGCACCATACCTTGAGTTAACAGGCGTTGGAAAGGTTCGTCAAAATTTAACAAGCCTCTGTCCCGCAGAACCTTAGTAAAGAACCGCGAATACAACAAATGTAAAATCGCGTGTTCAATCCCACCCACATATTGGTCAACTGGCATCCAGCCGTTTATTTTATTAGAATCGAAAACTTGTTGTTCATTCTTAGCGTCAGGGAAACGCAAGTAATACCACGAGGAATCAATAAAAGTATCCATCGTGTCGGTTTCCCGCTTCGCTGGAGTGCCACAAGTTGGACAAGGTACATTTACCCAACTCTCTAACTGAGTCAAAGGTGAACCGCCACGTCCAGTAAATTCCACCTCTTCTGGTAACTGTACCGGCAAATCTCGATCGGGAACTGGTACTATGCCACAGTTAGGACAGTGAATTACAGGTATCGGTGCGCCCCAGTAACGCTGCCGCGAAATCAACCAATCCCGCAAGCGATATTGCACCCGCACTTTACCAAAACCTTGTTGTTCGGCGTATTCAATTATTGCTTGTTTAGCATCTATGGATTTCATACCAGTAAAAGCCCCAGAATTAATTAAAATTCCTGGTTCAGTGTATGCCTGGTTATATTCAATTTGGATGAGTTGTGTAACTTCATCAATCTCTGATGTTGGGGTTAAGTCAAAACCTGCAACATCATCTGGGGAAACGATGACAAAATCAGCCGGCAAATCGTAATTTTTGGCAAACTTAAAATCCCGGACATCGTGTGCTGGTACACCCATCACTGCTCCAGTACCATACTCATACAGTACATAGTCAGCAATCCAAATCGGCACTTCTTCCTCTGTAAATGGGTTAATTGCCTTACCACCTGTGGGGATACCCTGCTTCGGTTTATCTTCAGATGTACGTTCTAACTCACTTTGATGGGAGATTTCTTTAATAAAGGCTTCTACCGCTGCTTGTTGTTCTTTTGTAGTGACGCGCTTTGTTAAGGGATGTTCTGGTGCTAACACTAAGTAGCTAACACCATAAACTGTATCTGGGCGTGTAGTGTACACTCCAATTTTTTCATCTAACCCAACGATGGGAAATTCTAAGTAAGCGCCTGTAGATTTGCCAATCCAGTTTGCCTGCATCGACTTGACGCGTTCCGGCCAACCTGTCAATTTATGTAAGTCATTGAGCAATTCTTCGGCGTAGTCGGTAATCTTGAAAAACCACTGGCGTAATAATTTGCGCTCAACTATGGCGCCACTGCGCCAAGAACGTCCTTCGTTATCAACTTGCTCATTCGCCAATACAGTTTGGTCAATTGGGTCCCAGTTTACTGCTGCTTCTTTTTGATAAGCTAACCCCGCTTGCAAAAACTGCAAGAAAATCCATTGTGTCCACTTGTAATAATCTGGCGAACAGGTAGCAAGTTCGCATTCCCAATCAATAGATAAACCAAGACGCTGCAATTGTTGCCGCATCTGAGCCATATTCTGATAAGTCCACTTTGCTGGCGGTACACCACGGTCAATGGCGGCGTTTTCTGCTGGCAAGCCAAAGGCGTCCCAACCCATTGGGTGTATTACCCGATACCCTTGCATTCGCTTGAGGCGGGCAATCACATCGGTAATTGTATAATTACGGACGTGACCCATGTGTAGGCTGCCCGATGGATAAGGGAACATGGAAAGAGCGTAGAATTTTGGCTTGTTGCTAACTGTCGGTGTCTTATCTAAGCCAAGTTCTACCCATGTTTTTTGCCATTTTTCCTCAATTGCTGCTGGGTTATATCGGGAATCCACCAAAAATTCTCCTACTGGGTCTACGTCTACTCACTATGTCAACCTACCTATGTCAACATAGCAGGTTAATCTAAATATTGTAGGTCAACTACTCACAGATTTTTATATATATCAGTGCGGTTGAGCAGCAGCCTGATTATGCTCAAACTGCAACTCTTTCAGATATCGCAAGAATTATTTGATGAAGGTTTAAATGGTTGAACTAAATATAAAACTTTCTGATTTGGTGCGGGTTTTTGTCTACGGCACGCTCAAACCAGGTGAAGCTAACTATAAAAGATACTGTGCTGGCAAAGTAGTTGATGTCAAAACAGCCTTTGTACAAGGCAAGTTATTTGCTCTGCCAATGGGCTACCCGACGATGACGCTAGGGGATAGCCAAGTTTACGGATATTTACTCTCTTTTTCCAACCCAAAGATTTTAAATGAGCTAGATGTACTGGAAGATTACCAGCCCAATAGACAAACGCCAAAAAACCTCTATAATCGACAAATTATCGAGGTTTATGAACCAAAGTCGCTCTCTTTGGGTTGGGCTTGGGTTTATTTAATGACTTTAGAGCAAGTTGAGCAATTAGGAGGCTTTCTCCAGCCTGGGGGCTGGTGGAGTGGCTGTGGTTTAACCCCAAAGTACAGTTATGAACTGTAAACTGTTAATGCGATTAGTTTATGTCCTGTTTGGGGTCGTGTCGTTGCGGCTGAACCTGATAAATTGAATTTTCTGGAGAGGCTACTGCTGCTTTCGGAATTTCAATTACCGGGTTATTTAGTCCCACCATCAACGGCGAAGGGGGAACTATAGACGCTGAGGAGGTTTGTATAGGTTCTCTTTGTGGTCGTTGCGCCAGTTGCGGCACCATCAAACCGCCACCTACTAAGCCAGATATTGCACCGATCGCACAAGCAGCAACAGCTGCACCTGCCGCTATCCAGTTTAAACGGGAGCGGCGGCGCAAACGTGTCAATACTTGCTGAACTGTTTCTTCTGGGGACTGTTGGGCTGCTGGCACTGGGAGTGTCCGCAAGCCTTGGCGCAGCTTTAACAGTCGAGCATATAAACATTGAACTGAGGCATCTTTTGCCAACCATTCTTCTACTTGCCTGCGTTCGGTGGCTGTGACTTCACCATCCAGGTAAGCACTCAATAACTCGAAGCGATCGCGCTTCACCATATCCATAAGACCCGTTGATTCATTGGTATGATTGGCCATTCCATCTGACAAATTTTGAGGAAGTTGCAAAGGAGAACGGTCGTAAAACTGAGAATCAGTAGTCATCTTAACATTATTACCAATTCATACACGGGTAAACTGGGCGGGAATTTTGGGAAAATTAGCCAATTTTCCTCTTAAAGGCAGAAACAATCTACGTCTTTCTAGTAATTTTTAATCTATGCTTAAATTCTGCCATTGGGCAGAGGCAAGATACCGTAAATTAGGAGTCTAGATAATTCTGCAAGTGGGCTTGCAGCCTCGATCTAGCTCTGGCTATTCTTGATTTCACAGTTCCTAGAGAAACTCCAGTGATTTCAGCAATTTCTTCATAAGCCATGCCTTCGATTTCTCTGAGGACAATGGTAGTACGAAAAACTTCTGGTAAATCCGCGATCGCTTCCCGCAATTGCTCGTAAAATTCTCTAGTTGTCAGTTCTTCTTCAGGGCCTGGGGTATCGCCAGCGATTTCCCAATCCATCTCGCCATCCTCTAAGGAACGGGGAGCATCGAGTGACAAAGGACTCATAACCCGCTTGCGTTTGCGTAACTCGTCGTAAAACAAGTTGGTGGCAATGCGGCTTAACCATCCCCGAAATTTAGCAGGCTCTTGTAATCGGTTAATATTCCGATACACTCGAATCCAAACTTCTTGAGCTAAATCGGCTCTGTCAGGCCAATCTGGAGCCAAGTGGTATAAGACTCGATCGACTTGACTTTGATAGCGGCGTAATAGTTCCGCAAAAGCAGCACGATCTGGTCGCAGTCCGGCTTGACAGCGCAAAATTAAATCGTGGTTAGGGAGTTTGTCAACTTGCACTGATGCTTCTGGATACTTTGCATCAACCGTTGACCAGGATACAGTAATCGATTGACTCATAGATCGTACTGGCTCTAAATCATCCCTATCCATTAGACCTGCTAATGGGACAGAAGTTCCATGCTCAGGTGACGGATTTATGACTGGAACACTGAAGCATACAATTTTGGATACATTTATAGCAATAAGCAGAGCCACTTTTCCTTATACTGCTCCCATAGTTGCCTAAGACCCATCAACGAACAAAGGCGCGATGTATTGCACATTTTAGTGATTTTAGCAACTGGGTATATACGCTTGATCGAGATAATTAAATTTAGCTATAAAAATGAAGATAAAATTTTGTAATTCTAACTTCTTCATACCTTTAAAATTCGGGTAATAATTTCTGGAAGTTAGGTTGCTGTGGTTGCTAAGATGGTGATTTAATTTTTTGATTTCGTTACCAGAATAGTTGCTGATTGTTCTGATTGTGGCCCGAAGGCAGTACTAGAGTTATGTTGCTCTGGTACGCGAACTTGAAAAAAGAAGTTGAGCGAAAATGTAATTGTTACCGCTAGCAAGAGTTTTTCAAACATGGTTTTTCATCCACCTACACCATTAATGATTGATTGCTACATTTCAAGAGTTCCAGTAAAAAGTCCGAGGAGAGGCTTACGACCCTCAAAACTTTTGAGGAATGAGGTTGCTTACTTGGATTTTTGCCGTTGGGACAATTTGTATAGTCTTAGTTTGCCCAGAGGTGTTGGCAGATTTACAGCGGAAATGATAAGTATTGATAAATTTTTAATAATAGGATGATGAACTCATCCAATTACTCGGCTGGATATGTCAGGGATAAACAATAGGCGATCGCAATGGTAAGAAACGAATCTGTAGGACGTATTGTAATGCTGCTTTGTTTTGGCACAGCATTTTTATCCTTAGCTGTCCATTGGCGCATTAGTACGGCGGAACGGCAGTATGAGAAGTCTGCATCTACTTCGATGCGGCGAGATTCTACCCGAACCAATCTTAAGGGAAGCCGGCCACAGGGAGTCTACAAGAATCTTTCTCAAGTGAGTTTGGGGGAAATTGCGCTGGGTGGATCTGTGCCAGCTGATAAAGTTACCCAAGGCTCGACTGCCCAGAGGACGTTTACACCAAAGTCCTCTGCTATTAAAACTAAAACTAAATCAAAAATAATTAAGAAGAATCTAGCTAAAATAAATGATCTTAGGGCTTCTACACTCAAGCCTTCTACCATTAAGTCGCAAATAATTAAGAAGAATCTAGCGAAAGCAACTATTCGTAGGGCTTCTAAACTTAAGCCTTCTACCATTAAGCCTCAAACTAAGCCCCAAATTATTAAGAATAATGTAGCTAAAGCAAGCGACTTACCAACTCAGCCGCAGATGGTGGCGAAAGTTGAAAGACAAAATCCAGTGGCAGATAGTTGGCCAAAAGGTCTGTGGTCTCAGGCTTCAGCACAACAAGTACCATCTAGTAGGCTGGCAAATGTCAAGACGCAAGTGGTGGTTGATTTAAGCGATCGCCGCACTTATGTATATGCAGGAGATGAGGTGATCGCCAGCTACCCGATTGCTGTCGGTAAGAAAGGTTGGGAAACGCCCACAGGTTCTTTCCAGGTGATCCACATGAGACACTATCCAATCTGGCGTCACCCGATTACTGGCAAAGTATTTCAGGCTGGTACGGATAGTCCCTTGGGAGATAGATGGATTGGTTTTTGGTCAGATGGACGGAATGAAATTGGCTTTCATGGCACGCCAGATATAGACCTGGTAGGAACGGCTGTATCCCACGGCTGCTTAAGAATGCGTAATTCTGATGTCCGATTGTTATATGAGCAAGTGAGTTTAGGGACAACAGTTTTAGTACGTGATTAATTAGTTAAGAGTCATTAGTCCTTTGTCCTTTGTCCTTTGTCTAAAACAAATGACTAATGACTAATGACTCTTAAAATTATAATTTTTGCTCAAAGTTAGGTGCATAAGTTTGGAGTAAAGCACTAACTTGGCGTACAACCTCATTTCCAGTATTTTTACCCAAGGCTTGCCGTTCTGGGAAGAAATTGGGTCGATCGAGATAACGGTTAATCGCCTCACTTATTTGTTGAGAAATTAAGTCTTGCAGTTGTTCCTGAGCTGTTTGCCGCTGAAAATTAGCACCCTCTTCTGTAGTAGCATACAAAGGTGGCAACCGATTGAGAGCGTAAGCGGCAATATCTCCGACATCTAAAGAACTTTCGCTGGTGGCTTCAATTTCTGCGACTCGTGCGATCGCTTCCGTCAGCACCAATTCTTCCATAACGTTAATGAATTGTTTGCGAGGTACCGCCACTACCTCACCAGTCAATAGCGCACCCATCAGCCGATCCAACGCCATATACTCTTCAATTGAGAGTTCCGAGGCGTTATCACAGATTCTACCGACTTCTGCTTCCATTGCTGGTGTCAAATAACCATCCTGGAGAGCTTGTTCTACAATTTTTTCGATACTCATAACGCTTATCATCATTTATGTTGGCCAAGCAAGGTAGGGACGGTATCAATCCAATTTATTTTGCCTAATTCTCAGCAAAAAATACACAAATTATGCAAAGACAGGATCAATTCTGCCTCTACTAGTTAACGACCTTAGTTCGCCAAGGTGTTGGATCAACAGATTGTCCGTTGACATATAGACCCCAGTGTAAATGTGGCCCTGTGGCAGCACCTGTTGAACCTACTGCACCAATTAGTTGACCAGCTTTCACCAAATCACCTTCTTTAACGTTAATACGACTTAGGTGCATGAAAATACTGATTACTCCTTGACCGTGGTCAATGCCAACTACGTTACCGTGTATCCGAAACCCTTGGGATACCCTACCTACTAAAGCAACTCGCCCAGCGGCCGGGGCAATCACTGGTGAGCCGGCAGCACCAGCGTAGTCAAGACCACGATGATAGTAGTCCTTTGCAAATGTACCATTATAGTAGCGACGTACACCATAGTTTGTACTCATTCGCCCTGCATTTGGCTTCAGGAATACTCCATTCCAATACTTTTCTGGTGTTTGTAGCGCCTTCAAAGCTGCCACGCGCTTAAGTTCATACTCTGTGGCATCCACTCCGGCTTTGCCAGGTGGCAAAGTAATACGTTGTACGGGGAATTTGCGATTAAGCACATTCACTGCTAAGTTTTGCACTTGACCATCCCCCGCAACCCGAAGTGTTCTAGTTCCAGCTTTTTCTAATGGAGTTGTGGGAACAAAAGCCCGATACTGATTGGGCGCAATTTCAAAGGCTGGGTATGTATTCTTTCCACTGGCTACCGTTGGTTTTGTACCATTCTCTGGATTATCTAGATTAATCTGAACCGAGAGTGTATCCCCTAATTTAGGATTAGTTGGAATCACTTTCACTTGCAAAGCATCTACAGGTAATCCCAAGGCGATCGGGAGAACAGCAAATATTCCTTTTAATACATTTATTGCACGGTAATTGGCTGTCAAAGTTTTGACATCAAAACCGAGCAACTTTTTGTTTGAACTACTAGCGCTATTCTCAATAATCATAGAACTACAAAAAAACCCTTGCTTGTATTGGAAAATAGATTAGCTTATTATCGCTAGTGTTTCCTGTTTGAAGCCGATGTTGTTGACAACCATAAATTTTCGGAAATTATCCAGGTATTTATTTATGGATTGCAAGGGCAAATCATTTTATCTGTAATTTTAGGAAATTGGTCTTGACTCTAATAACCAAGGCGTATGACATTGGCAGTGAGCATAAAATTTAACTGTTATTACATAAATAATACTTGAAGGAAATCTTGGAATCAACTGGACACTTTTTCAACTGGACACTAATATCACATTGTTCGGTTGAAATCGGTATGGGGAAATTACTTAAACTAGGTAAGTAAGTCAGTGAGAATAAATTAAACTATATATTAGTAAATATTTTAAAATTTACTCATAATAAGGGTTTAGTTGCCAGAAAAAGAGACATTAAGACAAAAATGTGAGTCTGCCTCGTCACACTTAAAGTTTACTTTATAAATCAACTCTGAATGAGGGAATACCTAATTGGCTTTAGACTGATAGTATTACTTTTGACTTGAGTTTGCCATCTTCCATTTGAACTATGCGATCGGCAATATCTAGGATACGGTTGTCATGAGTAACCATCAAGATGGTACAGCCTTGTTCTTTTGCCAGTTTTTGCATGAGATTGACTACATCTCGTCCTGATTGACTGTCAAGGGCGGCAGTGGGTTCATCCGCAAGGATTATTTGAGGATGACTGACTAAAGCACGAGCGATCGCTACTCTTTGTTTTTGTCCTCCAGACAGTTTATCAGGGTAATAATGCAAATGATTTCCTAATCCTACTTGCTCTAACATTTGGGCTGATCTAGCTCGCATCTTTTTTAACCCAAGATGTTTGTGCAATTCTAAGGCCATTTTGACGTTTTGGAGTGCCGTTAAACTACCATGCAAGTTATGTCCTTGGAAAATATAACCGTTATGGCGTCGTGCTTGTACTAGTTCTTCAGCACTAGCACCACAAAGTTCTCGTCCTAACACCTGTAAACTACCAGATTGGGCAGAACGCAATCCACCCACTAAGGTCAGTAAGGTAGTCTTTCCAGAACCAGAAGGCCCAGTCATGATAATAATTTCACCAGCATTAATCTCTAAGCTGATACTACATAAAACTTGTTTGCGGAGTGAGCCGTGACCAAAGTGGTGGTCGAGATTCTGAATGGAGATGATGGATTGACTAGTCATAATATAGATCGATTACTCGTGACAATCGTCATTGGTCATTTGTCCTTTGTCCTTTGCAAATGACCAATGACCAATGAGGAATGACAAATTTAAAACATATCAGCGGGATCGGTGGCTTGGAGTTTGCGGGTGGCGATCGCACCAGAAATGATACACATAATGATAGTCAGTACTAATACCTGCAATGCTCGAATCGCAGTCATGTACATAGGCAAATTTGTGGCACTGCGAGTCAGTTGGTAAAGTGCTAAAGACACTCCCAATCCGGGGAAGAAGCCCAGTGCTGCTAATATCAACGATTCTTCAAGCACCACACCTAGCAGGTAGTAATTGCGATATCCCATTGCTTTGAAGGTGGCGTATTCTCGAACGTGGGCATTAACATCGGTGGAGAGGACTTGATAAACGATTATCACGCCCACCACAAACCCCATCGATACACCCAGGCTGAAGATAAACCCAATTGGGGAATTTGTTCTCCAGAAATTGTTCTCAAATTCAATAAATTCAGCGTGGGTGAATACTCTGACATCATCTTTGAGGTAGGCTTTGAGCATTGCGGCTACTTTTTTCGGTTCATAACCTGGTTTGAGAACAATCAAACCTAGACTGACACTGTTGGACTGTCGCCCAGAAAATAGCCGCAAAAAATTTTGATCGCTGGTAATCAGATTGCCATCAAAGCCAAAGGATGCTCCGACTTGGAATAAGCCACTAATGGTAATTGTGCGTCTTTCAATTTCGGCAGTCAGGGTTTTGCCTTGGTCAATTTGAGCGATCGCTTTTTGATAATCTCCTCTTGCACCACGATCAAACAATACGGTATCTGGCAGTTTGATCGCTTGCAATTGCTGGTTAACATCGGGTAAGTCAAAAGCTGGCTTGTCTGGGTTAAAGCCGATAACTAACACCCCTGTCTCACGGTGTGTTTGGGGATTTTTCCAGATTGTGTTGTTGAAATACATTGGTTCTGCTGACTTTACCCCTGGTATATCCATTGCTTGGTAAAGTCGCCGACGAGAAAATGTAGACAAGCTTGGTAAATTACGGGCTTGGGGACTGGTTAAAACAATGTCTGCTTGCAAACTGCGATGTAGTCTGGTGTTACTGTCATATAGCGCAGTCTGAAAACCTAGCTGCATGAACATCAGAAGATCCGCAAAGGCAATGCCTGATAATGCCACTAAAAGACGGCTTTTTTCATGATTTAGTTGCAGCCATCCTAGAGGGGTTCGCCGTCGCAGTTGTTTGAGCAATCCCATGATAAGAAGTGGGGAGTGGAGGGAGTAAGGGAGTAACGAAGAAGAATTAATAACCAATGACAAATGACAAATTTCACAATTCAATTACTGCCTTAACTTGCATATTGGTTAAGGTGGCAGCTTTTTGGCTAGAAGTTTCATCTAGTCGGATGTGGACTTCTACTACTCTGTTGTCGATATTACTGACGGGATCTGTGTTAATGACATTCTGCCGTCGCACTTGCAAGCCTTTGCGATCTACGATTCCCTCCAATTCAATTGGGAGGTTATCACCAAAGATTCGCACTTGCTGCCCTGAATGTACTTTGCCGATATCGCTTTCGTAGACTTCGGCGATGACATACATCTGGCTGGTTTGTCCAATATCTGCAATGCCATCATTTGAGACTAATTCCCCAGGATGGGTATGGATCTCAAATACCTGTCCATTTTGGGGCGATCGCACTACAGCCTGTTCAAGATTGACTTTTGCCAGATTCATGGCTGCTACGGCACGATTAATTTCCGCTTGGGCTGATTCTACATCCACTCCGCGCACTTCGGCGATTTCATCAAGTGTTGCTGTGGCTTGTTTAACCTGTTGCTGACTAGTTGATTGGGTACGGTTTAACTGTGCCTGGGCTTCTTGTAGGCTTTTTTGGGCGGTTTCCAAGTTTAAACGCTTGTTATCCCGTTGAGAGGCGGAAATTGCACCCTGTTGATATAGTCGCTGATAGCGTTCGTCTTCTGCTTGGGCGTTACGCACTTCGGCTTGGAATCGCTCAATTGTCGCGGCTTGGGCATTAATATCACCTTGGCGTTCGGCTTCTAGACGAGCGATCGCAGCTTTTTGGGCGGCAATTTCACCGCGTTTAGCACCTGCTTGAGTGCGGTTTAGGTTTGCTTGGGCTACTTTTACCTGTTCTTGCGCCTCTTTGAATGCAGCTTGGAGGCGATCGCGGCTGTTCAAAATTGCGATCGCTTGTCCTGCTTTTACCCTATCCCCTTCCTTCACCAACAACTTTTCTACCCGACTTCCTTCCGCAGACACCGCAGCAGAGAGTTTAATTACCTTTCCCTGTGGTTCGAGTCGCCCTAAAGCTGTTACTGTTTTTAACTGTGGTAATTGTGTTACTGGTACTTGTGCCTCTGGATTTGCATAATTTTGCCAGCGTTTTACTATATAAAAACTTATTCCGCCAACCAATAAAGATATAGTTATACCTATAGCAACGGATGGACGCAGAATAGACTTAGGGAACGTTCTGTACCCTAGCTTTGAGTTTCGCACCATAGATTACCTCTTAACTAGTGGCGCAGAAAAAAGAACAGATTAGGCTTTTCTCCGTACTTGTTTCTAATTCCTACTTCTTGAGTCAGTGATTGTCGATTTATCACTTAAAAGTCCATAAAATAATTTGAAAATCGTTGAGATTTTACTTAGATAAATTGATTTAGCTGGCTAGGATAACAACAAATATCTTTACCAAATTATAGGTTTATGTTTTTAGCAAACTACTTTTGTTTTATGAAAGTACTCAGGTATAGTAAACGGTTTTAAAATTCCGGGTTGTAACAGCGCCAACAATCATAATCAAATTAAGTAAATAACAAAAAATATTTGGTGTGATTAAGATCGGTGGAAATTTATATCAAATTTTGATGATAATAGCGTTTACCAATGGTATTAGGTACATCATATTCCCCTCCTCACTTGCGGGGTGGGATTTTTGTACCTCATAAGGTACAAGAACCCCTATAATCCCATTCAAAGGTTAAAACGAAACATTAACCAAACCGCATTGGGACACCTGTAGCTTGCAATTCTCACAAATCAAATAGGATTACTGTATTAAGTCTGTTTGCTATTGGGAATTATAAAGATAGGGATACAAAACTTTCACAATAGTTTTGACGTATTTTTTTATAGTATAAACGTACTATTAACTTTAGTTTTACAGCTATGCAACCTCTTCACCCAATTAGCGAATCGAATTTGCAAAGAGGCAATTGGATTTGTATTTGTCCAACTGTTTATACAGAAACAGGAATTCCGCAAGAGCTAATTTCTCGTTCTTCTCTATCTCAATCAACCTCTAGTCAATTATACGGTCAAAACACACTAAATTTCATTTCACAAATTGAAGTAATTACCTCAGAAATAGGCACAATTTCCTTAGTTTATCTATTCCCAAAGCAAAATATCAAGATTTTACATGGGAACATCCTGATTTTTCTGTGTCGATTGTGGTCGCCGAAACTAGCAATAATCACTGGTTATGCCTTGCGCCCATCGTCCCCGATCAAGTAAGCGATGATGTCTACGCTCCCCATCAACCCACGACGCAAATTGTTTGCGAAGAATCAATAAACGCAGTCAACGAAAGTTTGATAGCTGAATTTAAATCCTGTCTTGACGATCTCACCCCAATTACGATTTACGGCTACCACTACGGCGGATATAACTGCACTTATCAACATCATCTCGTAGGTGCATACGCCAAAACCAAAACGACTGCCATTGAACTTGCACTGCAAGCAGCAACTATGGTTTTTTTAGAGAAACGAACAGTTGAGTATGCTGATAATAGCGATAATAGCCGTAAACTCTAGCCAGTTTATGAATCAGTGTTTAGCTAATCGTACTTACTACAATATCAGCTTTTGGGATCTTGACTACTCCTATGAAGTCGGACAAACGCTAGCAGGAGATTGGCTAGGCGTGCGATCGCAAGGCGAATTTGAATACAATCCTTAGAAAGAGCAGCAAAAATATAATGTCTAAAAAGTCTGATTCGCAGTTCCAAAATTTCTTTACTTCACAAATTTGATTTGTGAAAATTGCTCAAAAAGAATCTGCTTAAGATGCTGCAACAACAGCACGGTCATTTACTAACTTGCCATCTTCCATATAGACAATGCGATCGGCAATATCTAGAATGCGGTTGTCATGAGTAACCAAGAGAATGGTACAGTCTTGTTCTTTAGCTAGTTTTTGCATGAGGTTGACCACATCTCGTCCCGATTTACTGTCAAGGGCTGCGGTAGGCTCATCTGCTAAGACTATTTTAGGACGACCAACTAATGCACGAGCGATCGCAACTCTTTGTTTTTGTCCCCCAGATAAATCATCAGGATAATAATTCAAGCGTTCTCCTAATCCTACCTCCTCTAATATTTGGGCTGATCGGGTTTTCATTTCTGCTGGGGAAATATTATTATGCACTTCCAAGCCCATTCTGACGTTCTGGAGTGCTGTCAGACTACCATGCAAGTTGTGGGCTTGGAAAATATAACCGTTATTGCGTCGCACCTGGGTAAGTTGTGCTTTGCTAGCGCCACACAGTTCTTGTTCCAATATCTGCAAACTGCCGGATTGGGCAGAACGCAAGCCGCCTGCTAAGGTGAGAAGTGTAGTCTTACCAGAACCAGAAGGCCCTGTCATAATAATAATTTCGCCGGCGTTAATATCCAGGTTGATATCAAAGAGAACTTGCTTGCGGAGTTGACCATGACCAAAATAGTGGTCGAGATTTTTAACAGAGATTACAGGTTGACTACTCATAAATAGCTCGATTACTCGTGATGATTGTCATTTGCAAAGGACAAATGACAAATGACAAATGACAAATTTAAAACATATCTGCGGGGTCAGCAGATTGTAATTTACGGGTGGCGATCGCACCAGAAATGACACACATAATCATAGTCAGTGTTAATACCGTCAAAGCCCGCGCTACGGTCATATAAAGTGGTAAATTGGTGGCATTACGAGTTAAAGCATAAAGTCCTAAAGGTGCGATCGCTCCGGGAATAAACCCTAAAACTGCCAAAATAATCGCCTCTTCAAACACCACACCTAATAAGTAGAGATTGTTATACCCCATTGCTTTGAAAGTGGCGTATTCTTTGATATGGGAATTCACATCTGTAGAAAGAACTTGATAGACGATAATCACGCCCACCATAAACCCCATTGCTACACCCAGGCTGAAGATAAACCCGATAGCAGTATTTGTTTTCCAGTAATTTATTTCAAATTCGATAAATTCTGCTTTGGTTAAAACTTTAACATCATCATCTAAATGAGCTTCTAAAGCTGTTTTCATCTGTTTTGGGTCGTAGCCTGGTTGTAGTTGCACCAAACCGAGACTGACACCACTGGCTTCTCGCCTGGGAAATAGTCGTAGAAAGTTCTGGTCGTTGGTGATTAAAGTGCCATCGGCGATGAAGGAAGCCCCGACCGAAAATAAGCCGCTAATGGTAATTGTCCGGCGTTCTATTTCGGTTGTGACAGTTTTACCTTGGTCAATTTTAGCGATCGCATCATTATAATCTCCTCTAGAGGCGCGATCGAACAAAACGGTATCTGGTAGCTTAACAGCATCTATCTGGCGATTTACATCTGCTAAGTTAAACACTTGCCGATCGGGATTGAACCCCATAACTAATATTGTCGTTTTCTGTTGTGTTTGGGGATTTTTCCAATCAACAATGTTGATATACATTCCTTCTGCCGACTTTACACCTGGTACATCCATTGCTTGATACAGCCGTCGCCGCGTAAAGCTAGACATATTTGCTAGGTTACGTGCTTGGGGACTGATGACAAACATATCAGCCTGCATACTCCGATGCAGGATTGTGTTACTTTCAAACAGGGCAGTCTGAAATCCCAGCTGCATGAACATCAGAACATCGGCAAAGGCAATGCCTGACAATGCTACCAAAAGACGGCCTTTTTCATGACTCAGTTGCAGCCATCCTAAAGGTGTTCGCCGCCGCAGTTGCTGGATAAATCCAATCACAGTTCAATTACCGCCTTGACTTGCAAATTAGTTAAGCTAGAGGCATTTTGGCTAGATAGTTTATTCAATTGCACATGAACTTCCACTACTCTGGCATCAATATTGCTAGAGGGATCGGCGTTAATCAGATTTTGCCGCTTTACCTGCATACCAATCCAATCCACTCTTCCCTCTAATTCATTGCGGAGGGAATCACTGCTTACCAGCACCTCTTGTCCCGGACGCACTTTCTTGATATCACTTTGGTAGACTTCTACTACTGCATACATCTGGTCGGTTTGACCTATAGCCACAATTCCTTCATCGCCAACAGTTTCTCCGGCTCGTGTATTAATCTCCAAAATTCGACCAGCTTTTGGAGCCACAACGTATGCCTGTGCCAGTTCTGCTCTAATTTTCTCCACGGTGGCTTGAGCGCTGTCTACCTCTGCTTGTGCATTTGCTATATCTGTGGGACGGACTTCAGCAGTTTGATTCAGGTTAGCTTTTGCTTCGTTAATCTGCTGTTGCAAGCTGGCGAGGGTTTGATCTTGGTTAGCTTTTGCTTCGTTAATCTGCTGTTGTAGGGTTGCGACAGTTCTTGTCTGAGTGGCTTGGCTTTCAATTAACGCTTGAGTGGAAGTTTCGGCACTTAAACGTCTGCTATCAACTTCCTGGCTAGAAATTGCTCCTGCTTTATATAAAGTCTCGTAGCGCTGTACCTCAGCTTGGGCATTACGTCTCTCAGCTGCCACACGAGCAACTGTTGCTTGCAAGCTCCGTTGTTGCCCAAGGAGTTCTGCTTCTAGACGATTAATTGTGGCTTGCTGAGTTTTAATGTTTCCTTGTAGTTCTACTTGCACGCGATTCACGGTTGCTTGACGCGCTCCAATTTCTCCCTGTTTGGCTCCAGCTTTTACCTGGTTAAGGCGGGATTTGGCAACTTGAACTTGTTTTTGGGCTTCACTCAAAGTAGCTTGTAGGCGATCGCGGTTGTCCATAATCGCAATTACCTGCCCGGCTTTGACGCGATCGCCTTCTTTCACCAATAGTTGCTCTACCCGATTCCCTTCATTAGAAGAAGGCGCTGACAGTTTTATTATTTCTCCCTTTGGTTCCAAACGTCCTAATGCTGTTACTGTTTTTACCACAGGCTGAACTACTACTGGTGCTTTTTGCTTTTCATTAGCTGTAGCCTGAAGCTTCATCAACGTATAAACACTGATTCCACCTATTGCTAGCGATGTAAATATTGTAAGTAGAAATGGCGATCGCAAAAGATTCTGAGAAGACCCTAAACCCTCTGAATTCCTGTTTTCCCTCATGCTATTCCCCCTTACCACCAGTAGCAACCTGTACTAAACTGTCCAGTTCAATTTATGCTAAACTAAACGGACTAGTTTAGTCAATAGGACACAACTAAACTTGTCAATCAATTTGCTCGGTATTATGTAGCAGAATGCTATTGCTACCTTCTGCCTCCTACCTCCTGCCCCCTTCAACGAAGGGTATATTTATTTTCGTCATTTTGTACTAGGGCATTTTGCAGCATCTATTAATATTGTTTATAAGAGAGGATGGTTAATAAATGGTACGCATTAAAGCTGACGAAATCGATCGAGATAATTCCGTTGATAAAGTAGAGCAAATTCTGCAAGGTGCAATGCAAGAATTCCTTCAACATGGCTATGCTGGTACGAGCATGGATCGGGTAGCGGTAGCGGCAGGTGTTTCTAAAGCGACAGTCTACAGCCACTTTCAAGATAAAGAAGGACTTTTTAAAGTACTGTTAGAGCAACTAACAAGCAAAAAGAACAACTCTATTTTTGGCACAGAACCGATTGAGGGAGAACCAGCCACTATAGTGCGCCAAGTAATAACCAAAGCATTAGATCAGATGCTTAACGACAAAGAACATAGTGCATTTATGCGAGTCTTAATCGGGGAATCTGGGCGTTTTCCTGAGTTAGCTCAAATTTGTATTCGGGTGATGATTAAGCCAGTAGCGGAAACTCTCACTCACTACTTGGCGGCTCCAGAATTAAAGATACCTGACCCAGAGGCGACAGCGAGAATTATCTTAGGAGCATTAGTGCATTTTCATATTACTCAAAATGTGATGCATGGACAGGATATTATACCAATGGAAAGCGATCGCTTGATTGATGCCTTGACACACCTAATCGCAAAATGCGCCGATTGATTGGTTATATCCCGGCGCGTGGCGCTTGTTTGGTCGGAAATTCAAATTCACCTGGAGTAAGAGTTGACTGTTTTTTCCATAGAAGCTACAGTACTATCTCCGGCTTTTTTCGTTCCTTACAAGCTGCCACCAATACATCCTCTAGCGATCGCCAGATAACTAAGCAGGAATAACTTGAACAACTAGTGCGCGTTTATCCAGTGACTGGATTTTACCTACTTGACTGAGATCGTTTGCAATTCGGTCTAGCAGTTCTCCCGCTTTGTCACGATATTGATGTTCTCGGCCTCGTAAACGAATGGCAAACTTAACAGAATCGCCTTTACTCAACCACTGACCTGCTTGTTCGATGCGTAAATTGTAATCAGCTAAACCCACGTTTAGACCGAATCGAACTTCTTTTACCGTGGGTCTAGCACTCTGGCTCTGACGTTTTTTCTTTTGATACTGAAGCTTGCCATAGTTGAGAATCTTGGCGATTGGAGCGTCTTTACCTTGAGAGACTACAACTAAGTCAAGCTCTAAGCTTTCGGCTAGCTGTAACGCCTCATTGGTGTCGATCAGACCACGATTATTATTCTCATGGTCAATCAAGAAGACGCTAGGTGATTTGATTTGTGAATTAATCAGTTGCTTTTGGATTGCGATAATGAATTTCTCCCATTTGTTCAATACTTTGCTTTACAAGCAGGTAATGCCAATTTAACACAACACTGAATCAGAGCAACTTTAACAACACAATAGACGGCAATCTGATAGAATGAGGGACTGCGGCACTCGCTCTCAGTCTTTGCGCTACTGCCCATCCAGCTTTTCAATAATTTTTATCCGTCCGCCTAAGACTGACGCCATCATTGGCGACAGGCCGATGTTATTTTTGGAGTTTTATGTCTTTTTCCGATCTCGGCTTGTCCAATGAAATTATCCGTGCTGTTACCGAACGAGGGTACACGGAACCCACGCCAATCCAAATGCAGTCCATTCCTGCTGTCTTGTCGGGTAAAGATTTATTAGCTGGGGCACAAACTGGCACTGGAAAGACCGCTAGTTTTACACTGCCGCTCTTGCATCGATTGTCGTCTAATAAGAGCAAAGGTACGCCTAATGGATACCCACCAATCCGGGCATTGATTCTCACCCCGACTCGCGAACTCGCTGCCCAAGTGGAAGAAAGCGTGCGCGAGTATGGCAAGTACTTAAATCTTAACTCAATGGTGATGTTTGGCGGAGTCAGTATTAATCTGCAAAAACAGCGTTTGAGGAGTCGAGTGGATATTTTGGTCGCGACTCCAGGGCGACTGCTAGACCACGTACAGCAGGGTACGCTGAATTTATCGCAGATTGAGGTTTTAGTGCTGGATGAAGCCGATCGGATGCTGGATATGGGTTTTATTAATGATATCCGCCGCATCCTCTCACTCCTGCCCAAACAGCGACAGAATTTGCTATTTTTCGCTACTTTCTCAGACAAAATTAAGGCACTGGCCGCCGGATTGTTGAATAATCCGACAATGATTGAAGTGGCACGCCGCAACGTTACCGCCGACACGATCGCCCAGAAAGTTTACCAAGTAGACCGTGACAAAAAACGCCAATTACTTGCTCATCTGATTCGGCGAGATAATTGGTATCAAGTGCTAGTGTTCACTCGCACTAAGTATGGCGCTGACCGTTTGGTGAAGCAGTTGGGCGAAGACCGCATTCAAGCCTTGGCAATCCACGGTAATAAGAGCCAGCCGGTGCGTACTAACGCTCTGGCAAAGTTCAAAAATGGCACTTTACAAGTATTGGTGGCGACAGACATAGCTGCTAGGGGGCTTGACATCAGCGAACTGCCCCATGTTGTTAACTTTGATTTGCCCAATGTACCAGAAGATTATGTTCATCGTATTGGTCGCACCGGTCGCGCTGGCGCATCAGGTGAAGCTGTATCGCTAGTGTGCATCGATGAACAGCATCTATTGAAAGATATCGAAAAACTGATTGAGCAACGCTTGCCGAAGGAAGTGGTTGCTGGTTTTACGCCCAACCCCGATACCAACCCCGAACCAATTGCAAATGTACGGCAACAGAGAGCCAAGCCCGGAAGTGAGAAGCGTCCGGCTCATACTCCTAAACCTTTACCACAGACATCGGCTAAACGTAAAGCAGCGCCACCTGCGACCAATGGCGAGAAACCTGGCGCTCGTTCATCTGGATCGCGCCGTTCTGCTAAACGCGATCGCTAACATTTGTTAGCTGTTCAATAGATTGATTTTTCACGGATTCTGGAAAACATTCAATGTAATATCTGTCACATACAGTTGTCGGAATGCAGTTAACAGTGTCATAAACAAAAGGTGAAGGTTAACCTGTAGGGTATAACTTACCTTAGAGTTGCTTGACCTCTAGCTTCGATGGATCTATCACACTCATGACTGAACTGACGCTACGCCTACAAGAGGGAGATACCGAGACAACGATCGTAGTTGACCAAGATGTATTTACAATTGGTCGTTTGCCGGAATGTAATTTGTACTTACCTTTTGGTGGAGTATCCCGCAACCATGCTCGCCTGGTAAAAACGGCTGACGGTGTGTGGACTATTGAGGATCTGGGCAGCAAAAACGGGACGCAAGTCAATAAATATCTGGTTAACTATCCCCAAGAGTTACATCACGGCGATATCGTTTGGCTGGGCAATGTTAGCCTGGTAGTGCTGCTCACAACCCCTGTTTCTCAACCGACACCAGAGTATGCCGGAATTTCGGACATTAATGAGCAAAGAACCATCCTTCATAATGTCGAACAATTACAACAGCAATGGATTGCAGCTGATAGTAAAGATGGCAACATCAGCAATAAGGACAAAACCATTGCCCGTCTCAAAGACTTAGTGGACATAGCGAAAAATCTTTGTGCAGCCGCGTCTATAGAAGAGATTTTTTCTCAGGTGCAGCAAGTAGTTTTTCGTTACCTTGATAGTATCGATCGCTTGGCATTATTAATTGATGTCAATGGTTGTGGCCAGTTAGAATTAATGAATGCTGCCACTAGAAATATTTCTCAACAGAAACATCTTCCCTCTGATGGTAGTTGGATTAGTCGTAGTATCTGTCAAAAAGTATTTGATGAAAAAGTAGTCATTCAAACCGGTGATACTCATCAGGATGAACGGTTTGCTAGCGAACAGAGTATTTTGGTCAAAGGTATTCGTAGCGCGATGGCGGTGCCTTTATGGGATGAAAATAAAGTTGTGGGCGTACTGTATGCCGATGCCAATTTTTCTTCTTACCATTGGGCAAATGAAGGTGAGGAAGAATTAAGCTTTTTTTCAGCTTTAGCAAATCTTGTAGCTTCTAGCGTGCAGCGTTGGTTATTAGTAGAGAAACTCAAAACTGAAGAGATGATTCGTCACCGACTAGAACGTTATCATTCTCCAGCAGTTGTACAGCAGTTGATATCTGTAGGCGGATTACCAGGTGGTCGTTTAGCTCCCGCTGAGAGCGAAATCAGTATTTTGTTTGCTGATTTAGTTGGCTTTACGGCAATTTCTGAAAGGTTAACACCAACAGCGATCGCTCAACTATTAAATAATTTATTTGAAGAAATGCTAAAAGAAGTGTTTGGTTGCGGCGGCACTTTAGATAAATATATTGGTGATTGTATTATGGCATTTTTTGGCGCTCCAGAACCGCAAGCAGATCATGCCGATCGCGCTGTTACTGCTGCCAAGGGAATGCTCAATCGTCTCGAACATCTGAATGCCAATGGTTTTTGGCTCGAACCCCTGCAATTACGGATTGCGATTAATAGCGGTAAAGCAGTGGTGGGAGATGTCGGTAGTTCCCAAAGGGTAGATTATACGGCATTAGGCGCAACAATTAATCTTGCTGCTCGGATGGAAGCAGTTTGTCCGCCTAGTGAATGCGTGATTAGTGAAGCCACCCATAAAATGCTTTCAGAACCCTCTGACTTTCAAGAAATGGGAGATTATCGTTTCAAAGGTATTGAGCGATTAGTTAAGGTTTATCAGACAAATTTGCAACCAGTGCCAACAATTATTAGTTATTAACCCAAGTTGGGTATTACGCGGCTTGGATTACTAGATAAAGATTGTTTTTATGCAACTTCACATAAAATTGGTATTACACCTATTTACCTCAAAAACCATCTCTTGATATTTATCCCAAAGACTTACCTGCTCTACCTCCTGCTGTTTTTTAATTCCGTCGAACTCACGTTAATTTAGAGTGTTACAATCAAAAAGTTAAGCAACTTAATCTTTACATTTCCTTACTATACTATGAGTAAATACATGAATGTTGAAGATGTATTTAGACACTACGCCTCAGGAGAAAGAGACTTTTCTGGAGTCAATTTAAAAGGCTGCACTCTGTGCAAATGCAATCTTAGTGGTGCCAACCTAGAGCAATCTAATTTGATAGCAACCAATATGAATGCTGTCAATCTTAGTTATGCTAATTTGTGTAGTACTGATTTGACTCATGCCGATTTAAGGAATGCAAATATGACTCGTGCAGATTTATTAGGTGCGAATTTAACTGGTGCGGATATGAATTGTGCCAATTTAACTGGTGCCGATTTAACTGGTTCCAGCTTGAGCAATGCCAATCTTATAAATGCTAATTTAACTGATGCTATCGTTATTTGTGTTTATTTAGATGGTACAGATTTAACTAATGCCGATTTAGCTGATGCTACTCTATTTGATTCTTATATAAATAATGTTAAGCCAAATGCTCTTAACTTATTAGACGCTATCTTTTTATTAGATACTACTAATAAACAAGGTACCCATTTACATAATACCACTACACCATACGGTAACATCATTTTTGATAGCATTTATTTGAACTAGTGGTATGAAAATTTCAGGTGATGTTTTTGGGCTTTCTGTTACGACCACAAGCGATCGCTCATTTATCAATCTGGAACAGAGGTGCGTGAAAGTCGGTCTACTAACTTTTAGGTCTAGTGAATGTGATGCAATATTCTGCATATCGTTAAAATATAAAGAAGATGAAAAATCGCCTAGTTAAATTGATTGATACAATTCTCCTACTTAAGCGTGCAGTTATTGAATCAGTCAACGACCATCTCAAAAACCTCTGTCAAATAGAACATTCTCGACATCGAAGTATTTTCAATTTTTTAGTCAATTTAATGGCTGGTTTGGCTGCTTACACCTATTTACCTCAAAAACCATCTCTTGATATTTATCCCAAAGACTTACTTGCTCTACCTCCTGCTGTTTTTTAATTCCGTCGAACTCATGTTACGTTAGCGAGTCATCGAGCGTCATTACAAATTACCTGACTGTGCCAGCACTAAAAATTTGCTCTGCGGTCAAATCTAACTCTGGAAATGTTGGCGACTGAATACGGTCATTTCCTCGAAATTTACTAACGCGATACTCACCTTCTTCTAAACAGCAAACCAAAATAGTCGGTTGTTTGGGCTTGCCAATAAATTCTCTACCGCCCAATGCAGCATAATCTACAATCCAGTATTCAGGAATTCCCATTTCTTCATAATCAGCATATTTTTTCAGATAATCATCACGCCAGTTTGTACTTACCACCTCAATTACTAAAGGAATTGATGCTGCTTGAGTAACAGTTGATTCTTTTTTCCACCGAGGTTCATTAACTAAATTAGGCTGATTTAGTATCAGGACATCTGGGGAATAAGCAGATTCGTTCTCAACTGGTTTAATGAATACTGTTTTAGGGATGAAATAGCGAAGATTTAAGCGACTATATTCTAAAGTAATTTTTGTGGCTAAAAATCCAATAACCTCTTCATGGTCGCCTGTTGGTGGTGGCATTTCTACTACTACTCCATCATATAATTCGTAACGTTGTCCTGTGTTATCTGGATATTTAGCAACGAATTCATCGAATGTAACTACTTTGCGTAAGACTTGAGTCATGGCTTGATTCCTCAATTGTGCAAATTATAGCAACTTTACTTCTATTGAATTCATCAATATTAATACTTATTATTTGGTATATTTTATTTCAAAAATAATTGCAAAATTGTAATATTTAGCAACCAATTCTGGGTTATAAGACTAGAATTTGGGTGTAGCTTCCAGAATTGATCTGTGTAACACTAGGAAGCCTACCGAAGCTATTTTTTAACGGGAGGTCAGGTAATGGCGATCGCCACCATTAATCCCGCCACTGGGGAGACGCTCAAAACCTTTGAGGCGCTCAATGATGCAGAAATTGCCGCTAAACTCGATTTAGCCGAGCGGACTTTTGAACAGTATCGTCAGACTAGTTTCTCTGAACGATCGCACTGGCTGCAAAAAGCTGCCGATATTTTAGAGCAAGACAAAGCAGAATTTGCTAAGTTAATGACTCTAGAAATGGGTAAACCATTTAAAGCTGCGATCGCAGAAGTCGAAAAATGCGCCCTCGTCTGTCGCTACTATGCCGAACACGCCCCTGATTTCTTGGCTGATGTCAGTGTAAAAACTGATGCCAGCCAGAGTTTTGTACGTTATCAACCAATGGGTGCGATTCTCGCGGTGATGCCGTGGAATTTCCCCTTCTGGCAAGTTTTTCGTTTTGCCGCACCAGCCCTGATGGCGGGGAATGTCGGCTTACTCAAACATGCTTCCAACGTGCCGCAGTGCGCCTTGGCAATTGAAGATATTATTCGACGGGCAGGTTTTCCTGAAGGTGCGTTTCAAACTCTATTAATAGGCGCTGCCAAAGTTGCCGATTTAATGGCTGATGACCGCGTAAAAGCTGCTACCTTGACCGGAAGTGAACCAGCAGGTGCATCCCTCGCCGTCGCCGCTGGCAAACAAATTAAAAAAACAGTTTTGGAATTAGGAGGAAGTGACCCGTTTATTGTGTTAGAAAGTGCTGACTTAGAGACAGCAGTTGTCACAGCTACTACAGCGCGGATGTTAAATAACGGGCAATCATGTATTGCAGCGAAACGTTTTATTGTCGCAGATGCGATCGCAGACAAATTTGAAAAATTGCTTTTAGAAAAATTCGAGGCGCTGAAAGTAGGCGATCCCATGCAACCAGATACCGATTTAGGGCCACTGGCAACACCTGGTATTCTCCAGGATTTAGACCAACAAGTGCAAGGTGCTATTAGCAGCGGTGGTAAAGTCCTCACCGGTGGACATCCTTTATCAGATCGTCCTGGAAACTTTTATCCGCCAACGATTATCATAGATATCCCCACCGACACACCAATCGCCAAAGAAGAATTCTTTGGCCCGGTAGCCTTATTATTCCGGGTTCCAGATATTGATGCTGCCATTAAACTCGCTAATGACTCGCCTTTTGGCTTAGGTGCAAGTGCTTGGACAACCAACGACCAAGAGAGCGATCGCTTAGTTGAAGAAATCGAAGCAGGTGCCGTGTTTATTAACAGTATGGTCAAATCCGATCCTCGGTTGCCCTTTGGTGGCATCAAGCGTTCTGGATATGGCAGAGAATTGAGTATCCAAGGTATACATGAGTTTGTCAATGTTAAAACCGTGTGGGTTAAATGATTAGTCGTCATTAGTCATTGGTCAAAGAACAAAGGACAAATGACTAATGACAAAGAACAAAAGTCTTATTCGTTAATAGAGTTGTCGGAAAATAAAATGAATACAGCAGAATTATTGGTGCAGTGCCTAGAAAATGAAGGAGTGCAATATATTTTTGGACTCCCTGGTGAAGAAAACCTGCACGTTTTGGAAGCGTTAAAACATTCTTCGATTAAATTTATTACGACTCGTCATGAACAGGGTGCAGCATTCATGGCCGATGTCTACGGACGCTTAACCGGAAAAGCCGGAGTATGCCTTTCTACTCTTGGCCCTGGGGCAACCAACTTGATGACTGGGGTAGCAGATGCTAACCTCGATGGTGCGCCGTTGGTGGCGATTACCGGTCAAGTGGGAACAGATAGAATGCATATTGAATCCCATCAATATTTAGACTTAGTGGCAATGTTTGCACCTGTTACCAAGTGGAATAAGCAGATTGTGCGACCGAGTATTACACCAGAAGTAGTGCGGAAAGCATTTAAGCGATCGCAATCTGAAAAACCTGGTGCGGTTCACATCGATTTGCCAGAAAATATTGCTGCCATGCCCGTCGAAGGCAAACCTTTGCGTAAGGATAATAGCGAAAAAACCTATGCATCTTTTGCTAGCATTCGGGCAGCAGCCGCCGCAATTTGCCAAGCAGTTAACCCATTAATCTTAGTCGGAAATGGGGCAATTCGCGCTCATGCAAGTGATGCTGTAACACAATTTGCTACCTTACTGAATATACCTGTTGCCAATACTTTTATGGGTAAAGGCGTGATTCCCTACACACATCAATTAGCTTTGTGGTCAGTGGGATTACAGCAAAGAGACTTTATTACCTGTGCTTTTGATAACACAGATTTAGTAATTGCGATCGGCTATGATTTGATTGAGTTTTCTCCCAAGAAATGGAATCGTAATGGTGAAATTCCCATTGTGCATATTGGGGTAAGTCCGGCGGAAATTGATAGTAGTTATATTCCTAACGCCGAAGTCGTGGGAGATATTTCAGATTCCCTCTATGAAATTTTAAAATTAGCAGATAGACAAGGCAAACCCGATCCTTTTGCTATTAGCTTAAGGTCAGAAATTCGGGCTGATTACGAACAGTATGCTCATGATGACGGATTTCCGATTAAGCCGCAAAAGTTAATTTATGACTTACGCCAAGTGATGGGCCCAGATGATATCGTCATCTCTGATGTTGGCGCACATAAAATGTGGATGGCTCGTCATTATCATTGCCATAGTCCCAATACTTGCATAATTTCCAACGGCTTCGCAGCTATGGGTATTGCTATTCCTGGCGCTTTAGCAGCAAAACTGGTTCATCCTAAGCGCAAAGTCGTTGCTGTCACGGGTGATGGCGGCTTTATGATGAATTCTCAGGAATTAGAAACAGCCTTGCGTGTCGGTACGCCCTTTGTCACGATAATTTTCAATGATGGTGGCTATGGGTTAATTGAGTGGAAGCAAGAAAATCAATTTGGTAAAGGAAACTCATCCTTTGTGCATTTTAGCAATCCTGATTTTGTGAAATTAGCCGAAAGCATGGGTTTAAAAGGCTACCGAGTTGAATCAGCTTTAGATTTGATTCCCACTTTGAAAGAAGCCCTCGCTCAAGATGTACCTGCGGTGATAGATTGTCCCGTAGATTATCGGGAGAATCACCGCTTTAGTCAAAAAGCCGGCGAGTTGACTTGTGCGTTGTAAAAACTAGAGACGCGATGAATCGCGTCTGTACAAGAGTTAGGAGTTAGGAGTTAGGAATAAATAACTCCTTATTAATTTTTGCTCCTTTAGTGTTTTGGTAGAGTACATTACACCAAAGGCTAACGCATCGCTTTACTTCAATTCATTTATAGACCTATTTCTTCTCTTTCTCTGCGTCCTTAACGTCCTTGGCGGTTCGTAAAAAAACCACGAAGCTCAGAGGTTCATTCACAATGAGTTAGAAGTTATTAACTCTAACTCATTACTGATTTTTACTCCTAATTAATTGTCTTTTGGTCAAAATTTATGCTTTCTTGCTTTTGGGCAATGTCTTCTACTGGTTTGCATTGCCTTTTGTCAATATCTGACTTAATAATGAGTCCCTTAGTATTGAGCGCTATTTCAACTTGGTATTGACCATTGACCATATTAATAGCGGCGTAAGTTACTGTACCAAACATCATCACTCCGCAAAGTGATAAGGTGATTTGCAGAATTCCCAGTTCTCGTTTCATTTTCAGAGCCATTAATTCCTTACATTCTCATTGCAACTTGCTGCTGGCTGAGAACTGAGTTGAGAAACAGTCACCGATTAGACAAGTTTTAGTTGATTATCGGTTAAGTTCAGGATGACTATAATTTCTAGAGTGCAAGACGTTATGACTAAACAGCTTTGCTATTTAGCTAGTAGAAAAATCTGATATACTCACAGCAGTTTCTCAATGAGGAATGATGGCGCGATCGCTCCGAGTAGCCTTAGAGTATATTGAAAAAGTCAAGTCAGCACTTGGGCGTAACGGCTATCCTAGCCAGCAATCATTGGCTAGTGATGCAGGAATTAGTTTATCCACAGTCAAAAGCTTTCTCACTGGTAAAGCTGTTGACTACCTGAATTTCGTAGAACTTAGCGGTAAGTTAAGACTTGACTGGCAAGACATTGTATACAAAGAACCAGAAACTCAACCGCCGAAACCCCAGCCAACTAACGGGGAAGCATCACCCTTCATCACTGGCGCACCCATCACCCAGCCGCGTCACTTCTTTGGACGCGAAAAAGAATTAAAGCGCCTCTTCAACTTACTCAAACGCCATCCTCTACAAAACGCCGCCATTATCGGCAAAAAGCGTAGCGGTAAAACATCCTTACTGCACTATCTCAAAAATATCACCACCACTCCAGCAGAACAACTGCGTCCTACTCAAAAATCTGACTGGCTACCGCATCCAGAAAATTACCGTTGGATTTTCGTAGACTTGCAAGATGCACGAATGCAAAGTCGAGAAGGACTGCTAAAGTACATCCTAGAATCACTGAAGATGCAAGTGCCGACACCTTGCGATTTAGACCATTTCATGGATGTAGTCAGCGATAATTTGCATTCTCCCACAGTCATCTTATTGGATGAGATTTGTGTTGGATTGCAACGCTGTCCAGAATTAGATGATTGTTTTTGGGAAAGTTTGCGGTCTTTGGCGACTAACCATACAGGGGGTAATCTAGCATTTGTCTTGGCTACCTCTAAATCACTGATTGACCTAGCGCAAAATACAGGACGCAGTTCACCCTTTTTCAATATTTTCAGCTACATCGCATATCTGGAAGCATTGACTGAGATAGAAGCGCGGGAATTGATTGTAAGTTCGCCTATTCCTTTTACTGATGAGGACATAGAGTGGATTTTGACACAAAGTTGCTGCTGGCCAATGTTGTTGCAAATTCTGTGTAGAGAAAGATTATTTAACTTAGAAGAAGGGGAGAATGATGATAATTGGTGTGAGGAAGGATTACGACAAATGAAACCATTTTCTGATTTATTAGATTCATAATTGGCAGAGTAACCATGAAAGCACACCGAATTGAAACAAAATTAACTAAAAATGTAACCTTGATTCTTGAAGATTTACCCTTACAGTCAGACGAAGCTGTAGAAATTCTAATCTTAGAACGTTCCTCCCAACCTTCAGACTCTAACCCTTATCCTTTACAAGGAAAGGTTATTCATTCATTACAATGAACCAATCGAGCCTGTTCCATAGAGCATTGGGAAGTGCTGTAATGACTGCGTTTGCAATGACAACAATATCTTCAATATCTTTACTATTAACCTAAGCAGGCAAATTATGCCTTCTCAAAACTCACCCATTAATTACGCTGAAATCTACACCCATGCACCTAAACCACACTCTAATTTGATCGTAGGTGGTTTGCAACTGTTGTTTTGGCTATTCTTTCGTCCTGTAGCTTGGTATCAGCACACAGAACATATTAGAGATGAGATTAACTCTTTAGCAGACTTAAATAAACCATCTGTATGGCGGCCAGTGCTACAAGGGTATTTTATTGTACCTTTCTGGGCTAATTTTATCCTTGGTTTAGTACTTTGGGGATTAGGTCAGCCATTACCAAACATTTCCTCTATTGTGGCCTCAAGCTTAGGATGTTGTGTAGCATTAAGCGTGGCGTATGGTGTGGCGGAAGGAGTGGCGAAAGGTGTAGCCTTTGGCGTGACGAAAGGCGTAGGCTTTGGCGTGGCGAAAGGCGTTGCCTTTGGCATAGCGTTAGGCATAGCGTTAGGTGTGGCGTTTGGCGTTGCTTTTGGTGTGGCGAAAGGCGTTGCTTTTGCTGTGGCCTTTGGCGTGGCGTTAGGCGTGGCGTTAGGCGTGGCGAAAGGCGTGGCCTTTGGCGTTGCGTTGGGTGTGGCGGAAGGCGTGGCGTATGGCGTGGTGTATGGCGTGGCTTTAGGCGTGGCATTTGGTGTGGTGTTTGGCGTTGCGTATGGCGTGGCGTTGGGCGTGGTGTATGGCGTGGTCTTTGGCATAGCATTTGGTGTCGTGTATGGTGTGGCCTTTGGCGTGGCATTTGGTGTGGCAGAAGGTGTAGCGTTGGGCGTGGCAGAAGGTGTGGCCTTTGGCGTGGCCTTTGGCGTGGCCTTTGACGTGGTGTATGGCGTGGTGTATGGCGTGGTGTATGGCGTGGCGTATGGTATGGCCTTTGGCGTGGCCTTTGGCGTGGCTTTGGGCGTGGCCTTTGGTGTGGCCTTTGGTGTAGCAGAAAAAATTGATAATGAATACTTCAGTACACTGATAATAGTAGGCTTGTTCTTTGGTATACCAGGAGGTCTAGGCTTTGGTGTAGCTGGTGGTTTGGTAAATGGTGTAGCCTCAGGTGTTGTATATGGTGTTACTTTTGCTGTGCTGTTCTTTCTAGGTATCACTATCAACTTATGGCGACCAATAGTTTTATACCCATTAATCCAATTATGGAATTTAGCACTTTATCAATTGCAAAAAAACCACATCAACCAGCTTTATATTTTATTAAGATTGTCTAATATATTATCTTATCGAATTAACCAAAGTCGCACCAATGAGACATTTCTAGAGTCAATCTTACGTTTTCCTTATGAATTTATTGATAAAAGTAAAGATGAGTATTCAAGTTCATTGCGTTATCATTCAGTCTTTTGGGATCAATGTCAGCGACTACCTTTATATGGTTTAGATAAGTACTTACTTCTAGTCATAGAACATAACCCAAACGAGGGTGAAGCAGCCATTGATTATCTCAATGGAAGTCCCCAAGATTGGGCTGTTCAAATTTGCAAAGATGCACTGAGCCTAAGAAACTGTGGTGAGGTAGAAGCTATACGTCAGGTTCATCGCACCATAGAAATTGATGAATTAGGCAACTCAATTAATTCTGTGTTACATATCTTTACTCGCATCAGTCAGGATGTAAATGCAGCATTAGAACAAAGAAGTAATTATAACCAACGTATAGCTCTTAAAGCTGTAGCAGAAAAGCTAAATGGACAGTTAGAAAACTTCAATAGAAGTCATAATAAATACGCTTTTCTATTCCTCCCTTTTGCTAAAAAATGGCTAGATATAATCAACAAATATATAGAAGAATTGGCTATCAAAGTTGAACAAAACAAAGAAATTGACAACCCTTATATTATTGGTGTACCACTCACACTAGAACAAGAAATTTTCACGGGGCGTGATGACATTGGCTTACGCATTGAACAGTTACTTTTAGACCACCGTCGTCCACCTTTACTACTCTATGGTCAACGACGTATGGGTAAAACTTCTCTGCTCAACAATATAAGAAAGTTACTACCTAATACCATCATTCCCATGTTTGTGGACTTGCAAGGCGCACCTTCATCAGCTAGTGACCATACAGGTTTTCTCTACAACCTGGCTAGAGATATGGAGAAGTCAGCGAAAAAGCAAGGTGTAATTCTACCGTCCCTAACCCGCGAAGTGTTAAAATCTGACCCCTTCACTTATTTTTATGAATGGCTAGATAAAGTAGAACAAGCTCTAGAACAAAATACCGCCTTACTAGCGCTAGATGAATTCGAGGTGCTAGACAGTGCCATAGCCAAAGGTCGCTTTGATGAACAGGATGTTTTGGGAATGCTGCGTCACCTCATTCAACATCGTCCCCGATTCAAGGTTTTACTCGCTGGCTCTCATACTATCGAAGAATATCAGCGCTGGGCTAGTTATCTGATTAATGTCCAAGTAGTACATATCTCATACCTCAAAGAAGCGGAAGCACGACAATTAATTGAATATCCCGTCAAAGATTTTACTCTCCGCTATGAACCCAATGCCGTTGAGCGAGTGCTACAACTCACCCGTTGTCATCCATTTTTAGTACAACTACTCTGTGCAGAAATTATTGTCCTCAAAAACGAACAAGACCCCTCTATTCGGCGATTGGCAACTTTAGCTGATGTGGAAGCCGCGATCCCAGAAGCTTTGCAAAGTGGTGGATTTTTCTTTGCTGACATTCAAAACAACCAAGTAGACGCTACCGGACAGGCTATTCTACGTTTTATCGGCGCTCAAGGAGAAGGGGCTATAGTCAGCCGCCAAACTCTATTGCAACAGTTCCCCGATGCTGATATTACTTTCAACTTGCTGTTGCAACGTGAGTTAATTGAGGAAATTGATGACGGCTATGGCTTCCAGGTGGAGTTAATTCGCCGCTGGTTTATTTGAATCGTGTCCAGTAAAGTTAACTGATGACAAATACTACTTGCGCTGGCGTAATTGATCTACTATATATTCTTCTAGTTCTTGTTTTTCTCTGTTACTAGCATTTCGTTGATAAGTTCTTCCGGTTTCTTGAATAAACCGACGTTTCTCGCTGGGAGAAGATTTGAGCTTACCTCCATTTCCTTGCAGCTTTTCCTGTAATTCTTCCCAAGTCTTTTCACCCACACTTTCACCTAGTTTGACGAGTGCCTTTGGGAGTAACATTTTTGCCTCTCGTTGAAAATCTTCCTCTGTTTCAAGGGAAGCTAAATCTATATTGCTGAAGTCGATATCGATTTGAAACTTACTCATAGAATTGTATTTATTTTGTTTACAATTATTACCCAAATCGAGGAAAGATGGGTTTTCAACTTTCAATTACGATCCCAATATAGTATGATTGTACTGTTTAATATTGGTAACTGAAGTTGAAAATATCAATTCCGAAAGTTGATTGAATACTTCCGGTAGTATAGCCTTACTTAATCATTCATCACAAGATTCTCGACTTATTGAAACAAGTCGTAAATCTCAGCCTTTTGGTTTTCATTTATAAAAGAAGATTGCTATATATTCAAAAAGAATACACATAATTAATGACCGTACAACTAAGTTAGCAATATTAGAAATGCTATCTTAAAGGCAAGGTCATTTGCTCAGTTTTTGAGGATAATACCATGACTACAACGCTCAAAGAGCCTAATTCTATTGAGTCATTGCTAGGTAAAGAGGCAGAAGACCTGCTTACTCACAAAGCAAAAGTTTCTCGTGATTTAATACATTTGCCGGGACCAGACTTTGTAGATCGAATCTGGCTTAACAGCGATCGCAATCCTCAAGTATTGCGTAATCTCCATCTACTTTATTCTACTGGTCGTCTGGCAAACACAGGTTATCTCTCGATTTTACCAGTAGACCAAGGGATTGAACACTCAGCAGGTGCGTCTTTTGCGCCCAATCCGATTTACTTTGACCCGGAAAATATTGTTAAGCTAGCGATCGCCGCAGATTGCAATGCGGTTGCTACCACTTTGGGAACATTAGGCATCGTATCACGGAAATATGCCCACAAAATTCCCTTTATTGCCAAAATCAACCATAACGAATTGCTGACTTTCCCCAATCAATTTGACCAGGTGTTGTTTGCGGATGTGGAACAAGCTTGGAATTTAGGGGCGGCGGCGATAGGTGCGACAATTTACTTTGGTTCGGAGAATTCTACCAGACAAATTCAAGAAATCAGCAAAGCTTTTAAACGCGCCCATGAATTAGGGATGGCGACTATTCTCTGGTGCTATCTGCGGAATAACGCCTTTAAACAAGATAAAGATTACCACCTTGCAGCCGACCTCACCGGACAGGCTAATCATTTGGGTGTAACCATTGAAGCCGACATCATTAAACAAAAGTTACCCGAAAATAACAATGGTTACGGTGCAGTTGCCAAAGCCAGTGGTAAGAGTTACGGCAAAACCGATGAGCGGGTTTACACAGAACTGACAACCGATCACCCAATTGATTTAACTCGCTACCAAGTACTGAATTGCTACTCTGGGCGTGTGGGGTTGATTAATTCTGGTGGCGCAACTGGTAAAAATGATTTCGCCGAAGCAGTACGCACCGCCGTAATCAACAAACGCGCTGGTGGTTCAGGATTAATTTCTGGGCGAAAGACGTTCCAGCGTCCCTTTGAGGAAGGTGTGAAGCTATTTCATACCATTCAAGATGTTTACTTGTCGCCGGATGTGACGATCGCTTAGGGAGTGGGGAGTGGGGAGTTACGAGTGGGGAGTTAGGAGTTAGGAATTAGGAGTTAGGAGTTATAACAATTCTTTCCCCCATGCCCAATGCCCCATTCCCCATTTTTATCTAACGTTTCGCAGTAAGAAATCTGGCTGACCACAACTTTTTTGCGATCGCTTCAAAATTTCAGCGCTACAAATACCAGGTTCGCCGTTTTTGGAATAACAAAAGAAGACTTCTTGCAAAAATCTTCCTGAACCAGAACAAAAAGGTGTTATACCATCAGCAGTAATTTGATTATTCGCACTCACAAATGAATTTTTAAAATTTGTCATTGTGGTACGCACGGGTTTCGGAGGACGATTATAAGCTGCGGGAATAGCGATCGCATTTTTTAATTTTTTACTCAATGCCAAGTATTCCGCAGGAGTTTTCCCCGAACAAGTACCATGTTTTTCCCATTCATGATCGTAAAGTTTATTACTAGGATACAAATTGGGAAACCGTCGCTTTACTTCCGACGGTAATTTTTGCGTGGAACAATTAGCAGGATAACCAGTTTGGTACTGCGGCCACAAACCATGTAGTACAAAACCGAGTTTCCTTCCAGCACTGCACTGCTGTGGGTCACGAGTACCATTTTTTGCACAATAATCCGGCGACCACGAAAGTGTCAGTACATAAAAATCAAATTTACCTGGAGTACCGCGATTTTGAGCAATGGCAGCATTAGGTATAAAAAGACTAGTAATTAGCAGAGAAGATGCAATTAAAAGTTTCTTAATCTGCATAAAAACATTTAGTTTCCACTAAAAATAAAGTTATATACGATACATTGTTTAGAGTCAATAATCAAACTGCTTTGCGGAGTCATTTGTCATTTTTCCTTTGTCATTAGTTATTTCTTATTCTCCCCTGCTCCTCTGCCCCTCTGCCTCCCCTGCTCCCTCATCTCCCCGATTATCAACGAATTCAGAAAAAGCAAATCTTGGTAGGGATTCTGGGATATCCTTAGATAAGTGAAAGATTTGCCAAAAATAGTAAGAATGAAGCTGGCAGCAAGAGTAAGTCAGGTAACACCTTCATTAACCTTAGCGATCGCAGCCAAGGCTAAGGCACTGAAGGCGGAAGGAATAGATGTTTGTAGTTTTAGCGCTGGAGAACCAGATTTTGATACCCCGGCGCATATTAAAGCCGCAGCAGTCAAAGCTTTGGATGAAGGCAAAACCAAATATGGTGCAGCAGCCGGAGAACCAAAGTTAAGGGAAGCGATCGCCCGTAAGCTTAAAATTGATAATGGTCTTGATTACAAGTCGGAAAATGTCATCGTCACCAATGGCGGTAAGCATTCTCTGTACAACTTGATGGTGGCATTGATCGATCCAGGCGATCGGGTAATTATCCCTGCACCCTACTGGCTAAGTTATCCCGAAATGGTGACTTTGGTCGGTGGAGTCCCGGTAATTGTGCCTACAGATGCAACGACAGGTTATAAAATTACTCCCGAACAACTCCGTAAAAAAATCACGCCAAAGACGAAGTTATTTATCCTCAACTCCCCATCTAATCCTACAGGGATGGTGTACACGCCAGATGAAATCAAAGCACTGGCGCAGGTAGTAGTTGATGCAGATATCTTTGTTGTCTCTGATGAGATTTACGAAAAGATTCTCTACGACGGTGCAGAACATATCAGCATCGGTTCTCTAGGGAAGGAAATTTTTGACCGCACTTTGATTAGTAATGGGTTTGCGAAAGCTTATTCCATGACTGGGTGGCGTCTCGGCTATTTAGCGGGGCCTGTGGAAATCATTAAAGCAGCGAGTTCCATCCAAGGGCATAGTACATCTAACGTATGTACCTTTGCCCAATATGGTGCGATCGCGGCTTTGGAAAGTCCTCAAGATTGTGTCGAAGAAATGCGCCAAGCCTTCGCCAAACGACGACAGGTAATGCTAGACAGACTCAACGCCATTCCCGGTTTGAATACCGCAAAACCAGATGGCGCTTTTTATCTGTTCCCTGATATCAGCAAAACCGGTCTAAAATCCCTAGAATTTTGTGACGCTTTGCTGGAAGAACATCAAGTTGCTGTCATTCCCGGAATTGCTTTTGGCGCCGATGACAACATTCGCCTTTCCTACGCCACAGATATGGCGACGATTGAAAAGGGAATGGATAGATTAGAGAAATTTGTCAAGTCGCGTATTTAGTTGGTTGTGATTTGTCAGTTGTCACTTGTACTGAGCGTCTTGCCCTGAGCGAAGCCGAAGGGAGCCGAAGTATTTGTCATTTGTGAGGAGAATTTATCAACTCTCCAACTTTTTAACTCCACCTTTTCGACTCAGAACTGGTGGAGTTCATTTTTAAACCTCAAGTTTCATGTTCTGAAGTTCAAGTTTCGTGTTCTGAAGTTCAAGTTCAAGACGTTTTTAGTAAAACATCACTTGTTTCATTGGCTCTATGTCATCTAAAGATAACTCACGGGATTCAAGATAATATAAGATTGCTTCAATAGGATCTCGTTTTTCGATTGGATAATACCTTTGCTCGTATGCTTTCGCAAGCGTAGTTAAAACTTCCAAGCGGTCAAACTCTGGTGTATTGAGTTCTGCATCAAACAATCTTTCAATTTCATCAAGTGCAGCACGATAATCAGCTTCGGTGTGAATAAGATGGGTTTCAAGCATAGATATTACTTCCTCAAATACTTATTGCATCTACGTTGTCGTATTCTTTAAAGAATTATGCCCGCCGAAGGCAATTATGTTACCAACATCACCGAATATGAACAAAATATACGAAATAACTTTGTCTCTTCATTCATAAAATAATGAAAAGTTTGATACCGTCAAAAGTTTTGATTCAACTTTTGGGTTGATATTTTTAGATTAGGTAACAATCGGGGAGAACTAGGGGAGTAGTGAGTTGCAGTAAGTTTTTCCCCTCTGCCCCTCCGCCCCTCTGCCTCTTTCCATGCGCCCTCACCTTTACATCAACTGCATCTCCTGCAACCCCTGGCGTAGTCTCTTCGCCTCTTCGGGATTATACCTTTCGTGAAGGGCGATCGCTTTTTTAAAAGCTGCTAAACTATCTTGATGATTGCCAATTTTCAGCAACACTACCCCTAAATTTTGATATGCTTCGGCATAGTTGGGATTTAAGGTAATTGCATGTTGATAATATACGATCGCATCTGCAAATAAGCCCAAAGCCTTAAATGTCATCGCCAAATTATAATGTCCAAAAACAAAAGTGGGATCGATTTTCAAAGCTGTGGCATAAGCAGTTTTCGCACCGTTGAAATCTCCTGCTGCTTTGAGTAAGTTACCCAAGTTGTTGTATGCTCCTAGTTTGAGCATGGGATAAATTGGCAATTTGATGGCAGCTTGATAGTGAGAAATCGCCTGTGGGGATTTTTGCAACCGACTGTAGGCAATGCCTAAATGATAGTGGAGTTCATATAAAATATCGTAGTTGTCTTCAGCAACGGTGATTCCTCGTCTGAGCAAATCCATACCTTGAGAAATTTTCCCAGTTTGCACATACAACGCCCCTAATTTACTGCAAACATAGGGATCGTTGGGATGAGTTGCGAGAAACCCTTCCATCGCCGTAGCGGCTTTGGCATATTTGTTATTTTGAGCGATCGCACTTTTTTGATATCCTGTGTGTACAAGTGCAACCCCAGGTAAATAACCTATTTGCCAGTGGGGTTCTTTGGCTAAAATTTCTGACACACTATCATCTACCAAGGCATGGTAAGGACGGTCAAAACGAATATCTGGATGATTGCGGAATAGCCTGGAAACCAGAGAATAGGGAGATTGTTCTGCACCAACTTCCTGACGGACGAGGTTGATGAGCAAATATTCATCTCTTGCGATCGCCTCTCGCAACTGCGGTACAATTGCTGGAGTTAGAGTTTCATCAGCATCTAATACCAAAATCCAATCACCAGTGACATATTTGAGAGCTGCATTGCGGGCAGCACTGAAATCATTACACCATTTAAAATGATGGACTTTTGCACCGAGTTGTTGGGCAATATTGGGAGTGCGATCGATTGAGCCTGTATCCAAGACTATCATTTCATCCACTACTTTTCTCACACTGCTCAGGCATTTAGGCAGTGTTGCTGCTTCGTTTTTCACAATCATGCATAGACTCAAACTCATAATTTAAAACTTGGGAGTGGGGAGTAGTGAATAGAGGGATAAGGGAGATGAGAAAGCAACATCTTTACTTCCTATTCCCTTTAACAGTGATAGACTCTGCATAGTGGAAAATTTGCCTCAATTGTGAAATGTTACAATCAAGGCTTTTCTATAGAGCATAAACACTGACAGATGGTGTCAATAATGACAGTGTAATGGATAAACTGTCAATATAAATAACCAGTATCAATCTATGCCGATCCATCTGACTTTATCAGGTAATATAAAATTGCTAGCGTAGACGTAGCCCGTCCTAGACATCGCATCAGGGAGTATTACCTGAATCTGGATTGGACTAATTATTTAGCTGTTATACCCATTTTTTATGATTATATAACTATAATACACATTATCTAAAAGTCATATATGTAATGAAAAACTCACTTACCAGAACATTCCAAAAATATTTGCGATCGCTGAACCGTTGGTTTTCAAATACACCAGAAAGGGCACTTTTAGAAGCTTACGAAGCAGCTCAGAGAATTAAAAATATTGAGAACGAACATTTTGATAACAAAAAAATATCTTTACAATCAGTAAAGTATACTGAAAATGTAATGTCTTACTGGCAAGTATATCTTAATAAGAACCTAACTATTATTAAGATCAGGCTTGCCGAATTCCAGCTTAGTCGAGGAATTGTCAATATCTCTAATTCTGTTTTATTAGAAAAATTGAAGGTTATTGATGAAGTAGTAGAAAAATATGCTATCAAAGATGAGGTAATTAATAATCCCTTAGTGTCAAATTATCAGCCTTTAAACATTAATGAGAACGAAATAAAAAAACAGCTAAATTTATCTAACATAAATGATACTCAAGTTAAAGCTCCAATTCCAAAAAGTAGACTGACTAAGAGTTCTATTGGCAGAAGAATTAATAAAATTCAAGCAGATTTTGCACCGCAGACAGAAGAAGAGTTTGTCAGGAATTATCGCATTTCTAAAGGTAGAACAATAATTGCCCTGCGATTTTTGATAGTTCTCATTCTTGTACCGCTTTTAACTCAATATTTATCTAAAGAATTTCTAGTAACTCCAATATTAGAAAGGGTTAGAGGGGATAATGCAACTCAAATCTTCATCAATTCTGACATGGAAAAAGAAGCTCTCCATCAATTACATAATTTTCAAGAAGAACTGAGATTTGAATATTTTCTTAATCAAGCACCACCACTTTCTTCAGAGCTAACACAAGAAAAAATCAAAAGTAAAGCAATTGAAATATCTGAAGAATTTAGCAAAAAAAGTAATAGCAGTATTAGTAATGCTTTTGCTGATTTAATATCACTCTTTTCTTTTGGTATAGTTATCGCCATGAGCAAAAGAGAAATTGTGATTCTTAAGTCTTTTATGGATACCATTGTCTCTGGTCTCAGCGATAGTGCCAAGGCTTTTTTAATTATTCTGTTTACAGATATATTTGTAGGATTTCACTCACCAGATGGATGGGAAGTCCTTCTTGCAGGATTGGCAGAACATTTAGGTCTACCAGCCACTAGAAATGTAATCTTTTTCTTTATTGCTACATTTCCTGTGATTTTAAACACTATCTTTAAATACTGGATATTCCGCTATCTCAGTCGTTTATCTCCATCGTCATTAGCTACATTAAAAGAGATGGACGAGTAATTTGTAATTATCCAATGCCCAAATTGACTTACTTTGAGTAAAGAATATATTTCTTACCAGAAATCAATTAATTACAAATTACGAATTATTTTCACGCATTTGTCTTTTGATTCGCTAGGCTATGTATATCCTGGTTTTCCCGAAGTATACTATGGATTTTGAAAGCAAAGTTAATGCCTCAACTCCTACAGACAACATAAAGTTTGCTCAACCAACTACTATCCGTAAGCCGCTGGAACTGCTGCGAGATACTGAGGCTTTACTTCGTCGCCCAACTGTAGCGAAACTGTCGCCGATTTTGCCACCAAAACTGAGCAATAGATTCCAAGCAACTTCATCTTTTGCGGATGACTCCTTTGAGGAACTGGCAGAAATTGACCTAAATACTATTAGTGATTTTGAACTGCGTCCTGCACGAATTCTTGTTGGCTTGAGCCTTATTGGTTTTGGGGCGCTGATGATATTGGTGCTGCTGTTATACTTAAACACGTTGCATCCAAAAACCAGTACAGTTGTGCAGATTCGGCAATATTGGTATCAATATATTTGGTTTGTCTGTTTAGGTATCACGGGGATGTTTATCTTGGGACGTGAAGCAATGCGTCCTATACCAAAGCGACGGAAGTAAATAGATGAGAATAAATCGAAGTAGATTAAGTAATAAACATCTTGCAAAAGTAACTTTGGCAAGAAGATACTGGGGAAAGGGGAAAGGGTAAAGGGAAAGGGGAAAAGATAAGGGAAAATTCTATACCTTTACCCTTTAACCCTTAACCTTTTCCTCACTTCTGCAAGAAGTCTAATGTAAGAAATCTTGAGATTAGTTCGTAGTGAAAGCTAAAGCCATCATTTGTTCGCGTAGCGTCTCTGCGAGACGCTACGCGAACACTACAAACTTTTAATTATTTACGCGGCTTTACTTAACTTTCAGGAATTAACACTTCAAAATGTGCTTGTGTATTAACTAGCTGTTAGGAGATTTTATACATGAATCATGATGCTTTTATCGTTCCGCCAGGTTCAAAGATTTCTCTGAAAAAAAACTATGACCCAGCTTATAAAACTGATTTTCATGAAAAAACTGATGCTGCAACCAAATTACAGGTAGATATTGAACGACTAGCTAATTACCAAAATATTCTCTATGCTCAAAACACCTATGCTCTGTTGATTATTTTTCAAGCAATGGATGCTGCTGGCAAAGACAGCACTATTAAACACGTGACTTCTGGTGTTAATCCGCAGGGATTTCAGGTGTTTAGTTTTAAGGGGCCCAGTGCAGAAGAATTAGACCATGATTACTTGTGGCGCTCAATGAAAGCTCTGCCAGAAAGAGGAAGAATTGGCATATTCAACCGTTCATACTATGAAGAAGCGCTAGTGGTGCGTGTCCATCCAGAAATGCTTCAGAAACAACAGCTACCTCGCTTCCCTAATGGAAAAAAGATATGGAAACAGCGTTTTGAAGAAATCAATAACTTTGAAAAATATTTGGTTAATAATGGTGTAATTATTCTGAAGTTTTTTCTAAATGTCTCTAAATCAGAGCAGAAAAAACGCTTTTTAGAACGAATTGACTCTCCTGATAAAAATTGGAAGTTTTCAGATAATGATGTCCGAGAACGAGCTTTTTGGGATGATTATATGAATGCTTATGAAGAGGTTTTTAATAATACGAGTACTAAATGGGCGCCGTGGTATATTATTCCTGCCGATCGCAAATGGTTTACACGCCTGACTGTTGCCAATATTATCTGCACAAAATTAGAAGAACTAAATCTGCAATACCCAACAGTTAGTGAGGAACATAAACAGCAACTTTTGGAGGCAAAACGTATTCTAGAGCAGGAAGATTAACCTGTGAATTTGATGGGTAAAGGCAAAAAAATACTGAAGTAGTTTAGATATACTGTACAATACATGTAGGTAAAAATAAAAAATTGTAACTTAATTAATGCTATTTGTAACTAAAGAAGTTACGCAGATAGCCATAGGCGCAAAATCATGATTGAGATGGCAAAAAATGCCAAAAATCATCCACCTGACTTTACTAATGCTGCCTTTGATATAGTGGCGATCGCAGCCTCAGCAGGCGGACTGACTGCTATAGTTAAAGTGCTATCGACTCTACCCGCAGAATTTCCAGCCGCGATCGCTATTGTGCAACACCTGGCTCCGGGACATCCGTCGTTCATGGCAGAAATTCTCAGTCGGCGCACAAATATTACTGTCAAACAGGCAGAGGAGGGAGATTGTATTACTCCAGGAACGGCTTACGTTGCTCCACCCGATCGTCACTTATTGGTTAACGGTGACGGTACGCTTTCCTTGTCACAGTCAGAATTAGTACATTTTTTACGTCCTTCGGCTGACTTATTATTTGAATCGGTTGCAGCCACTTACAAAGACAGAGCGATCGCTGTTGTGCTAACTGGAACGGGTAGCGACGGCGCGATGGGAGTAGAAGCAATCAAAAAAATGGGCGGTACTGTTATTGTCCAAGACATAAAAACCGCCGAATTTTCTGGGATGCCCTCCGCCGCAATTAACACTGGCAATGTAGATTTTATTCTCCCCCTTGATGAAATTTCCACCACCCTGGTGGGTTTGGTCATGGAAGAATCTGACTAGGCAGGGGAGCAGCACTTCTCTACGAGAGGCTTCTCTTTCAGAGACGCTAACGCGAACGCCAACGGCTCATTTCGGCTACGCTCAATGACCAACGCTCAGTGACCGAGGAGCAGGGGGGCAGGGGAGCAGGGGAGATATGTTTTAGAATGCAAGTTAGTGTCACCATATATTAATGAGGTTTTAATATTCATTAATGAAGCTTTGAACTCCTTTAATGAGTCTTTGATACTCATTAATGAGGCTTTGAACTCTTTTAATGAGTCTTTAATACTCATTAATGAGGTTCAGAACTCCTTTAATGAGTATTAAAGACTCGACAATAAGTCTTTGATAATTGCGGACGTAGATCGTAACTCCACCCCTCTGCCCTCTGCCCCTCGGTCACTGAGCGACTTGCCCTGAGCGTAGTCGAAGGGAGCCGAAGTGCTGCCCCCCTGCCCCCTCCCTAACCTATGACTTCCGCAGAAAAAGATCCTAAATTTGAAAATCTATTGGTTTATCTCAGACAGAGCCGGGGATTTGATTTTACAGGCTATAAGCGCTCGACTTTGATACGTCGGGTACTCAAGCGGATGCAGTCATTAACCATAGAAAACTTTGAAGAATATCAAGACTATCTAGAAGTTTATCCAGAAGAATTCAATTATCTTTTCAACACTATCCTAATTAACGTCACTGCTTTTTTTCGAGATTCATCAGCTTGGGAATACATAGCAGAGCAAATATTGCCTAATCTGATTAAGAATAAAAAAACTTCCGATCCAATCCGCATCTGGAGCGCTGGCTGTGCTTCTGGGGAAGAAGCTTATACCTTGGCAATGTTGATGGCTCAAATATTGGGAGCAGAGGAATTTCGCCAACGAGTGAAAATCTACGCCACAGATGTAGATGAAGATGCTCTCAACCAGGCTAGGCAAGCTGTGTATTCAACAAAAGATGTCCAAACTGTGCCAGATGAACTACGGCAGAAATACTTTGAGATTGTCGGAAACCGCTATGTTTTCCGTCAAGACTTGCGCCGCTCAGTGATTTTTGGTCGCCACGATTTGCTTCAGGATGCGCCCATTTCGCGCTTAGATTTATTAGTTAGCCGCAATACATTAATGTATTTTAATTCTGAAACTCAAGGGCGAATTCTGGCGCGGTTTCATTTTGCACTCAATGATAATGGCTATCTGTTTTTGGGAAAAGCAGAGATGCTATTGATGCATTCTAATCTGTTTACGCCACTGGACTTGAAAAACCGAATATTTACTAAAGTATCGACGGTGAATTTACGCGATCGCCTCCTAGTTATGGCAAATTCAGTAGATGACGAATCTAGCAGCCGTTTGTCTCGAAACCTCCGGCTGAGAGAGATGGGTTTTGACACAGCCCCAATCGCCCAAATAATCATTGATATCAATGGCACTCTGGTAATGCTGAACGAGCAGGCGCGGACTTTGTTCGCCCTTTCCCCCAAAGATTTAGCTCGTCCCTTCCAGGATCTAGAACTTTCCTATCGGCCAGTTGAATTGCGATCGCTAATTGAACGGGCTTATACTGAACGCCGTCCTGTGAGCTTAACAAATGTAGAGCGCTACTTATCTAACACAGAAACCCAATATCTGGATGTGCAAATTACGCCTTTACAAGAAACAGATACCAGTTTTTTAGGAGTCAGTATCTCCTTTCATGATGTCACCCGTTATATTCAACTCCAAGATGCCCTACAACGATCGCAACAGGAATTAGAAACTACCAACGAAGAACTACAATCTACTAATGAAGAATTGGAAACTACTAACGAAGAATTACAATCTACTAATGAAGAATTAGAAACTACCAACGAAGAACTACAATCTACTAATGAAGAATTGGAGACGATGAATGAAGAACTTCAATCTACTAATGAAGAATTACAGACAATTAATTACGAACTGAGCGATCGCACCACGGAACTGAATCGCACAAATATTTTCCTCGCCTCTATTCTCAAGAGTTTCCAAACAGGAATACTAGTAATTGACAGTAGCTTTAATATCTCTATTTGGAATTATATGGTCGAAGATTTATGGGGCTTGCGGACTGATGAAGTACTAGGAAAGTCTCTCTTCAGCTTAGATATTGGGCTACCTGTCGAGCAGTTGCGATCGCCCATCCGCGACTCTCTATCCGGGAAAAAACAGTTTCAAGAAATGATCCTTGATGCTACCAATCGTCGGGGTAGGCAAATAAAATGTTACTTAGCAATCACTCCACTGCTTGGCATCGAAATGCAAGGAGCAGTTTTAATGATGGTAGATGTAGAGAGAGTCAGCAGTATGATTTCTACTCAAGAAATGGAGCAACGGCAGCAGCAGTAATAACAATTAACAATTAACAATTAAAGACAGCGATTTAAATCAGACTGTAGCAAGATTCACCACCAGAGTAACTGATGGTATATGTAGAGGTCTTAGAGGACGTTTGAAAAGTTTTTAGTGATGTATCAAATCCTTTAACTACTTTTCAAACATCCTTTTAAACCTTTTAATTTCCGATAAAAATGCTTAACTGAAGAGTATTGTATTAAATCCTTATTCTCTTTGGTAGCTTTACTGAAGCAGAGGTCAGTTTTCCTTCTGCGTTTATCGATAAAAGCAATCATAGGAAAAAACTACAAATGACTAAGGAAAATTTTCAACAAGCGATTGTTGAGGCGCATCAGCGATTGGAAAACCTTTCGCAGCTTGCAAGTTTTGCGACAGATAACTCTATAAAGCAGGATTACCCTATAGAGCTTTTGCAACAAGCGATTACCGAAATCTCTATTTCTCTAGAAGAGTTACAGCAACAAAATGAGGAATTGATCGCTACACGCCATTTGGTAGAAGAAGAACGCCAACGTTATTACGATTTATTTAACTTTGCTCCAGATGGTTACTTGCTTACAGACGCTACTGGAATGATTCAGGAAGCTAACTATGCTGCGACTAAGTTATTGAATGTGCGTCAGTCTTACCTAATTGGTAAACCAATGGCTGTGTTTGTGCATCAGACAGAACGGCAGAAATTTCGTAACATCATGCTGCAATTGCAACAGCACGGGCAAATCCGCAGAGAAGAGTTACAGATTTTTCACGATCGAGGAAGTGTAAACTTTCCGGCAGAACTAACTGCGATCGCAGTGGAAGATAGTCAGGGTAAAACCGGAAGCTTGCGCTGGCTATTCAGAGACATTAGCGAACAGCAAGCTGCGCTACGCGAACGCCACCAGCAAGACCAGAAAATTCGCGAACAAGCTGCCCTACTAGACATCACAACAGATGCAATTATCGTAGAGGATTTGCACAACCAAATCTTATTCTGGAACCACGGTGCAGAGAAGATGTACGGCTGGCAAGTTCAGGAAGCTCAAGGAAAAAACACCTGTGAACTTTTATCTAAAAAAACCTCACCTCTACTCTTTGCGGCTCAGAAAACTGTGATTGAGCATGGAACATGGCAGGGAGAGTTACATAAATTTACCAAAAATGGTAAAGAAATAATCATTGCTAGCCGCTGGACATTGATGCTCGATGCTGTAGGCTTGCCGAAATCAATCCTAATTATTGACACCGATATCACCGAGAAAAAACAACTCGAAACTCACCTATTGCATAGTCAACGTTTAGAAAGCTTAGGCACTCTCGCCAGCGGTATTGCTCACGATCTCAACAATATTCTGACTCCAATCATGGGAATTGCTCATCTGCTGCCCCTAAAATATCCCCATCTTGATGAGAGTTCGCTGCAAATGCTGAAGATACTAGAAACCAATGCCAAACGGGGCGGTGATTTGGTGAGGCAAATTTTGTTATTTACTCGTGGTTCTGAAAAAAAATTCACAATCCTATTAGTATCGCAATTGCTTGAAGACATCAAACAGATAGTCCAACAGACATTCCCCAAATTCATCGACATCAACACAGACATAGCGCCAGAAATCGCGATGGTTTTCGGAGACAACACTGAACTGCATCAGGTGTTAATGAACCTAGTAGTCAATGCTCGTGATGCCATGCCCAATGGTGGTAAACTCTGTATTTCTGCCAGCAAGCTATTCATCGATGAAAACTATGCCAGGATGCACATAGGGGCAACCGTTAATTCCTACGTGAAGATTACAGTTACTGATACTGGAGTTGGCATTGACTCAGAAATTATCGATCGGATTTTTGATCCCTTTTTCACCACCAAAGAAGTGGGTAAGGGTACAGGACTGGGTTTATCTATCTTGATGAGCATCGTCAAAAGCCACGGCGGTTTTGTGGAAGTAGCCAGTCAGGTAGGAATTGGGACTAAATTCCAAGTATATCTGCCAAGCAAGGAGGGCAGTATTTCTCAAAAAATAGATGAGATAGAACTGCCAAGAGGTCAGGGAGAATTTATTTTAGTTGTTGATGATGAAGTAGCGATCGCTCAGATCGCCAAAACCACACTGGAAATCCATAACTACAAGGTATTGACTGCCCAAAATGGGATTGAGGCCATTGCCCTGTACACTGAGCATAAAGATGAAATTAGGCTAGTGCTGATAGATATGATGATGCCGTTAATGGATGGAGAAACAGTCATTAGCACCTTGCAAATCATCAACCCACAAGTACAAATTATTGCCATGAGTGGATTAGTTAGAACTGAGGCATTAGTCCAAACTAGGGGTATTGAGATCCAAGGCTTTTTAGCGAAACCCTTCACCCCCAAACAATTATTGAACTTTGTCCAAAGAATATTCCGCTAAAATCAGTTTGCTAGGATACTCAGCCAAATTAAAATTCTGGAGTTTTTTGACTCTGTGCTTACTCAGTTGCCGACTATCAACGTCCTAAAACAGCCCACTAGTTCTGCTTGGGTTGAACAAGCGATCGCTAATTTAGATATCATCTTACTCGACCACTCCCACTGCGAACGCAAAGCAGCAGGCGTGGCCTTGAACATGATGTTTCGCTACCCTTCCAATACTAAAATGGTGCGGGAGTTAACTGCGATCGCCCGCGAAGAACTAGAACACTTTGAATTAGTCAACCAATGGTTAGAACGCCGGAATATTCCCCTAGCTCCCCTACCACCACCTCCTTACGGCGCGGGTTTAAAAGCTCAAGTACGCCCCAAAGAACCTGAGCGATTTCTGGATTCCTTACTAGTCACTGGTTTAATTGAAGCTCGCTCTCACGAACGCCTGGGACTATTAGCTGCTCACTGTCCAGAGCCAGAGTTAGCAAAATTTTATCGTGGGCTAATGGCATCCGAAGCGCGTCACTACGGTATATATTGGGTTTTAGCTGCTACTTATTTCGACAAAGAAATTGTCATGCAGCGGCTTGATGAATTAGCAATTGTCGAAAGCGAGTTGCTGGCGACTTTGCACCCAGAACCTAGAATTCACAGTTAGTAGACTAACCCAACAGATATGAAGCTTCAGCTAACACACCTGAGACTGCTTGTCTCCAATTATAAAGATTCTTTTCTGTTCTACCGGGATCTGCTGAAATTTGATGTCGATTGGGGCGATGAAGATAGCGGATATGCTGAGTTTAATACCGGATATCTCAAGCTGGGTTTGCTCAAACAAGAATTAATGGCTGAAGTAGTCCCAAGAATTGAACAGCCTTCATACGTTGTCAATCGAGATAAAATTGCCCTGATTTTGGCAGTGGATAACGTGGATGAGGTCTATGAGCAAGTAAAGGATCAAAATGCGCTCGTTGTGACTCAACCACAAGATCGCCCAAGCTGGGGAATCCGCACAGCTCATTTGCGCGATCCTGATGGCAATCTGATCGAAATCTACAATAATCTCGGAATTATTAGTTAAAAGTTCGCTGCCAACAAGGTTATAAAGTAATTAATCATGAATTAGCATGATACAGAAATGGCTTTCTATTGTTGGCATTGGGGAAGATGGATTACAGGGGTTAAGCGCGATCGCTCGTTCTTTAATCGATCGAGCTAAAGTAATTGTGGGAGGCGATCGCCATTTAGCAATGCTCCCTACAGACGATCGACGTGAGAAACTAGTCTGGTCATCTCCCATTAGCACTTCAGTAGACGAAATCATCCAGCGTCGGGGGCAGTCAATCTGCGTACTCGCAAGCGGCGATCCGATGTGTTATGGCATTGGTGTCACCTTGATGCGGCGAATTCCCATCTCTGAAATGACGATTATCCCCGCACCTTCAGCCTTCAGCCTCGCCTGTGCCAGGGTGGGATGGTCTTTAACCGAGGTGGAAACCTTGAGTTTGAATGGTCGTCCATCCTCCCTACTCCAGTCTTACATTTACCCAAAAGCGCGGCTGTTGATTTTGAGTGAGGGTAAAGACACACCCGCTATTGTTGCTCAAATTTTGACAAATCGCGGCTATGGTGGCAGTAAAATCACTGTATTGGAGCGTATGGGCGGCGCTCATGAAAGAATTGTGGAAGGTACGGCTGCATCTTGGAGTGAAACGGAAGTTGCAGTGTTGAATGCGATCGCAGTTGATTGTATTGCTGATACTGGGGTTATCCCATTACCAAGATTGCCAGGATTACCAGATAACGCCTACCACCATGATGGACAATTAACGAAGCGTGAAGTTAGGGCAATTACCCTAGCAGCTTTAGCACCGACACCGGGAGAATTATTGTGGGATGTGGGTGCGGGTTGCGGCTCAATTTCAATTGAATGGATGCGGAGTAATGCGCGATGTCGAGCGATCGCGATCGAACAAAATTCTTCTAGACTACTGTATATTGCTGACAACGCTGCCACTCTCGGTACTCCAAATCTACAAATCATTGAAGGGAAAGCGCCCCATACCCTGAAAGATTTGCCAGCACCAGATGCTATTTTTATTGGTGGTGGGGTTACAGCAACGGGACTTTTTGATGTTTGCTGGGAAGCACTGCGGCCAGGTGGACGTTTAGTGGCCAATGTTGTCACAGTAGAGGGTGAGCAAACTTTATTTCAATGGCATGAACGAGTCGGTGGCGATTTAACTCGTATTGCCATTCAGCGAGCGGAACCTATTGGTAAATTTTTAGGTTGGCGAGCAATGGCGGCTGTAACGCAATGGGTAGTAGTGAAGTCTTAAAAATTGAATAAAGTTATGAGTGCGATCGCTTTTATGATTTGGTGATAGCTTACGTAAATTCTAATTTTGTTATACACAGTATACTTTGTAAAATGTATCTTGCTGTCAAAACTATGAACAATTGTGAGTATATTCTCTACCTCTAGATACAGCAAAATGAATATCTGTCTGCGGTTAAAATGTCTAATATTTATGTGCGATCTCAGTATTTTTCAATTTTCGCTTTTTGAAGAAACTAAACATAAATAGCCGCTCATTAACCGTTAATACACTGATATTCTTATACCTCAGTTACTTACAATCTGCTACCAATCGGTGATTAATAACCATACTTTTTAACACCTTACAAAATTCCGTTACTCACTGATAGTAGCTACTATGCTCTGGGTATACTAAACCATAGACAGAAAATTATCATAACTAAATGCAATGTTAGTAGAATCAGATAAAGTATTTCCTATACTTGGCTATCGCATTATTAAGCAATTATATTCAGGTAAAAAAACCTTAGTTTATCGAGCTATCAGAGAAAAAGATCGGCAATCAGTTATTTTAAAATTGATGCGTAATGAAGATCCTAACTTTGCTGAAATTAATCAGTTTCACAATCAATACACTATTACCCAAAACCTTGAAATTCCAGGCATAGTCAAACCAATCAACCTAGAAAAATATCACAATAGATATGTGATAGTAATGGAAGATTTTGGTGGTATTGCCCTTAATCTCTGGCAGCAAGAAGAGCAGAAAAAAGGAAATTATTCTGTTTCATTGAGTGAGTTTTTCGGTATTGCCATTGAAATTAGTGCAACTTTAGAACAGCTACATCACTATCGCATAATTCACAAAGATATCAAACCTGCTAATATTTTAATTCATCCGATAACAGGTAGGACTAGAATCATCGATTTTAGTATTGCTACTCTATTACCAAAAGAAATTCAATTTCTCACAAATCCCAACGTCCTAGAAGGTACTCTAGCTTATATTTCCCCTGAACAAACAGGACGCATGAATCGAGGTATAGACTACCGTACCGACTTTTATTCCTTGGGTATCACCTTCTTTGAACTCTTGACAGGGCAGTTACCATTTAGTACTACTGAACCGATGGAGTTAGTCTACTCTCACATTGCCAAAGAACCGCCAAAAGCCAGTCATATTAACTCCAATATTCCCACAATTTTATCTGATATTATCAGCAAGCTGATGGCAAAAAATGCTGAAGACCGATATCAGAGCGCTCATGGACTCAGGTATGACTTGGAGAGATGTCAAAACCAATGGCAAGAGAAAGGAAATATTACAGCCTTTGAATTAGGAATTCGGGATATCTCAAATCATTTTGCCATTCCTGAAAAACTTTATGGTCGTCAAAGAGAGATTGAAATTCTCCTGAGTACTTTTGACCGGGTGACAAAGGGAAGCACGGAAATGATTTTAGTCTCTGGTTACTCAGGGATTGGTAAAACTGCTGTGGTTAATGAAGTCCACAAACCCATTGCCAGACAGCGTAGTTACTTCATCAAAGGAAAATTTGACCAATTCCAACGTGACATCCCGTTGTCAGGATTGGTGCAAGCTTTGCGAGATTTAATTAGTCAAATACTTTCCGAAACAGACGCCCAAATTCAACAGTGGAAAACCAAAATTTTATCGGCATTGAGTACGCAATCTCAGGTAATCATTAATGTAATTCCGGAACTTGAAATAATTATTGGCAAACAACCCCCATCTGCTGAACTTACTGGTAGTGCTGCTCAAAATCGTTTCAATTTATTGTTTCAGAGATTTATTCAGGTATTCACTACTAAAGATCATCCTCTGGTTATTTTTTTAGATGATTTGCAATGGGCAGATACGGCTTCCTTGAAGTTTATTCAATTATTAATGGATGGAAATTCTTCTTCCCTTGCTAAAGATAAAGAGAATATATCTAAAAGCAAAGGCAGTTTGCTACTAATTAGTGCCTATAGGGATAATGAAGTATCAAATTTACATCCGCTACATTTGACACTACAAGAAATTGCCAAAGCAGGAGCAGTAATTAATACAATTAAACTCTCACCTTTAAGTCAGATTGATTTAAATCAGATGATTTCTGATACACTACGTTGTCCAGAAACCATTGCTGTACCTCTGACTCAAATGGTGTTTTTCAAAACGAAAGGGAACCCATTTTTTGCATCCCAATTTATCAAACTATTATACGATGATGGACTAATTGAATTAGATTTTGATGCAGGTTATTGGAAGTACGATATTACCAAAATTAAAACCTTATCTCTTACAGATGATGTTGTAGAGTTTATGGGCATACAAATAGGAAAATTGCCCCAAAATGTACAGAATGTCTTGAAAATATCTGCATGTATTGGTAATGAGTTTGACTTAAAAACATTGTCCCTTGTTAATGAAAAATCTTTAATAGATACTGCATCTGACTTATGGCAAGCATTACTTGAAGGACTGATTATACCTCAGAAAGATGGTTATAATTTTACACCAGAAAATGATAGACAACTATTAAGCTTTTCAACTAGAGAATCGGAAAATTTATCACTTACTAATGCCCAATTACCAAAATATAAATTTGTACACGACAGAGTTCAGCAAGCAGCCTATTCTCTAATTGCCAAAGACCAAATCAAGCAAATACACTTAAAAATTGGACTGCTTCTCTTGAACAACACTCCAGTTGCCGAACGGGAAGAAAATATTTTTGAGCTTGTCAATCATTTCAATATTGCAGCCGAATTTATTACCCATCAAGCTAAACGTAATGAGTTAGCTGAAATGAGTCTGATGGCTGGACGTAAAGCTTTGGTATCAACAGCTTATTCATCGGCACTGAAGTATTTAACTATTGGAATTGAGCTACTAGCAGATGATAGTTGGGATACTAAATACGATCTCACCTTAGCTTTGTATAATACGGCAACAGAAGCGGCATATCTCAGTGGTGACTTTGAATATACAGAAAAATTTGTCCAGGTTGTGTTGCTAAAAGCAAAAACTTCACTAGATCAAGTGAAAGCTTATGAAGTTAAAATACAGTCTTATGGCGCACAAGGAAAAGAACTAGAAGCTGTCCATATTGCAAAAACCTTTTTGAAAACTTTAGGAGTAGAGTTCCCTACAAATCCTAGCCAATCAGATATTCAGTTAGCAATAGAGACAACATCTGCAAAGTTGGCTAATAGGTCTATTCAAGACTTAATTGAACTGCCGGAAATTACAGAAGCGCAACCACTGATAATCATGCGTATTCTATCTAGTTCAATTGGTCTTGCTTATACAGTTGCGCCGGAATTATTACTGTTTATTATTCTGAAACAGATCAATTTATCGATCAAATTTGGTAATTCTCCTTTGTCTGCTTTTGCGTATGTGATGTATGGAGTAATGTTGTGTGGGGTAATAGGAGATATTGATTCTGGATATAAATTTGGGAAACTAGCTGATAGTTTGTTGCCTAATTTCCAGACAAAAGAAGTAACTGGCAAGGTTATGGAAACATTTAATCACCTTGTCAGACATTGGAAAGAGCATCTAAAGCAAACATTGAAACCCTTACTTGAGTCTTATACGACTAATCTCGAAGTAGGAGATATGGAATTTGCAGCTTATGCTCTTTATGGTTACTCTCAACATGCATACTTCACAGGTCATGAACTAATAAAACTTGAACAAGATATAGAAGTATATAGCAAGACTATTAAGCAAATAAAGCAAGAAAGAGTATTTTATTGGAATGAAATATTTCGGCAAACAATCTTGAATCTGCTAGGAGATGCTCAAAATCCGCAGAGTTTAATTGGTACAGCTTATGATGAAGAGAAAATGCTACCACTTCATCTGAAAGCTAAAGATGGAGTCGCACTGTTTTTCCTCTATTTCTGCAAACTTCAGGTATGTTATCTGCTGGCTGATTACTCTCAAGCTCTTAAAAATACTGTCATGGCAGAAAAGTACTTATATGCTGGTGTCGGCATGTTTGTTACTGCTCAATTTTATTTCTATGATTCATTGACGCATCTAGCAGTCTATTCTGATTTCGATGAATTTGAACAAAAAGAAATCCTGCATAGAGTAACAGAAAATCAGAAAAAAATGCAAAATTGGGGAGTTCAGGCTCCCATGAACCACTTGCATAAATTTTATTTAGTAGAGGCAGAACGGCATCGAGTTCTTGGTCAACATCTTGAAGCGATAGATAATTATGAGAAAGCTATTTCTCTTGCCAAAGAAAATGATTACATTAACGAAGAAGCTCTTGCTTGCGAATTAGCGGCTATATTTTACCTTAAATGGGGTAAACAAAGAATTGCCCAATTCTATCTCACTGATGCCTACTATTGCTATGTTCGCTGGGGAGCATTAGCTAAAGTTTATGACTTGCAAAAACGCTATTCTGAATTACTTCTCCCGATGATTCAGCAAGAAGAAACTAGCTATTCTTGCAGTGAAAAAAATCTACCTGAACTGAGTCTACACCTATCTACACTTAGCAATAAATCTACTCTGATTACAAATGAAACTGTGATTGGCTCCAACACTAGTATTTCAGATATGTTAGATTTGGGAACTGTGATTAAAGCTTCTCAAGCAGTGTCTGGAGAGATTGAGCTGGAGGCACTCCTTTCTACTTTAATGGAAGTTGTCATGGAGAATGCAGGAGCTTCTAAATGTGTGCTGATATTGAGTGAAGCTAATAACTTAGACTTAACTGTTGCCGCAATTAGTCCTGGTTCTACTTTTAGAGATACTCACACAGAGTTTTTATCTATTCCTTTAGAATCCAGCGATTGTGTTCCTATCTCTTTGATTAATTATGTCAAACGAACCCAAGAAATATTAGTAATTGATGACATTAAAGCGAAAGCTTCTTTTGCAGTAGATCGTTATATTAACCGTGAGGAGCCAAAGAGCATATTATGTATTCCGATGCTTAATCAGGGCAAATTGCTGGGACTGATTTATCTAGAAAATAATTTAACTACAGGAGCATTTACACGCGATCGCCTAGAAGTTCTCAAGCTCTTAACTATCCAAGCTGCAATTTCTTTAGAAAATGCCATTCTCTACAATAATTTGGCTGAAGCGAATGAGCAATTGGAGAAGTACAGTCATATATTAGAGGAAAGGGTGGTAGTAAGAACAGCAGAACTTAACGAAAAAAATCAGCATTTACAAGAAGCCCTAGAAGAATTACAAAGTACCCAAAGTAAATTGATCCAAAGCGAAAAAATGTCCTCATTAGGGCAAATGGTGGCGGGAATTGCCCATGAAATTAATAACCCTATCAATTTTATTCATGGTAATATTAGTCACGCAAGTGACTATGTTCAACAATTGCTAGATTTGATTAATATCTATCAGCAACAATATCCTCATCCCTCAGCAATAGTGGAGCAAAAAATTGAGGAAATGGATGTAGAATTCCTGACAGAAGACCTCCCAAGGGTTCTCGACTCGATGAAGGTGGGAAGTTCCCGTATCCGAAATATTATTCTGAGCTTACGTAACTTCTCTCGTCTAGATGAATCGGAAATGAAGCCTGTAGATATTCATGAAGGTATCGATAGTACTCTAATGATTTTGCAGCACCGACTCAAAGAAAAGAGCGATCGCCCGGAAATTGAAGTCTTTAAAGACTACGCACAACTGCCGGATGTTCTTTGCTATGCTGGTCAACTCAACCAAGTGTTTATGAATATTTTAAGTAATGCGATCGATGCTTTAGACGAATACAACAATGAAGAAGATTCTCCCAGGAAAAATCCTCAAATTCGTATTCGTACTGAATTAGGAGAAGTAAACACGTTGAAGATTCGGATTGCTGATAACGGTTATGGGATGATTGCACAGGTGCAGCAGAAAATATTTGATCCATTTTTTACCACTAAGGCAGTAGGAAGTGGTACGGGGTTGGGGTTATCAATTAGCTATCAAGTGGTAGTGGACAAACACAAGGGTCAGTTAAGCTGTGAATCTACTCTGGGAGAGGGAACTGAGTTTGTGATTGAGATTCCGCTGCAACAATAAGACAAGCTAACGATACTGGAAAATTTACGTGAGTCTTTGTTGGAGACTCACGTAAATTTAGTATAGGGTTCGGTTGAGAACTTCACCGAAACGTATTCGGGAGATATCAACGAACGCTTGTCACCTCTACATTTGCCGCGATGGGCTATGCCCCGCCGGAGGCGATCGCCAAATCATTGAGAGATGGATGTTGTTTTTGTTTTGCTTGTAATTCCTCACCCAAATGCTTGTAAGCAGATGGATCTATTGGCATCAAAAACTCCCCAACCAAGTTCCCTGCTTGACGGCGGCTACTCAAACCCATATCCTGAAGCAACTCATCAATATAATGGAATGTAAAAGGAGTTACACATGCTCCACTGACGAAAGCATAAGGTCTATCTTTCTTCCTCCATTCCAACTCTGTTGTTACATCCTCTAGCATCTGTTGCGGGGATGGTAAAGGTAAATTTCCTTTAGCATACTCTGATAACCACCTAGCACCAATTTCTGCTGATAACTGGGCACAGAAAGTATAGTTATAACCAACAAAACCCATTTGTGGAACATGAGGGTGAATGAGATGGCGGTAAAGATGGATAGTGCCTTCTTCATCAAATACGTGTCTGCGGTACTTCTCTTCTAAAAAGGGGATATCCTGAAGAAAACCTGTGCCAAAGACAACAACATCTGCCTGTATTCGTTCGCCGTTATCCAATTCGACGCCACTAGCAAAAAACTTATCGATCTTTGTCTTCACAGCACGAATTTTACCCGCGCGTACATGCTCAAAAAAGCCTTTAGGTACCAAGGCGATACTACAACCAATCAATTTGTTCATCGGTTGTTTGGGCACCATCCCACAAGCATCAAGGGGAAACTGTAAGCGTAGGAGAGTCTCATTTAGCCGCCAGAATGCCCACACCAGCGGCTTGCCAAAACTATGCAGCCACTTTTCCCATCCTTGAAGTTTATGATAGGGCATCCAAGTTTCTGCAAACCGAGTCAGGAAGACATACTTGATGTTCAACACACCGAGAAAGAAGTTGGGAACTTTCCACAGCGCTTGACGGAAGACAAGGGTACATTCCTTGGCCTTGCTAGCTGCGAGATTCGCCAAATCGGTGGCTGACTTGCCAAAACCGACAACAACCACTCGCTTGCCCTCAATTACAGAGCCGTCATTAAAATTGTTAGTATGTATTACCTGACCTCCGGCGGCAATGAACTCTTCCATCCCCGGCAAGTTAGGAATGTAGGGAATATCATAAGTACCATTGCACACAATCACAAAGTCGAATTCGTAATTTTGTTTTCCGATCTCCTGACCATCTTCTTGAAAGCTAACACTAACAATCCATCCAGGAGTATTTCCTGATTTGCGCTCCACTTTGGTGACATTTGCACCGAACTGAATTTTTTCTGTGACACCAAAGTGTTGGGCATAGGATTCAAGGTAAGCGCATATTTGTTCTCCTGAAGGCCATTCGGGATAAGAGGCAGGCATAGGAAAGTCTGAGAAAGCATAGGTATCTCTGGGATTTTGAATTGACAGTCCTGGGTAAGCCCTCGACCTTTCCCACACACCACCAAGTCCCTGCCGTTTCTCGAACAATGTCACTTCGTAACCTTCCTCAAGAAACGTCTTTGCTGAGACTAATCCGCTGACTCCAGCCCCAATCACACATACTTGTTTCACCGTCATCTTGGGTTCTCCTAAATTATGAAACTAGTGTAGGAATCTGATATGAGCGATCGCTAACCACACTCAAATACTCTGACTGTTCTTGTGACTTCATCACATGAGTTAAGTATTCATACTGAGACGGTAAAGTTGAAGTTAGGTAATTGGCTCTTTCCCTAATTTCCAAAAATGCAGCTTCAGCGTTGTCATTTCCAATATGTTCTAAAATGGGAAGACTGCTTTCAGGCATGTAATTTAGCCCCAGCAACATTACCGAATAAGAGTAAGACTCGAAGCCGTGGTATTTCGGGTTGATAGTCTTGTTGCTTGGCAGTCTATTTTTCCATAATCGTAATTTTTCCTGTAGTTCTTCTGGAACTTTGATATTGTTCTTAGTTGCTTTCCAGAATTCTGTGTCGGTGCGATCGCTAGCATAGTAATGAAGTGTCAAAAATTCTCGCACACCATCTATGCAGTCAGCGACAACTTTGTTATAGCTGTGAATTAGCTCTTGATTGAAAGATTTGCTGGGAAAGTGGCTAACTAACTCTTCAATTCCATGTTGAATAAAGAAGATGCCAGTAGATTCTAGCGGTTCCACAAATCCACTGGAAAGGCCAATTGCTACACAGTTTTTCACCCATGAGTTTCTGTTCCGTCCAATCCGCATCTTGATATGAGAGGCTTGACGATTATCAGCAACGGCTCCCAAATGCTGGCGTAATTCCTGTTCTGCGTCCTCAGCAGAAATGAATGCACTCGAATAAACATACCCAGTACCATTTCTGCCATACAAAGGTATATTCCAGACCCAACCAGACGAAAGTGCCGTTGATGTGGTGTAAGGGTTGATACCATCTTTTTTGATATCAGTTGGTATTTGCATGGCGATCGCGCGATCGCACAATAGTGAATCTGAATAAGAAATGAATGGCTCACCAAGAGCTTTGTCGATCAAAAGACCACGAAAACCAGTACAGTCAATGAAAAGGTCGCCACTGAGAATCCCATGCTCTTGGGTTGTGAGACTATCTATGCTCCCATCCTCAGTTAACTTAATATCTACCACATCATCAACAATTTGCTTCACTCCCCTTTCCATTGCATAATCTTTCATGAATCTTGCCAGTAGATTCGCATCAAAATGATAGGCATAGGGGTACTGAATCTTTAACTTATCCAGGATATTTTTCTTGATGGTATGCTCTTGAGAAAATTCATTTTGAACTTTGCGATCGAAGACTTTACCATCTAAATATTTTGGCGACAGTTTATGGTCGCATAGCCAAGGAATTAGAAAGCAAGCATAATCAAATGCTTCTCGATCTTTCTTCATTTTCAGCCACCATTCAGAGATATCAAAGCCATCAATTACCTCATATCTTTGGAAGGGATGGTAGAAGTGTTGCCCCTTCGCATTCCAGTTGACAAACTTAATTGCCATTTTATATGTGGCATTACACTTTGGCATCCATTCATATTCTTGTAGACCAAGAAAATCAAAGAATACTTTGATGGTACTAAAAGTTGCTTCTCCAACTCCAATTTTGGTGATATTAGATGATTCTACCAGAGTAATATTAATATTTTTATCTAGTGCTTTACTCAAATAAGCTGCCGTCATCCAACCGGCTGAACCACCACCAACAATTACAATATTTTGTACATCATTTAACATAGCAAAAGTTCCTCTTGAAGTCTAAAATTAAGTAGGAAAATCAGTTACAAAAAACTTATTCAAGAATTTATGCAGCTTTTAATTCTTGCTCGATTTGATGGGTTTTAGCATATACCAAAAGCTCATTTGTAAATTGTGTGAAAACTGTAAATAAGTTCTCAACTAATTCAAAAGCTTCTTGCCGACTTTCTTCTGATAGTTGAATGTCTTGTAAAAATTGCTCTATTCCAGATGTACCCATGATGTGACCAGTTTCAACATTCAGATGAAAATCGGCAAAATATCGGCATGGTTTTTGGGTAATAGCTTTAATTTCTCTACCAACTTCTGCCGCATTTGAAAACATTATGTTTCCGGTCGCTTCGAGAACTTCAATAATTACAATTTTCTGAATAGGAGTAGCGTTTGAAGTATATCGATATAGCTGATAGTTTAGCCAGCGAGCATTCTTAGTTTCTTCACTCCAAAGAAATTTCAACGCATCACTAAATTTCAATGATTTATCAAGCTCTAGGTTCTTCAAATCTTCCAAAAACCACAGCCAATGATGGTCATCTTCATAAGTATGTTTGTTAATTAGTACCTGAATTGGATCCTTTGTTGGTTCTACTCGCAAAAAACACTTATTCAGTTCGCCAAAATTCATAATAAAATGGGCGGCGCATGGTGCCCAAACTAATCTTTGTCTGGCATTTATACTCTTGTCTCGCATGAAATTAAACAAGGGTAATTGAGCATATTCTTGTTTTTTTTCTTCAATCAATGCTAGTAATTGTTGCATTTTTTTAATCGCGCCGATTTTCAATGTTTAATATTAGAGCGAAAATACATTTCTTGCTTGACTGTACAAAGGATAATCTGCCACATGTTTGGTTGTTAAATCCCCAAAGTTTTTTTGATATTCATTGGCATAAAACCCACTATTTGAATAGCAAACAATGCATAACTTGTTATATTGCAATACAGTTAATTGAAAGATAATTGGTCTTTGAAGATGTGATAAATCGCTTCTCTACATCAATACTTTAGGTGTATTGTGTTATATCGTATTGAGGCTAACGCTAAATTGTAACCAGCTAATTTACTGTGATCTATTTTTACTTTAACTTCAATATATCTATGTAATAAACGCAGTTTTTACGTAAGTACACTTGTTAAGAAATGGTCTGATATGAGCGTTTACTTTGCCTTGAAAAACCAAATCGCTCAGTTAAGCGTTCTGCCCTAGCTAAGATTTGAAAGCAGGCTCGTATATACTTGGAAAAATTTTTAGATTTGTTATAGCTAAATACAGTATCAATAATTACTTTTCATACTCAAGTGCCACTGCACACTCAAATTCTTCTGGTGCATATTGCAAATGTACTTGGGCATCAAACCAAGAATATGTACTAGGAGTAACAGAGCGGACTAAGGAATGGAGGCTATAAACTTCTAGTTCTAGGTGATAGGCATAGGCGATAATGCGATCGCCTTCTCTCAGTAGCGATAGTGCTTAGGCGTAGCCCGCACTTCTCTACGAGTTGAATTGAGATCACAACGTCTATCCGGGAATTTTGCTATTATTTGCTACTTTAAAATATATGCAAATAATTGAAATTTCTCCATTCCAAGCATTTCGCCGGAGTGTAGTAACAGTGATCCAGGTAGTTCCAAAGGAGCTACGCTATGTAACAATCCTGACATTACTGGGTGGTGCAGGCCCAGCGATCGCCATTTGGCTCAACAAAACGATCATTGATGAAATAACCCGCTTATTGAGTACAGGGACAACGCAGAATGCCATTGCCCTGATAGTTTCGCAACCGCTGCTACTGTACAGTATTGCAGGTTCACTGTTGGTCAATTTGGTCAGTGATGCGATCGCTAACATCAATGCCTTTGTGTATACTTCTCTGCGCGATCGCATTTTCGGCTTTGTCCAAGGACAAGTAATTGAGAAGGTTGCCACTTTTGAAGATATTGCTCTGTTTGAAACACCCGATTTGCTCAATTTGGTGCAGTTGACCGAAAAGGGAGTGCAAAGACTTCCAGAGCTTTGTCTCAGGCTGGTGACGATGTTAGAGGGAATTTTTATCTTCATTCCAGCCATACTGCTTTCGGTGTCCCTGACTTGGTGGGTACCACTAATTTTGTTTAGCTGCGTTACCCCGGTGATGTATGTGCAGATGAAATACCGTAAGCAAGCTTGGGGAGTAGAAAGAACTCAAGCGAGTGTTTTTCGGGAAATGAATTTATATAAAACAGTTTTAACCGGGGAAACATACGCCAAAGAAATACGCTTGTTTAGCTTGCAACCCTTACTACTAGAACGCTGGTACGGACTTTACCGTACCATTTTTAGAGCAATGGAACAAATCCGCCGTCGGGGGACAACAGCAGTTATTGGTTGGTCTTTATTAAGTGGGTTCGGCTTGGCGTTGCCATACATATACGTAATCCAGGGAGTGTTAGGCGGAACCCATACATTAGGAGATTTGGCACTTTACACTGGGGTAATTTTGGAAGTGCGTCGGAGTTTAGATAATCTGATGTCTGGCGGGTCAGAGTTATATAATATTGCACTGGCAACGACGCCGATTTTCCAACTTTTGGAGTTAGAGCCGCAGTTGTCCCATTCTCATGCAGAGTTGCAATCAAAGTCAGTAACAAAGGTATGGGGAGAAGTCAGAGAATCGGCTGTTAACAACCGGCATTTTCAAAGAAATGGGAACGATCGCCGATCGCAAACAGGTATTGATATCAAAAATCTATCCTTTATCTATCCCAATAGCAATCAGCCAATTCTGAAAAACATCAACTTGACAATTCACCCCAACGAGATGATTGTACTCGTGGGTGAAAATGGTGCTGGCAAGACTACATTAGCAAAGTTATTATGTCGCCTCTACGATCCTAGCCAAGGTGCGATTATTTGGAATGGGCAGGATTTACGATCGCTCCCACTAGAAGATTTGCGATCGCGTATTGATGTAGTGATGCAAGATTACGCTCGGTTTCCAACTACCGTGCGGGAGAATGTTGCTTTTGGGGATTTACTTAAAATAAAAGATGACGATGCAATTATGAAAGCGATCGCTGAGGCTGGTTTGACGAGAGTAATTTCAAATCTCGATCGAGGTTTGGAAACTCTCTTAGGCAAACAGTTAGAAGGTGGTATCGATCTATCAGGAGGACAATGGCAAAGATTAGCGATTGCTCGTGCTTTGCTGCGACTGTCTCCAGCCGAACTAGTCATCCTTGACGAACCAACAGCAAACCTCGATCCGAAAACAGAACATGAAATTTACAATATTTTGCGTCACCTGGCGAAGGGGAGAATAGCCGTTGTAGTCAGCCATCGCCTCGCTTTGGCAAAACTAGCAGATCGAGTAGTAGTAATCGAACACGGACAAATTATCGAAGTAGGCACTCATGATGAACTCATGGCACTAGGCGGACAATATCACTTGATGTTTTGTCGTCAAGCTAGTAGTTATAACTGATACCATTTCTTTGTGATGCTGCGCTAAACCTTTGAAAATAATTGCCTACTCTTACACCAATCCGCTATTAGAAACTTCTCCCGATCGAGCCGATTGGGGATGGGAGGTGGATTGGGTTTATGAAGATTTGGGCAAGCCAGACTCTTCTGAACGATCGCAATTACAACAATTATTCATAGATTGCCAAACTGAACCAGCAGATTATCTCCTGATTCGTCGGTTGGAAGAATTAGGAGATACTGTAGAGGAAATTAGCGATCGCCTCAATCAACTTGAAGTAATGGGAATCGCAGTAATCGCCACTGAACAACCCTACACTTCCGAAAATTACCCTCTGGGCGCTGACTTGCTGAATTTACTACACGCAATCCAACGTCAACAACGTAGTCGCCGCATCCGCCAAGGACACGCCCGTAATCGTCTTGAGATTGCACCGCCACCCGGCAAAGTTCCCTACGGCTATCGCAGAGGTAAAGGAAAATATACCATTGACCGCAGTACTTCACCAGTAGTCAAAGATTTTTTTGAACACTTTTTACTTTATGGTTCCCTGCGGGGTTCAGTGCGTTACTTGGCGAAAAAATACGGCAAGAAAATCTCTGCCACCACAGGAAGACGTTGGCTGACTAATCCAGTTTATCGCGGCAATACAGCTTACCAAAATGGTGAAATTATCTCCAATACCCATATTCCAATAATTTCTAAGGAAGAAGCGGCCCAAGTTGACCGACTTTTACGCCGTAACAGCCGTTTACCATCCCGAACTGCTAGCGCACCGCGTTCTCTGGCTGGGTTGGTTGTCTGTGCTGAGTGCCAGTCGCATCTGACAGTTACCCGTGTTACCCAACGCAACCAAGATAAAGAGTATCTTTATTTACGTTCTACTAGCTGTCCCCAAAGCCCCAAGTGTAAAGCTATTCCCTACCAACAGGTGTTGGAACATACCATTGAAACCGTTTGCCGTGATTTACCTCTGGCGGTAGCAGGAATGAATTTTCCTCAGTTGGATGCATTCAAGAATAGTTTAGGACAAGCGATCGCTCGTCAGCAAGAAATACTTGCTCAGTTACCCGCTTTAATTGAAACTGGAATTTTAGATGCCGAAACAGCAAAATTAAGGGCCTACAAACTCCGCACAGAAATTTCTGTACTCGAAGCAAAGTTGGCAATTCTCCCTCCAGTTAACTTGCGTTCTGTTGCTCAAGCTGTTTCTATACCACAATTTTGGTTAGATTTGTCGGAAACAGAACGAAGATTTTACTTTCGAGAATTCATTAGGCAAATTGACATCACTCTTCAGAATAAAGAATTAAAACTCCAAGTTATTTTTATTTTTTGATTTAATTTAAACACTATTTCTGAGACGGTTGATCCTTATCCCTCTTTTGTCACTTTCGGCAGAGAATAATCTGTAGCCCTTGTCCAGATAGGATTTTAACTGTAGAGCTTTGTTTGAAGGTTTCTATTAGCTTGCAATCGCTAATCTTCCCGCTAAATTTAGGTTTCATCATTTAGCCCCAATTTTTATTTCCCCAGAGTGACAAAAGAGGGGTACTCCAAATCTGCAATTGAACGCCATTCATTGAACCAGTCCATAAGTAACTTAAACCTAAAAGTCGCTTTACAGTATTAAAAGCATCTTCAATTCTCCATCTTCGGCGGTATAAATCAGCCACAACATAGGGTGGTATAACTGTAGGGTCAAGCACACTCGTTAAATAAGAATGCCATGTCTTTCCTGAACGAATTTCAACCAGACGAAGGGTAATAAAGAGAGTTTTCTTTGTGCCAGAACCAAGATGCACCAGACGGTCTCTCAGAAAAAAGCTATCCGTGAATACTTGCTCTACATGAATCGCTGCTCCCTTCTTTAACCGGGTAATAAAGCTCATATTCTGAGCAATTAATTGTAGCCAAAAATTCATGATCTCGATTAGTCTTAGGGCTGCTGCTCACGGTTTTTTACAATTACTCAAGTATTTGTCTTAACTGAGTTTCACATAATTTTTTGGAAGCAAATCATCCTAGCAAACCAGCACAATAATGATAATCAAATATGAGGTTGTGGAAGGAGGCAAGCGACGCTCGCCTCCTTCCACTTCGCTATGATTATTATTCTTATGCAGATATATTTATGCTCAAAGAGGTATTGACAAAACTTGCTTACTTTTAACTTGTTCCCAATGCTTACTGCCAACAGAATTCAAAATATAGAGAGCCTGCCTGCTACTCAAGATGTAATAAACACTAGGGGCGCACAGCTAGCTGTGCGCCCCTACGAATCACCTATATTGCAACCTACAAAAGTTTCGGGTTATGAAATCCAGATTACTTAGTAATGATTTAAGTTAATGCCAGCTTCTTTTGCCATTGCTTCTAACCCATTAATTTGTAGGGTTTTAATTGCTTTGGTAGACAACTTTAGTCTTACCCAGCGATTTCCGCCTTCCCACCAAACACGCTTGTCTTGCAGATTAGCGTGCTGAAGGCGTTTTGTACGGCGGTGGGAGTGGGAAACAGAAAAAGCGTTATTTGCCTTCTTACCAGTGAGTTCACAGCGACGGGACATAGCAACTATCTCCAGATTGTTATTTTAATACAGCCTTTCCATTTTAGGTCTTAGGCAGCAGAAGTGGGGAGATGAGGGAGCAGAGGGAGCAGGGGAAGAATAACCATTAAACAATTTCCAATGTTCAATGCCCAATACTTCTCTACGAGAGGCTGCGCCAACGACTACGCTCAGTACAAGTGCCCAATGCCCACTTGCCCTGAACGAAGCCGAAGGGATGCCCAATGCCCAATGCCCACTCACCACTATTTACTCGCTTGTTCCGTCAACTTGGTGAGTACCTCATTCGATCGCTCGACGAAAGATTTCATTCCCTCAGCGTCAAATCCTTTCTGAGACATCAGCGCTAAATCGTAAACGTGTTGACAAATCAAGTTGACTAACTGATCTGTAGACGATTGTCCGTCACCTTGAATGATACTACCTTGGTTCAGATTTGCCAGATTTTGAATCAGGGGATGAGCAGTATTCACCAGCAAAATGTGATCTTCGGGAAACTCTGCTGTTCCCTGCTGCATCATGGCGTTCATTTCTCGCAGGCGGCGGAGAATCTCTGGTAAAAGCACGATCGCAGGTGGTGTACCTTGAGGATCGTCTGATTTTAAGGCTTCGGTACGGATGTTGAGTTTGGGTTTGTTGAGGGATTTCTCAAATAACTCTTTGATCGTCTCACTCCGGGTTTTGTTCGTCTTGGGATCGACAATTTCCTTATCTTTATCTTGTTCCAGCAGGGTATTATCTAAATCTGAGTCTACCCGCGTAAACTTCACATCCTGATATTCCCGCTCTAAGAAGTTGATAAAGTGAGTGTCGATGAAGGAGTCCATAAATAGGACTTCCAAACCTTGATTTTTGTGCAGTTCTATGTATGTAGCTTGGGTTGTTTCATCAGTGCTGTAGAAAACCCGGTTTTCGTTGCGTTCTTTGTTGCGTTCTAGATACTCTTTCAGCGTAGTATAGGGAGCGCTGGGTGCTGAGTCAGAACTGGGTGAAGGAGTGACATCTTGCCAAGCATCGCCGTCTGAAGATTGGACTTCAACCACTGGCGTTTCAGTAGCAACTTTTTCTGTCAGCTTGGCAGTGGTGCGGAAGACAATGATATCTTCGATTTGTTTTTTGAATTTCTCGTCGTTGAGAACGCCGAATTTGACAAAAGTACCGAGGTCTTTCCACGCACTAATGTATTGTTCGCGGTTATCGCGGAAAAGTTCTTTGAGGCGATCGCCTACTTTTTTGGCAATGTAATCGCCAATTCTGCGCACGGTGCGATCGCCTTGCAAGGCACTGCGCGATACGTTTAGGGGAATATCGGTACTATCAATCACACCCCGCATCGGCATCAGGAATTGCGGGATAATTTCTTCGCAGTTGTCGCTAACAAAAACTTGATTGCAAAATAGCTTGATCTGCCCTTTCGTAACATCTACATCCGGCCTCATTTTCGGGAAATACAGAATCCCGTTAATGATAAAGGGATAGTCTGTATTTAGATGTACCCATAACAAAGGTTCTTCCTGAAAAGGATAGAGATAGCGGTAAAACTCTAAATAATCTTCTTGAGTCAAATTACTCGGAGACTCTCGCCACGGTGCTTTTTGCTTATTTATGACTTCGCCATCGAGTTTAATCGGGACTGGCAAGAAGTCGCAGTATGTCTTGACAAGATTCTTGATTCGTGCCGATTCAAGAAATTCCTCTTCTTCCCCTTGCAGGCTGAGAATAATAGTAGTACCGCGAGTTGTCCGGGAAGATTCTTCAAGAGTGAAAGCTGGGGAACCATCACAAGACCAGTGAACCGCCTGCGCTCCTTCTTGGTAAGATAGGGTATCAATTTCTACCTTTTGCGCCACCATGAAGGAAGAGTAGAAACCAAGACCGAAGTGGCCGATTATCGGTTGATCTGATTTGCCTTCATACTTATGAATAAATTCTTCAGCACTAGAGAAGGCAACTTGATTGATATATTTCTTAACTTCATCTGCGGTCATTCCGATACCGTTATCGGAGATGGATAGAGTTTTCTTATCTTTGTCAATGGCAATTTCAATTTCTGGTTCGCCGATATCTCCAGCATAATCGCCGGCGCGGGATACCATTTTTAGCTTTTGGATGGCGTCTACAGCGTTGGATACCAGTTCCCGCAAGAAGATTTGGTGATCTGAGTAAAGCGACTTCTTGATGATCGGGAAAATATTCTCAGTATGAATACTGATAGTGCCTTGTTCTAGCATAATTGGTAATTTTCGATGTTAGTATCTGAAATGATGATAGTAGGTAATACAACCTAGCCCTCTGCTTTCCAGGATAAACCCGGAGAACACAGAAGGGCATGATACCAATTAGGATTTTAAAAGCATAACTTAGGCGATCGCACCTTTTTTGAGCGTTGTTTGCCGCCATTTTCTGATTCGGATTCCCCTACTTCCGATTCTTCACTCCCCACAGATTGCTGTTTAAGTATTACTAGAATTCTTCTCCAACACCAAAAAATAATGGTATGGATAAGTGGGATCGATAAATTCTTGCTTAACAGTTAACCCAGCTTTGGCAACAGAGTTTAAAATCCGCGTTTTCGGATATCCTTTTAAACCCATTTCCCAGCAGTGTTCGTCACAGACTGGCGTTGTACTCCAGAATTTGGGGACATTAAATAGTAAATGTCTTGGTCTGCCTGAGAAAGAGGTTTTCACCTGAAACGAGAGGTATTGGGTGCAATAGGGAATCGAAATCACCAAATATTTCTTGGTTGCAATAGCAAGTTTTCTCAATGCTTCTTCTGACTGTTCGTAGGGGAAGTGTTCCAGAACTTGAAACAGGACAATCGCATCAAATTTATCTTTTGGTAAGGAAAAATCTGTAGTCAAATCCAAAATTATTTCTGGCTTGAGGCTGGGGTCAACATCAGCAGTGGAGACGTTGTATCCATTATTCTTCAAGATATCTGTTAACAGAGAATTAAAAATCCCAATTTCCAGAACGTTTTTTACCTGATTACCCAGCGAAAAAATTAGACGCAACTGGTGATGGTAACTGATGAGGCGATTTTTTGATAAATATTCTGAATTTCTAATATCTAACGAACTGATGAGTTGCATAAATAAGCCTACCTAAGCTGAGAGATTAACAAATTTGGTGGGTATACAACTACAGGATTCCCGGAACAATCATCAAAGTAACAGTATCTTGTTTCGTTTGTATACAATACACTTTGACCTTTCTCCAACTCAGCTACGGTGTACACACATCTTCAGTAATGAAGGTCAAACCTTGGGTTTACCCCCCTTAATTCCCCCTTGTAAAGGGGGGAAATATCCGGTTCTCCCCCTTGCTAAGGGGGAGTTAGAGGGGGTGAGAAGGACTTGTATACACACCGTAGCCTAGAAGAAGAGAGGCTTTGAAGGGGGATTTTCCAGGGCAAAATCTCACTAACACCAAGGCTATTGCTTTAACGAGTAGGATTCTACGCGCTAAAGTATTTGGCTAACGGGTGATAGGTAATAATCGCAGTGGTAGACTGTTCTGGATAAAGTTGTTCGCTTTCATCCATATACAGGTTAATCCTGTCAGTCTGCAATAACTCCAGTTGCTTGTACTGGTCTTGAATATTTGGACAAGCTGGATACCCAAAACTATACCGCGAGCCACGATAGCGTTGTGCTAACATATCCCGAATATTGTCGGGTTCTTCAGCAGCAAAACCTAACTCACGGCGAATTCTGGCGTGTGTCCATTCAGCTACAGCTTCTGCTACCTGCACTGCCATACCGTGGAAATACAGGTAATCTGTGTATTGATTGGCAGCAAATAGCTTTTGAGCGAACTCTGTGGCAATTTCCCCCACAGTCACCGCTTGCATTGGGAAGACATCAATAATTCCCGACTCCTTCGGTGCAAAGAAATCTGCTATGCACAGCCGTCTTAAAGACTTTTGTCTAGGAAACTCGAAAGTTGTAACTTGCTGTGATTGGTTCTCTGAGTCATATATATGTAGAGAATTCCCCTCGGCTTGACAAGGGAAATACCCATAAATTACCTGGGGATGTAACAGATTCTCCTCAATAATTCGCTGTTTCCAACTTTCTAAAACTGGGTAAACTTTCTCTGCTAAGAAAGCCTGATATTCTTCCTTAGATTGTTCCTTTGGTTTGCGGAATTGCCACTGTCCAGCAATCAAAGCTTGTAAATCTAAATGCCAGAATATTTCCTCGATGGGAATATCACTAGGCTGCAACAATTTCGTTCCCCAGAAAGGCGGTGTTGGACGTTCAATATCTACAGCCACAGCATCAGAACGTCTCGTATCTACTACTTTTGGTTCAGCAGATGTTTCTTCAGCAGTTGTAGCTTTTGGTTCTTTGTGACCATTTGTCGAAACTTCAGCAGTTTCAACTTCATTCAAAAATCCTTGCAAATCTTCCCAGTTATTAGTTGCCTTTGCTGGCATTAATTTATCCATGAAGTGCAAGTCAGAAAAGGCATCTTTGCCATAAACGACTTTACCTTTGTAGGTATTTTGACAATCTTCATAGACAAATTTAGGAGTCAGCGCCGCACCACCTAAAATTACAGGGACACTAATTCCCTTTTCGTTAAATACCTCCAAGTTCTCTTTCATGAAGGCGGTGGATTTTACCAGCAAACCACTCATGGCAATACAATCAGCTTTGTGCTGTTCGTAAGCGTTGATGATGTTTTCTACCGGCTGTTTAATTCCCAGGTTAATCACCTTGTAGCCGTTGTTGGATAAGATGATATCCACCAAGTTTTTACCAATGTCGTGGACATCGCCTTTAACTGTGGCAATGATAAAGGTTCCCTTGGCATTGTTGCCTGATTCTGATTTTTCCATGAACGGTTCTAGAAATGCCACCGCCGCTTTCATAGTTTCTGCTGATTGCAAAACAAAGGGTAGCTGCATTTGTCCTGAACCGAATAATTCCCCGACAACTTTCATGCCATCTAGCAAAAAGGTGTTGATAATTTCTAAGGGGGGATGTTCTTCTAAGGCTTTTTTCAGATGTTCTTCTAAACCAATGCGTTCGCCGTCGATGATATGGCGTTTGAGACGTTCGGGGATAGGGAGACTTTCATCTAAGGAGCGATCGCGCTTAGTTGTCACCCCCGCAAACGCTGTGGTAAGCTCTCCCAAGGGATCGTAAACGCAAACATTACCCTCAAATTTCCGTTCGTCATAAATCAACTGCCGACAAATTTCTTGATGGCGGGCGTCAATCTTCGACAGCGGTAAAATCTTGTTAGCACTGACAATGGCTGCATCCATTCCCGCCGTCGTCGCTTCGTGCAAAAACACTGAGTTCAGCACCATCCGCGAGGCTGGATTCAAACCAAAGGAAATATTGGAAACACCCAAAATTACATGACATCCAGGCAATCCTTCACGAATGCGTCGGATAGATTCAATTGTGGCTTTACCGTTTTCTCGGTCTTCTTCAATCCCGGTGGAAATTGGTAACGCTAGGGTATCAAAGAATATTTCTGTGGGTGGTATGCCATATTCTACAGCTTGACGATATGCGCGTTCGGCGATCGCAAACTTTTTGTCTGCTGTCCGCGCCATTCCATCTTCATCGATAGTACCAATGACTACACCAGCACCGTATTTTTTCGCTAACTCCAGCACCTTCAAAAAGCGCGCTTCCCCATCTTCATAGTTGGTGGAGTTCAGCAAACACTTACCACCGGCAACCTTTAAACCCGCCTCCATTTTTTCCCATTCGGTGGAGTCAAGCATTAAAGGCAGTGTCACATTATTAACAATGCGCGAAACTAATTCGTGCATATCCCGCACGCCGTCACGCCCCACATAATCGACGTTGACATCGAGGATGTGTGCGCCTTCTTTGACTTGCGCCCTCGCCATTGAAACGAGTCCATCCCAATCTTCGGCGTTTAGCAAATCGCGGCACTTCTTGGAACCACTGGCGTTCAGACGTTCGCCAACAATCAAGAAGGAATTATCTTGATCGTAAGGCTGAGTGGTGTAAATTGATGCTGCTGCTGGTTCTAAGCTAGGATGTCTAACTTTTGGCTTCAGGTCTTTAGCGACTTCTGCCAATTGTTGAATGTGTTCTGGACGCGTCCCACAGCAACCCCCGATCACTTGGACACCCAAATCTTCAACAAAATGCATCAATGACATCCGCAATTCTAACGGTGTCAGGCGGTAGTGTGCTTGACCGCCGACGTTCTCAGGTAAACCCGCGTTGGGAATACAAGAAACGATGAAAGGTGAATGTTCTGCCAGATACTTGATATGTGGTTTCATCAAGTCTGGGCCTGTGGCGCAGTTTAGACCGAGAATGTCAATTGGGTAAGGTTCCAAAATTGTCAGCACAGCACTGATTTCTGAACCAACCAACATTGTGCCCATGCTTTCCATTGTCACAGACACCATTAACGGTCTGCGATCGCCCTTCTTAGCAAACACTTCTTCAATGGCATTCAGCGCCGCCTTAATTTGCAGCACATCTTGGCAAGTTTCCACCAAAAACAAATCGACACCACCATCCCACAGCGCCTCTGCTTGTTCGGCAAAAGTAGCTTTCATAGTGTCAAAGTCAATATGTCCCAAGGTAGGGAGTTTAGTTGTGGGGCCGATGGAACCAGCCACAAATCGGGGTTTTTCTGGCGTGGAAAATTCCGCCGCCACACGTTTCGCTAATTCTGCGGCTGTCTTGCTGAGGTAATAAGCTTGGTCTGCCAAGTCATATTCTGCCAGCACCAAGGAGGTACTGCCAAAGGTATCGGTTTCAATGACATCAGCACCAGCAGCGAGAAAGTCCCGGTGAACCTTAGCCACAGCTTCGGGTTTCGTGTGGACTAAGTATTCGTTACAACCTTCATACTGTGGGCCGCCGAAGTCTTCAGCAGTGAGGTTTTGGGTTTGTAAATTGGTTCCCATCGCCCCGTCGAAGACGAGGACTGGGCTATCTGGACTACGCAGGCGTTCAAGGAAAGGATGAGTCATATTTTCCTAGAATAAATGAGGAAATCAAGTGAGTCATGTGATACTCGACTTACTTTATTATTTTCCAAGATTGTGATATTTTCGGCATCTTTTAATAAAGTCTGTTTTGCTGAAACTCACTATTGGCTCATTTTGACCTGATTTCTCAAGGTTGGCGATAACAGAATTATGCAAAAGCGCCCTCATATCATGTCTGCTTGATTGCTTATTAAAGCCGAAGAACCCCACCCCGCAAGCCTACGGTTTACACACAAGTCTGAAATAGCTGAAAAACCCAAGGTTTTACCCCACCCTAACCCTCCCCTTATAAAGGGGAGGGAACCAAATTTCCTATTTCCCCCCAATACATCGGGGGGATTAAGGGGGGTAATTCGACTTGTGTGTACACCAAGCGGGGAGGGGTTGGGGTGTAATGACTGTGGTTAAATAATTATGCGGATATGATATCACTCTACAGGTCGCTGGCTCACAATCTTCAACGCAACCTACATTAGAGTTATTTTTTAGGCAAAACCTACACAGTATTGGCACAGGTGGGATTTTACGGATTCTACACATAGTGAGATGAAATATTTTCGCCAAGTTTCTTATCTTGGGATTACAGCTTAGAGTTGTTACTCCGTTCAGCTCAAAGATGGAAAAAACACCAGGAGTATAACTTGAGTCTTACTATGGATTTAAATTCTTTGTTCAATCTCAATACATTTATTGAATTATTACTGGGGATTAGTTTGAGCGCGGCGGCTGGCTTTCGAGTATTTGTACCACTGCTAGCATTGAGTGTGGCTTCAGTTTTTGGACATTTAGATTTGCCGACTAACTTTGATTGGGTGGAAACACCTCAAGCTGTAATTGTCTTTGCAGTCGCTTGTTTACTAGAAATTACTGGTTATTACATTCCTTGGTTGGATCATCTGCTGGATATTGTAGCCACTCCTGCGGCATTTATCGCCGGGACAATTGTTACAGCATCTGTTGCTCCAGAGATGAATCCACTCGTACAGTGGACGTTAGCTTTAGTTGCTGGTGGTGGAACCGCAGGATTAACTCAGGGATTAACGAATATATTGCGGATAAGTTCTACTGGCGTTTCTGGTGGATTAACCAATCCTGTTGTGTCAACCATTGAGTTGCTCATCGCCATCGGACTGTCTGTGCTGGCGCTAGCTTTACCAGTGGTAGCAGGAGTAATTGTGATTGGTTTTCTAATAATAGCTATTCAAAGAATTTGGAATTTCTTCTTGAATAAACCATCTTCTCAAATTAACGAAACCGTTTCTCCATCAAGAGAATTGGGATAAGTAGTTATGGATTTGTTTCATCGCTGCGTAGGCGTAGCCCGCACTTCGGCTGCGCCCTTCGGCTACGCTCAGGACAGGCTCAGTGACCATCGTAGACATCGCAATTATAAAGCGATCGCAATCCTGGGGTGTGTTAGCGCAAAAGCGTAACGCACCCTTTGAACTCCGTTAACGAGTCTTTTATACTCGCTGATGAGTCTTTGAACTCCGTTAACGAGTCTTTTATACTCGCTGATGAGTCTTTGAACTCCGTTAACGAGTCTTTTATACTCGCCGACGAGTCTTTGAACTCCGTTAACGAGTCTTTTATACTCGCCGACGAGTCTTTGAACTCCGTTAACGAGTGAATGTTATTGCGAGGTTAGCGATGTCTACAACGGGCTACACCTACGCATCCTGTTAATTTAAATATTACAGCCGTTTCTACGCAGATAGAACACATAAATTTAGCCCCACTCCCTACTCCCCATAACCTGCGATACACTATTTTTGTAAATATCGCTACAGAGTTGGTGAGGTTTGCTGATGACAAACGAAGAACTGTTGCAAATTATTGAAAAAGCTGCCAGAGAAAAGGAAACGGTGCTAAACATCAATCACACTCAACTCAGCAATCTGCCACCAGAAATCAGCCAACTCTCCAACTTGACTGAGCTATCCCTCTGTGGTAATGAACTCAGCAGTCTGCCACCAGAAATCAGCCAACTCTCCAACTTGACTCACCTATACCTCGATAAAAATCAACTCAGCAGCCTGCCGCCAGAAATCAGCCAACTCTCCAACTTGACTGAGCTATCCCTTGAGAACAATCAATTCAGCAGCCTGTCGCCAGAAATCAGCCAACTCTCCAACTTGACTGAGCTATCCCTCTCTGGTAATCAATTCAGCAGCCTGCCGCCAGGAATCAGCCAACTCTACAACTTGACATGGCTAAACCTCAATCAAAATCAACTCAGCAGCCTGTCGCCAGAAATCAGCCAACTTTCCAACTTGACTGAGCTATTCCTCAATGAAAATCAACTCAGCAACCTACCGCCAGAAATCAACCAACTTTCCAACTTAACTGAGCTATTTCTCTCTGGTAATCAATTCAGCAGCCTACCGCCAGAAATCTGCCAACTCTCAAACTTAATATGGCTAGACCTCTCTTGTAATCAACTTAGCATTCTACCGCCAGAAATCAGCCAACTCTCAAACTTGGAATGGCTAGACCTCCCTGGCAATCAACTTAGCAGTCTGCCGCCAGAAATCAGCCAACTCTCAAACTTAATATGGCTAGACCTCTCTTACAATCAACTCAGCAGCCTGCCGTCAGAAATCAGCCAACTCTCAAACTTGACAAGCCTATCCCTCAAGAACAATCCACAATTAAGCTCGCCGCCGCCTGAAATTGTTGAGCAGGGAACGCAGGCAATTTTGAACTATCTTCGAGCCAGGTTAGAAGCTAAAGGATAATATCTTTCTAAACTGCTAGTAGTTGGTGAAGAGGATGTGGGTAAAACATCATTAACAGCGCTACACGATGAAGATTTTCACACCCACCAATCCACTACCCACGGCATTGAAATTAAATAGCTTTTAACAGCACTATTGCAGAGATTATCAAGGTATATTTGACTAGAATTAAGGTATTATAGCGATTATTATTTGGATACTATGAGCGGTAGGGGTTTACAGAAGTGGCCCTCTACGACTGACATACCAGTTTAGCTATAAATTAATATCTACCGTTTTACGGGTATTAGAAAAATGAAGTTTACAGACTGGGTGACTAGGGTGCTACTAATCTGGCTGATGTTTGCCACTTTAATTGTAGTGCTGCTAATTGGACGAGCAACAAAATTACACAACAATCCGACAATATCCCGTGCAGCCAATCCACAGGTTACAGCTTTCAGTAAATACCCCCAGGCGAAATTTCAATCAGCGAAAGAGCCAGAGAAGAAATTTCAAAATGTTATCAAGTCCCCAGTCAAGACTAACCAGCCTCTAGCAAGGTACATAACTACTCAAGCTTTTGCACAGTACAGACCTAATTATCAAGTTGCTTCAGTTGACCCAAGTAACTATGGTGAACGTTACACCCAAGATGTTAACGGCATTCCTCTCAGCAACCAACCAATTATCGTCATCCATGAAACTGGTTATTCAGCTTCTAGCGCCATTAATTTCTTTCAAGTAGCTCATACTGATGAAGGGGTGCAAGCAAGTTACCACGCCTTAATCAAGTTAGACGGAACGGTGGTTTATCTAGTACCCCCAGACAAGCGGGCTTTTGGTGCAGCTAACTCTGTGTTTGATGGTTCGCAGGGAGTGGAAACTGTGCAGACTAATCCGACTTTACCCGCGTCTGTGAATAATTTTGCTTATCATGTCTCTTTGGAAACACCGCCAGATAGTTATGACAGTAGCAGTCAACAAACCCATAGCGGCTACACGGAAGCTCAATATCATTCTCTTGCTTGGTTAATTGCTCAAAGTCAAGTCCCAGACGATCGCATCACTACGCACCATTTAGTAGACCGTTCTGGTAAAAAAGTTGACCCGATAAATTTTGATGGTCATAAATTTCTCAGCTTACTTAATACTTATCGTCAGGTTAGACCAATCTATCGAGTCAGCAAATAAATTATTCAATCTTGTAGGGTAGGCGTCCATATTTTGCCCTCACTCCCTCTCCCAAGTTTGAGCTACGGTGTATACACAAGCCTGAAATAGTTTACTCACCTGGTTTTTCGTGTCAGTTTTACCCCACCCTAACCCTCCCCTTGGAAAGGGGAGGGAACTAAATTTACTGTTTCCCCCCAATGCATCGGGGGGATTAAGGGGGGTAATTTGACTTGTGTGTACACCGTAGCTCAAACTTGGGAGAGAAGGGGTTAGGGGATGAGGGCTGTCTTTAATTTTGAATTGTTAACTTGCTCAAGAAGGCGCGATCGCGTCAAAATAAGAGTTAAGACGCTGTAATCTAACTTAACAATGACCATAACGCAGCTTGAGCAAATTTCCCCTCAACTAACACCGCCAAATGAGCGGGGATATGAATACGATCTGGTAATTGTCGGCGGTGGGATTATTGGGTTAACTCTAGCCTCTGCTTTAAAAGATTCTGGTTTGAGTATTTTGCTGATTGAGGCAAAAGTGGCATCAGCGGCGGTAGCGAAGGGACAAGCGTATGCAGTTCACAAACTTTCGTCGCTGATTTATGAAGGAATTGGTGTTTGGGACAAAATGTTGCCGCAAATCGCCAAGTATTGCCGAGTCCGTCTTTCGGATGCCGATCATCCCGATGTGGTGGAATTTACCACAGATGATATAAATACAGCAGAGTTGGGTTATGTGGCGGAACACCAAGCTTTGTTGCAGCCGTTGCAAGAGTTTGTCCAAGATTGCCCAAATGTGACTTATCTGTGTCCGGCAGAAGTGGTAAATACGCAATACCAGCAGAATATAGTCGCCATCGAGATAAAAATTGCCGATCGCCTAAAGACAGTTCGCAGCAAATTAGTTGTAGCAGCAGATGGATCGCGATCGCCAATTCGGCAAGCGGCTGGAATCAAAACTTCGGGTTGGAAATATTGGCAATCTTGCATCGTCGCCTTTGTCAAACCAGAAAAACCCCACAATAACACCGCTTACGAAAGATTCTGGTCTAGCGGCCCCTTTGCGATTTTACCTTTACCGGGGAACCGTTGCCGCATTGTCTGGACTGCCCCTCATGAAGAAGCAAAAGCTTTGTGTGCTTTAAATGACGAGCAATTTTTGGCAGAACTAACCCGCCGCTATGGCGATCAGATGGGAAAATTGGAATTACTAGGCGATCGCTTTGTTTTTCAAGTACAACTCATGCAAAGCGATCGCTACGTTCTCCCCCGACTGGCATTAATTGGTGATGCAGCACACAATTGCCATCCCGTCGGCGGACAAGGTTTAAATTTGGGCATTCGGGATGCAGCGGCTTTGGCGCAAGTAATTCAAGCAGCGCACAAAGCGGGTAAAGATATTGGCCATATTCAGATTCTCAAAGGTTATGAACGCTGGCGCAAGCTAGAGAATCTGACAATTTTAGGTTTCACCGATTTGTTAGATCGGATGTTCTCTAATAATTTCTTCCCTGTAGTAGTGGTTCGTCGCTTGGGTTTATGGTTTTTGCAGCGAGTACCTATATTAAAAGTATTTATGCTGAAATTGATGATTGGCTTGAAGGGGCGAACTCCAGAGTTAGCAAAACGATAAGGCTTAAGAACGCGATGGCTGATATGTTTACTTTTTAAATTTGCAAAAAGTTAGCGATCGCTTGCGGTAATGGCAGAATAATTACAATCAACAAAGCCATTGCCAGTAACCCCCAAACGTCACGTTTGTTATCCAATTCAGTGACATCATTCAGCGCAGGTTCATCAATCAACGGCATAAATAATAAGATAATCGCCCACACCAAAAATTCTTCCCGAACTAAAGAAAGTAGCAGCAACAACACGCGAGCAATTTGACCAATTACGATCGCAGTTCGTTGTCCAAACATCGCATGGACAATGTGACCTCCATCTAATTGTCCCACAGGCATTAAATTTAAGGCTGTGACAATTAGTCCTAAGAAACCTGCTACTGCAACTGGATGCAAATCGAGGGCTGATTTTGCTGTTAACTCACTTCCCAAAGCTAACTTTGAGAGTATAGCCAGTAAAATTGAATACTTCGGATTGAGAGCATCAGGATTTAAAAGTCGGGTTTTTTCAGTCAGCGAAACCACGTCAGAATGAGCCAAACCCCATATTAGTAATGGCAAGGTAATAACAAAACCTGCAATTGGCCCAGCGATACTAATATCAAATAAAGCTTTGCGGTTAGGAATGGGACTACGCATCTGAATAAATGCGCCAAATGTTCCCAAGAAGAAAGGCACGGGAATAAAGTAAGGCAAGGTCGAGCGAATCTTGTAAAATTTAGCTGTTAAATAATGCCCAAGTTCGTGAGTGCCCAAAATAGCCATCAGCCCTAAAGCATAAGGCAATCCTTTGAATAGGACATCTGGGTTAGATAGAAGTTTGAACAAAGATCCAATTTGCCAAATAGGCGGCAAAGTAACACCAGCATTTTCCACTCCCACCAAGGTAGTAGTGATCAAAGTAGCTGCTACCAGCATCAGCGCTAATCCTGGACGAGTTAATCGTTCTTGGTTGCGTCGTGGTGTATCTGTCTGTTTAGCAGCTTGAGTGTTGGGAACCAGGACAAAGAAAGGTTTGCCATTAAAGCCTTCTTGAAAAATCAGCAAGAAGCGATCGCCAAATTGTGCTTCAATATTAGTTTTAATCTGCTGGTAAGCGTTGCTGGCTTTAGTTCGCAACTGACCCCGGCAAATCACAGATTGTGGACGATACTCAATATTTTGAACGTAGTATACAGACCAAGGAAAACAATTTCGCAGTTGAGTTTCTTCGGCTGGTTCAATGGGACGCACTATTGGTTCTGGGATAGGCTGGATAGTTGGTTGTGATTCTGAGGCTGGGGTTTGGGCTTCGTCTGTCTGTGTATCTCTTGGTACTTGACGCCCCCATTGAAACAACGCCCAGTACAAGACTGTGCAGACAAATACCGACCAGAGAATCAGCCCTGGCGGTGGAGGTTGTTTCGCCCCGTAGATTAGCGTCCATCCACTCAACAGGAATGCTGGTGTCATTAAAACCAGCCACAACAACCATACTGGTGTGCGGGTGATGTGAGCAACGCTGCGCTGCACCATTAGATAAGTAGCAAGCCCCAGCAGGAGGATAAACAGAAACCAAAATGCCATGTTCTCTTCAGTAATTTTGACAAAACGCCCCACCAGTAGCTTCAGCACCATAGCATTAACTACAAGGCAGACCTCAAATCCCAATTTTTTTCACAACGGTTAACAGTGTTGGTTAAGGCTCAAGTTTCAATTCTTGAGCATTTCCGCACTGTCATCAAATTGTCCACAACTCCTCAGTTTCGGTTCTTTGATTATGTGCCCTTTACCTCAACAGCCAAGTCATACAACTAAGCCACCACGGGCTGTCTTCCCTGACGAAGTTCTGAGCGGAGGTTCTCTGCAATCGGACTTCGCACAAGAGAGCATTTTTGCCTTTCCACCCAATCGGGACACATTAGGGGGAACCTCTTATTTTATTGTAAGAAATGAAGGCAATATCCTCATAGATTGCCCTGCATTAGAACAAACAAATCAAGATTTTTTGCGATCGCATGGAGGCGTGCGTTGGTTATTTATCACTCATCGCGGTGCTATCGGCAAGACTGCTGAATTTCAGCAAGCCTTTGGCTGTGAGGTGCTGATTCAAGAGCAAGAAGCGTATTTATTACCAGGCTTAACCGTAACTACTTTTAGACAAGAATTTACTATTGATGCAGCTACACAAGTAATTTGGACACCAGGACATTCTCCCGGCTCATCTTGTCTATACTACAGCGAACTTGGAGGTATATTATTTTCTGGTCGCCATTTACTCCCTAATCAGCACGGTCAAGCAGTACCATTACGGACAGCTAAAACCTTTCACTGGCCAAGGCAAATTCAGAGTCTTCGATTATTGTTAGAACGTTTTACACCAGAAACTCTACAGTATATTTGTCCTGGTGCTAATACAGGCTTTCTTAGAGGTAAGCGAGTTATAGATCGAGCTTATCAACACCTCGCCTCTCTGGATTTACCAGATTTGCTGGGAATACAACCCCTTTAGAGGCCAATACGGTTCAGTTAAGCCAGAAAAATAAATTTGCGTAGGTTGGGTTGAGGAACGAAACCCAACATTTACGGGCATTTGTTGGGTTTCACTTTGTTCAACCCAACCTACAATTATCCTTAACTGAACCGTATTGCTTTAGAGGCAGCATGGCTGTTGAGAACCGCAAGGATGAAATTTTGTCAAGACAGCAGTTTTCATGTATTTGAAGCACACCTGTCGTAGGGGCGCAAGGCTTTGCGCCCCTACTAATCAAGATTTAGGTTGAGCGTGAGTGCAAGGCTACAACAACTCAGTGATGGAAAATAAGCGTTGTCGATCTATTTGTTGAAGCTTGATTTTTTCCGCGTAAAAAGCCTGATAATAATATTGATATCGCTCTGGTTCGGCTTCTGGATCGGTTTGTTGCCATAGTTCCAAAAAGTGGCGATAGCGTTTTTCAAGCATTACTAAATCCATACAAGCGATCGCAGCTTGAACTACTTGCGGAGTCCGCAGTATTTCTTTTTGGTTTTTTTCATCCACATGAAATAAATGGGAAATTAACCCGATCTCGCTATCAAATTCTAAAAACCGATCTTGGAGACGGGAAATTAAATTTGGTAGAGACGCAAAGTTTTTCGTCTCTCCATCACCGGATGAAATTTCTAAAATCTGTTGCCATAAAAATCGGTGGTGGGAAAGACTAAATTGCAAATCTCGCTCCTCTAGTTCGTCAACAATCATTTGACGCTGTTCGGGACAATGCAAGTAAATTCGCAATAATAATGCCTCTGCGTGTTCTAAAAGGCTGCGTTCTGTCGGGAGTGGGGAGTTGGAACTTGTACTGAGCGACTTGCCCTGAGCGGAGTCGAAGGGAGCCGAAGTAATGGAGAGTGGGGATTTACCACCTCCCCATGCTTTCTTCGCTGATACGGGCTTAGAATATGTCGCCGCAGCCGGAGCAATTTGAGTTAGCAGATTTTCGACTCTTAGAGGTATAAGCCTGGTATCTCCTAAACTGAGTATTTCTGCACAGTAAGAAACGTAATAGTTGCGTGTATCGCTGTTAGCTATATTTTTAAGTAATTTGACTATTTGCTGAGTTACTTGTTGAAAATCAGTAGCCTGTTTTAAATCTCGGTCTTGAATAATTTGCTGAATCTGCCAGTCTAGCCAAAGTGGCGCATTTTTTAGCAGTTCTCCATAATCTTCTGGAGTGTGACTATGCAAATATTCATCAGCATCTTTGCCATCGGGTAAATTGAGAATTTTTAGCTGAACTTCGCCCTTGTATGCCAGTTCGGCAATTTCACCAATCGCCCGTTCGGTGGCATTGGTTCCAGCTTTATCAGCATCAAAGTTGAGTACTAATTGTTTCGATTCGGTGTAGCGTAATATTAAGCGGACTTGTTCTAAGCTTAAAGCTGTGCCGAGTGAGGCGATGGCGTTATTAATACCAGCGGCGTGAAGAGCGATCGCATCAAAATATCCCTCTACCACCACGGCTCGATCGAGTTTAGAAATTCCATCTTTGGCTCGATCGAGGGCAAATAATGTTTTACCTTTACTAAAAAGTTCGGTTTCGGGTGAATTCAGATATTTAGGCTGTTCATCAGTCAGAGTTCTCCCACCAAAGGCAATGACGCGCCCTTGAACATCACGAATGGGAATCATGAGGCGATCGCGAAATACATCATAATACCCGCCCCCTTCCCGGCGTGGCTTAATCAATCCCGCTTTTTCCAGTATTTGCACTGGGTAATGTTTATCTTCCACTAAATAACGATAAAGAGTTTCCCAACCTGCGGGGGCATAACCTAAACCAAATTGCTGTATAGTTTCTTCTTTGAATTGGCGGTTAGATTGCAAATATTGAAGTGCTTTTTGCCCTTGCGATTGTCTCAAGGCGTGTTGATAAAACTGTGCGGAGGAAGCCAAAACTTCATACAACTGCTCGCGCAAAGATAGCTGACGCTGTAATTCTTGGCGTTGTTCGGGTTCGAGAGTTTGCACAGGTACTTGGTAACGCCGTGCTAAATCCAGCACCACATCAGCAAAAGAACGCTTTCCCAACTCCATGACAAACTTAATGGCATTTCCCCCAGCTTGACAGCCAAAGCAATAGTACATTTGCTTAGTCTGGCTGACGGTGAAACTGGGAGATTTCTCATCATGGAAAGGGCACAAACCGACAAAATCCTTTCCTCGTTTGCGTAAAACTACGTATTCCGAGACGACATCTACAATATCAGCCCGTAGTTTAACTTCCTCAATTGTGTCTGGGTGCAAGCGGGGGATTTGCATGGCTTTGTTATTAGTCATTGGTCATTGGTCATTGGTCATGAACTTTGGAGAAATACCAAAGGACAAATGACTTTAAACTTCTGATAGCTATTATATTCTTGTTGCCAGACCAAGAATGATGTATACAATTGCTTAGACTTAATTTTATCAGAGGAAATACTGAAAATGGGGCGTATTTTTATATCAGCAGCTCATGGAGGCAAAGAAGCGGGAGGAATAGATCGAGGTGCGATCGCAGGTGGTACAACTGAAGCAAAAGAAATGATTCTGCTGCGGGATTTGATTGTTACGGAACTAAGGGCGCGGAGTTTGGAAATTTTGGCGGTTCCTGATGACTTGAGCGCCGCCCAAACTATCACCTGGATCAATTCCCGCGGCCGCCGGGGTGATGTCGCCCTAGAAATTGCAGCTAATGCGGCTAACAGCCCTTCTGTGCGTGGGGCTAGCGTTTTCTACATTGCTAATAATAGCGATCGCAAGAGTAATGCTGAACAGTTACTAGTGGGATTGTTGCGCCGCGTACCCCAATTACCGAATCGGGGAGTCAAGCCAGATACAGATAGTGGATTGGGTAGTTTAGCATTCTGTCGTCAGACAACGCTGCCAGCTTTGGTAATGCAAGTGGGGTTTCTCAGCAATCCAGAAGATCGGGCTTTACTGCAAACTCGTCGCCGCGATTTTGCTTTGGGAATTGTCGATGGATTAGTAACTTGGAGTCGTGTGATTGACCCCACTCCTGGAACTCCGACAGAAGCAAATTATCCACCAATTAATATTAATATTAACGGACAAAGTTACACAGAGCAAGGAGTTTTAGTTAATGGTAATGCTTACATCCCCATTGATTTAGTAGACCTTCTCCGAATTGACCTTTCAAAAGCAGCTAATGTCAATAAAATTACCTATCACAAAATAGTTTATGTCAAAGCCATCGAACTACGAGATTTTAATGTTGCAGTTAATTGGGATGCGGCAACGCGTACTGTTAGCTTACGCTCGAATTTAGCGGTTTGCCCTGGTCAATTTTCGCGGGTAATGTCGAACGGTAATACTTCCGAAATACAGTTACAATTATTCCTCAGAAACAATAATGAAAATGCCTTAACAAAGTTTCCTGACATCCCCAAACTTTATCGGGAAGAAGCAGGTATAGAAGGAGTGAACTATGATATTGCCTTTTGCCAAATGTGTGTAGAAACTGGATTTTTACGGTTTGGTGGCGATATTAGACCTGAGCAAAATAACTTTGCAGGCTTAGGTGCGATCGGTGGCGGTTCGGAGGCTGCATCTTTTCCAAGTGCGAGAATTGGAGTCAGGGCGCACATCCAACATTTGAAAGCTTACGCCAGTTTAGAACCTTTGGTACAAGAAGTCGTAGATCCAAGGTTTCGTTTTGTCACACGCGGGATTGCGCCATTAATCGATCAGCTATCAGGGCGGTGGTCAGCAGATTTGGATTATAGTACAAAGATTTCAGCAATGCTCAAACGATTATATGAATCAGCTGGACTTCTTTGAGTCAGGAAAGGAAAATTACTCAGGTTCTGCAATGTGCGATCGCCTATAGTAGACGGAACGCCATCGCAAACACGATCTGCCTCAGCTGTTTTTTGACAAACTGCTAACCGTTGATTCCACAAACTCAGTTGCAATAGCTTCACCATTTCGCCAACGTTCTTCATAGTTGGGGATATATAGCAGATTTCAAAGTTGTGAGGTACAGAAATACTCCAGCCGCATATTGCTGTAAACATTGGTTTACTTTTTGCCAGTCAAAATGGTCAAGCATTAACTATTGGCGTAGTTCGTATATCTCTTCAATATTAGACTTCTTAACATTGTCGGGAAAAGGTAAATTCAAACCCTTTCCCCCTTAACGAAAAATATTGATTTTATAAGGGTGGACAGATTGAGCAGTTGCTTGAAGCGGCAGGTTGTGAGATTTGGTACTTGCCACCTTATTCACCTGACTTGAATAAGATTGAGCGATGTTGGGCTTGGCTCAAGAGCCGGATTCGAAAGCAGCTAGACCGTTTTCTAACTTTGCGAGAGGCTATGGAGCATATCCTTCACCTAGCATCCTAACTAAAGTGGCGACGGCTATACCGAGTATTTCTGCTTTGATTCAGCAATCGAAAAATATAATCATTGTATACTACTGTAAATCTATCGGTTTAGTGTATTATTTTGAGAGCTACCATCGCTTCCTTACCAACTACAAAGTACAAGGAGAAATTTTTATGACATTTACTGCAACACGAATTGAGATTACGCCTAGTGGAGCAGCTTTAGGAGCAGTTGTTACTGGTGTTGACGCCAGTATTGCAGCAGAACCAGAAGTAATCTTGCAACTTAAGCAGGCGTGGCGCGATCATCACATCCTCATCTTCAAAAATCAACAATTGACTGACGACCAATTATTAGCGTTTGCGAATTACTTTGGCGACATTCTCCAACAGCCTGCTTATATCCGTAAAGGAGAAACCGAGCCGTACCTGCCGCCTCTTGTTCTTACCCTTGCAAATGCTGCCTCTGAAGAAAGTTCCGTCAATGTTGCACCTAACTATCGTAAACTTTTACCCCATATCGATCATGACTGGTTGCCTACACCATCTAGCGGTTCATTTTTATATGGGGTAGAACTGCCTGAGAATGGTCCTGATACCTATTGGGTGAATTTGATTCAGGCTTACGAAGAACTAGATGATCTTACTAAAAAGCAGATTGCTGGCTTGCAGCTACGCCATTTTAATTTCTATGGCAAGTATCGGGATGAGTATCCTGAGCCTGGCTACGCAGCTGGTCGTTCCGTTGAACCCGGTGAACAAGTTGCTACCCATCCTTTAGTTCGCACTCACCCGGATACTGGCAAGAAAGTTCTCTTCTTAAATGCCGCTAGCGAGGTAGATATTGTTGATTACGACCCAGTGGAAGGGGCAAAGCTAATTGAGCGGTTGCGGGAACACATTAAGCAACCCCACTTTGTTTATCAACACCACTGGAGTAAGGGCGACCTGCTTTATTGGGACAACCAAGCTACAGCTCACTATCGTCCCGAATTTAATTCCAACGCAACCCGTGTTTTGAAGCGGGTTAGCATCGCAGGAAGCCGTCCTTTCTAAAGTTCAGCTAGTAGTCTGCCAACCCAAAATTGTTAGGTGAGGGCTGGGAAAAGGGGAAAGGTTAAAGGTTAAAGGAGTAAACATCTTTTCCCTTTCCCCTTTGCCCTTTACCCCGCCAAGTTTCCTTGGCGAACTACTAGTTAAAGGTTGTGAATTCTTTCAGATACCAAAATTTACTCCTCCTTTCCCTTTCCACTTTAGAGAGTAGAGGGGGAAACCTAGTGGTCTGCCATGCCAACGCAAAATTGCGCTTGTGGAGTCGGCAGAGGAGCAGGGGAGCAGAGGAGAGATTTGTACAAGTTCTTTCCCCTCTGCACCTCGGTAACTGAGCGCAGCCTTTCGTAGAGAAGTGCTGCCCCTCTGCTTGCCACCACGCAAAGTTTGTGTGTGTGGCAAACCACTAGTTTTAACACCACCGGATGCGATTGGATATAGCTTTCTTAGCAGGGATAGAAGCTCTAATCGATTCGGTCAGTTTGCAGAGATTTTGCTCCCACCGTATCAGCGTCAGTCAAAATGAGGAGATAGAAAGCTATGGTCAGATTGCAAATTGGAAAGCACTCAATATCTAGGCGTGATTTACTTTACACTTTTTATGGATTAATGTCTTTTACTGCCTTAGTCAGTTGTGGAACAAACAACGGCAGCACAGGCAATAACAGCAACACAACCTTGAGTGCTAATGCCACTAGTAACAATAAAGATAGTACCAAGTTGGTTCGACTTGGCTACCAAGTTTCTGGGGACATAACACACGAAAAAGGCGCGATCGAAAAACGCTTGGCTCCTCAAGGAATAAGTGTTACCTGGTCTCAATTTGTGTCTGGACCACCACTCTTAGAAGCCTTAAATGTGGGTAGCATTGACCTTGGGCCTGCTGGCGAAACGCCACCCATTTTTGCTCAGGCAGCTGGAACTAATTTGATCTATGTAGTTAATACCCCACCAGGTACTGGAGAAGGTTCCGCAATTGTTGTGCTAAAGGATTCTCCAATCCAAACATTGGCAGGTCTTAAAGGTAAAAAAGTTGCTTATTCTAGAGGGACAGCTCAGACCTTTTTTGTGGTGAAGGCTTTTGAAGAGGTAGGGCTAAAAATCAGTGATATTGAATCAGTAAATCTACCTATTGCAGATGGAAGAGCAGCGTTTTTGAACAAGACGGTTGATGCCTTTGTAGAAAGCGATCCTAGTCTAATCAAGCTGCAACGGGAAGGCACTATTCGGGTCTTACGAGACGCCCAAGGAATTAAGACGCCAGGAGCTTATTACCTAGCTTCACGAGATTTTGCAATTAATAATGCTGAACTCTTGAAAGCAATTTTGTCAGAGTACTACCAAGTTGGGCAGTGGGCAAACAAAAACAGGCGGGCTGCTGCGGAAATCCTCGCACCGAAGGTCAAGACTGATGTCGATACTATGGAGTTGGCGCTGACGAGAAGAAAATATGATATGAGACCAATTACTGAGGAAGTAATTAGCGCTCAACAAAAGGTTGCGGATCTTCTGTATGAACTGAAACTTGTGCCAAAACAAGTTGATGTTAAAGGGGCAACCTTAACTGCCCAGCAGTATGCAGCGATTACACCAGATGCCGTTAGGAATAAGGCTTAACCTTTGAATCAGCAAGCTTGCTACAAAAACAGACGCAATGCCCTTCTCTACGAGACGCTCCGCGTAGCTTGCTTCCCCGGAGGGGTACGACAGGCTCAGGGTAAGACCTGCGGCGATAAACTACGCAATTATCCTATAATTATTAGGCAAACTAAGTATTAGATAGCCTAATACTTAGTAAAACACAATAGAACTTTCCTGATGAAAATTTGGAACAGACAACTAGGCGATCGCGTAAGTAATATCATTTACCAGCATTTACCCGCCTTTCGCTGGCGTAACTTTCGGCTGTTTTTTGGGGGACAGTTACTATCAATGTCTGGGACATTTATGACCCAGCAGTTAACTATTCCTTGGCTGGTATATGAATTGACTCAATCGGCTTGGTTGTTGGGAATTGCAGGGTTTGTGCAATTTTTACCGACGTTATTAGTGATTCCGTTTTCGGGTGTATTGTCCGATCGCTGGAGTCGTCGTGACTTGTTAATGCTGGTGCAGATATTGGGAATTAGCGTTTCCCTGACTTTAACGATTCTTACCTTTACAAATTGGATTACCTTTCCCATCCTATTGGTACTGAGCGTTCTCAATGGTTTCCTCAAGGGATTAGATATGCCTGTGCGTCATACAATCGTCACCGAAACAGTAGGCGATCGCGCCGATTGGGGTAATGCGATCGCTTTGAATTCAGTGATGTTAAGTTCCTCGCTTGTATTGGGGCCGGCTATGGGCGGGATTTTGATTGCGACGCTAGGGGTAAAATATTGTTTTCTCTACGATACCTTCAGCTATATCCCTGCCATCTTTACCCTGCTAGCGATGCGGCTGAAAGTCAGACCCACACAGACCCTGACGAGCCTTGGCGATACTTTGCAGAAATTGCGGGAGGGCTTTGAATATGTCTCCAAATTCCAGCCGATTAGAGCAATTTTATTAATACTGGCGTTACAAGGTTTAGTCGGGATGTCTCATATCTCGCTCATGCCCATCTTCGCGGCTAAGATTTTAAATGGGGATGCAACTACGATGGCTCACCTCAGCACCTCAGCGCCCATTGGCTCGTTGTTTGCTTGTTTGTATCTGAGTGTTAGGCGAGGGATTGCAGGCTTAGAGCGTTTGATTGTAGTCGCTCAAGTTTTGATTGGGATAAGTTTGATTTGCTTCTCACTATCGCGTCAAGTTGGATTATCCATAATCATACTGGTGTTTACAGGCTGCTTTTCCATCCTCCTGATTACCAGTAGTAATATGATTATCCAAACCCTAGTTGCTGAAGATAAGCGCGGACGGGTGATGAGTTTTTATGCCCTAGCAATGGTGGGTATGATGCCCTTTGGGAATCTGTTGGCTGGAACTTTAGCACATAATTTTGGTGCAACTAATGCCTTGATTGTCTGTGGCAGTCTGAGTATCTTAGGTACGCTATGGTTCTCTACACAACTGCCAGCAGTGAGGCGTTGGATCGATCGCTAAACCCCGACTCCAACTGTTTGCCGTTCTCGTCGCGCGACTTCCGCACGTACTAAAGGAATGACATCACGCCCATAAGCGATCGCATCCTCTAAAGGATCAAAGCCCCGGATCAACAAGGTAGTCACACCTGCATCGTAATAATCAACCAAAGCCTCTGCTACTTGTTCTGGTGTACCCACTAGAGCAGTAGTGTTACCTGCCGCACCAGTAGCTGCTGCGATCGGTGTCCATAGACGTTTATCGTAAATCTCATTTTTGGCGGCAAAATCTAGCAGACGTTGCGATCCTACCGCCTGGGGTCTAGCTGGTGGGGTAGCTAATTTCGTCCCTCCTCGCAACTTTTGAATTCGCACTAAAATACTATGTGCTTTTTCCCAAGCCTCTTGTTCTGTAGCACCAAGAATCGGTCGCAAAGAGACGCTGAAGCGAATGGAGCGATCGGGTGGTAAGGCAGCACGTACCTCTGCGATTCGTTCTTTAACTGCGGCAATTGGCTCACCCCACAAGGCATAAACGTTACTATGTTTGGCTCCTACCTGTACTGCTGACCCAGATGCACCACCAAAATAAAGCGGGATATAGGGCTTTTGCAGCGGCTTGATCGCAGAGAAAGCATCCTTGATACGGTAAAATTCACCTTCGTAGTCAAAGGGAGTGTCGCTTGTCCAGACGCGACGAACAATTTCTAAATATTCATCGGTGCGACGGTAACGGCTATCATGATCCAGCCAGTCGCCATCTTTCTGCTGGTCAGCATCACTGCCACCAGTAATGATATGTATTGCAATCCGACCGTTAGTAAAATGGTCAAGGGTAGCTGCCTTGCGAGCTGCCAAAGTTGGTGCGACAAAACCCGGACGATGAGCAATTAAAAAACCCAATCGCTCGGTTGCTGAAGCTGCGAAACTAGCAACAGTCAAACCATCAGGGCTACTAGAACTATAGCCAATCAATACTTTGTCAAAGCCTCCTTCTTCATGGGCTTTGGCAAATTCACGAACATAAGCTGTATCAATGATGTCATCGCCCAGACCACCTGATGCACTATTTAATTCCGAAGTCGGTTTTGTCCGAATCAATCCAATAAATTCAATTGGCATAATTAATTGTCCTGAAAATGTTGGTGAGCAGAGGAAGCAGGGGGGCGGGGGAGCAGAGGAGAAGTTGCAGTAGGTTTATTCGCCTCTGCCCCTCGGTCACTGAGCGTAGCCGTTGGCGTAATCACTGAGCGTAGTCGAAGTGCAGCCTCTTGTAGAGAAGTGCTGCCTCTTCTGCCCAATGCCCCATTCCCTAATCAATCAAACAAATCTGGTTGATCGTGAGTAATTTCATCCCACAAATATTGGAATCCACCCCAGCCTGCTTGGTGAGTACCACCGCGTTGTTGGATCTTTAAGGCGATGTCATGGTCAATCAGGATGGGTTTTCCTACGGCTTCTGCTAGCAATTGCGCCTTAGCGGTATCCTCTAGCCTGATGTACCACCAAGCGGCTTCATCCACACTGTGTCCCACGGTCAATATTCCGTGGTTGCGTAAAATTGCAGCTTTGCGGTCGCCTAATGCCTGAGCAATACGTTTTCCTTCGCTTGTCTCCAAAACAATGCCTGTAAAATCATCAAATAGAGCGTGATCTTGGTAAAAAGCACAGGAATCTTGGGTAATCGGATCGAGCAACCGACCTAAAGATGACCAAGTTTTGCCATAGAAGGAATGGGCATGAGCCGCTGCAATGACATCAGGGCGGGCTTCGTGGATTTGAGAGTGAATGGCAAATGCTGCTTGACTAACTTTGCCTTCACCTTGGACTACCTGACCTTCACTATTCACTAGTATCAGGTCTGATATCCGAATGCGACTGAAATGTATCCCAAAGGGATTTACCCAAAAATGATCGGTAAGTTCGGGATCGCGGGCAGTGATATGTCCTGCCAATCCTTGAGCAAAACCCAAACGCGCAAATACCCGAAAGGCTGCTGCCAAGCGTTCTTGGCGATGGCGACGCTCTGATTCAATGGAAACGAAGGTTGGTGTCTGAAAGGGATTGCTGGGGCGGACGAGAGAAGTTTGCACCATCATTTTCAACTCCTACGTATAGATTGGGTAGACCTACAGTGCTGCCTCACTGCTGCTGAAAGCCTCAAGGTTTGTCGATAGACATCGCTTCACCATTAAACTAGCAAGACAACAAAGGATTATGGCTCGGTGGGCGATCGCAGTTTTTATCGTTGCAAATACGTATTTTTCAATCATGTCCAGTGGACAATGCTACAAATAACTTTTGGCTAATAACCGTAAATACGTTACTAATTCACTGATATCAGCTTTAGTGACAACAAATTTCTAACTAGAGTAGTGATACTATCAAATAAACTACGGTAAGTCAATCGAATTTTGGCTGTTTTAACTACAATGAAATTACCACAATTCATTTAAATAAGCAAGTTCAATATAGAATTTTGCTACAAAATATACTTGAGGAGACTGTTGCGATTTGTTAAGCTGTGGAGCGATCGCAAAGTTTTCGGAGAGTGACAGAAGCTGTTTACGGACGCGCTGGCTTCCGTTATGGATGGAAGAAACAAAATAAGATGCACCAAAAAAAATTACACTTTTATTGTGTTCTGACAGTTAAGACCGATCCCCCAATGGTGCTTTGTCGCCCGTACAGAAGCTTGGTTCTGGGTTGAGACGGTTATGACATTGGTGAAATGGTTGCTGCCATTATCTCGTTTAGGAGACTGTATTCATCCGTCAACCCAGGTCAGGGCGCACCTCCAATTGCGAGTATGACTTCGCATTCGTGAGGAAGCCTTATCAAGCGCTTTTTAGATGATGAAAAATCAGGCGCACTTGTTTGGGACACCGCACGTCTTGACAATCGTTGTACGGAGTACCCCGAAAACAGGGATTGCTACACATAATAAAAAAACTTTTTTTGGCGATCGCAAAAGTTTTCAGTCTACTGATATTATTCCCATAACAGTACAGATGGCAACATCTCTGGGTATGCCAGCCGTAACATCTGGTAAGCAATCCCTGCTGTCCCCTGGAAAAAACCGGGATTAAACAAAGAGTTTGGTAAGTTGTTAAACAGATGATATGTAACCGCTCTATCTGGTTGAGCCACTACCCAAGCCGCCTGCTTTTGGGCAATTTCTAGCAAATGGGGACGAAATAGTTTTTGGGCTGCCACCAACAACACCTCTATACGACCAAAATTGCCACAGCAGAGATGGTCTAAATCCTGTAAGCCATACTTCAAAGTTGTCTGCAATGCAACTTCCACATCTTGAAGTATTTCATCCGTTTGGTAAATTGACAAACCGCCCAAACGTGATAAAGCAATACCAGGAGCGCCATGACACCAAGTAACTAGAAACCTAGATTGGCATAGCCCATCAGAAATATCGCGCAAGTCTGGCCAATTGGCGGCGGTGGTTGAGAAAACACTACATTCGTAAGCAATTCCCTCCTGAGCTGCTTGTAAATAGGCTTGGTCTTCGGTGACAGCATAGAGCCGTAACAAAGCATAAGCAATACCACCCGCCCCATGCGAGAAACCTGTTAATGGCTTTTGGGCTATATTTTTCCAGGCTCTAGGCTGTTCTTGTTCGCTGATGCGATGCAAAAGTAAATGTTGACCGCAGTTAATAGCTTGGTCTAAAACCTTTGCTTCACCTGTTGCTTGATAAAGTGTTAATAACCCTAAAATTGCTCCCACTGCTCCCCCAATTACATCTAACTGTTGGTCAGCAGCGATTAATTCTGGTGTAATTAACTGAGCAGCTAGCCGCGCATCTTCGATGAGTGCTGTATTTGATAAAAATTGGCTGATTTTAACTAGAGAATAAATCATAGAGCCAATTCCTGTTGCTCCGCCGATGCCAATTCGGCGAGCAAATTTTTGCGCGAATAAATTATTGGATGTCTGCAATACTGTCTGCAAAGATTGTAGAGCATTCAAAGCCAAGTTTCCCCACTGAGCATTACCTGTGACACGAGCAAGAGCCGCCAGAAATAAAGCAACACCACAACTACCATCGTAGAGACTATAACCCAAAGGCTGGAATTGGAACCGTTCAGCATTCGGAACATAGCTAAAGCCAATCCAGTTGACATTGCCAGCAGAGTCATGCAAAGACCTGGCTTGGATTTCCTCAGCAATGGCTTCAGCTTGCTGGAGCAGTTGAGAGGAGGTTAAAGGAGCAGTTTGGGAGAAATCAGTAGTTTTTAAAGAGTTAGGATTTGGTGGTTCTTCAGCAACAATATTTTGCCCCACTCTGGCATAAAAAGAGCCTTGAATAATCCCTATTTGGCTAGCTAAATCTGTTTCGTTGAGGTTTTGTAACCGCTTGAGAAATTGGTTGTAACTTGGTTGTTTAAAATATTTTTCTATCGGTTGCTTTAGCCCCATAGTTAGGGCATCACTACTGCAAGATGTTCCAAAGTAGGGAATATCCAACTGCTCTAAGGATTGGAGTTCCGATCGCAAAATTGCCCAAGCTTGTGGTTTTTGTCCAGATGTTAGACAAGTTTGACAAAGGATATCCAATTCTATACTACGCGCAATTCCATAACGCAGAAATTCTGGTGTCAGCGTTTTTTCTAAAAGGACGTGATAAAAATTGGTAGGGCGGAAAATAAACCGTACCTGTTGTGCTTGTAGTGCTGTGACAAAATCATCATTTTCCAGGAGTGCTGATTGGCGATCGCTCAAAAAATGATACATTTGCCGAAACCCTACAATTATCTCCTCCAGATAGTCGTTAGGCGAGAGCGCAACCCCATGCAACATCGGTACATTTGCCTGGACAGGTAATTTCACTTCTTCATATACCAAGTGCATTTCGTCCGTATTGACGGCTTTCCAGCGTGGCATTCGCCAAGGTGCTTGCTGGGAGTTAACACTACCTATAGCGCTGACATCGTAGGCAACTCGCTTGTCTGGGCTAAAGTCCCAACGGGGCAAAAGTCCAGTTCGCAGCACGGAATCCTGGAAGTGTTGCTCAATTTCACTCATTTCTTCTATAGCTTGCACAGAGCCTTCTATCGGGTTGGTTTGAGGGTGCAATAGAGTTTCTGCGTCAATCAGCACCGGATGTTCGCCGCAAGCAATTAAATTCTCGTAATGACAGTCATTTCCTCCCAGAACATACAACACGCACAACAGCATCCCGGCTCGCTGATAAAATCGCTGTGCCGCTGCTTCATTCTCACATGGCAATTGTTCTATATAATCAAAAACCCAACCATAGGTATGGCGATCGAGGACTTTAATAACTTTGAAAATTAAAGGTGCATCGTGCTGATTACACCAATTTAATAACTGGTTATAAATAACTTCTAAACCTAAATTTTTGGGTTTATAAACTAGTTTTTTCCCAGATGCAAAAGTTAGAATTAAGACAGAGCGACCGCGATTATGCACATCAGAAAGCGAACCAGCAATAGCTGTCACCTTTCCTAAAGTAACTTCTGTAAAATCTAAAATCTTCTCAATTTCAGAACGATCGGCTTGCAAACGTTGCAGAAATTCTGCTGTTGCTTCCACCCAAAAATCAACAGTTATTGCGATTAACCTACCTAAAACAGCATACTTTTTAAAAAAAGCTAGCAATCCATCTTGTAAGAGATGATCGACAAAATCAATATAATATTTTTTACTAGGACTGCCTAATATCCCCTCTGCTGATAATTTTAATTTCTCTAACATTAAGTTGAGCAAACTATAATTATAGGGACGGAAATTAGTAAATTCCAATTGGAGGGTTTTGGCACTAAGATTTACCAATCTTTGTAGTAAGCCATGCTCTAATTGTAAGTAAGCTGCTTCGGAAAGCAGGTTTAAAGGTAAATAGTCTGGGGATAGCGACATCGAACCCAAAAAAGTTAGTAATTTTTGCCGCCCTACTAAGACAGCAGGTAATAATATATCTGCAAAAGGTAACGGCTTTTCAGCTTCTATGGGTAATTTGTAGGTTTCGGAAGTTACTTCATTTAGATGAAATTTGGCAGAAGTTTCAATAACTTCTTTCAAAGTTTCTGTCCAGATTGGCAGTGGCTCTGATTCTGCTACATGTACACTCAATAGTACCGAACGAACTGTATTAATATCTAATCCATCCCATTGCAGGCGCTTGTAAAATTTTTCCCAATTACCTTGAGCAACAACTTCACACCAATGCTTAATTAACTCATCGTTAGTTTCTTGTTTATTAATTGAGTTTGTCCTTTTACTAAGGCATTCTGATAAAGAATTTGCCTGATAAGCAATTTTTACTAAATCATCATTAATCATTTACAACTCCTTGTATAAACAAAATTACTTACAGCGATTAGTTCAGGTAAGCCCAAAATCCTGATGTAGAAACGCGATTTATTACGTCTTGAAAAACCAATTATTTACATCAATAACTTTTAATTGATATATGTAAGACTCATGCAAAACTAGACGCGGTAAGAGCAACACTCTGCGGCTACTCCTTCTCCCAAGGAGAGACGCTAGCGCGAACAGAAAACTCGTAGAGAAGGTGCAGCGTGTCGCAGACAGACGCATACTCGTAACTTGCTTCAACCTACGAGTATGCGTCTACATGAATTGCCCTATTGAAAATCAGGCTTTCGGCTATTGTTTATACAAGATTTCAACCGATCTGCCAGCACTCTAACATGAGGTTCAGCAAGCATTGTTACATGATCGCCCAGTACCTCATAAATATCTATTGGTTCAGTAGTCAATTCACCCCAACCCAAAGCAGGTTGACAAAAGCTCTCAGAAAACACCCCTCTAGAATCTTCAGCTACCATCTCAGAAGCTCGCAGGAGAGTAACTTTACCTGGATAAATCTGTGGTAGATAATTAACTAAAGCTTGATGACTCGCTTTTTGGACTTCTAAGATGTGGCGAATCATATCATGGCCAGCATCTGGGGGAATGAGATCAGCCCGTCTCAATTTCTCTAAAAAATAGTTGAATTGTGCTTCGGGTTCTAATTGCTGGAGTTCTGTGTAGTCAACCGCCAGTTTTTTCTCAAAAAATCTTTCTAGCACTTGCGATCGCTTCACCATCCATCTCGCATCATCTATTGGTTCAATAACTCCCCTGTGAATTGGTGCTGGTGTATCCATAATCACAAGTAAGCCTATCTCTTGTCCTAGCTGTTGTAACTGTTGAGCCATTTCAAAAGCTACAAGTCCGCCAAAGGAATGTCCACCCAAAAAGTATGGCCCAGTCAGCTGAAAAGCTTGCAAGGCTTCGATATAATGAGCTGCCAAATCAGGAATATTGGTGTATGGCTGTCGTTGTCCATCAACTCCAGGGGCTTGTAGAGCGTAAAGCGGTTGATCTGGACTGAGATAGCGTCCCAAAGCCACGTATCCCAGAACATTGCCCCCAATTGGATGGGCGCAAAATAAAGGTAGTTTGGAACCTGCGGTTTGGATGCCAACTAAGGGAGACCAAGGTCGAGAAGGCGTTTCGGAGCGGAGAATGGTCGCGAGATGTTCGACTGTCCCACCTTGAAAGAGAATCGATAAAGGTAGCTCCCGACCGAACTGCTGCTGAATCAAAGCCATCAGACGCACTGCCAGTAGGGAGTGACCGCCAATGTCAAAGAAATTATCTGTGACACCTATAGGACGGACGTTTATAACCTCTTCCCAAATCTGCACTAGTTCTAGTTCCAAGCTGTCGCGGGGCATGATGAAGGTTGCCAATTTCAGGCTTCTGTCTGTATCGGGGGCGGGGAGGGCTTGGCGATCGACTTTACCATTGGAGGTCAGAGGTAAGGTGTTTAGGATCGTTAGGGCGGCAGGAAGCATGTAGTCTGGTAGGTGTTCTTTGAGATAATCCTTTAGCTGTTGCTGATTGATTGTCATCCCATTTTCAGGAATGATATAAGCTACTAAACGCTTACCAAAGCGGTCTTCATCGGCTACCACAACGCAGGTAAGTACATCTGGGTGTTGGCGCAATACCGTCTCAACTTCCCCTAATTCGATCCGAAAACCACGAATCTTCACTTGACGATCGATACGGCCCAGAAACTCAATATTGCCATCTGGGAGATAACGTGCCAAATCTCCTGTCTGATACAAGCGATTAGATTTTAGATTATCAGTTTTAGAGGATCGTAAGTTATCATCCCGATCGCTTAATCCAAAATCCCAAATCGGCAATTTAAAATTGATAAATGGATTCGGGATGAATTTCTCTTGGGTCAAGTCTGGACGGTTGAGGTAAGCTTGGGCAAGTCCGATGCCACCAATGTACAGTTCTCCTGGCACGCCGATGGGCACGGGTTGGAGATGGCGATCTAAAATATAGACTTGGGTGTTGGCAATTGGACGACCGATAGATGGTTGATTTTGGGCATCTGTGCATTCGGCAATCGTGGCACAGACGGTTGCTTCAGTCGGCCCGTATGCATTAAAGAAGCGGCGATCGCGTCCCCAACGCGCTACTATATCAGCCGAACAAGCTTCTCCAGCGACGATGATTGTCTGTAAAGCTGGAAGTTCCTCAACTGGTAGCACTGCTAGTACAGATGGTGGTAAGGTGACGGTTGTGATGGCGCGATCGCGCAACAAGCGCAGCAAGTTTGCACCAGGAAGCAAGGCATCAGTGGTTGCTAAACAAAGTGTTGCTCCTGCTACTAGAGCCATAAAAATTTCACTGATTGAGGCATCGAAGCTCAGGGAGGCAAACTGAAGGACGCGGCTATCAGGTCGGATATCGAAGGCTTGAATTTGGGCTGTAGCTAAGTTGCACAATCCTCGATGTGCGAGGAGAACGCCCTTGGGTTTACCTGTGGAGCCGGATGTATAAATAATGTAGGCTAGGTTATCGGGTGTGACAACTTGGTTAAGGTTAGTACTGCTGTGTTGGGCGATGATTTCCGATTCTCGATCTAGAAAAACTACAGTTGTGCTTTTTCCTGCTTCAATGGCCAATGACTGTTGAGTGAGTAGCACCGACAATCTCGCATCTTCGATCGTGAAAGCTAGGCGTTCTTTGGGATATTTAGGATCTAGCGGTAGATAGACACCACCCGCTTTCAGGATGCCTAAAATGCTCACAATCGTTAAAAGCGATGCCTCCGGCAACGTCTCCGACGAACGCTCCATACAAACTCCCACCGGCATCTCTGGTTTTATCCCCAGTGAACGCAAGTAATGAGCTAGCTGATTGGCTTGGGTGTTTAACTCCTGATAGGTGAGTGTAGAGTCATTAAATATCAGTGCGATCGCATCGGGCGAGCGCTCGACTTGAGCCTCAAATAGTTGATGAATGCAGATATCACTAGGATAGTCTGTTTGGGTATGATTCCACTCCCACAATAACTGCTGGCGTTCGGCTGTCGTCAACAAAGGTAACTCATCCAAAGGCTGTTTGGGATTAGCAACAATGCCCGCTAACAAGGTTTGAAAATGAGCCAGCATCCGGTTAATCGTGGCGGCATCGAATAGTTCGGTTTTATACTCCAAACATCCAGTTAATCCTTCCTCAGTTTCTTTAAAGGATAAGGTTAAATCCAACTTGGCTGTGCCGCTATCTATCGGCTGAGAACTCAAGGTCAAACCAGGAAGTTTCAGTTCTGTTCTGGGAGCATTATAGAAAGCGAACCCAACTTGGAATAGCGGTGAGTAGCTGAGGTGGCGTTCTGGCTGTAATTCCTCCACCAGTTTTTCAAAGGGCAAGTCTTGGTGATTGAATGCTGCTAAGGCCACTTCCTGCACCTGTTCTAAGAACTGTAAAAATGTCGGGTTGCCAGAAAGGTCAGTCCGTAGCACCAAGGTATTGACAAAACAGCCAATTAGTTGTTCTACTTCCGGTAAGTTGCGACCTGCTGTCGCTGTGCCAACTAGCAAATCTGCTTGACCTGTGTAGCGGTAAAGTAAAGTCTTGAATGCCGCCAGCAGTGTCATAAATAGAGTTGTACCTGACTGCTGGCTCAGGTTCTTCAACGCCTGGGATAGAGCCTTAGATAGTGTCAGCGATCGCTTTGCTCCTTGGAAAGTTGGCTGTGGCGTTCGTGGACGGTCAGTAGGCAGCTGCAACAAAGGCAACTTACCACTCAGCTTTTGTTTCCAGTAGGCAAGCTGGGTTGAAAGTACCTCGCCCTGTAACCACTGTCGCTGCCATTCGGCAAAATCTGCATACTGGATGGGGAGTTCCGGGAGTGGATGCGGTATGCCAAGAGAGTTCGCTTCATAGAGTACTGCTAATTCCCCAATTAGCACTCCCATAGACCAAGCATCGAAAACAATGTGATGAATAGTCAAAATTAGTACATAGTTATCTTTATCTAATTGCAGCAACGTTGCTCTTAATAACGGTGCTTTAGATAAATCGAAGGGCTGTGCTGCTTCCTTCTCTATTAGGAATTTTACTGTATCTATTTGTTCTTTTTTTGCTATTGGCCTGAGATCCACTTCCTTGAGCGTGAAACTGAAACTGGAAGCAATCACTTGTAGCGGTTCCCCATCTACTGCTTTAAAGGAAGTACGCCAGATTTCATGACGCTGAATAATTTCGTTCAGGCTCTTTTCTAGTGCTGCTACGTTGAGTAAACCTTGGATTTCAACGGCTCCAGAAATGTTGTATGCCGAGCTACCGGGGGTTAATTGGTCAAGAAACCATAACCTTTGTTGGGCAAAAGAAAGAGGAAGTTTGGCATTGCGTGAGGTGGGTCGCAATGGCCTATAAGTAGCAGGAGTAACTGTAGCTTGCCACAGAAAATCGAGAATTTCCGCCTTTCGTTGTGATAACTCGGCTTTGAGAGCAGGTGTCAGCGTTCCTTGGGGGGCGCTATAACGGAGGCGAAGCTCCTCTGGAGCCGCGCCTTCCACCCACAGTTTGATATTGCTGCGGCGCAACTCAGATAAAAACTCGATGGTTGTCATAATTCTCCCTCCTCCAATGCGCCCTCAAGATGTGGACTTTCTTTTACCCAATGCAGAGTTTCAATGCTTTCAGCTTGAGTAGCTAATGTTGGCGACTCAAACAGCGATCGCAAAGGTATTTCTACTTGAAAGGTTTTAGCCACGCGAGAAAGTAGCTGAGTGGCGTTGAGGGAGTGTCCGCCTAATTCAAAGAAGTTGTCGTTTAACCCTACTCGATCGAGATTCAGGACTTGTGACCAGATTTGCGCCAACTGTGTCTCAATGGGTGTCTGGGGTGGTACAAAAGTTCGGTTTTGTTGTCGATTGGGTGTGGGGAGCGATCGCTTATCAACTTTACCGCTAATGGTTCTTGGCAACGCATCCATCAGCACGAATACTGAAGGTATCATCGATTCTGGCAGGGATTGTAATAAAAAATCTCTCAATTTCCCTGATTCCAATTCTTCTTTGAGAACAACATAGGCACACAAATATTTATGACTATTTGCGTCTTCACGATCTACGACAACCACATCCTTAACTAATGGATGAAGTCGCAGATAATTCTCAATTTCTCCTAATTCTATTCTCACTCCTCTAATCTTGACTTGCCCATCTTGTCGACCCAAACATTCAAAATTTCCATCTTCTAAAATTCGACCTAAATCGCCAGTTTTATAAACAATATCATTGGGATTATTACTAAAAGGATTGGGAATAAAAACTTGATTGGTTAACTCTGGCTGCTGATAATATCCCAAGGTACGATAGGGAGTCCGAATATAAATTTCACCCACCATTCCCGGAAGACAAACTTTTCCTCGCTCATCAACAACTAAAGCCGCAGCTCCATCCATTGGCTTACCAATAGGGATAGACCGTCGTTCTCGATCGGCAGCCTTGACGAAATAAAAGAACTTCGTCATTGTTGTTTCTGATGCCCCATAAAGATTGACTAACTGAATTCTGTCGCCGTAAATATCCATCCAGCGGCTAATATCCGCAGGCAGTAGGGGTTCTCCAGATAAAAGAATATATTGCAAAGATGAAAATTTTTTTGGGTCTAAATCCTCATTCAGAAGAGAGCGAAATAAGGAAGGTACACAATGAATTAGATTAATTTGTTGACGTTCTATCCACTCAATTAGCTTTCTAGCATCAAGGATAATATCAATTTCTTTCGGTATGCAAACGATACCACCAGCACATAATGGGACAAAAACATCTCTCAAAAAAGCATCAAAAGCGGGAGTAATTAATTGACTAACTCTGGTGAACTCTTTAATCCCAAATGTTTGGATTTCCCAGTTGATGAAATGAGCGATCGCTTTCAGACGACCTGCTATTCCTTTAGGTTTACCCGTCGAACCAGAGGTGAAGTATAAGTAGGACATATCGTCTGGTTCTATCTGAATATTTGGCTTCTCAAATTGAGAATATTCTGCATACTTATTCAGGTAGGAATTCTGCGGATTAAAATTATCAAAATTGCAATTTTCTTCCAGACAAATAACTGGCGATTGTAAAAATTCTGCTGTTCTGCCATTGCTAATTTTCGTTAATCCTGTGGTATCAACGATTAACCATTGCGGAACTACTTCTGCGATGATGGTGTAAATTCGGTCATCAGGTAAATCGGGAACTAGCGGTACAAAGACACAGCCTGCTTTTAAAATACCGATGATTGCAATAATAACTTTAACAGAATCTTTAGCCAAAATCGCTACTATTGAGCTTTTAATAGCGCCATGCTGAATGAGAAAATTTGCAAGTTTATTTGACTGCGTTTCAATTTCCCCATAAGTAAATTGTCGTTCGCCGCAATCAATAGCTGTATTTTTGCTAAATTTTTCAGCAGTTTCACTAAACCAATCTTGAATATAAATTTGGGAGTTCATATTTTTTGGAATTATCTTGGTCTATTGCTTGAGGAACGTGTAAATCTTGCGAAAATATCCGGGAGAGAAACTGGAAAGCCGCAATTATGTTTGGTAAATCTGTGTAATTTTGCAGATGTGAAATACTCCATAGTTCTTGTGCTATTATCGTTAACGGATCTAAAAATATATTCTCGTGTTGCTTACCTGAAATTGACTCTAAATATTTATTTAACAAATGAATTTCTGTGCAGCCTGCGATCAATTTTTGGACATTGTACTTAGCTTGCAAATTTTCTAAAATGGGTAGACACTTTTGAAAATCTCCTTTAATTTTTAGATAATAAATCATTTGATGAATTAAATTTTGATCGCTTTCATCAGGTAATATAATGTTATCTTTAGCAAACTGCCAAAGAATATGCTTTTGAAATATTTGTAATTTTTGCGTTCCGGTTGAGCAAATTAATAAATGCTTTTTTGGTTGGTCTAAAATCTTTTTGAAAATGATATCTACTAAAGAAATAACTCTATCTCTTAAATTATATGGTAATTTGGGCAGTAAGTAATGAGAAGTTATGCAACAAATAACAATTTTTGAAACATCTAATTCACATAATTGATCTAAAGCTTCTATTAAATTAGCTAGTAAAATTTCATCATTTCCCCTGAGCAAAGCTTCCGTTCTGTCAGGGAATGTGGGGTCAGAATAAAGAATGACTTTAGGTGATTGTTGTTCGCGTTGACCGAAAATATTATATTCATAAATTGTCTTCAAAAATTCAGCCGATGCCAATGGGCCCATACCACCTAAAACACCCAACATTTCCCTCTTGTGAGTCTTTGCCATTTTGCCGATACCTCGCTTCTGCTTAAAAAAAACTTAATTATGTTAGTGGTATTGGTAAATTAGTTAATATCAGGCATTTTGAATTCCTGTAAAAATATCCCAAAAGTCAGGGGGATAATTAACAAGTCCATATCAAAAGGAAGATTGAGGTGAAAGCCATCTTGCAGATATTGGTTTTTAAGGTTATCGATAGTGATTGGGTCAAAATAGCCTTGCTTTTTAAGCAAATCGCTTGACAATATGTCATTGATATATTCAATATCTTGTTTTAATAAATGAGGGCTTCCTGGTGCATGAAAAGCAAATTTTTCTCGCTCAACAATTTGTTGAGGAAGAAAGTCTTTTGCTGTTTGTTTAAGAATATATTTTTCTTTTAACCCATTGAGTTTTAAGTTAGGAGGTATTTGTTTGGTAAATTCAACTAGATTAATATCCAAGAATGGATAACGAGCTTCAACCGAATTAGCTAAAGCCATGCGATCGCCATGATCGGAAACCAAATGATCTGATAACCTTAATTTAAAATCAAGATAAGACCTTTGATGAAGAAAATGTCTATTTCGTAGTTTTTCATGGTTAACTAACTCAAAGTTAAGACAGTCAAATTCGCTAAATCGCTCGTTCAATTCTGAGGAATACAAAGCTAATTTTGTTTCTCGGTAAGAGTATAAATCTCTTTCATAAAAAATATTTTTATCTCCCCATACCTTAAGTCTCAATTCATCCTCTAATACAGATTCCAAACTATAATCTTTTTGGTTTCCAGAAAGGTTGCTATTTCGTAATTGTTCAAAACGATAGCCGACATAACCTGCAAATAATTCATCAGCACCTTCACCCGTTAAAATAGCTTTAATATGGTTACTATTAGCACAGCCAGAAAGAGCTAAAGAAGCCGTATTATAGGTTTCTTTGATCGGACATTCAGAATGATAAATAGCTTTCACTAAGCCATCACTAATTTGATGCCAATCAAACCAAATATCATGATGGATAAAATTAAGTTGTTTCAGTAAAATGTCTCGATATTTTGACTCGCATATCTCTTTATCTGTAAAGCCAATCGAGAAAGAATGTACATCACTATCAGGACGTATTTTATTGACTATTGCTGCAATTAATGAAGAATCTAAGCCGCCACTAACGTACACTCCCACCGGGACATCAGCGTGTAACCGATATTTCACTGATTGGATCAAAAGCTCTTGTAATTTCTCTGTGTAATAGCTTTCTGGTTGACTATAAGCAGTTTCATTAATCTGTGGATAATCTAAATCCCAGTATTCTGTAACTTTTACCTGAAAATCTTTAATCAGCACATAATGACCACTTTTTAAACTATTGATATTTTTAAACATCGTTCTCGGACTTACTAATCCGGGAAATGTGAGGATTTGATCTAAACCAACCAAGTCAACCTCACGCGTAACTAACGGATGTGCTAAGATTGCTTTGATTTCTGAGCCGAAAATCAAAAATTTATCCACAATTGTATAAAAAAGTGGACAAATGCCCATTTGATCTCTAGCTAAAATTAATTGTTGTTCTTGATAGTCGTAAAGAGCAAAAGCAAATTGACCATTGAGTTGATTTAAAAAATCTAGCCCATATTCTTCATAGAGGTGAATCAAAACTTCTACATCTGTATTGGTGCGGAATTTGTGACCTTTTTTAATTAATTCCTTCTTCAGTTCTAGATAATTAAATATTTCTCCATTACATATTAAAACTATTGTCTCATCCTCGTTATATAGAGGTTGATTACCGCCTGCTAAATCAATTAAACTTAATCTCCGAAAGCCCAAACCTAAATGTTCTTTAATCAAATATCCCGATGAATCTGGGCCTCGATAAATTAATGTGTCAGCCATATTTTCCAGAACTTTCATTTCTGGGCTACGCTCTTTTGAAATATCAAAATATCCACAAATACCGCACATAATATTTTAATTTTACTCCAGATCAGCATTGAAACTATTGACTAGCACTTGACTTTCTACTGCGTTAGTTTCAGTAGTTAGGGAAATATGCGATAGAGGATGGGCTGCATTGACTGGAATGTTTTTCAGCACAGTCTCAAACTGTTCTAATATTCGGCGAATAGTGGCAAGACCAAATTTATTGGATAAATATTCAATTCTGATTAACAGTTCATAACCGGGTTCTACCGTTACACTTAAAGGATAGTTGGTTTCAAAAAAAGAACGTACATTGATAATTTTTAGGCCACTGTTTTCCTCTATTAAGGAAAGATTTAATGGGTGATTTTGAAAAGAGACAAAACTATCGAACAAAGGCGTTCCTCTAGGTATCTGGCTCCACTCTTGAATCTGCACTAGAGAACTATACTGATACTGAAGCAGTTCTACTTGTTGCTGTTGCAACCGCTGGAACCAGGATAAAACGGAAACATGACCAGAAACTTGTACTCGCATCGGTCGTGTATTGATTAATAGTCCAACGATCGCCTCAACTCCTGGCAAATCTGCTGGACGACCAGAGACAGTCACGCCGAAAACCACGTCTTCCTCACCACTGTAGCGGCTTAAAAGCAAAGCCCAAACTCCCTGAATGATGGTGTTGAGCGTTAAATGATGCTTCCTGACAAAGGACTGTAGGGACGAGGTAACATCGGCTGAGAGTGTGGTTTCCTCCTGAGCATATCCCCATCCCCAATCTCGGTCAGGTAAATTGCCCGACACCCAACCTACACCTAACTTAGTTGGAGCGCGTAGTCCCCTGAGAGCCTTTCGCCAGAAGCTTTCTTCTCCAGACCAGTCTTGCTGTTGCAACCAGGCAATATAGTCTCGATAAAGACAGCTATCTTTAAGGTATAAATCCTGACCTTCACAAAATGCTTTGTAGAACTTGAAAACCTCTGTGACGATCGCAGAAGTAGACCAACCATCCAGTATTATATGGTGGTGGCTCCAGATGAATTGATGAATGTCTGGAGAAGTTTGGATAAGTGCCAATCGCATCAATGGGCCTTCACTCAGGGAAAAAACCTGCTGTGAATCTGCTTGAAGATAAGTTTGCAATTGTTCTTCTTGCTCAGTTGAAGACATGTAGCGCCAGTCTTGCTGCTGCCAAGGCAATTCTAGCTGCTGTAGCACTACTTGTATCGGTTCTGTCAAGTCTTCCCAAAGAAAGATGGTTCGTAAGCTGGGGTGGCGATTTACTACCTGTTGCCATGCTTGCCGGAAAGCGGTAGCATTCAATTTTCCTTGGAAGGTTAAAATCTTTTGCTGGAAGTACACTCTTGATCTTGGATCGTACAAGCTATGAAACAGTAGACCTTGTTGCAGAGGTGAGAGGCAGTAAATATCTTCAATAGCAAATTTAGCGCCCAGTAGATCCAGCTGTTCTTGGTTCAACTTCGCCTGGGGAAAATCAGAAGGCGTATAGCTTCCATCAAAAGAGAGGCGGTGACGAATTAGGGGCATTTCACCTGTTACCAAACCCTGTGTTGGCTTCGGCGTTTTCGTAGCTAAGGCTGCCAACTGGGCGATTGTTTGATGGTGAAATAGCTGCATGGGGGTCAGACAAAGCCCCGCTTCCTTGGCTCTGGCGACAATCTGAATGCTGAGGATAGAATCTCCACCCAACTCAAAGAAGTTATCTTGCACTCCCACTCGTTCGACACCCAAAACTTCCGCCCAGATATCTGCTAATATTTGTTCTTCTGGAGTCCGAGGTGCGATGAAGCCTGCCTCTAGTTCGGGGCGTGTCCAATCTGGTGCTGGTAGGGAGCGACGATCCAACTTACCATTAAGCAGCAATGGTAAAGCGTCCAGCCTCACGAAAACAGAAGGCATCATGTAGTCGGGCAGTTTCTCCTGCAAAAAGTTGCGTAGTTCACTGCTAGATACATCTGTGCGGTGGGGGACGATATAGGCAACTAGCCGCTTTTCACCCCGCTCATCATCCAGAGCGATCGCTACAGTTTCTCGTACTGCTGGGTGTTGTCGCAATGCTGCCTCAAGCTCTCCCAACTCAATGCGGAAGCCGCGAATCTTCACCTGATGGTCAATTCGACCGAGAAACTCAATGTTACCATCACTGAGGTAACGTGCTAAATCTCCAGTTTTATATAGGCGATCGCCTCCTGCCGACGCTCTCTGCGTTCGCGCAGCGTGTCGCAGACAGACGCTATGCGTAGCTTGCTTCTCCGTAGGAGTACGCAGACTCGCTCTAAGCGAAGCATCCCGAAGGGTATACGCTGCGCTATCGTCAAAGGGATTTGGTATAAATTTTTCCTTGGTCAAATCTGGACGGTTGAAATAGCCCCGCGCTAAATTCGCACCACCGATGTATAGTTCTCCAGGGATACCGATAGGAACGGGTTGCAGATGCTCATCTAAAAGCAAGATTTGCGTGTTTGCCAGGGGTTGCCCAAGGGGAACATTTGCTGAATCATAATCGCTTTGACCGTTTTCCACCTGATAAGTAAGCACTCCTACAGTAGCTTCTGTCGGCCCGTAGTGATTAAGAATCTTACAGTCAGGGGCTAACGCTTGCACCTTCTCAACTAATTGCCAACTCAAGGCTTCACCGCCCAAAACTAATCGATGGCGGGGTAGGATTTGGGCGGGGTGTCGGCAGGAATTTAGTAAAGCTTGGAGATGGCTGGGAACAATTTTGAGACAATCGATACCGCCATGATTGTAATAGTAATCAGCCAGCTTATCTGCATCAGAGGCTCGCTCTTGAGAAATTACATGGAGACAGCCGCCTGTACACAAGGCAGGGAAGATAACTGTATTACCTAAATCTGCGGCGAAGCTAGAAACTAAGCTAAAACTAGCACCATTAGGCAGATTTAGTTGAGCAAGAATGCTATAAAGATAATTACACATTTGCTGATGCTCAACGGCAACTCCTTTAGGCTTTCCTGTAGAGCCAGAGGTGTAGAGTACATAGATTAAATTTTCTGGAGTGGCTTTGCTGAACAAGTTTTCATTGCTTTTTTCGGCGATGATATGCCAATCTGCATCTAGGGAAACCACACGCGCTCTGTGTTCAGGAAGATTCCAGGCTGATAATTCTTGAGTCAAGACCACTGTTGCCTGGGTATTTTCTAAAATCAAGGCTTGGCGTTCTTTTGGCAGTTGAGGATCGAGCGGTACGTAAGCACCACCTGCTTTCAGGATAGCTAGCAGGGCGATGATTATCAAGTGCGATCGCTCCAGACAAATTGCCACCAAAACTTCTGGCCCCACACCCCAATCCTGTAAATAACGTGCCAGTTGATTAGCACGAGCGTTGAGTTGAGCATAAGTCAATTGCTGGTTTTCAAATACAACGGCAACATTATCTGGTGTGCTATCTGCCTGTTTTTCAAACAGTTGATGTATGCACTGAAATTTTGAATAATTAGTTTCTGTGTTGTTGCACCATAACAACAGTTGTTGTCGCTCTACTTCACTGAGAATTTCTAACTTACTGATTAAAGTTAAGGGATTCTCAATAGCACTTGCTAACAACATCTGAAATTGTCCCGCCCAACGTTTTATATCCTCTGTTTGAAATAAGTTTGAATCATAGTGAAATTCTGCAACTATCTCTTGATTTTTGTTTACACAGCATGATAGATTTAATTTAAATTTATCAATATAGGTCAATTGCTTATCTATATATATAACCAGATTATCTGCAAAATACTGCTCTGTCTCTTCTGTAAAATTGTAGGTGACTGGAAACCAAGATAAATTTATCTCATTCCAACTAAAATAATCCTGCCATTTGGTTTGTTGAAGTGTAGATTCATTAATCTGCTTTAAAACTTCCAAAAATTGCAAGTTCGCTGCTAAATGAGCATGAATTGGTAAATATCTAGCGAACAATCCTAATGATGCCTGTAATTCCTCATATTGACGACCATCGTATCCTACACCAACAATCAGATTTGATTCTTTTGTCAATCGCCACAGATGGATGTGCCAGATAGTTTGCAGAAATACAGATATTGAAATATCATACTGCCGTATCAGGTTTTTTAGCTTTGCAACTGTATGTGGCTGAATAGCGATCGCAATTGATTCCGGTTTAAAATCTCTAGATTTAGCTGACTGATTTTCTCCTGGAAGTTTGAAATTAAAAATAGCAGAAATATCTTGTTTCTCCCAATAATTTCGACCTTTTTTGGTATCTTCTGCTATGAGTAATTCATGTTGCCATTCTGAATAATCAGCATACTGCATTGGTTCCTGTTGAAGCTGTCCTTTTGCCAATCCTCCATAGTTACAGCTAATTTCACGCACCAAATTTTTAAGTGTTACACCATCTGCACACAGAGACGGTAAACAAAGAAGTAATAAATGCTTTTGAGGCGACAAAGTTATCAAAGATACATTCAAAATTGGAGCTTGTGCAAAATCGAAATCTAATTGACTCATCTTTTGCCAACTCGCTGCAATTTCAGCTTCCTGTTCTAATGGAGTTAAAGCAGCCAAGTCATGCTGATAAATTGCTGGTAGGTTACTGTCAGTTATGACTTGAAAAGGAATACTCTCTCCTGCTGAACTTTTGAATGTGGTACGTAAAATCTCATGTCTATTAATGACAGTATTTAAGGCAATTTCGAGAGCCTCGATATTGAGAATTCCCTCAATGAAAACAGCACATTGAGTCCGGTAAGGCAAGCTAGAATCAGCTTGCTGCAACAACCACAGATGCTTTTGCTGAGTTGAAAGTCGAAAAAACTCAATCATTTCCTCTTCTTGCCTACCTACACCTCAATTGAGTCACAGCAAAAACTATTTAACTCCAATAGAGGATTTTTCGATCGTCTTTAGACATTGCTAAGAAGCCACCAATCGTAATTCTAACTTTTTGCCCTGTTACATCAGTAATTTGATGGACTATATTACCACCATGAAAAACAATCATGTCTCCGATATCGGGGGTGATGTATCTTTTGGGGCATTTTTCTAAATCCAAATCTTTGGTGAGAGTCATTGACTCTTCTGGAGGTAAATCGTAAAGTACTAAATCTCCACCTGCTTCTGGTTTATCAATAATGATAAAATAGCTAAGAGCATCTACCATTTTGGCAATTTGGTTCAAGTGATCGTAGTAGGAATTTTCCAAAAAATCATTGTTTTTATGGGGAACCATTCCACCTAAATTTGGGTAGACAAATCTCACTGTAGCCGGGGTATAAATCCGCTCATCATTTTCTCTAGCTACCTCGACTTTTCTGCCTCCAGAAATTTTAGTTAAAGTTGCTTCTAATCTCGCTTCAAAATTGGTGTCAAAAAGTGTCTTTAATTTGTTCCTGAAATTGTCTGCACCTTGAAAATATCTTTCTTTATCACTACCTGCTGCCATTAAAACACAGCCAAGGGTTGTACCGTATCTAACAGTTTCTAGCTCATCACTGGCATTATCTAGTCTCTGTTTAACTTCTAACATTTCTGCTTGGGAAAAGACTCCTTTGAGGAGCATTCCATCGATTTCACCTTGATAAATTTGATTAACACTATCAGGATAATTACTGGCTAATTCAGCTTCTAAAGTGAGCCAGTTATTGATTGCTAATTCTGGCTGAGTAGCATTTTTATTCATTTTGCCTCCATCAATGATTTTAATTTACATTAGCTGCGATCGCAGCTAATAAAACCCTTATTTCTCAATAATTTTGCCCCACCAAAATTATTCATAAAGGAAAAATGGCTGTCGGAGCTGGAACCTTTATTAAATAAGGCTGACATTCTTGTATTTAGATAAAGTTGAGCAAAGAGGATGTTTTAAAAGTGCTTGGTTCTGTAAAAAATTTCTCTATCTCCCTAAATCCCAACAAAAAAGGAGATAGTAACACAATTTGATACTTTAAAAACATCCTTTAAGCGTTTTCTAAATTCTACGATGATTCTTGGCTATAATTTGATTAACTCCAATAGAATATTTTTTGATCGTCTGTTGATATAGCGACGAATCCACCTATACTAATACGATTTTTGTTTCCCCTGGCCTCAGCTACCTTATGCCATATTGTACCACCGTGGAAAAGAACCATATCACCAATGTCTGGGCTGACATATTTTTTGTCGCATTTTTCAAAAGCTGAATCTTTAATTAAAGTATCAAAATCCTTTTTCGCTTCTTCTGGCGGCAAATCGTAAATTATTAATTCTCCACCTTCTTCTGGCTTATCTACGATCAGAAAATAACTCAGATGTTCTTGTAATCTAGCAACTCTTGTTAAATGAGCAAAGGACGGATGCTGGAGAAATTGACTACCCTTATGAATAATAATCCCACCTTTATTTGGCTCGACAAATCTAATTTGAGCCGGGGCATAAGTTTGATTATTTTCTGAAGCTATTTCTACTGCTCTCCCTCCTGACACCTTACTTAGTAATCCTTCAATCCTTTGTTCATAAGCACCTTCAAAAATATTTTTTAGATCGTTTCTATATACATTTACATCTTGGAAATATTTAGTTGGTTCATTTTCTTTGGCAGGTAGAACAACACCAAATGATTCGCCGTAACCCACACTTTTCCGACTTTTAGTGTTTTCCAGTTGATTTTTAGCCTTGAGCATTTCTTCTTTGGTGAAGACCTGCTTAATCAGCATTCCATCAATTTCACCTTTGTATATCCGATTAACTGCGTCTGGATAATTAGCTAATAAATCAGCTGTAACCGTGAGCCATAAATCATTTTTAACGTATGTCATCGCAGAATTTTCCAAAACTCCTAAATTTTGTTTGTTACCTTGCTTGTTTTAACCAATACCACAAAATCAAGCTAGCAGGAACGGTAATTTAATATTCAGTTACAACTGGCTATGGTGATGGTATCCATAAATTTTGAACCAATAATTTAGGGTTATACAACTTAGTCAAACACTAACATATCTTGATGTAAATCTTTTTTATTAAGCTTTTTTTTCAAACTTTACTTGCTACCCTTCTCCTAACAAAGACGCTATGCGAACGGGAAAGCCAAGGGCAAACAAGCCGAGAAACCCGTTTAACGCAGTCGCTCCCAATAACAGCATTCACAAAAAATAGAGCTTAAAAGCTGAAGTTATTTAGCTTTGATATTACAATTGTACAGTGTTTATACGTGAGAGTGCCAAAAACATTATACAAATCTAGTTTATAAGGGGTATATAGTTAAGTAATGTTAATATACGGTAACTAGATGGTCAATATAATTAAATTTTGTATCGGTCATTGCACTTACTCCCTTCCCGTTATAGGATGACATAGTTACGTGGTAAAGACTTTATCGCTTTTGAAATTCCCAACTCAGAGCTGAAAGCCTGACTACGAAATAAATTTAAGTAATTATCTGACGGAAAGCGAATAGCTACTAAGTGCAAAAGGTTTGATACCAAAGGCTGATCTGCTTTACCCTTTATTTACAAAATCCCAAATATCTCAATTTCTGGTAAGCGGATTTCTCTGGGAAATTTTTCTCAATTTGGATAGAGACCAAATCTGGTGCTATTTTCGACAACCTGAAACTGGGCAATGTCTACAGCTTATAAATTCAGGATTTAAGCGAACAACCAGTAATGCCTACCAACAAAGAATGCAATTTTAAAGCTTGCAATCAGACAATGGCACCAGATATGAGCCTTTGACTAGCGCCCCTATGGGCTAACAAGAAATGGAAGAAATACATTGAAATTTAAAACCTCAGATCCTGACTGAATAAGGTTGATAAAAGTTGTGTGTTTCTTAAGAACCTCTAACAGGTAAGTTTTTCGCTGCCGCAATAATTATGAAAGAAACACATTTAAATATAAACCTTCAAATTCTTAGATAATGAGGGTTTTAATATGTGTTTCTGAAAAACAGAGGACAAGATTAGAAGGAGAAACAATTTATGTCTATAGCACAATTTACTGATTTCGTAAAAAATATTACGACAGAAAATAACAACCCAGCTAGCGACTCATCAGGAGTAGGTGCAGAATTGCAAAAAGCTTTAACTAATCTTCAGGGATCTCCAGAAGAAAAAATTGCAAAAGTAGCGCAAGAGCTTTCTAAAGTAGCTAAATCTAAGGGCTTTGATGTTTCAGAAGCAGATGTGAGTACGTATATCGAGTCTCTGAAAGTCCAGTATGAGATCAACCCTATCATAGCTAGTTTGGCGGATACCTATTGTAGCACCTCTTGTCATTTTGGAAGTGCAATTAATGCCAACTAAAATCTGAGTGCGAAATCTTTTTCAATCTCTGATTTAAAATTTGATACATCTCAGGTTTTCAAAAAACAGGATAGTCTGAGATGTATCTATTACAAGCCTTTTTGCGCAAAAAGAACAATTAGCAGAGTTTGTAAAAATTTGTTTTTGGCGAAATCATGATTAAGTCACCTGTAGCCAAGTCCTTATATAATTTTGTTGAATTGGATGTTAGCGAAATTGGTAACTATCCAGAAGGAATTATAGATATTTGCGATCGCCAGGTTCATGGTCTGATCGTCAAGAATTTTCTCTCTCCAGAAGATATCTCCAGAGTCGTCAGTCGGCTAACGCGCAAAGACCCATTTCCTGGTTCGCCCTTCGGGGATGTGCTGATTTACGGCCCAGCATTATATGTATGCGATGCCGATATTACTCAATATTGTGAAGAAGCGGTTGATTTTCGGAAATATTGCCGTCAACTCTTCAGTGGAGGAGCCGATTTCGAGACGCGGCTAACAGAAGTTCTCGGTGCAATGTCTGGTGGTCGACCCGTTGAACTTCCCGTTACTCCCGACGGCTACGCCTATACTCCAACGACAATTCGAGTTTTAAAAACTGGCCAGGAGATGGGCTGGCATTTTGAAAATCAATTTCTGCATTGCACACCAGGGTATCGCCACTTAGAAACCATAGTTGAACCCGAAGATCATCTCAGCTATTTTGTAGTGTTGAGTGCTGCTAATGCTGGGGGAGAGTTAGTTCTCTATGATTTAGAGTGGTCAGAGACAGAATGGCCCGATAAGGAACATGGGGGAACAAGAAAAAATGGTTTAGTGAACGGTCAACTGATTGCCTCAGTGATGGAAGATTATGACCAAATGTTCCTCAGTCCAGAAGCTGGTTCTCTAGTGGTCTTTGATGCGGGGAGAATTTTGCATCGTGTTTCTGCGGTTGAAGGTTCTCGCCGTCGGATTACCGTAGGCGGATTTCTTGCCTTCTCCAAGGAGCGTGAAAAACTTTTCTACTGGAGTTAGGAAATTGAGAGGGCAATAACGGCATGAAATTTTCTACCTTAGTAGATGCTTTGAGTGAAAGAGCGCGATCGCAGCCTGATAAAAAAGCTTACACTTTTCTTCAGGATGGAGAAATTGCAGCGCATACTCTAAGTTATCAAGAATTGGAGCGGTTAGCACAGGCGATCGCTGCCAAACTTCAGAGTTTTAATGCCATAGGTCAACAAGCCTTACTACTGTATCCACCGGGTTTAGAATTCATTGCCGCTTTTTTTGGATGTTTGTTGGCTGGAGTTGTAGCTATTCCCGCCTATCCCCTCCGTGCCAATCAGTCAAAGTCTAGGCTGTTGGCGATGGCCAAAGATGCAGAAGCAACCTTTGCCCTCACAACCACATCTGTCTTAGCCAATAGTCAGCATTGGTTGGTAGAATACCCAGAGTTAGCCCAGTTGCGTTGGTTAGCCACCGATGACATTGATGCAGATTTAGCAAATGCATGGCAGAAACCTATTGTCAATAGCGATACCCTAGCTCTTCTCCAGTATACCTCCGGCTCTACAGGCACTCCCAAGGGAGTGATGGTCAGCCACGGCAATCTCCTATCCAACTGTACCGACCTCGATCGCGGATGGAACCACACAGCAGATAGTATTATTGTCACTTGGCTACCCACCTTTCACGATATGGGGCTAATTTATGGAGTCATCGAACCCTTATATAAAGGTTGTTCTTGCTACATGATGCCTCCTGTGTCCTTTCTACATAAACCCATGCGATGGCTACAGGCGATTTCGACTTACAAAGCTAGTCATAGCGGCGCACCGAATTTTGCCTACGATCTATGCGTGCGGAAAATCACCGCAGCACAAAAGGCTACCTTGGATTTGAGTAGCTGGCAAATGGCTTTAAATGGTGCCGAACCTGTGAGAGCGGATGTCTTACAACGGTTCGCCGAAACCTTTAAACCCTGTGGATTTGATTTAACAGCCTTCTGTCCCGGTTATGGTTTGGCGGAAGCCACCCTGAAAGTTGCGGCGGTGCGTCAACAAGATCCGCCTGTATTCTTGCGAGTTGATACAGATGCACTAGCAGAAAATCGGGTGGTAGAGGCGAGATTAAATCAAGAAAATGTGCAAACATTGGTGGGATGTGGACGTAGCGAGATTGATACACAAATTGCGATCGTTCATCCTGAATCCTTTACTCGATGCCAAGATTCACAAGTCGGGGAAATTTGGGTATCAGGTTCTACTATTGCTCAAGGCTACTGGAAAAACCCCCAAGAGACACAAAAAACCTTTCAAGCAACCCTCAAAGATAGTAATTCTAGGAAGTTTCTCCGTACAGGCGACTTAGGATTTATCAAGGATGGCGAGTTATTCGTTACAGGGCGGCTGAAAGATACGATCGTTATTCAAGGACGTAACCATTATCCCCAAGATATTGAATTAACCATTGAAAATAGTCATCCCGCATTGCGGCCCAGTTGTGGAGCAGCCTTTGCAGTGGAATTTAAAGGTGAGGAACAGTTAGTTGTAGTTCAAGAAGTAGAGCGGAGTTATCTGCGACGGCTAGATGTTAATGAAGTAATTGGTAACATTCGTCAAGCAGTGGCAGCAGAACATGAGATCCGAACTCATACTGTTTTATTAGTAAAAACGGGAACCGTTCCTAAAACTTCTAGTGGTAAGATTCAGCGTCAAGCTTGCCGCCAAAAATTTTTGAATAACACACTGAATTTATTAACACCAGAAAAATCCCCAGAATTAACAACAACCATCTAAAGATAGAGATAATATGTTAAATCAAGATCAAGTTAAACATTTCCAACAAAAAGGATGGGTCGGCCCAGTTGATATCTTTGCGCCAGCAGAAATTGCCGCAGTAAAAGAATGTTTAGAAACTAATAGCCGCATTATCAAAGAAGCAGATGGACAGGAAATTATCACATTTTATAATAACGTTCTTAACTTAGAAACGCCCCGCGATCATTATCTATTTCATAAACCCATAGCAGAACTATTTAAACATCCACAACTAATTAAGCGCTTAAACCAAATTGCTGGGGAAAACTTATTGCTTTGGTATACAAATGTTTTTTGTAAAATGCCTGGACAAGGGGAAATTAAATGGCATCAAGCGAAAGAGTTTTATACATCCAGTGACATCGATTTTGCTAAGAAAACTTTAGTTTATTCTCAAGACGAAGACCCTTTAAATTTAACAGTATGGGTGGCATTGGAAGATGCGGACTTGGAAAATGGTTGTATGCGTTTCGCTAATGGATCGCATCAGCGAATATTTAAAATATTGAAAGGGAGTGTTCCGGCATCTGAAGGTGTGTTTGCTGGCATCAGTGCCCATAAAACAGTTTGGCAAAAAGAGCAACAATACTCCTTATCTTATGAATTTGATGAAAATGACTGGGAAGTAGAATCAGTGCCAGTCAAGGCAGGTCAAGCAATCGTCTTTACTGAAAGTACAATGCACTGTTCCCTACCCAATCACTCAAATCGCCGTCGCTTGGCGATTATTGGCCGTTATGTGCGTCCAAGTACCCAGGTTTATCCCTATCGCTGGCAAGGGGATTTTATTGATGAAAATGCCCACAACATCAAAAGGCATTTTTGTATTTTGGTTTCTGGACGTGATGATTATAGACATAACGTAGTTAGAGATGAGCATGATTTAGATGAGACGGAAGTAGAATTTCAACTCATGTCTAATTTGGTGCGGTTTGGTCATGTAAATATCCCAGAAGACAAACTACAGCTAGAGATTTATGGTTTAGAAAAACAGGTTTTAGAAGGAGATTGTCAAGAAGAAGAACCAAACCCAATTTTGCATCCGCGTAAATATATTCAATGGCAAGCGTGGAATCGATATCAAGGTATGAGTAATACAGAAGCAATGAAGCGGTATAGCCAATTAGTAAGGAGTTTGCCACGAAAAAATACCAAAGATGTCAGCAGTAGAAGCAATACTAGTACAGTAAACAAGGGAGTATTAAAAGCGGCGGATATTGAAAGTTGGTTAATTTCTTATCTGTCTGAACTGTTGGACACGCAACCAGATGAAATAGAAGTGAAGATTCCTTTCCAACGTTATGGTTTATCCTCAGCAGAAGGAACTGTTCTAATTGGCGATCTAGAAGCTGCGGTGGGATATAAACTTGCTCCGACTCTAGTATATGAATACCCGACTATTGAGGCTTTAGCCCAGCACATAGCAGAGGAAATGCAAGTTTTGGCGTAAACTTCTATAAGTACCGAAAAAATGATGTTGTAATATACACAAAAAAAGGTCAAAAGTGGAACCCATAGCGATTATAGGCATCGGTTGCCGTTTTCCTCATGCTAATAATCCCGAATCATTCTGGAAGCTTTTGCATAACGGCATCGATGCGATCGCTCAAGTGCCAAAAGACCGATGGGATGTTGAGGCTTTTTACGATCCCGATCCGGCTACTCCAGGGAAAATGAACACTCGCTGGGGCGGTTTCTTAGATCGGGTAGATCGATTCGACCCCAATTTTTTCGGGATTTCTCCCCGTGAAGCCGAACGCATAGATCCCCAGCACAGACTGGTTTTGGAAGTAGCTTGGGAGGCTTTAGAAGATTCCGCGATCGCACCAGAAAGTCTCGCGGGTAGCCAAACTGGTGTTTTTATTGGCATTGGCAACTACGACTACGGCAGATTTTTATGTCGCGATCTAGCTAACATCAATATTCATAATGGCACTGGTCTAACTCTGAGCATCGCCGCCAATCGCTTATCTTATCTGCTGGATTTGCATGGGCCAAGTATGGCTATCGAAACAGCTTGTTCCTCATCCTTGGTAGCAATTCACTCTGCTTGCCAAAGTTTGCAAAGTGGGGAGTCTAACTTAGCAATTACTGGCGGTGTCAGCCTGATGCTATCGCCAGACATGACAATTACCTTCTCCCAAGCCCGGATGATGGCTCCTGATGGTCGATGTAAAACCTTTGATGCTAGTGCCAATGGATACGTCCGGGGTGAGGGTTGCGGTATTACGATTCTCAAGCGCCTCAGTGATGCCATTCAGGATCGAGACCGCATCTTAGCAGTAATTAAAGGTTCGGCAGTTAATCACGATGGACTCAGTAACGGGATTACAGCACCGAATGGCTTGGCTCAACAGGCAGTGATTCGCCAAGCCTTAAAAAATGCTGGTGTCGCACCCGCAGAGATTAGCTATATAGAAGCCCACGGAACTGGTACTCCTCTGGGAGATCCAATTGAGATTAGAGCGTTAAAAGCAGTATTGATGTCGGGGCGTTCCCCTGAACAACGCTGTGGAATTGGCTCGGTGAAAACAAATATTGGTCATTTAGAACCAGCAGCCGGGGTAGCAGGTTTAATTAAGGTGGTGTTATCGCTACAACACAAGAAAATTCCCCCCCACCTCCACTTGCAACAGTTAAATCCCCATCTGGGTTTAGATGGAACACCGTTTTTTATTCCTGGGGAATGTCAACCTTGGCCTAGCGATCGCCTTTTGGCTGGTGTGAGCGGGTTTAGTTTTGGTGGTACTAATTCTCATCTGATTTTAGAAGCAGCGCCTGAAGGGGGCAGGGGAGTAGGGGGGATTTTTCAAGTTGAGCGATCGCTGCATCTTCTGACTCTATCGGCTAAGAATAAGGCGGCTTTGCAGGAATTGGCGCAACGTTATGCTGATTTCTTCGCGGCTGATGCTAATGTATCTTTGGCAGATGTCTGCTTTAGTGCCAACACGGGGCGATCGCATTTTGCCCATCGATTGGCAATTGTCGCGCAATCAAGCAAACAGTTAGGCGATCGCCTCAGTAATTTAACTGGGAATCAGACAATGACTGGAATATTAGCTGGTAAGGTTGCCAGCCGCCAGTCCTTGAAAATAGCCTTTTTATTCACCGGACAGGGGTCACAATACGTAGACATGGGTCGTCAACTTTACGAAACCCAGCCCAGCTTCCGCAAAACCCTCGAACGTTGCGATGAAATTCTCCGTCCCTATTTGGACAAGCCGTTGCTGGAAATCCTCTATGCAACCGACGCTGAAAGTTCACTTTTAGACGAAACTGCCTACACCCAACCCGCTTTATTTGCCCTAGAATATGCCCTCGCCGAATTATGGCAGTCTTGGGGTGTTATCCCCCACGTCGTAATTGGTCATAGTTTGGGTGAATATGTCGCTGCTTGTGTAGCGGGGGTATTTAGCCTGGAAGAAGGTCTAAAGCTAGTGGCAAAAAGAGCTAGTTTGATGCAGTCATTGCCCCAAACTGGTGAAATGGTCGCTGTATTTGCCTCTGAAAGTCAGGTACAAGCGGCAATTCAACCATACTCCTCAGAAGTTGCCATTGCCGCGATTAATGGACTTGAGAGTATTGTCATTTCCGGTCTGCGATCGCCAGTCAGGGCACTGGTTGCCGCCTGGGAAGCCCAAGGAATCAAAACTCAACAGTTGCGAGTTTCTCATGCCTTTCATTCCCCACTTATTGCACCAATGCTGGATACCTTTGAAACCGAGGCCAGCCAAGTAAAGTTTCAAACTCCACGCCTACCCCTAATTTCTAATTTAACGGGCGAAATGCTGCCCTCTGAATATATCCCTAATGCCAATTATTGGCGACAGCATACCAGAGAGCCAGTAAAATTCATGGCGGGGATAAATAGTTTATTTGCTCAAGGCTATAACTTATTTTTAGAAATCGGTTCCAAGCCCATCCTCTCCAGAATGGGCCAAAAATGCCATCAAAGTCTTGCAACCTGGCTCCCTTCCCTAGCCCCAAGACAAGAGGATTGGCAAGTGTTGCTTTCGAGCTTATCTGCTCTGTACGTGCAAGGGGTAGATATTAACTGGAGGGGATTCGATCGAGATTATTCCAGAAATAAGCGATCGCTTCCTACCTATCCCTTCCAACGTCAACGTTACTGGATTCAAGATCCAACTCAAGTCATGGATGAACAGAAATTAGATGCCAAGGTATCCCAGTTTCAGACAGATGCAATTTCTGACACCAAACCACCACAGCAGATTTTAGTAACATTGGGTTCTATAATCAGTAAATTACTGCAATTAGCTCCTAATAAAGTAGATATTTATACACCTTTTTTGGAAATGGGGGCTGATTCGCTGATCCTCATTGATGCGATCGCAGCAATTGAAAACACTTATGGCATCAAGATATCTATTAGCCAACTATTTGAAGAATATAGAACCATTGAGGCGTTAGCAACTTACATTGCTCAGAATGTACCTTCCCCTGAATCAAAGTTTCAGCCTACACAGCTAGAGCAATTAACCCCACAAATTGCGAATCCAGTAATTCCCAATTCGCCAGAAACTTTGTCTGAGTCAGCATTAGAGCGAATTATGTCACAGCAACTTCAAGTGATGTCTCAGCTAATGTCTCAGCAGCTAGAACTATTACAGGGTAAGGGAAGTAATCAAGCGCAGGTATCATCATCCTCAAATGGAGATTTTTTATCCCCACAGCAAGCAACTGCACCTACTGTTAATTCTTACCAGAACGGCAAACCAAATCAGCAGCTAGTTTCAGAAACTCAAATTAGGGAGCTTAACCCACAACAACAGCGCCATTTACAAGCACTGATTGCCCGCTATACCAAACGGACGCAACAATCTAAGCGACGAGCCGAAATCAGCCGTTCTGTTCTGGCTGACAGTAGGGCTGTGGCTGGATTTCGCCCTTCCATCAAGGAAATGGTTTATCCGATTATTGGAGAACGAGCAAAGGGTGCAAAATTTTGGGATATTGATGGTAACGAGTATATCGACATCTCAATGGGATTTGGGGTGTTGCTGTTTGGTCATGACGCACCATTTGTAACTCAAGCCTTGACAGAACAGATTCACCAAGGAATACAACTAGGGCCTCAGTCCAATCTGGCAACAGAGGTAGCTGGGTTAATCTGTGAACTAACTAATATGGAGCGAGTCACTTTCTGTAATACAGGTACAGAAGCGGTGATGACAGCGCTGCGGTTGGCACGGACAACGACTGGCCGGAATAAGATTGCTCTATTTACTGGTTCTTATCATGGTCATTTCGATGGCGTGTTAGCTAGGGCAGTCCAAGGTGAGACGAATACTGTACCAATGACTGTAGGTATCTCACCTTATGCAGTTGCCGATGTGCTGGTACTGGATTACGGCAATCCCCAATCCCTGGATATTTTGCAGACTCATGCTGACGAATTAGCGGCTGTATTGGTTGAACCAGTGCAGAGTCGCCATCCTCATTTACAACCCCAAGGGTTTTTACAGCAGTTGAGGCAATTGACACAAGTTGAGGGAATTGCCCTAATTTTCGATGAAGTAATTACAGGTTTCCGCATCCATCCAGGAGGCTTTCAGGCTTACTGTGGGATTGAAGCGGATCTGGTAATCTATGGCAAAATTATCGGCGGCGGACTACCGATGGGAGTCATAGCTGGTAAGAGGGATTACATGAATGGCATTGACGGCGGGATATGGAACTACGGTGATGCCTCCTATCCTCAAGCACAAAAGACTTTTTTCGCTGGAACCTTTAACAAAAATCATCTGGGAATGGCGGCAGCACGGGCGGTATTGCAACATCTCAAGCAAGAAGGTTTTGCCCTGCAACGGCAATTAAACCATAATACCTCTGAGTTAGCGGCAACCCTGAATGCTTACTTTCAAGTGGAGAATGTACCGATAGAGTTAGTCCATTTTGGCTCCCTATTTCGCTTCGCTTCCTCAGAAAATATAGACTTGCTGTTTTATCATTTACTAGAAAAAGGCATTTACATTTGGGAAGGGCGTAACTGTTTTCTCTCGACTGCACATACCAATGCAGATATCGATAACATCATTCAGGCAGTCAAGGATAGTATCAAGGAACTGCGACAAGGAGGTTTTTTCCCCAAAGGTGGGAGTAAGCCGCCAGCAAATGAACTATCTGTCACGCCATCAAAGAAAGTACCACTTTACTTGCCAAGCCCAAGAGAAATTAGCGATCGCCTCACACCCCAATTCCAACAAATAATTGTCCAGGAAGACTTAGAAGCTTATCAACAAGGATTAACTAAACTAGAAGCTTTAAGCCTGACTTATATCCTCAAAGCCTTCCAGAAAATGGATTGGGAGTTTCACCCAGGCGAGAAGTTTACATTGGTAGCGATCGCTCAACAGTTGGGTGTGGTTAACCAACACCAACGATTACTAGGTCGCCTGCTAGAGATATTGGCAGAAGAAGGAATACTGCGTCAAGTTAGCGATCGCTGGGAAGTAATGCGAGTCCCAAAAATTCAACATTTTCAGACCAGGGAAATTTTAAGTGAGTACCCAGCTTTAGAAGCAGAGTTATCTTTGCTACAGCGTTGCGCACAAGAATTAGCACAGGTGTTACAAGGAAAACGTCACCCATTAGAGTTATTATTCCCCAATGGCGACTCAACAAGTTTAACCAAGCTGTATCAGGATTCACCCGTAGCACGAATCATGAACGCTCTGGTACAAAAAACAATTGCGATCGCACTGGAAAATCTGCCCAAGGGTAGTAACGTAAAAATTCTCGAAATTGGCGCTGGGACTGGGGGAACAACAGCCCATATCCTGCCTCATCTGCCCGATCGACAAACAAAATATCTATTTACCGATTTGTCCCCCTTATTCCTTGCCAAAGCTAGGCAGAAATTTGGCGATTATCCATTTGTAGGTTATGAAATATTAGACATCGAACAAGAGCTTGAAGCTCAAGGTTTTGGTTCTCATCAATACGATATCATTGTGGCGGCTAATGTGTTGCACGCCACCGCAGATTTGCATAATTCCCTGAAGCAGGTGTTGCAGTTATTGGTTCCAGGGGGACTGCTAGTGCTGATGGAAGGGACAACTCGCCAGCGTTGGCTGGATTTAATATTTGGATTAACTCAGGGGTGGTGGAAATTTGGCGATTCCAATTTGCGACCATCTTACCCATTGCTTGATGCTTCCCAATGGCAAACCTTATTAGAGGAGAGCGGATTTAGAGAAGTAGTGACTATTCCTGCTGCTGCCTCACAGATGTTTGCAGTTCTACCCCAACAGTCTGTAATTGTGACTGAAGCAGCACAAAAAATCCCCCTGACTGAGGCTCAAAAACAACTCTGGGTGTTGGCGCAGATGAGTGAAGAAGGTTCAATTGCCTACAACGAATCTGTAAGTCTGCAATTACAGGGGTCACTTGACTTAGAGGCAATGTACCAGGCGGTGCAAAAAGTTGTCAATCGCCATGAAGCTTTACGAACTATTATCAGCACTCAAAGTAATTGTCAGCAGATATTACCCTCTGTGAAAATCGATATTCCGATAATTGATTTCTCAAATTGGGATAGTAGTACCTGCAAGGTTCAAGTCGCTAAGTGGCTAGAAAAAGAGGGACGCAAACCTTTCGACTTTAGTGTTGGGCCTCTGTTACGCATCCATATCCTCAAGCTAGAGTCACAACTGCATCTATTGGTGCTGACAGTTCATCACATTATTATTGATGGCTGGTCAATTGATGTCATATTCAAGGATTTGGGCGCGATATATTCAGCAGAATGTCAGAATATTCCAGATGAACTGGAAGAACCAATGCAATTCCGGCAATACATAAACTGGCAAGAACAGCAAAGCCAAACTGAGAAAATGCTAGCAGATAAATCTTACTGGTTAGGACAATTTGCTGATTCAATTCCCGTCTTAGAGTTGCCAACAGATTATCCACGTCCCCTAATACAAACTTATGCTGGGGTTGAACAAACGATGCTCGTTGATGCTGAATGTTTGCGTGAGTTAAAAAGCTTCAGCAATCAGCATGGATGTACCTTGTTTATGACCTTAATTGCTGTCTTAAATTTGTTATTACATCACTTATCTGGTCAAGATGATATCGTAATTGGTGTTCCTACTGCTGGACAATCTTCTGTAGGAGATAAAGACCTAGTTGGTTATTGTGCTAATGTATTGCCATTACGCTTTGCAGTGAAAAACAAAAGTTTTAGTGACTATCTGAATACTATTAAAAAGGTATTTTTACATGGCTACGAGCATCAAAATTATCCGATTAGCCAATTGCTTAAAGAACTGAATATTAAGCGCGATCCCAGCCGACCGCCTCTGATTACAACATTAGTTGGTATGGATAAATTTGGCGTTGCATTAAAATTTTGGGGGCTGAAAGTTGAGGGCTTGACAAATTATCTTGGCATTGCTCGGCGGGAACTAACTTGGAATATGGTTGAGATCGACGGGAAACTATCATTGAAGTGTAATTACAACGCAGATATTTATAGTGCCTCTACAATTTGGCACTGGATGCAGCAATTGGAAACCATTTTCCGCACTGTCATAAAACAGCGCGATATCAGTCTAGATGCGCTCACCGAAAAACTGACTCAAGCAGATGGACAAAAACAGATTGGAGAAGAACAAAAATTAGCAGCAGCTAGTATGCAAAAGTTAAAGAACTTTAAGAGAAATGCTATATAATATCAAGAGTATTTATGAATACTTTGAATTGAAAATTCTATTTATTTGCTGACAAAGTGAAGTTTGTCTAAAAATCATGAATAAATCAATGACAAATTTGCCTGGTTTTGACCCAAATATTCAAATTAAATTAGAAAATTTTAAAGTTTTGCCAAGATTTGTAGGCACTTGGGAAGGGAACTGGATTCGCCTAGATGAAGATGGTAATGAAATTGAGAGATTCACATCACTTTTAAATCAAAATATTGTTAATAATCAATGGGTACAAACTAATCAGAATAAATATCCTGATGGTAAAATTGTTAACATAAGTTTTTTTGGCAAGATTGTGGGGGCAGGTAAGGTACTTTTTGAAAGTCCCGATTATCCTTATTGCAATTTTCAGATGATGGTAGAGGAATATGCTGATAATATTATCATCATTAGAGTCTCAGATAAGATAGCAGGTTTTCCACTAGCATTAGAAACTATCAACTTAATTAGTGATACTGAAAGAATCAGGACGTTACAAAAGTTTAAGCTACCAGATGGAAAATTATCTGGATTCATGATTGTTGTTGAAAACAAGATTTTGCGAAATTCGGGGCGTGATTATGGGGTGAAATGAGTGTGACTTAAAGGAAAAGATTGCCGGAAATTAAAGGATAAGCGTGCCGAACCCTGATTCAGACTGGCTTTAAGCATTTTCAACTGAACGTCGAGCTTCCCAGAAAGCATCCACAACTTCCTTTTTCCATAAGGCAGAGGGTTTAGCCATAAACTGACGAATATTTTTAAGTGTAGGATTAATACCCTGAGCATAAAGTTGTGGAACAATGTGTTGAACTTCTAAACAACCTTGTTGAATCACTTCCAAGCGACGCAATAAACGGTAATGTTTGTATCGCTCAACAATAATTTGGCAAAGGTCTGGGCAATAGAGGTAGAAAGTAGCTAAACCAATATGATGACATCTGGCTACTTCGCTGAGGGAAGGTGAAGGAGAATTGTCCAACATGGCAATTCTATCGAGCGATCGCTTCCGTGACACTGGATCAAGAACAATTGCCTGACCCATCTCGACCCTATTTAAGAGCTTTAAAAGCTTGTAATCCTTATTAAGGGTAGCTTAGAGCTTTATAAGGGTGCCAATTTGTTATGACCTATATAGAGAGACTTTTATACTAAGCAAGGCATTATGAGTTTTACGTAAAGCCGTTAAGCTGTTATATAAAGTTTATTTAAATGTTTGCTTAACTGTCTTAACTGTCTTAACTTTCCTTGCATCTTGACCATAATTCTAAGAAGATATGTGAGTCTAAAAAGTCTTAAGGAAAGCTGATCTTTCAGGAGCTAGCCTTTCGGAAGCTAATCTTTTAGGAGCTTATTTATAAAAGGCTGATTTAACAGGAGCTTATTTACAGAAAGCCAATCTGGAAGGAGCAGTTTTATATGGAGCTAATCTTCAAGATGCTAAACTCAAGGGTTCTAATTTAGAGGGAGCTAAACTCAAAGGAGCAAATATTGAAGAAGCTATCAAGTAAAACTTGTATAGCTTTGTACAAATTATTCTGAATTTATCTCACAGTTGAGGTGAGTAAAAGTAACTCTTTTACTCGCTTAGAAAATAGAAGCAAATGTACCCAGCAGAGTTAGTACATTTAATTGATATTAGGAAAATAATATGACTACTTCAGAAATAGCTAATTTGGAACAGAAAGAGGAAAAACAAACTTTAATTATTGGTGAAAATTTATCAGATGAATCATTCCAAAAAAAACTGTTTACTTTTAAAGTAATTGAATATTTATTGCTAGCAGCCTTTTTTTCTGCTGTGATTGTTCTTATTTTTTATCCATCAGATAAAACACTTGTAATATCTGGAGCAATATCCTTAAGTTTTTCGTTTTTTTTGCTACTTGTTAACAGACAATTAATTCAGGATGCTAAGAAATCTATTAATCAGTTTGAGATTACTAGAAAAGCTCAACTGTATACTTATCTAGTAAATAATAATTCTTGGAATAAAGATACAGCAGCTTTGACAAGAGGAAAAGCTTTACAGTACTGTCAAGATTTAATTGATGATTATAAAAAAGTTCGGAGTTCAGCCAGGAACCTTTATTATGGGCTGCAAATAGCAACAGTTATTTTATCAGGAGTCACACCAATTTTAGTTTTGGTAGACAAATTAGAAGCAGGACAAGCTTGGCTCAAGTGGCTACCTGTTCTCTGCCCAGCTATTGCCTCTATAGTCGCTAGTATAGTTACCTCTTTTCCTTTTCAGAAGAATTCGATTGCTGCTAATACAGCAGTTGAGTTGTTGGAAGCAGAACAAGAGAAGTTTATATTGGGCGTGACTCCTTCTTACCGTTGTTATGATGTATCCGATGAAACTCAACAGCAACAAAAAGCAAGCCAAGCATTAGAATATTTTATTGTTCAAGTTAATAATATTCATCTCAACCAACTACAACAACAAGCTCCTGAACAACAGTCCGAGAAGGCAGAATCATCTCCACCTAATGAGCAAAATTAATAACATTTGGCTTTGGAGGCAATTTTAGCTTAACTTAAGCTACAGGGTGGAAAAACAATGAACATAAGATTTGCAAGCGAGTATGAATTTATACCACGTTATTTTCACCTAGCTCTTGCTAACGTCCTATCGAATATTATGGTACCACTGGCTAATTTGGTCAGTGTCATCTTCTTAGGTCATCTTGAAGAAATTCACCACTTTGCTGGAGTCACCCTCGCTGGCAACTTGCTTAACTTTCTCTACTTTGTTTTACTCTTTTTACGAATGGGAACGACTGGAGTAACAGCGCAAGCAGTGGGGCGAGATGACCGAGAAGGTGTATTGTTGGTGGGACTGCGTAATGGTTTAATTGCTCTGGTGCTGGGGATTGCACTCATACTCTTGCAGTACCCTTTGGGAGAGCTTGGGTTTGCCTTACTAAATGTTACCCCAGAGATCAAATCTTCAGGTCTTGCCTATTTCAACACCCAAATTTGGGCAGCACCTGCGGTTTTGCTCAATTTTGTCATGATAGGTTGGTTCTTAGGGCGGGAAAAAAGTGGCTTAGTTGTGCTGGTGTCAGTCGTTGGCAATGGGGTAAAAATCGCACTTGACTACCTGTTTATTATCCACCTGGGATGGGAAAGTACAGGGGCAGGAGTTTCTTCTGCAACAAGCCAATATCTATCGCTGTTGGTGGGATTGATCTTTTTTTGCACAGAAATCCAGTGGATTGAGGTACGAGCAGTAGCTGGCAAAATATGGGACATCTCAGCTATAAAATCTAACTTGACCCTCAATATAAACATATTTATCAGCAATTTAGTTCTTCTGTTTATCTCCTTAATATTTAGCTATCAAGGAGTACAGATGGGGACATTGATTTATGCTCAAAATGCCTTGCTGTGGCAGATAGTCAGTTTGAATACATATTTTGTAGATGGATTGGGATTTGGTACAGAAACTTTGGTCGGAAACTTTAAAGGAAAAGGAAATTTACAACAGTTAGCACCCCTGGTTGGTGTTTCTGTTTTAACGGCTCTGGTGGTAGGACTGTTTTTCGGCGGAGTGTGTGTGCTATTTCCCGATACTGTTTTTAGGTTGTTCACTAACCACACCGAAGTCACCTCTAACATAGATACTTTTATCCCCTGGTTGCTACCTGTCCTGATACTTAGTTCAATAGGTTTCTCGCTGGAAGGATATTTCTTGGGTTTAGCACAAGGACATACCCTCCGCAATGTTAGCTTAATTGCTCTTGCCGTGGGGTTTGCGCCTACGGATTTTGCTGCCATTAAGTTTTCGGCTAACCATGTCTTGTGGTTAAGTCTATCTTTATTTTATGCAATCAGAATGCTGATGTTTATGATAAAGTTACCTAGCACATTTGGTAATGAGCTTGATGATAGTGGTGTTTCCCTCCCGGCTTTAGAAGCAAATCGCTCCTTGCCTCTGATTTTTGAAGAAACCCGCGAACAGATAATGGTCGAAAATTTGCAGGGAGGTCAAGATGATAATTCATTTAATAACTAATGTTTTGTCTCTAAAATTACAACTGCAATCCGGCTTGTAACTCGCGTATGTTGAAAATTGATTATGCAACTGCTTGATAAAATTATATTTCATAAACCTGTTATTATTGAAACGATAGAACAGTAATGTGTCGCTACTTTAGAAGTAATACAAATAAATATTACTGGTCTTTAAAGTTCTTAATAGAATACAATAAAAAGAAATTTTTGGTTTGACAAAAATAATTTTTGATCGTGCGTCTTTTCTTTATAATCGAACCTCATAATTAACCTCGATATCATGAATAAGTAAAAACAAAAAAATAGGAATGAAATAATATTAATTGAATCTGTTTTCTAGAGTATTGCTTCAGTAATTTAAATAAGACTTTTGACAGATAGCATAAGAAAAAATGAGCGCCCGCACTTAAAGTCACAGATAACAAAGTTTGGATTAAAAATTAGCAATGCCGAGCAATTCTTCTTTGAAAAATCAGCCACAAGTTACAGGGGACGCGAAATCATTTCCCCTCTCTTACGGTCAACAAGCGATGTGGTTTCTCTACCAGATAGCACCCCAGAGCATCGCTTACAATATCTATACGACAGTAGGGATCATCTCAGAGTTAGACTTGCGGGCATGGCATCGAGCGTGGCTTCATATTGTAGAACGTCATCCTATCTTGCGAACTACCTATACACAGCATCAAGATCAACCTGTTCAAGTAGTTCATCCATACCAAGAAGTAGATGTTAAGGTAACAGATGCAACTTCATGGAACTTAGACTACTTGAAGAAGCAAATTCTGGCAGAAGCTGACCGTCCCTACAACTTGGAAACAGGTCCAGTGCTGCGGGTACATCTGTTTACACGATCGCCAGAAGAACACATCCAATTGCTCGCCATGCACCACATTGCTGGGGATATGTGGTCTTTTGACATATTATTGGATGAACTCCAGGTTTTATATGCCGCCCAAGTAAAAACATTACCTCAAGCTTCTTTACAGGTTGTTGAAAATTCTTTTATTTCCAATTCCCAAACAGATAATATCCTCTCGCTTCCAAAGCTGTCATACACAGATTATGTGCGTTGGCAGACTGAGATATTGACAAGTTCTTCACGTGAGCAACTCTCGGCATACTGGCATAAACAATTAGGGGGTGAGTTGCCGCTTTTAGATATGCCTGTAGATAAACTGCGACCAAGCGTGCAGACTTATTGTGGAGCAACACACACAATTAAGTTAGATGAAGAATTGCTCCAAAGGCTGAGAAAGTTGTCAGAATCTGAAAAAACCAGCCTTTATAGAATTTTCCTCGCTGCCTTCTTCGTACTGTTTTACCGCTTATCGGGTCAAGAAGACATCCTAGTTGGCTGTCCGGTGGCGGGTCGATCGGGTCGAGAGGAGTTTGAAGGAATTGTCGGCTACTTTACAGATCCTGTCGTTTTGCGTGCAAATCTGGAGGGAAATCCCACCTTCAAAGAATTTCTCGCTCAAGTACGTCGCACAGTTTCCGAGGCTAAGGAGCATCAAGATTATCCTTTTCCCTTATTAGTAAAAGAGCTTTCGCCTGATAGAGATCCTAGCCGTCCTCCTCTGTTTCAAGTTTCCCTAACTTGGCAAAAGCATCGCTGGTACGAGAATGCCCAAAAATCATCTCTAGTGATGTTGCCATACCTGATAGAAGGACATCAACGAGGAGCAGCGTTTGACCTAGATTTGGCGATTATTGAAACTGGTAGTGAGTTTCATTTTTGCTGGCAATACAACACTGACCTGTTTGATGCTGCCACTGTAGAACGAATAGCAGAAAATTATCAAACTTTGCTCTTAAGCATCTTAACCAATCCAGAACAAAATATTTCAATCTTAGCATTGTTAACCCAAGCAGAACGACACCAGTTGTTGGTGGAGTGGAACAACACCACAAAAGAGTATCCCCAGGATAAGTGTATCCATCAATTGTTTGAAGAGCAGGTAAGAAAAACGCCCGGCTCTATGGCGGTGGTGTATGAAGATGAACAACTGACTTACCAGGAGTTAAATGAACGTGCAAATCAGCTGGCACACTACCTGCAAAAACTGGGTGTGAAACCAGAAGTTTTGGTGGGGATTTGTGTAGAGCGATCGCCATTAATGCTGATCGGATTACTGGCAATACTCAAAGCAGGTGGCGCTTATGTACCTCTAGACCCAGCCTATCCTGCGGATCGCCTGGCTTATATGCTCAGTGATTCTCAAGCACAAGTATTGTTAACTCAACAGCAGTTAGTCAACTCATTGCCAAACACTCCAGCAAAAGTTATCTGCTTAGATTTTGACTGGAAGTTGATCGCCACTCATCGCCAGAACAACCCACAAACTCAGGTCAAACCCGATAATTTAGCTTATGTAATTTATACTTCCGGGTCTACAGGAAAACCGAAAGGGGTGATGATCGAACATGGGTCATTGGTAAACTTCACTTTATCAGTAGCAGATAAGTATGGGATGAGCAATAGCGATCGCGTTCTGCAAGCAGCAACCATCAGTTTTGATGCCGCCGCCGAAGAAATTTATCCCTGTCTAACCTGTGGTGCAACCCTAGTATTGCGTACCAGCGAGATGTTGAGTTCTGTTTCCACATTTGTGCAGAAATGCTGGGAATGGAAACTGACCGTATTAATGGTGGGAACAGCCTACTGGCAGCAGTTAACCTCGGAATTAGCAATCACAAATCAGACTCTACCTCCATCAGTGAGACTGTTGTCTACTGGGGGAGAAAAATGGTTGCCAGAAAAATTGAAACTGTGGCAAAAGTGTATGGACGAGCGATCGCGTCTCCAGAATTTACCACAACCGCCGATGTTGATGAACGGTTACGGACCGACAGAAGCAACGGTATTATCGACGGTGTACGACTTATCGCAGTTAGTTATAGAAGATATACAACCACGACAACTGATTGGCACTGCTTTTGATAATGTGCAAATATACATCCTCGATGCTTATTTGCAACCCGTTCCCATTGGTGTACCAGGGGAACTGCATATTGGTGGTGTAGGTTTAGCCAGAGGTTATCTCAAACGCCCAGATTTAACAGATGCGAAATTTATTCCTCATCCCTTTAACAAATCAGAACGTCTCTATAAAACAGGAGACTTGGTGCGTTATTTACCCGATGGGAACATCGAGTTTTTGGGACGAATTGACAATCAAGTTAAGGTGCGGGGTTTTCGCATCGAACTAGGGGAAATCGAAACTGTGTTGGTAAAACATCCGCAAGTATCAGAAGCAGTGGTGATTGATTGTGATGATATTCCGGGAAACAAACGCTTAGTTGCTTATGTTGTGACTCGCGAAAAGTCCCAAATCAAAAGTCAATTGCGCTCCTTCCTCAAACAGAAGTTACCAGACTACATGGTACCATCTGCCTTTGTGATTTTGGATGCCCTGCCCCTTACCCCTAATGGCAAGGTCGATCGGCGTGGACTACCGAAACCTGACCAAACTAGACTTGACGTAGAAGCAAATTACGTAGCACCCCACACTCAGGTGGAACGAAGCATTGCTGCTGTGTGGCAAGAGGTGCTTCATTTAGAAAATATAGGTATCCACGATAACTTTTTTGAAATCGGTGGTCATTCCCTGATTGCCACCCAAATCATATCTCGACTACGTCAAGTCTTCCAAATGGATGTGTCCGTGCGTACCTTATTTGAAGCACCAACCATAGCTAGTTTTGCCGAGTGTTGTGAGATAATCCGGGGGACAGTGCAAGAAGTACAGGATTCTTTTGATATATATGATGGCGAGTATGATGAGATTGAACTATGAATAATATATACAGTTTTCTGTCTCATCTACGTAGTTTAGATGTGAAACTTTTTCTTGATGGTGAGCGGCTACGATGCAAAGCCCCCAAGGGAATTTTGACACCGCAACTCCAGGCTCAGATAGCTGAACGCAAACCAGAGATTCTGGCATTTCTCCACAAGGACGTTGTTTATGCAATTGAGCCAGTTAGCAGGACAGGAAACCTCCCGCTCTCCTTTGCACAAGCTAGATTGTGGTTCCTTGACAAATTACAGCCCAATAGTGGATTTTATAACATCCCCATCGTCTGGCGTTTTAGCGGTCAACTTAACGTAGCTGCGCTACAGTCAAGCCTTAACGAAATTATCCGACGACATGAAGCATTACGCACAAACTTTGTAACACAAGAGGAACAACCTGTTCAGGTTATTGCTGCAACTGTTTCTTTGCCACTGGAAATCGTGGACTTGCTTCATCTACCTCAAGGGGAGCGAGAAGTCGAGATGCAACGATTAGTTACAAATAAAGCAGGGCAACCATTTAACCTAGAGCGAGAAACTTTAATACGTCCTACTCTGTTTCAACTTGGCTCAAGAGAATATGTCTTTTTACTAACAGCACACCATATTATTTTTGATGGTTGGTCAACGGGTGTATTCGTCCAAGAGTTAGCAACACTCTACAATGCATTCTGGACGGACAAACCTACAGTTTTACCTGAATTACCCATACAGTATGCTGACTTTGCTGTGTGGCAGCGACGGTGGTTGGAAAAAGAGGTGCTTGCAGAGCAGCTATCCTACTGGAAACAACAACTTGAGGGCGCTCCCACCTTACTAGAACTTCCAACCGACAGACCAAGACCCGCCATTCAAACAAACCGGGGAGGACATCAACAATTTACACTTTCTCTGGAGTTAGGTGAGGCTCTTGCCAATCTTAGCAAGCGTGCGGCAGTCACCCCGTTCATGGCATATTTTGCAGCATTTGTTACCTTGCTTTATCGCTATACAGGGGAAAAGGACATCCTAGTGGGTACGCCTATTGCTGGTCGCAATCGACCGGAAATAGAAGGGATAATTGGTCTTTTTGTCAATACTTTAGTGCTGCGTACTGATTTGTCAGGCGACCCCAGTTTTGAGCAGTTGCTGATTAGGGTGCGGGAAGTAGCACTGCAAGCTTATGCTCATCAAGACCTGCCCTTTGAGAAATTGGTAGATGCCTTACAACCTGAGCGTTCCTTAAGTCACTTGCCTCTGTTTCAGGTCATGTTCGATCTCCAGAATGTTCCCATACCATCTTTGGATTTGCCTGAGATAACTGTAAGTTCATTTCCTATAGAAACAGGAACAGCAAAGTTCGATTTGGCTCTCTCAATTAATTGTTCTTCTGGATTGATCGCCGAATGGGAATACAACAGCGACCTGTTTGATGATTCGACGATCGCTCGCATGGCAGGAAATTTCCAGACTTTGCTTGCGGGAATTGTAGCAAATCCGCAGCAATCTATTTCTCAATTACCTCTGCTGACAGAAGTTGCAGCACATCAATTGTTAGTTGAGTGGAATGATACACAGGTAGATTATCCCTGTGATAAGTGTATCCATCAGTTGTTTGAGGAGCAGGTCGAGCGCAACCCGGAGGCGGTAGCGGTCGTTTTTGAAAATCAACAGATGACTTATGGTGAGTTGAATTATCGAGCTAACCAGTTAGCGCACTACTTGCAGTCTTTGGGTGTGGGAGCAGATGTGCTGGTTGGGTTGTGTGTGGAACGTTCTGTAGAAATGGTCGTGGGATTGTTGGCAATTCTCAAGGCGGGTGGTGCATATCTGCCAATTGACCCAGAATATCCCCAAGAACGTTTAAGCTTTATGCTTGCAGACACTCAGGTGAAAGTGCTGTTGACTCAAGAGAAATTAGTAGAGTCTCTTCCTCAACATCAGGCACGTATCGTCTGCTTAGACACCAACTGGCAGAGCAAAACCCTAACAAATCAAGATAATCTCAACAGCACAGTCAGTTCTGAAAACCTATCCTATGTGATTTACACATCCGGTTCTACAGGAACACCCAAGGGAGTAGCCGTAACTCATCAGGCTGTAAATCGACTCATCTTAAACACCAACTACATACAGTTAACACCTGATGACCACGTTGCTCAAGCTGCAAATATTGCTTTTGATGCTGCGACCTTTGAAATTTGGGGAGCATTGCTTCACGGAGCCAAGCTGGTTATTATCACTAAATCTGCATTGCTGATCCCGAAAGAATTTGCTGCAAATATAGGCTACTACAAAATCAGTGTTTTATTTTTAACCACAGCTTTATTTAATCAGTTAGCTAGTTTTGTACCACAAGCATTTAGTTCTTTAAGATATCTACTATTTGGTGGTGAAGCGGTTGACCCCAAATGGGTGCAAGAGATACTAGATAAAGGCGCTCCCCAGCACCTGCTCCATGTTTATGGACCAACAGAAAATACTACTTTTTCTTCTTGGTACTTGGTAGAGGACTTACCAAATACAGCTACAACTATCCCCATTGGTCGGGCAATTTCCAATACGCAAATCTATTTGCTAGACCAAAACTTACAACTTGTACCGATTGGTGTACCAGGAGAATTGTACCTTGGCGGAGCAGGATTAGCACGCGGCTACCTCAACCGTCCTGAACTGACCGAGGAGAAGTTTATCCCCAACCCCTATAGCAATAAACCGGGCGATCGCCTGTATAAAACTGGTGATAAGGTTCGCTACCTAAGCGATGGCAATATCCAGTTCCTCGGTCGAATTGACAACCAAGTAAAAATACGCGGCTTCCGCATTGAACTGGGGGAGGTTGAAGCAGCGATCGCCCAGCACCCTACAGTACAAGAAACTGTGGTCGTGGCGCGAGAAGACATTCCAGGTCGTAAATACCTGGCTGCCTACATTGTCCCTAACCAGTCTAACGCTCCCACCACCAGTGAGTTGCGCGGTTTTCTCAAGGAAAAACTACCCGATTACATGATACCAGGAGCGTTCGTGATGTTGGATGCTCTGCCGCTTACCCCCAATGGCAAGGTAGATCGTCGGGCGCTACCAGTACCTCAGACAGCACATGAAGAACTAGCAGCATCCCTAGTAGCACCCCGCACAGAGTTGGAAGAAATACTAGCTCAAATCTGGTGCGAGGTTTTCCACCTCCAACAAATTAGCATCCACGACAACTTCTTTGAACTAGGCGGAGATTCTATTCTGAGTATTCTGATTATTTCTAAAGCCAATCAAGCAGGACTGCAACTGACTCCTAAACAGATATTTGAACGTCAGACGATTGCTGAATTGGCAGTCGTGGCAAGTACCGCTCAAACGAGAAAAGCAGAACAAGGTTTGGTGAGTGGGACATTACCTCTGACACCCATCCAGCATTGGTTTTTTGCACAAAATCTACCAGAACCGAACCACTTCAACCAAGCGTTTCTACTGGAAGCACCACAAGCGATCGACCCCATCTTGTTACAGCAAGTGGTGCAACAATTGTTGGTACATCACGATGCGCTACGCTTACGCTTTGTGCAGTCTGGCTCGAATTGGCAACAGTTCAACGACTTGAGTAATGATACCATTGCTTTTTCCTCTTACGATCTATCGGCAATACCAGACGCAGAGCAAAAAGCTGCCCTCGAAACCACTGCTGCTACCCTACAAGCCAGTTTGAACCTCTCCTCTGGATCACTGGTGCAAGTAGCCTTTTTTGCTCTGGGTACTGATAAACCAAGCCGACTGCTAATAGTCATCCATCACCTAGCAGTGGACGGCGTTTCCTGGCGGATTTTGTTAGAGGATTTGAAAACAGGCTACCAGCAACTTAGTAAAGGCGAAAGAATTCAGCTTCCCCCCAAGACGACATCTTTTAAATACTGGGCTATACGACTAACGCAGTACGCACGCTCAGGAGCTTTGGAGTCAGAGCTTGCTTATTGGCTAACTCTATCACGTCAGCACGTTAATCGCATACCAATGGATTACCCTTCGAGGGATAACACTGTAGCATCTGCCCGCACAGTATCAGTGTCGCTCTCACCTGAAGAAACCCGCGCTTTATTGCAGGAGGTTCCTTCTGCTTACAAAACTCAGATTAACGATGTCCTGCTGACTGCTCTGGTGCAAGTTTTAGGTAATTGGACTGGCAATAACTCTCTGCTGCTCAACCTCGAAGGTCATGGGCGGGAAGATATTTTTGAAGATGTGGACTTATCGCGCACAGTTGGTTGGTTTACCACTATCTTCCCCGTGCTTTTACAGATGGAAGCAACGGATAATCTAGGAGATAGTTTAAGCTCTATCAAAGAACAACTCCGTGCTATACCCAACCAAGGCATTGGTTATGGTTTGCTGCGCTATTTGAGTGGGGATGCAGAAATTACTTCGGTACTACAAGCCCTTCCAACGGCTGAAGTAAGTTTCAACTACCTAGGGCAATTTGACTGGGGAATGGAAGAAACTTCTCTATTTAAAATAGCAAAAGAATCAATTGGCTCAGAACACAGTCAGATTGGACACCGCAGTCATTTGCTAGATATTAACGGCATCGTTGTAGAAGGTCAGTTACAACTGGATTGGATTTACAGCGAAAACGTCCATCACAGGGAAACCATCTCCCATCTGGCACATAAGTATATTCAGGCGTTGCAAGCACTGATTGTCCATTGCCAGTTACCAGAAGCGATACTGCCTGATGATACCGAGTTGACATACCCTCTTGCTAAGATGCAAGAGTTTATGTTGCATCATTACGCAAATGACCCTCAAAAAATGGGGGTTTACCATTGCCAGCTATCCTACGATATATATGATGAAAGCCTCTGTTTGAGTGCCTTTAAGAAGGCTCTAAAAATAAGCGTACAAAAACATCCGGCTTTGAGAACGGTATTTATCATTCAGAATGGAAAACCAGCGGTTCAAGTGGTCAAAAACAATCTGAGATTTTCCATCAATGAGCAAGACATTAGCCACATCAAATCGGACGAGCAGGAAAATTACATTGATGAGGTCGTAAAGCAAGATAGGCAGAATTTATTCAACGTTGAAAATTCCAATGAGCCACTTTTTCGATTCTGGATTTTTCGGAAAGCCAAGAATAAATTTGAATTCTTCATGTCAATTCATCATGCAATTATAGATGGTTGGGGCAATATTGAATTTCTCAACCAACTGTACGAGTTCTATTCGGCTCTCAAGAAAGGAGAAGAAATAACGGTAGCCAAGTCAGCCAATGTGCATAAGGAATTTGTCGCTTTGGAGAAAGAGATAATTGGCTCACTAGACGCATCGAATTTCTGGAAGCTTCACTTGAAAAACTATACATATAAACCATTGAAGCCGTTAACCACTTCAGAGGTTCAGGTAGAAGCTGTTGCGGAAGAATACAACTTCGGCTCAGAAATCATTGCTGATTTACGTGAATTATGTCGAAAATTGAAAGTTTCACCAAAAGCAATTTTCCTGAGTACCTACCTTGACCTCATTGGTACTGTGATGGAAGAAAATACAGTTTCTGTAGGAGTCATCTCCAATGGTAGGACAGAAAGATTATCCGATCCGTTCGGTGCTTTGGGTTTGTTCTGGAATATTGTTCCGTTTTGTCAATCAATTACAGAAGAAAAAGCCGTACAAATTAAAAATGTCCAGCAATCCCTAATTGATATCGAACCTTATGTTAGGTATCCACTTCTGCAAATTTTGTCAGACCAACAGTTAAAACCTAGTGTTGGGGCGGAGTTATTTTTCGCTACGTTTAATTTTGTGCATTTCCATAATGCCAAAAATATTTCCGATCATACTAGCTTAAAGGTACACCAAAGAAGGTCTCATGACAAGTTCAACTTTCCTTTAAATTTTGCTGTGTCAATGGAGTCATTGTCAGGAAATGTCAGCATACGTGTGGAATACGATCGCATGTATTTTAGTTGCAAAGATATTCGCTCAATGCTTCAGAATTACATTGAAATCTTAAAACATACAGTTCATACATGAGGATTATGAACGACCTATCAACCACTAGACTTGGTGAGATTGTTGAAAAGTTAATTGAGAGGATTGCAACGTGAAAACCCTGATTATTGACAATTATGATTCTTATACCTTTAATCTTTACCAATTAATTGCAGAAGTCAATGAAGAGTATCCCACTGTGATTTGCAACGACCAAGTTGTATGGGATGAACTGAAACAGTGGGAATTTGATAACATCGTGATTTCACCAGGTCCTGGTCGTCCAGAAAACCTAAAAGATTTTGGCATCTGTCGTCAAGCGATTCAAAATGCACAAGTGCCACTTCTAGGCGTTTGCCTTGGGCATCAGGGACTTGGTTATGGGTATGGAGGAAAAGTTATTCATGCGCCTGAAGTTCGGCATGGTCGCGAGAGTGAAATTTATCACACTGGGACTGATTTGTTTAAAGGAATTCCTTCTCCTTTCTCTGTTGTGCGCTACCATTCCTTGCTCGTTTCAGATGACCTACCGGACTGTTTGGAAAAAGTAGCGTGGACGGAGGACAACCTTGTGATGGGAATGCGCCATCGATCTTTGCCGCTATGGGGTGTGCAGTTTCATCCAGAGTCAATCTGCACTCAATATGGACAAACCTTGTTCGAGAATTTTAGAGAAATGACTCTAAAATTTGCCCAAGAACGAGGCAAAAATCTGAGTAAGAACTATTGGACAGGAGACAACGGGACTGCTCCAATGCCTTCAAATTATTCTTGCCAAAAACAGCAGCAAAAATTTGAACTTTGCACGCGCCAGTTGAATCTGTGTCCTGATACCGAGCAGATGTTTGTGCATTTGTTTGGAAAATCAGCAAATGCATTCTGGCTAGACAGCAGTCGTGTTGAAGCCGGTCTTTCTCGCTTTTCCTTCATGGGAGATAGCAGTGGGGAAAATAGTCTGCTGATTCGTTATCAGACCATATCCCAAGAACTCACCATCGCAAATTCTAATACCATCACCCGTAGGACAGAGGGGATTTTTGAGTATCTGAAGCGGGAACTGGAACAGCGCCGTTGTGCATCCGATAATTTACCCTTCGATTTTAACTGCGGGTTTGTGGGTTACTTTGGCTATGAATTAAAAGCAGAATTTGGGTCTGCATTAAACCACCCCTCTAGCCTCCCCGATGCCATGTTTCTCTTGGCCGATCGGATGATTGCAATTGACCATGAGGAGCAAACGCTTTATTTGCTGTGCCTAATTCAGCAGGGACAAAAAGCCTCAGCCGAAGGTTGGTTTGAATCGATCAGACAGGAAATTAGCCACCTCCCCCCCCTATCACCTATGGTGCCTGAAAAGAAACAGACACCTGTAATCTTCCGATTAAGTCGGTCAGAAAGGACTTATCTTTATGACATTAAGAAATGTTTACAGGAAATTCACGAAGGAGAAACCTATCAAGTTTGTTTGACAAACCAAATTTATACAGATGCGACTCCCGATCCATTGACATTTTATCGTACATTACGCCAGATAAATCCTGCTCCATACTCTGCATTTTTGCGCTTCGGCGATGTGGCGATCGCCTGTTCATCCCCAGAGCGATTTCTACGCATTGATCGCCAAGGTTGGGTAGAAACAAAGCCCATCAAGGGGACACTGCCACGAGGAAAGACACCCGACGAAGATTTTATCCTGCGTGAACGCTTGCAAAACAGCGAAAAAGATCGGGCGGAAAATCTGATGATTGTGGATTTGCTTCGTAACGATCTAGGACGGGTTTGTGCAGTCGGTACTGTCCATGTTCCCAAATTGATGGATGTGGAAACATACCCAACGGTGCATCAATTGGTAACGACGATTCGCGGTCATTTACGCGCCGATATGAGCGCTATAGACTGCATTCGTAATGCCTTCCCCGGTGGTTCTATGACAGGTGCGCCCAAACTGAGAACGATGGAGATTATTGATCGATTAGAGCAAGAAGCGCGGGGAGTTTACTCAGGAGCGATCGGCTTTTTGGGATTGAATGGTTCAGCTGATTTGAATATTGTCATTCGTACTGCTGTATTGACGACCGAGCAAACCTCAATTGGCGTTGGCGGTGGCATTGTAGCACTATCTGACCCCCAAATGGAATTTCAGGAAACAATGCTGAAAGCGAAAGCATTAATTCACGCTATGTTGATGGCAACTCAAGGAGAATTTGATCCTAACCAATCTTACATCCAGGGAACAGAAGCAGAGGTTGTTGATAGCTCTAAAAAAGTATGGACATAGCTGCATAAATTTCGGAAATTTGATTTCAGCAAGTTCGAAATTACTCTAGTTTGTGGACAAGTTGATAGTCATTTTTACCCAGATAGATTATCTAATTCATCTTTACGGCTGACCGTTATGAACAACCCATTAATTTTTGCAACGTTAGGGCCTGCTGGTACTTGCCATGAGTTGGCAACTGAATCTTACATTGAGTTTCAAGAAGCACCAAATGCGAAAATCGAACTATTCAACGATCTTTTGGAAGCACTAGAATTATTGCATGATGGTAAAGTTGACTTTATCATCCAAAACTCTGCTCATCCTAAAGTTTATGAGTTAACAGAAAAATACTTTCGGGAAGTATTTGTCATTGATAGTTTCTTATGTCCAACTCGTGCTATGGGAGTACTCACTCGTATTGATGCAAAACACCCCCGGAGTCTAGGACTAATGCCTGCGACGCAAGCTTATGTAAATACAGAACGCTGGGATACTTTAATCTATGAGACAGCTAAACCTGTTGTGGGAAAAAACTTGTTGGCAGGTAAATATGATAGCGGTATCGCAGCGTTGCGCTTTGCTGAAGAAAATCCTGATGTATTAGTAGTTGATGAAGTGATTGGCTCTGTGCAAACGGCTTGGCTCGTATATGGTCGCCAGCGAAATAAAAAGCAGGGAGTGATTGGTATCAAAAATCCCAAACTTTTCCAATCAGAACTTTCTCACGCATAAGTAATCACATTAGAACATATTAAAAAATGTCAATATTTTTTCCAGATCCTCAAACTATCAAGCCGCGCTCAGATTTAGAGTTGACACTTTTTCATTGTCAAGAAATAGTCATTCAATTAGCTAATATCTCGCCGGGAGCAATTTTTGAGCCTCATCAACATCCAGAAAGCCAAATGGGTATGCTTTTTTCTGGTTCTGTAGAAATTAATGTCGATGGTAAGAAAGCAATTTTAGAGCCATTTCAGCAGGTGTATATCGCAGGAAGTAATATTCCTCATGGTTCTGTGATTCTTTCTCAAGAAACTGTTCTCGGATTTGAGATGAAGTATCTAATAGGATCTCAATTAGATAAACATATTGATGAACCTATTCTTAGCTTACAGCCTACGATAGATAAAACTACAGGTTTTCCTTGTAAGTTCGGTGCTTGTTCCTGGTTTCAAATAGCGATTTGGGAAATTCCTGCAAATGAGAAATTGCCCAAATGTACAACTAACACAGAGGAAATTGGCATTATTCTCAATGAGCAAATCATGATGAAAGTAAGTGAGGAAGAAAAACTTCTAGAATATGGTAGCATTTACTATGCTCCCGCAGGCGTTTCCCATAGTGGGTATAGCACTTCAGATAAAGCAATTTCTTTAATTAAAGTTTCGCTGCCATCTTATGCCCATTTGGTTGCTTGAAGAGCTTAAGAGGCTGTCTTTAAAGAGATGTAAAGGCGAAAAAATTAGGCGATCGCTTAATTTTATAAGCAGTAACAAGTAATTAGTGAAAATGGTAGTGGAAACCATGAGCGGATTAGAAGGTTTTAGACAAGAAATTGATGCCGTGGATTCTCAGATTGTTGAGGCATTAGCCAAGCGATTTGAAATTTGTAAACGGGTAGCTAACTTTAAGAAGCAACAAGGCATTCCCATGATGCAACCGGATCGAGTGGAAGCAGTGAAACAACGTCGTCGGGAACTGGGGATGCAGCATGGCCTAGATGGAGAATTTATGGTTGCAGTGTACAGCCTCATCATTCAGGAAACCTGCCGTATGGAAGATGAGATTATAGAAGCGCAACCTCAACACCACTAATTTTTCAGCAAAACCCATGAGTATGGTATCTACGTTAATTTAGACCCGCCGATCGTTAAGTATAATTTTTCACAACTAATTGAGGATTGCTATATGGCTTTAGAATTTTGCTCTTGGACTTACCTCAATGGACGCATTGTGCCAACTGAGCTTGCATGTTTGCCAGCAGATAACCATGCTGTCAATTTCGGAACTGCTGCCTTTGAAGCATTTCGGGTTTACTCCACTCCCAATGGCTCAAAGATATTGGGATTAGATTTACATCTCAACCGATTAAGATTGTCAATGTTATCTTTGGGACTATCCCCCATAGAACCCGAAGAAGTTACCAAAGCATTGTGGCAAACCATAAATCAGAACAATTTACAACAGGGATATGTGCGTTTGCTAGTGTATCCAAACGGAAATTGTTTAGCTTTAGATCCTTCTCCATTCCCTTCGGCTGCACTGGTTATGGCTTGGCGCTCCGATAGTTCAGGATTCTTACCACCACTGACTTTAGGGATTAGTCATATCCGTCGTCCCTCAGCCGGTTCTACCCTGTCTAGGGCTAAAATTAGTGGCTTTTATGCTGTCGAAGCAGCTGCCGATCGCAACGCCAAACAACAAGGATTTGACGGTAATCTGATGTTGAATCCAGATGGAACCGTCTGCGAGATGACAGGAGCAAATATTTTTATCGTCAAAGACTCTATTTTGTATACTCCTATTCTTCCTCAGAGTATTGATGGAGTCACAAGGCGGTTGGTGATTGAGTTTGCGAATACGTTGAGTATCCCTGTCAAAGAAGTACCCCTGCCTCTGGGAGACTTAATGGTAGCTGATGAAGTATTTGTGACTGGAACATATCACCAGATCCGTCCTGTGGCGGCGGTGGGTGGACAGGTTCTCAGTAGCCAATTTTCGGGGCCTATCACCCAACTGCTTCAAGAGCGTTTCCAAAAAATGCTTGACAACCCAGAAGATGAAATCGCATCTCGTTGGCTGACAGGTTCGGTTTTAGAAAAATCTACGCCCAAGCCTGTTGCTCAACAAGCATATCAAATTCGTTCTGCTGAGTTAACTGACATTCCCGGCATAATTGCAGGCATCAGTTCTTTGTTAGCAGAAATAAGAGGTATTTCAGAATTTCAACTTCCTGCCGCGGCAGCAGATGTTTGTCAGCGTCTGATTGAAGGAAAATATCCTGGTGCTATTTTTGTGGCCAATCCACAAGGGGACAATCATTCTATCCTCGGTTTGATTACTTTAAGTGTGCAAGAAACGATTCATGTGGCGAGTTCCTATGTACTAATTCAGGAATTATGGGTTCATCCAGATCATCGAAGTCAAAATATCGGTGACAATCTCATTCAAGCTGTTGAATCCTACAGTCGTCAACAAGGAATTTCTCGGATAGAAGTTTGTTTACCAACTCATGAATTCCCTAGCTTTTCTAACACTTACCATTTTTATCAAAAGAGCAACTTTCATGATTTTGGTCCTCGGATGCGGAAGATGCTGGAGTAGGTTATTTACCACAATAAATTAACCCGTGAAGGTTAATTAAAGTAGTCAGGAACGACATGACAACTACAAATATACGTCTGTAGAAGGTGATTGCATGAGTCATTTGTCCCTAGAGGTGAGCTTGCAAAGAGAAATGCAAGGAGCATCTCCAATCATTGTTACTTCTGAGGGGAATACAGCTGGCAGAGAAATTGAAGAACGCAGCCAGTGTATTATGAAAGGTCTAAAGCGACTTCCTCAATCTCATTTTTCAACAGCAGAGGTTAGCGATCGCTATCTTGATAGCATTCTCCACCAAATTCATCATCAGGAGTATCTTGAATTTTTAGCTCATTGGAATCGAGCGCTAGTAGGAGAAGAGCTACTGTTTGAGTATCCTTATGTTGACCAGGGAATTCAGCCAGATACTCCTCTATTTGAGGGAGTCTACGACTTGTCTCGTGAAGGAGTTAGAACTGCAATTGCCGCAGCACAGCAAATTGTCAATGGCGCTTCCTTGTCCTATGCTTTGTGCAGACCTCCCGGACACCATGCTGGTTCTGCTTGGTTAGGAGGATATTGTTTTTTGAATAATGCAGTTGCTGCTGTAGTTACTCTTCTGGAGTCTGGGATCAGACCCGTAGGACTGATCGATATTGACTTTCATTTTGGCAATGGTTCTGCTGCTTTATTAGCATCACGACCAGATGTTTGGTTTGGTTCTATTCACAATTCCACAATCATTAGTTATCCTTACAAAGAAGTTCAACCTGCTAGCGATCGACAAAGTTTTATTTCTTTTTCCCATTCACCTAGTTCAGAAGAATTTTTAACTAAAGTTGATCGGCTAGTTAAAAAGTCATTAGATTTTGGTTGCGCGGCTATGGTTGTTTCTGTTGGCTATGACATTATTATCAACGATCCTCATGGAGGTTGGCATCTGCCACCTTCTATTTTTGAGGAAATTGGTCACATTCTTGCTCAAGCATCTATGCCACTTTGTTTAGTGCAGGAGGGAGGCTATCTGTTAAATGCTTTAGAAGAATGTGCCTATAAATTTGGATCGGGATTGTTAGGGTGGGAGCAGAAGTAAGCGCTAACAAAGAAAATAATACGCTATTGTTCATTACTAAGGGCATTGGAAGACAGATAAGACCTATCTTGTCTTGATAATGTAGGGTTAAAGCACATTAAGTGGTGGTGGAAAATCATTTATAGTACTTATCTGATAGTGAGTTTGCACTCAGAGCAAATGTTTGTTTCCCCACCACTGCATTGTGTTCCTTGAATAAGCTTTGACTACACATTTATCAAAAATTACGTTGTTTAGTACTATGAGATTTCCTAAATTTAAACCTGAAGAATATTTTTCTCACTCAGAGTTTAAAGCTTCTTATCTTATGGGTTCTAGCGATGCTGAAAGTTTTTCTTTACAAGAAATTTTAGCATTGGCTGATGATGAAACAAGGAGTATATGGAAAAATTGCGATTAGGATATACTGAAGTTCAAGGTAGTCCTCTTCTAAGAAATGAGATTGCACACCTCTACCCGGGGTTACAGGCAGATAATATATTGTGCTTTGCAGGTGGAGAAGAAGCGATATTTTGTACCTTTTTGTCACTACTTAACAAAGAAACCCATGCTATAGTTGTTACTCCTTGCTATCAATCCCTCCATACATTAGCTCTATCATTTGCAGGAAGCGTTACAACAATTGCACTTGACGAAGCTCAAGGCTGGAAGCTTGACCTTGATAAAGTCAAAGATGCAATTAGACCAAACACAACACTAATAATTTTCAATTTTCCAAACAATCCTACTGGAGCAATACTTAATGAAGATGAAGTCAAAAATTTGATAGATATTGCATCAAGTCATGATATATACATTTTTTCTGATGAGGCATATCGATTGTTGGGAAGCTCTTCTTTGACCTGGGGTGCTCCTGTTGCTTCTTGATATCCAAAAGCAATTAGTTTAAGTGTTATGAGTAAAGCCTTTGGGATGGCTGGACTTCGCATAGGCTGGATAGGAACACAGAACAACGAACTACTGAAGTCGATTGAGTTTACAAAGCACTATACAAGCATTTGTAATAGTGGGCTTTCAGAAGTGGTTTCTCTGATAGCACTTCGTGCAAAACATATAGTCCTTAAAAGGAATTGTGAAATTATTGATAATAATCTATCCATTATCGATAATTTTTTCAGTGACAATCACACTCGCTTTTCTTGGGTACGTCCTTCTGGTGGATGCGTAGGATTAGTTACCTTTAATATAGCAACACCAATAGACATATTTGCTCAAGAGTTGCTAGACAACACAGGTGTTCTTATTATTCCAGGTTCTATTTTTGATATAGAAGGCAATACATTTCGGATTGGGTTTGGAAGAAAAAATTTCCCTGAAGCCTTAGAAAGATTTGAAACATATGTGAACAGATATGCAAAGGAGAGTAGTTACTCTTGAGGAAATGCAATGAATACACAAATTTCGCTCACATTTCACAATTATTCGTTTGGCATCCGGGAAATGTCTTTCTGGACGGTGGCGAGGTTTTTTTTCGAGCGAAAAGGGTGAGGCTGTAGAGTTACGCTCGATGATGTAGCGGTTTCCAATGCAGTTTTAAACTGGGGGAAACTCAATTTAGAGATTTTACTGCGGGTTGATCAAAAATTTGCTTAACCGTCTTAACTGTCTCAAAAATTTACTTAACTGTCTTAACTGTCCTTGCATCTTCGCCATAATTATAATAGGATATCACCCTCAATAAATGGCGTTGCATATTTGTGGGATGAATTAAAGCAGAAGGGGTACAGTACCGTCATGCAGGTAGTACAGTAATAATTTGATTGATAGTCTCAGCATTTGTTCTGATTTTGAATAACAATGAGGACAGTTCATCCCTTAATTATGCAACGCCTAATTGACTAAGCTATAAATCTTCTAGAGCCTCATTCTCAGTGAAGCTGATAAATTTGTGCAAAAAAATCAATGCTTTTCTAGGATGCAAAAGAGTGCTTTGGGAAGGGGATCGAGTATTCCATGATAGACCGTTTGTTTAGCCAAACGCAGATTAAATCGTTCTTTGAATATCTGCTGAATCTTCTCTAGGCTAAAGCGGTAAGGGCCTTGTTCTCTTGTTTCTTCTTGAGAGAAGCATTTCAGTAACAGGTAGCACTTAGGCTTTAATAAGCTTGCGACTGTTTGCACGTAAGTACCATAGCTTTGGGGTGGCAGAACATGGAAGCATCCTCTGTCGAGAATCAAATCGAAAGATTGTTCCAAACGACTGTTGAGAATATCATCTTGCTGAAACGAAATTTCTAATCCCTTTTGGTTTGCTTTTGCTGCCGCCTGACGAATGGCCGCCTCTGACAAATCTGTTGCTATCATCTGAAATCCTCGTTCGGCTAGGGCGAGCGCTTGAGTTCCCGGTCCTGTTCCCAAATCCAGCACTGAACCATTGCTCAGTTCAAGGGTAAGGAGCGCTTCTTCGATATCTGGATCTAAGCTAGGGTTGAACCAAGGCATGGTTTCAACGGCTTGTTCTTGATAGAGCGTTTCCCAGTTCGGAAATTCTCGTTCGGTCATCATTAGTTACCCTTTGATTGCAGAGTTGATGCGGCGGTATCCTTTGAACAGTAGTAAGGTTAACTGAAGTCAGATGGCGATAAAAATTACATCGCTAATCGCCGATTTCCATAGGAGCCATTAATTTTTAGATTAGAGTTTATTATTTATTAATAGTAGTGTACAAACTATTGCACCAAGCATATAAACCATAGATGTGTCAGCATCTTTTAAGAATAGAAGATAAAACATAGACAACACTACAAAAATAAGTACTGTTATTTTCAACATAAAACCTAACAATTTCAATTATAACTACAAAAAAAAATACATCAAAATATATCTTACGATTTTTGAAATTGTTGCTTGCAGAAAATAGTTCAATTTCTAATAACATTTAAGACTTTAGCGTGGAGAAATTATTGAATCGCTATTCTTAATATATTTCTCAAGTGGTTATTTACCTGATTGTAATTATGACAGTTTTTTTTGTGGTAGTAACTAATCTAGACAAAAGTACTGATACCAAGTACTTTTGTCTCTCTAAGTTAAATCTTGCTCATAAATATGCCGTCTGTAGCATTATTTCTTTGATGAATGGCACGTTACACGCATATTTTTGCATCTGACAAGAACAATAAGAAACATCTCCAAGTTCTAAATAGTGCCGAAAGTAACACCTGTTTTTTTAAGCCACTGACGGTATGCAATAGAATAGCGATCGCTGAGTAAATGTATTTATGCTTGCAAAACCATTATCGGGGTAAGTACACAGTCAGTACTCATATACTGGAGTTTAGATTAGTTCCCGGTGCGAAACTTCAAACCTTTACGACAATTGATGTACATCAAATATAAGCGCACCAACCCAAAACTTCAGCCGAAAATATTTAGTTCAAATATACTAAATATGTTTCCAAGGCAATCAAGGATGTGATGCCTGCTAGGGCGTAGCAGGCATCGCCTACGGTGGGCGGAACGCCATGCCGGAGACTGCGGTGTTTGAACGACTCTTAATCCTAACATTGATTGAGCTTTGAGGGTGTGTGCCCCACCCGCCTTTATGTTTATACTTGCATTAATCGCTACGAATTCATTTTACGGAAACTGCGCGAGCGATCGCTAATCAAAGCAAATAACCAATTCATACTCACCAGCACAAAACCTACACCTACGGTTCCCCAAAATTACGTTGAGCCACAGAGATATGCATCCGTAAAACCAATATCTTAGAAAGAAACAGATAATCAAAACTCTCTTAAGCAATGGCAAAGGCGGAGTCGGCGTGCCTCCTACTATTGAAAGAAAAAGTGTCTCTAGCTCAAGAAATAGAAAAATTTCATAACAATTTCACTTTTTCGTGAAAGCGTATTTAAAGAAGGCTTTTAGCACTGTGTTGACTATGCGGCTTATATTAGTTGAGGATGAGGCAGATTTAGGTGCAGCAATCAAACAAGTCCTGAGCCATGAGGCGTATATAGTTGACTGGTTTCTAGATGGTACTCAGGCATGGCAATATTTAGAAACTGGTTGGACTGAGTACACACTTGCGATTTTTGATTGGATGCTGCCTGGAGTTTCGGGGATAGAGTTGTGTAAATGGTTGCGATCGCGCCAGTTAATTCTACCTGTATTAATGCTAACGGCTAAAGACCGGATGGAAGAAAAGATTATTGGTTTAGATAGCGGTGCAGATGATTATTTAGTTAAACCCTTTGATATGGCAGAACTGCTGGCAAGATTGCGGGCATTGCAACGGCGATCCTCTTACGTAGGAGCAACCCTTACACCTCAAGTCCAACCCCGCCGTTTACAAGTAGGTTGCCTGACGCTCAATTACAGCACTCATCAACTTATTCGTCAGTATAGTCACGTCCAAAAGCAAGTATTCTCTTTAACTGTCAAGGAATTTCAATTGTTGGAATATTTCATGAGACATCCTAACCAAATTGTCAGCCGCGACCAAATTATTAATCAGCTTTGGGAAATTGGTACAGAACCAGTTAGTAATATTGTAGCAGCACAAATTCGCTTATTGAGACGCAAATTAGGAGAAGAAGAGAACGAATCTTTAATTGAAACTGTTTATGGTGTGGGCTATCGTCTCAATATTCCGGCTGCGGAAATAGGCAGTTGATTTCTACTAACTCAACAGTGAAACTTTCAGCAAGATTATAGAAATATGAAACGCAATCCCATCTTTCACCAGACTCGGTTGCGCCTAGCAGCTTGGTATACCCTCGTCATGGGCGGTATTTTAGGGCTATCTAGTCTAGGCGTTTATAGTGTGGTTGCCCATGCCTACTATGAAACCATAGACCAGGGATTGCAATCAGTCGCAAATGCACTCCATAAAAGTATTGAACCGGCTTGGCAGCAACCCGGACAATTACAACGCCTTGCTAAAGAATTTTCTTTAGAATTATGTGTGGGTCAGACAAATTGTTTGCCTAAAAGAACATCTATTAAAAAATCAATCAAAGAGGCAACGAATCCAGTTAATTACTATATCCGCTTATTGGATCGCTCAGGAAAACTTTTTGCTAGTGGAGGCATGAAATTTGACAATTTTCCGATTACCTCAAAATTACAGTATTGGCAAATATTAACAGATTCCTCTGGCACTCTATACCGCGAAATCACTTTACCTTTGTATACTCAAAAGCAGGTTTCGGGTTATCTACAAGTGGCGCGTAGTATCACTGATTTAGAACAACATCTTACTTATCTAAGATTAGCTTTGGTGTTGGGATTGCCAATTTCCATGATTTTCGTTGGTTTGTCTAGTTGGTGGTTGGCAGGAAGGGCAATGCAACCTGTATATCTTTCCTACCGACAAATGCAACAATTTACTGCTGATGCTGCCCATGAGTTTCGCACACCTTTAGCAGCAATGTACTCTACTATTGAAGCTGCTATTAAGTTACAGCAAGAACCAAAATCCAATGGTAGAATTTTAGATGTACTCAAACGCCAAAATCGGCGACTATCACAACTAGTTGGAGATTTATTGCTATTAACTAGGATAGACCAAAAAGAACTAACAGGAAAATATCAGTATTGCTGTTTAAATGATTTAATTAGCGATTTAATTGAGGAATTAGCATTTTTGGCAGTAGAAACTAAAGTAAATCTCTCTAAACAGGTGCAAGTCTCAGAAAAACTGTATGTGATGGGAAATGAAGAACAGCTTTATCGCTTAATTTCCAACTTAATTGCCAATGCAATTCAAGCTACATCTAGCGGTGGAAAAGTCACGGTTTTTTTAGAAAAAATTGAGCTTTACGCCATGATTAAAGTTGAAGATACAGGAATTGGTATTGCTGTTGAACATCAACAGCGAATTTTTGATCGTTTCTACCGAGTAGATCGCGATCGCTCTCGTACCTCTGGCGGTTCGGGTTTGGGATTAGCGATCGCAATCGCGATCGCCAGAACGCATAAAGGCAATATTCACGTTCAAAGTCAACCTGGGCTAGGTAGTATATTTACAGTTCGACTTCCTCTTTCATCGTGATTTCTGGAAATAAATATTGCTATTTAGTACATTATTTATCTTGATAACGATATTCTATACTAAGTAAGTTGGTAGGAATAAACCAAATTATATTACGAAATTATAAATATCTTTAAAACCCTTACCAATGACTAATGACAAAGGACTAATGACTAATGACAGTCATCGCCAGTTAGCTTTAATTACACCAACTTACTTAAATTTTAAAGACTTTGAGGGAACTGTAGAAAATATTGAGACACGCTCCAGCGTCAAAAATACCATCCGTTTAAAGGCTCCCAAGAACAACCACAGGTAATTGAACGCTGACTTTAGTACCTGTAACGGTGTCAGACTCAATAGATAATTCTCCACCATGAGCATTGACGATACGTTTGCTAATGGCAAGCCCTAACCCAGTACCGCTTGGTTTTGTGGAAAAGAACGGCTGCGTTAGCTTTGACAAAACCTCTGAAGGAATTGGTTCACCACCATTGCAGACATTAATGCAGATTTTATCAGGAGACGAACTATCCACTTCCCATTTAATCGCATCTCCGGCTGAGACTGCCTCACAAGCATTGCGGACAATATTAATAAACACTTGTTTTAGCTTATCTTTATCTCCTAAGATTTTGACTGTAGGTAACGCTGGAATAAATTCGATTTGCCGTGAGAGCGCTTCTGGCATCTCGCACATTGGCATCAGTAATTCGCAAATAAATTCATTCACATCCAATTCACACAGTTGCAATACCTGGGGTTTGGCATAAAGCAAAATTTCACTCAGCAGATTTTCTAGCCGACTAGCCTCACTAAGTGCCAGCGATAATCGCTCTTGAGCAGCTTCAGTCAGAACAGTTTTCTTAAAATACTTCAATCCCATAATCATTGTTGTTAGTGGATTGCGAATTTCATGCACAATCATTGCCGCGAATTCACCAATAGCTGCCAGCCGTTCTTGTTCTAAAAGCTTGGCTTGGGCTGCTTGTAGTTCTGCGGTACGTTTTTCTACCTCAGTCTCCAGGATATGATTAAATTGGCACTGCTGCTGGTAAAGATGGTAATGGTCGATGGCAGTAGCAGCACGTTCAGCGAACAATTTTACAATTTGGATTTCTTCTTTGGTAAATTCCCTCGCTTGCCGATGAAAAGAGCAAACAGTACCGAAGACTTGACCTTCAGTAGTTTGCAAAGGTATCCCTAAATATGCTCGATAACCTGGCGCAGGTTTACCATATTCTGGATTAGCAACAGCATCCTCAACAGCTAATGTGCGCCCAATTTGCATAACTGTAGCAATCAATCTACCATGCAGTGCATAAACACGAGGTGTATCTTCGGACATTTCCAGACTACTCGCTAGAATAGTTTCAAATCCCTCTTGGCAAAAGGTAACAACCGTCCAATCAACTGCAATCAGTTCGCTGACTCCACAGGCAATGTTGTGTAAATAGCTACCTATCTCACCAGTGCGATAGTTCAAAGAGGACAAACGTGCTATTATCTGCCGTTCGCGCTGCCAAGGCTGTTGCAACAACATTTCTTCATCATCGGCTTTGCTCATGGATGCTTGTTGCATGGTTTAGCAAAATAAGTTAAAAAATCAAATATTAAATATTGGATTTTCCAGGTGTTAACTCTGGATATCCTAATAATTTTGATGGGGAAATCTTACTAGATAAATGTGCTATTTATGCAGAAAAAGTATGAATTTTTACTGAAATAAATGTAAATTTATACAACAAATAGCAAGCGAAAATCAGGCTCTTGAAAACTTAGCGTATCTTTTTTTACATTTAATCACCCGTAACTTAAAAATTTAAATTTTGCTGAGAAATCTGTAAGAAGTTTCTAAGGGAAATATCAGTTTTTTAGATATCAATCTTTATCTATTCATAATTCTTAGATAAATTATTTAAGCAATAATCAGTTTAAAGTTCAAGCTAACAGCTATATTGCTGATTGAAGCATTAAGGAATTGAAATCATGAAATTAAGACATTTATTAATACTGGGCTTGTCTTCTGTTGTCATGGTTGGCTGCGTCCCCGAAGTCTCAAAGAACCGGACTAATGAAAATCCTATAGCTGTGAATGCCTCTGTTCCCGTGTCTTCAACTCAGGCAAAACCGTTAGGCGAGTCAGCACAATCTCCAAATTCAACTGCTATGAAGTCAGGCACATTTGTTTCTGGAGAACAAAAAACTCAAGGGAAAGTTAGTATTACCACTAAAGACGGCAAATCATTTTTAGAGCTTGATGATTCATTTAAAACTTCTGAATCAGGTCCAGATTTAGTAATAATTTTGCATCGTTCAGATAACGTGATTAATTCAACTAAGCCACCATCGTATTCTTTAAAAAGCGAAGATTATTTTATCATAGCTCCCCTAAAAAAATATAGTGGCGCTCAAACATATTCTATTCCTCAAAATATCAATTTAGCATACTACAAATCCATCGCTATCTGGTGTTGCAAGTTTAATGCTACTTTTGGCGCTGCTAGTTTGAGTTAGTAAATATTAACCAACAACTTAAAAATCAATTACCGGGAGAAAGTTTATGAAACTAGAAGGAAAAGTTGCCCTAGTAACTGGGAGCAGTCAAGGAATTGGACAGGGAATTGTTCTCGGTCAGCTCAAGCAGGGGCAAATGTGGTAATTAACTATCGTTCTCACCCAGAAGGAGCAGAGGATACTTTAGCAAAGGTGGAAGCGATTGGTGGTAATTGTCATATAGCTCAGTGTCCAAAATCGTATGGTTATACAGTTCAAGCAGATTTGGGTAGTGTCGATGAAGTACGCCAACTGATTGCAGAAAGTATTAACCATTTCGGCAAGCTAGATATTTTGGTAAATAATGCTGGCATTGAAAAACACGCACCATTTTGGGATGTCACAGAAGAAGATTACGACGCTGTAATGAATGTCAATTTAAAAGGTGTTTTCTTTGCCACTCAAGCCTTTGTACAACACCTGATTGAAACTAAACGAACTGGAAAAATTATTAATATTAGTTCGGTGCATGAAGAACTGCCATTTCCCAATTTCACAGCTTACTGTGCTAGCAAAGGTGGAATGAAAATGCTCGCTCGTAACTTAGCTGTTGAGTTGGGTGCTTTGGGGATCGCGATTAATAATGTTGCGCCAGGAGCAATAGAAACTCCGATTAATACTAAGCTGTTGAATGACCCAGAAAAGTTGGGTGCGCTATTAAAAAATATTCCGCTTGGTCGCTTGGGTCAACCGCAAGATGTTGCTTCTTTAGTGGCGTTTCTGGCTTCTGATGATGCCGACTACATTACAGGTAGCACTTTCTTTGTGGATGGTGGACTACTTTGGAATTATCAAGAACAGTAGGGAGAAAAAACTATGTCAGATTCATCCTTATTTATTCCAGTTATCCTTGGTACTTCTCGTCAAGGTCGCCAGAGTGAACACGTTGCTAAATTTATCTTTGAGCAGGTTGCAGCGCGCGATCGCTTAGAAACCGAACTGATCGATATTAGAAATATAGCGATCGCTAATGATGATGCAGGTGAACCACTCAAAGACCCTGAATTTTCTGCAACTATGGAACGGGCAGATGGATTAATTATCGTTGTACCAGAGTATAACCACGGTTATCCGGGTTTGCTCAAACACATACTTGACACCTGCCTTAAAGAATACATTCATAAAGCCGTTGGATTGTGTGGCGTTTCCGCAGGCCCCTTTGGTGGTACAAGGGTAATCCAAAACCTTTTACCTGTGATGCGGGAGTTGGGGCTAATGACTATTTTCTATGACCTCAACTTTAGCAACGTTCAAAAATTATTTGATGAGTCGGGTAATTTGATTGACAAACCAACCTACATTCGCCGCATGGAAAAGTTTATGGACGAATTAATTTGGATGTCAACTGTCCTGAAATATGGGCGACAAGAAATCAGCTTGGAGAAAAAAGATAATATCCAAGTTAACACCTATGCTAGTAAACCCTGCCCGGAAATAGCTGCTCGGATGGGTGCAGATGCAATGGATACCGTCCTACAAGTAAGTCGTAATGCCCAGACTGGTGAAGTGAAAGCTACCCCAATACTGCTCGGTTAGCATTTTTAAGTCGGAATTGGGTTTTGGGAAAAGGTTAAAGGGTAAAGGTTAAAGGTTTTTTCTTTCCCCTTTCCCCTGCCCCTTATCCCCAGAGGGGACCCCACCTTCCCCTTTTCCCCTTAACCGACAAGTATTGAAAGCTACCCCAGTTACTTAAGTTCCAATTGTGCTTGCTTCTAGAACACTGATTCAGTAATAAAAAACGAGACTGAGACATCCAATTTTTACGCCTTATTTCATTAATTCATAGCGAATTAACTTTGGCAAAACTCTGCGTACCTACCCTGCGGGAAGGCGTTCGCGTAGCGTCTCGTAGAGAAAGAAGCGCCTATGCGTTTACCTCTGTGTTCCTCTGCGTTTAAAAAAGTTACTAACTTATGCAAAGCTGTACTTAGAGCGGGTCTTGAAATTATTCCTCCACCTACTGCATCTTTGCAGATATAGTCCAACATCACTAAAAGTATTAGACAGGAAACAACGATGCTAGAAAGTCTGGTAAGAATTAAGAATCCATTAGTCAGAAGTATAGCCGCAGCAGCTACAGTTGCTTCAGTAATCACCTTATCTGCTGCTGTTGTAATTGGTGTAACCAATGCCAAAGCTAAATCTGCCTATCAATTTGGTGTCTATTCCTCACTGTTTGGAATAGCTAGTGGTGCAGTATTTGGCTTAGTTTATACAAGCAAAGCAAGTGGAAATCAATCTACCCCAGACCTCAAAGCATCAGATAGTTATGTTTGGCAAGATTGGCGAAATTTTGTTGTTGTTCGTAAGGTGAAGGAGAGCGAAGAAATTACTTCTTTCTATTTACAACCTGAAGATAAAGGCGAAATTCTCAACTTTAAACCGGGTCAATTTTTAACTATCAAACTTGATATACCTGGACAGGATAAGCCTGTAATTCGTACTTACTCGCTTTCAGATTATCCTAAAAACTGTGAATACTATCGCCTCTCAATTAAGCGGGAACCTGCACCGAACGGATTAGATGTTATGCCCGGTATAGCATCTAATTTTATGCACGATCGCATTCAAGAAGGTTCAGTAATTCCAGCGAAACCACCAAACGGTAAATTTGTTTTAGATGTGCAGAAATCTATCCCCGCAGTGTTGATTAGCAATGGGGTGGGAATTACGCCAATGATTAGTATAGCGAAAGCTTGTACTCTTCTCAATCCTACTCGTCCTATTTGGTTTGTACATGGTGCTAGAGATGGTAAATTCCATGCTTTTCGAGATGAAGTGAGGGAAATTTCTCGACAAAATCATAATCTGAATGTGTATTTTCGCTATAGTCGTCCTACACCCGAAGATAGAGGTAAATACCACAGTGTTGGTTATGTTGATGCTGCTCTGATTCAAGAGTTAGTAAGAGAAGAAGCTGAGTATTTTTTGTGTGGTTCTCCATCTTTTATGCAGTCCATAATGCAAGGATTGAAGGAATCGGGAGTACCTGATAGTAGAGTATTCTTTGAATCTTTTGGTAAACCGATGAAAAGTGTGTCTGAGAAACAAACTGCGATCGCAACTGGAGATGAGACATTTGCAGAAATTGTCTTTGCAAAATCTGGCAAAACTTATACTTTTACTCTTGAAGTGTCCTAATTCTTTCAAGGCATCATAAAAGTGTTTAATATTTACCAAATCTGGTTTTCTAATTTCTCTTTGCGATTTACCTAATCCAACCCAAGCAGTAAAAGTTGAAAAATAGGCATAACCTCCACATAACAATTTCAAGTCAAAGACATAAATACCATCTTCGAGCGCTTGAACCATATTATCAATTTCTGGATTATTAAAAACTTGATCCATTACACATCACCTATTCTTCTACAAGTTTAAATAATATTCTTGGTCAGATAGTTCTCAAAATAGTAAGCAGTATAATAACTAATTACAGTACAACTTTAGCTCAATGCCAACGCTCCTTAATCAGTAATTGCAGCACTTGCGCTTGTCGTTCTTACAACATCATCAACAATCTCTTTTTTGAGCTAATGCTATCTTAATTGTAAATATATGATTTAGCGTTTGAGACGCGCTAACCCTGGATACAGAAGTTTCAAAATGATCCGCACTGGCAAAATTTAATTTTATTCCATGAGTATTTTCATGGTGATAACGGAGCCGGAATTGGCGCTAGTCATCAAACTGGATGGACAGGATTAGTTGCTCAACTTATTCAGCAATTTGGTGAATATGAAACACAACATCAGGAACCAAAAATTGAGCAGGATAAAAAGGCGATCGCTATAGCATAAATCCGCTCAAATCACTGCTTTCATAACACTAGAGCACGATACGGTTCATACCATCAGAATTATATAGTGCATTATCCGAGCGATCCCTATGTGGTGATGAATGACTTGCCGAAACTGGCTAAACTTCAAGCAAAATTCCCTGATATGTATAGCAAGTAAGGGGATTAGCAGCCCCTCAATCCAGTGAAAGATTAGCCTATCTTGTAAGACGCTCCTCCATGCTTCTCCAGATATTGCTGATGATACTCTTCCGCTCTATAGAATTGCGATGCAGGTACAATTTCTGTCACAATTGGATTTTTGTGATAACGAGAACTAGTTTCAAGCTGCTCCTTAGACGTTCTTGCTAATAATTCCTGCTCTGGAGTGTGGAAAAATATGACTGACCGATATTGATAACTAACATCTTGCCCCTGGGAGTTTGATGTTGTGGGATTGTGCTTATTCCAAAACACATTTAGCAGTTCATCATAAGATACTATTGCCGGATCGTATTCCACTTCCACTGCCTCAGCGTGTCCAGTTTTACCTCTACAGACATCTTCATAGGTTGGATTCTCAAAGTGTCCGCCACTGTAACCAACATCTGTAGAAGTTACTCCCTTTACTTGACGAAATGCTGCTTCAACTCCCCAGAAACAGCCTGCTCCAAATGTCGCTTTTTGTAGATTAGGGTTTTGCATATCTTTGACAACTCTTTTGTGATAATTTTAAATGAAACTCATCAAATCAGACACATACTTGAAAAGGAAATATTTTCTAAATACTGCCTGATTTATTTTAATTATTAGAATTACAGATTATCCTGATACAAGTATGAGATAAAGCTGAATATTATCTAAGATTGAAAAAATAGTGAAATCTAAAATTAATATACTACTACCGCAGGACAGAATTAAAAATTAAAAATGATACTGGCAGACTCGCTAACAAAATTAAAAATGAATGCAGCGTAAGCGTTTCATGGTTACTCAGCTTGTCGTAAAGCCTGCGGCATAGCTACGCTTAGGGCGCAGCCTCTCCAAGAGTTGTATTGATTTGGAATGGGTGGTTTATTTACGCTGTGCTGTAATAGCTATCGCTAACAATAGGAATATTTCGTAGAATACTCACTATTTCAATTGGGTCTAACCGCTTACTAGTTCGTACAATAAAGGCTTGAAACTGAAGCGATCGCGCTGTTCAATTAAAATAATCGGATGGGAATAATTTTGCTGGCTTAAGTGTAAAGCTGTAAATAGTCCAGCAAAGCCACCACCCAGGATGACTGTGAGATGAGACGCCTGCTGTATAAGTGTCTAAGTTGCTGCTTTGTGAACTGCTATCAGTATCTCGGCAGGTAGCAACTTGGGTTATTAGTATGTCAGATTGAATCTGCTCTAAGTAGTTTCATCATGTCTTTACCTAATCTTTAATTTATCAATCAGTAATTCTATGTAAGATGTATTGAGTAAGATGCAATTTCATATTTTTGAGATACATATATAAAAAAATAGCTAATTTAAAACTAAAAAATTCGTTATAAATGTCTATTTTAAATGGATATAATTTGAATTTTTATATTAAAAACTTGTTCTTTTAACACCATGTTTTACAGCCACCATGATGAGTTTAGATATTAAGAGTATTCAAAAAAAATGGAGTGCAGTATAACATGAAGAATGCTTGGAGGCGTTGGATTACAACCGTTAATCTAGCTGCAATTGTACTAATGCCAACGCTGATATTTTTAGCATTCTCTCATCGGGCAACAGCAGACGATCCAGGAGCGTGTTACATGATAACTTCCTCTGGTAAAACCGTTGGATTGGGAAGAATTTGTGGCAATATTATAGCCGCACCTTCAGACAATAAAGTTTTTCGAGTCTCAATCAAACGCCGTTTTGGTGGAACTCCTGTGATTGATGTCACTTTCAACGACAAAAAAACCTTTGAAATGATTGTAGATACAGGTGCTAGTGGAACCATTATCACTCAAGATATGGCGAATACACTTAACCTCCAGGCTACAGGTACAATGCAAGCCCAAATTGCTGATGGTAGTGAAGTAAAATTCTCAACCAGTAAGGTAAAATCTATTGCAGTAGGTGGAGTTACAGCCAATAATCTTCAAGTAGCGATCGCACCAAAAGCAAGCATCGGGCTACTAGGTCACGATTTCTTTGGCAACTATGATATTAAAATTCTGGAAACAGAAGTTGAATTTCATCACCGCTAATGCTTGCAGCTTCTAACTTCTTGAGGTTTTTATATTGAAATATCAAAAGGAATCTGAGCCAAGGTACTCAGCACTCCTGAAGCAGTATAGAGCGTTATAGAATAGAAAGAAACCTTACATACATTACGCTGATTCAGCAGAATTGCCCATGACCACTTCTAAACGCCAATACCACATTACTACTTTCGGTTGTCAGATGAATAAAGCTGACTCAGAGCGCATGGCTGGTGTTTTGGAAGATATGGGCTTTGAGTGGTGTGAAGATCCGAATCATGCAGATGTGATTCTCTACAATACCTGCACAATTCGGGATAATGCTGAACAAAAGGTATATTCCTATCTTGGCAGACAAGCAAAGCGTAAACATGAGCAGCCTGATTTAACCCTCATTGTTGCTGGTTGTGTTGCCCAGCAAGAAGGAGAAGCGCTGTTGCGGCGAGTCCCAGAATTAGATTTGGTAATGGGGCCACAACACGCCAACCGTCTGAAAGATTTGCTGGAGTCGGTATTTGAGGGCAACCAAGTTGTCGCAACCGAAGCAGTTCATATTATTGAAGATATCACTCAGCCGAGACGGGATAGTACAGTAACAGCTTGGGTGAATGTGATTTACGGCTGTAACGAACGCTGCACCTATTGTGTGGTTCCCAATGTGCGCGGTGTCGAACAATCTCGCACGCCGTCAGCTATCCGGGCTGAAATGGAAGAATTAGGACGGCAAGGTTACAAAGAAATTACTCTACTCGGTCAAAATATTGATGCTTACGGTAGAGATTTACCTGGAGTCACACCAGAAGGTCGTCATCTGCACAACTTTACAGATTTGCTTTATTACGTCCATGATGTGCCGGGGATTGAAAGATTAAGATTTGCTACTAGTCACCCCCGTTATTTTACTGAGAGATTAATTCAAGCTTGTGCTGAGTTACCCAAGGTGTGCGAACACTTCCACATTCCCTTTCAATCTGGGGATAACGAACTATTAAAGGCGATGGCGCGGGGTTATACCCATGAGAAATATCGCCGGATTATCGATACCATTCGGCGGTATATGCCAGATGCCTCCATTAGTGCCGATGTAATAGTCGGTTTTCCTGGGGAAACAGAAGCACAGTTTGAGAATACCCTGAAACTGGTGGAAGATATTGGCTTTGATATGTTGAATACAGCAGCATATTCGCCGCGTCCAGGGACACCAGCCGCTTTGTGGGACAATCAACTGAGTGAAGAAATTAAAAGCGATCGCTTGCAACGGCTCAATCATCTGGGAAACTTGAAAGTAGCAGAGCGATCGCAACGTTACTTTGGACGCATTGAAGAAGTTTTAGTAGAAGACCAAAATCCTAAAGATCCAACCCAGGTAATGGGACGCACTGGCGGTAATCGTTTGACCTTTTTTAGCGGCAACATCAAAGAACTCAAAGGGCAGTTAGTGAAGGTAAAAATTACCGAAGTTCGTCCTTTTAGCTTAACGGGTGAACCAGTTGAAGTGAGGCAAACTGTTTTGCAATAAGAAGCATTTGAAGATTATACCCCTGACTTATGATGAAGTTACCGCAAACGATTCCAGTTCTTCTTTTTGGGGCTAGCTTGGCTGTAATTTCCCCTCAACATTGTGCTGCTTTGACTGTTCAACAAATAGCTATTCTTGCGCAAGCATCAAGCGATTTGCCAATGGTCAAATCGGCTGGACTGTCCCCCGATATGGATGTACCTTGGTCGAAAGCCGTAAAAATTGTTGACCCTTTTGAAGGGGAGTTTGTTGGAGTTTTCGACCGCAATTCATTAGGTGGCTATTTATTCCGTGAGGGTGCAACGCAAGTTATTAGTTTGTGGACACCTTCGAGCATTCGAGTACTCGTAACAGTAAATTCGGGTCAAGCAATGTCTTCTTTCTACACCGCAGGTCGTGTGTATCCTAGACCTGACTATCTTAGATTTGTTACGACTAAAAAAGTCGATAAGCTTTTACTCAAGGTCAGAGGAAAAGTTTTTCAATTAGACGGTTCAACTGGCACATTTGCTGTCAGTAAAGAATTAGCCACTGCCTTGAAAAATGCTCCAGATGAGAATTTAGATATCAGACTAGTCTTGGAAGGAGGCCAAACTGTTGATAGCGAAATTGGTAAAGGGACAGTAAAAGCTTGGCGAATTATTTATTAAGCGATCGCATTTTTCAGCCAAGTATTTTCTATGTTTAATAAAGGAAAAATCTCTCCGTTATCATCAAAAGTTGACTGATAAAACTTATTTACAGATTCAATAAGAACGAACATTGTTAGAAGTAAACTTGATTAATTCTTCAACATTGTTAGAGATTGTATTGCAAATAGTATTTAAAGGTAAGTCATTAGGATCAAAGCCAAAAGGTTCTTCGATTTCTGAGCCAATTTGTTCAATGCTTAATAATGTAAAACTTACAAAAGCCATTACTATACCAGTCCACCAATTTAAAAAACTCACAATTTCCAAAGGTAATATAAGACAAAAAATTAATAACAGTTGTCTTAATTTAATAGTATATATCAAAGGCAATGGCGTTTTTAAAATACGTTCGCAACCGCCTAAAATATCTACTAACTCATCTACACAATTATGTAGAGTAGTCAGTTGATAGACATTTAGACAATTTCGGTCATGCTGATACTGCAAGTAATCTCCTATCCAATAAGCAATTTGTAGTGGAGGATGATCGCTATCTTGGAGGTGTAAATATTGTTTTTCAGACATTAATGATGCCAACTGAGTGTCTAAAGGCACCGATCTTAGATGTAACTTCATTGCAACTGCAAAAGCAGTTACTAACCGAAGCATTGCTTCCTTTTCTAATTTATCTTGTGGTGTCTTCTCTTTAACTATTATCGCAATTCCCCGCGTTAAGTTACGCGATGTATTAACTAAAGCTCCCCATAGTTGACGACCTTCCCAAAATCTGTCATGGGCTGTATTCGTCCGAAAGACTAATAGTAATGTAAAGCCAATATTAAAGCTTAAAACAGCATTGGTAAGAATATTACTGGAATCTGAAAATGCTATTGGTAATCCTAAATGAGCTAAAAATGATATGAAAGTACCATATATAGTACAAAAAATTACCCAAGGAAGAATAATAGAGATAATTGACCTTTCAAGTCTAAGAGTTACTTGAAGCCAGTTCAGCTTTTCGCCTTTGTAAAGATGATACTTGTCTCTTAAAGAGTTTTTAGAATTATTTTGAAAATAGTTAGGTTGTTTCATATTGGTAAGATTTGAGGATTACATCAATTAGCAAACTAACTGTTTTAGCTAAATATATCTTGCTTAAGCAAGATATATGCAAAATGTAGGTTTCCAAATAGTCACTATAGTGTAACTATAATAAACACAAATTATAGTTGTAACATTGAAATTTATTTCTGTGAACCATCTTTAGGTAGGGAAATTCAATACTGTCTTCCAATTCTTCACCACACACCTGATTTTCTGCTTATATTGATTAAATGTTGTGGTATTTCACTGATTTATGAGATAGTTAGACAGAATTTCCAGCTATTTACAGTAAATATTTACTTTTTCTCATCGGCAAATCGATGCCTAAGACAGACTACAACCAAGCATTTGAGTTAATAACAGTGTAGCGAATGCGTAACTCTCAAGCTAAAAAAGGAGATAAACCCAATGAAATTTGATATTAAGCCAGAGAGTTACCCAATTTTAGCTGTCCGTTTTGAGAAAAACTATTATTGGGTGAAGGGTTATACAAATACTTTTTAAAAGGACAAAACTATATCATTACTAGATGATTTAGTAGAAACTTATTTTAATAAAGATTTAGCAACAGTATTTACACAAGTTGGCATTGAAAATATCAAAGTTACCGAAATAAATCGGCAAATTCTCAAAAAAGTAATCTTCGCTCAATAGTTACTAAAATCTGTTGGAGGTAAAAGCGATCTTGCTATCAATAAAGCTGATAATATTAAAACTATTAAGGCACGATCGCACTAGCTATGGCTACATATCAGCAGGCAATCTTAACAGTGCAGACAGAGACAGAGGGCTATTTGACAAAATCAAATTATTTCAATCAATTATTGCCGATCGCAGTACTGTTAATGGTGATAGATGAGTTTAATCTTCAAACTCTCCTCAACCAGGCAGTGGGTTAAAAAATTTATAGTTTCTGTCCTGCATAAATCGATCGCACTTCGCCATTACGTCGGATAACTGCTTCGCCATTACTGACATCTACTAGTGTCCAACCGCTGGAGCCGATACTTTCGCCCATATTGATGCGGCGAGTCACGCCATCAATTTTAAACAAAGCGGCAGATTTGTTGCCCAACTCTAGCAATCCCTCTAAGGTATTGCTTGGAGCAACTGCGATCGCAGTTGCCGGATATACTTGTTCCTGGGTAATAGTTGGTTCTGACTCTGGTGCGAGTGCAGCACGCAATGGAACTACTGGTAATGCAGGCAGAGGTTTGGGTGTTTGGCGCACGGTAATGGGTGCAGTTTTCGCTGCCACCGGTTTGAGTTCGGCTCGTACAGCCGCAGCTAACATATTGACAGTTACAGGCTTGGCAGCTTGTCGCACTGTATTCAGGGCAGTTTTCACAACATTAGGTTGAGATACCCGTAACGCACTGGCAACTTGTGGTAAAAGTGTGGGAGTCCCCGGAATGGCTGGAAGGGCGTAGCGCATTGGTGACGGCGCTTGATAAACGGGGACATAGATGCGCTCAACAACGCTTCCAGAACGGTTGGGGGCTGGTGGTGTATTATTAGCGAGAAGTGGAAGTGCTGGTAGATTACCAGTTACTTGCTCGCGACCAAGGGCTATTTGGTTAGTATTTGCCTGACTGGAGAATCCTGGATTGAAAGATTTTTGATTGCTTTTTGCTCCTTGCTTATCTATAACAGCCAACGCTTGGAGCATATAGTCAACTAACTCTGCCTCCATTTCTGTTTTTACGGGCAACCGTGACTGCGATTGCGGCAATAGAAGCGCTGATTCGGGCAATTTGCTATTTAAAAGATATACGACTCCAGCCTGCACCAAGTAGATCGTGCTAGCGATCGCCACGCCTAAAGTTGTTCCTACAATCAGCAGTTTACCCAAAACCGAACTAGTTTTCTGACGCTGTCTACTAACTGATTTAACAGTAGAGGTGTCAAATACAACGGTACTCAATTGCTTGTGGTTATCTTGAGCAACTGACTGTACTCCTTGGTTCAAAGTAATCTGTGGTATCGTAACTGTTTGCAGAGGCACGTATTCTGGAGGCGATTGGCGTTGAGCTTGGGCGGAAACTCCAGCAACAGAGTGGCTCGATCTGTTCTGACTACTGTGCCTAACAGTTTGAGAAGGCAGATTACCATTAGCATCCAGAATGTAGTCGATATCGGCAAAGAGTTCATCCATTAGGCCATCAGCATAGTTTTCTATCGACCAAGGCTCGTTGGTGATTAAGTCTTCTGATGGTTCTGGTACTATGAGACGGGTGCTGGCTTCTTGTAACATAGACGTTCTGGGTTGTTGCTTGGACGAGGAAACGCCACCCCTACTGCCTGAAAATTAGGATTATCAGAGGAGGCAGTAGGTCGAAGGCAGTTTTTACGGAGAAAAGAAGTATGAATAAAAACTTTAGTCCTGGGTGATTACCCTGTTGTTTAAAAAGAAGAATTGTATTGAGATGTATCGGGCAAGATACAAACAGAGGAGCCGCTTTGCCTCCAGTCTTGCGCCAATCCTATACAGTTAGTTGTGCGTGGGTTACTCCTGCCTGGTTGTTGAGCGTAGTCGAAACACTGCCTCCTGAATAATGAAACATCCAATCCCCCATCTGATTCAGATAAGTTGATTGAGTGTTGGTATTAAACTCAACTTTCATCTGGGGATTGTTGATGATGCCACTACTAATCCTTATGTCATCTATCATACCAATCTCTCTCCCTACTACTATACTCAGTCTTTATCAAGCTTGTGTTAAGCTAACGCTGGAAACTCTGACTGGCTCTTGCTTCTACGCAATTCTAGATATAATAATAAGGCGTTAATATCCGCTGGGTTTACACCACCTATACGTGCAGCTTGACCAAGGGTAAGTGGTTTTATGTGAGTCAGCTTTTCCCGTGCCTCTTTAGAAAGAGTATCAATTGTTGTGTAGTCTAAATCCCCAGGTAACTGGCGGTGAGCTTGGCGGGCAATTTGGTCAATTTGATTTTGTTGCCTAGCAAGATAGCCAGAATACTTGATATCAATTTCTGCGCCTTCTTTCTCGGCCCGGTTGAGGTTGGGGTTTCCCAGTCCAAACCTGTCGAGATCGACGTAATGTAATCCTGGACGCCGTAACAAGTCATTGAGGGTAATTGAACCTTTAATTGCTTGTTGGGTATCAGATGCGATCGCTATTCCAATTTCATCATGTTCCTTAACTCGTGTGGCTTGCAATCTTTGCTTTTCTGTGGTGATATTACCCTGTTTTTGAGTAAACATATCCCAGCGGCGATCGTCAATTAAACCAATCTCCCTTCCCAAGGGTGTCAAGCGTTGGTCGGCATTGTCAGAACGCAATAGCAATCGGTACTCTGACCTACTTGTAAGCATCCGGTAAGGTTCCCGTAGGTCTTTTGTACACAGGTCATCAACTAGCGTCCCAATATAACTTTGCTCGCGGGCAAACACAATCATTTCTTGAGAGCGAACAAATCGAGCGGCATTAATTCCCGCCACCAGCCCTTGAGCAGCAGCTTCTTCATAACCTGTGGTGCCGTTAATCTGCCCAGCACAAAACAGCCCCGCAATCTTCTTAGTCATCAGTGTTGGGTAACACTGAGTTGCTGGTAAATAGTCATATTCCACTGCATAAGCGGGACGCAGCATCACACATTTTTCCAAACCGGGGAGAGTCCGCAACATTTGCAACTGCAAATTTTCTGGCAACCCTGTAGAAAATCCTTGAATATACAGTTCGGGTATATCCCTTCCTTCCGGTTCAATAAAGATTTGGTGACTTTCCTTATCGGCAAAGCGGACAATCTTATCTTCAATACTGGGACAATAGCGCGGCCCTTTGGCTTCCACCCAACCGCCATAAACTGGCGACAGGTGTAAATTTTCTTGAATTAAACGATGGGTTTCGGGGGTTGTGCGGGTGATGTAGCAAGGCATCTGTTCCCGTTCTACCCACACATCCGGGTCAAAGCTAAACCAGCGCACATCTTCATCTCCTGGCTGGATGAGCATTTTACTATAATCGACCGATCGCTTGTCTACCCGTGCTGGAGTTCCAGTTTTAAGTCTGCCGGTTTCAAATCCCAGGCGATTTAGGGTTTGTGTCAATCCTTCAGCTGCAAATTCTCCAGCACGTCCGGCTGGCATTGATTTGTTACCAACCCAAATTTTGCCTCCCAGGAAGGTGCCGGTTGTTAAGATGACTGCTTTACATTGGAAACCTACACCAAAATAAGTTTCAACGCCGATAACTTCACCGTTAGCACCCAGCACTAAGTCTGTTGCCATACTTTCGCGGATTGTCAAGTTTTCTTGATTCTCAACAATATTTTTCATCACCGCTGCATATTCGCGCTTGTCCGTCTGGGCGCGTAATGCCCAAACAGCAGGCCCCCGTGAAGAGTTGAGGATACGTTTTTGCAGATAGGTGCGGTCTGCTACTTTACCAATTTCCCCGCCGAGTGCGTCTACCTCATGAGTCAATTGGGATTTCGCCGGGCCACCCACTGCTGGATTACAAGGTTGCCAAGCGATTTTATCCAAATTGAGCGTCAATAACAGGGTACGACAACCGAGGCGTGCAGAGGCGAGAGCTGCTTCGCAACCGGAGTGACCTGCACCGACGACTATGACATCAAAAGCGTCTTGGAATTCAACGGAATTGTGCATGGTCATACTTACAGGATCGGCAAGCTTAGAGTTCTTTTCAATTTTAACTGTTCCAGTGGTTTCATGGATGTAACTTTCTAATAAAAAAGTTATCAAACTTACTAGTACTCAATTAAAAGCAAGGTTTCATTCTTTTAACTTTAGTAGGAAGTGAAAAATCTCATTTTTTAAAATTTGTGACAACATTCCGGTTTGGCGATCGCAGCTATTGTTCAGAGCGTTAACCCAGCACAAATTAATTGATCACTGGTATGTATTAAATATTTTCTCTAATCTCGATTAACCGATAGTTCAATGTCGATAAACTATCTGTGATTTTAAGTCATGAATAATCAATACTGCCTAAAAAATTCTTAATTGTATTCTTGAATAACTAAGCAAATATTTAAAATGAAACTCACCCTCAGAAATCAAAAAAATATTACTAGGTTTATTAGAAAGACAAGTTTCATCAGTATCGTTATCTTGATGATTTTTGTATTAGTCGCTAGTAATGAGATTACCCACCACAAAGTTGCTATAACTGCTCAACCATTACAAGAATGCTCGATCAATAATTCATTACCTTGTATAGATACCTCTAAAACAACATCAGAACCATTTATTCCCGATCAAAAATTAGATGCTAAACAGCGTTTTTTATCTGCGATCGCTAGAAAATTACCCACAATTCCCCAGCCTGATACTTATGAATATACTTTGCTGCGAAGCTACGGTGCAGTATTCGTAAATCCAGATATTGGGATTAAACTACCGCCAAAAGATATATTTGCTAATGAACAAGAAACCCAAGAGTTTCAAGCTACTTTAACAATGGGTCATGTTGAGGGCACTAACGACTGTTATTTACAAAAATCGGCGGCTGATGCTTTAAATAAAGCGCGAATCCAGCAACAAATTCCGCTAAAATCTGGTTATGGCTCTGGTGATTGTACTCGTACTTTCAACACGAATTTAAGATTTTGGCACAAGTATGCTAACGATCGAGTTTTAGCAAAAGTTCAACAAGGTAAAGAAACAAAAATTCTCGGTTTAGTTGCACCTCCGGGAACTTCACAACATCTTTGGGGATTAGCCATTGATTTACGCGTAGGCAGTAAAGAGCAGAGAAAAGCTCTTAATCAAAATGGTTGGTTTCAAACTGTAGAAAACGATGTTCCACATTGGACTTATGTGGGTTTATCTGAAGAAAACTTACCTCTGTTTGGTTTTAAGAAACAACCTATTCGAGGGATTACCTATTGGATTACGCCACTTTAAGTCTTAGATAGTATGAAAACTTATTAATACTAACCGAAAACTAACTTAAACGATTAAAATATCTGTTTAATAAAAATAAAAAACCAGTTAGTCTTTACAAAAAGTACAGGTAGTTTGGTAAATAAAACTTTTTTATCTTTAGCTCCGTTCTTCAACTCTTGTAAAAAGTACTTTTGCAAGAGTTGAAGAAAGAGTATCCTAACGACTGTTATTCATTAACAATCGTAAAACCTTCATAATCAACGACTCCACTTACAGCATTTGGTAAATTAACGTTACCCAATAAAGTGGCGGTTGCAAAGCCAGCGCCATTAGTACCCGTGGCACTACCTAAACCTAAACCTGATGCAGCAAGTTCATCTTGGTAGCCTGTGATCTCATAGATAGCGCCAGTTTCCACCCAACCGATCAATCTTTGAGATCCGCTGTTAGTAAATGACAATCCAGAATCTAAGTTGAGATTCAAAGCTTGCCCTGAAGGAGTTCTCAGAGCAATCGGCGCAGATAGCTGACCAGTGAGCAGATCGACTTTGTAAAGCTGGTTCCCATCTCTATCATTAGTCCTAAAATCGCTAGCAAGAGCGCGAGCATTACCAGGTTTGAGATTGTCGATGGCTAATCCATCGGCAAACTGAGAGTTGGTAGGTTGAGTTCCTTGTCTTTGTGCAGCAGTAGTAGCTGGGCCAAAGTTGTCTACAAGGCTAATAGTTCCAGGGGTAGCTGTAGTAATTCTATAAAGAGAGCTTCCTACTGGCCCATTTGCGGGATTCGGATTCCCTGAAATGCTGTACAGAGCACTACTATTAAAGTCAGCACCTGACTCAAATCCAAAACGACGTAGGTCAGATGGTGTACGGGTTGGTGAGGTCGTGGCTGGAGCAAAAAGTTGATCTACATTATTAACGACAGTAACAGTTGGATCGATTGGTGTTGTACGACCAGTAACCCGTGCTTCGTTAACTGCACCAACCCTTCCGGTAATGGGGTTAGTTCCCAAACCTTCTAAATCGGCGGTAGTAGCAGTAGCTGGAAGATTGACTGTACCTACTTTTGTAGGAGTAATAGAACTTCCAGGTTTAGAAGGGATCGAAAAGCGGTAAACGTCAAGTTGCTTGCCATTACTAGCGTTGCCGTCGCGGTCTTCTCCAATGGTATAGCCGTAAAGAGCCATAAGAATTTTCCCCTTATTCAAACTGTAAAACTTTTGGGAACACTCCAAATATGCAAATTGCTATCTGACTAAAAGCTTGTACGACACAAACAAAGCTAACTTTGCTAGGCTGAGATTTAAGATTAGTCTGCGTTATCTTACTTTGCTTATATAGCAGATAAATTTGCAAAGCTGAAATACTAATTACTAAACTTTTGACTGTAAATAGGCTAGGAAAACTTAACTCAAGATTGTTGAAATCATTATTTGCTCAAGTTGTGAAATTAGGATATGTGAGAACTTGATGTCGGATGTAGAAATCTCAAAACTACATCTAGCTACACTTTCACACATTTTTTTTGGAACCCATTATTTCCAAGTTTGATTACAATTAACCGAGAATTAAGCATCTTTTATTTGCCCATTAAAAGTCAAAAAATAAGGTTGTAATCTGCATTTAGAGTTATCTTAGCAAGAGTGTATTTGAGTAATGTTAAGAATATTTTTCCTAATCATTAAGGTTGAATAGCATCTTGGTTAAGGTTTAGTTTTTGCTGAGTTTTTTGACTGGATTATATAATTTTTATATTTTTTCAAAAAAGGAAAATCATTGACTAGATTAATCTGGAACTGCTACCGATTACCTATGAGGTAGCATAGAATAATTGCTTTAATAGCTATTAAAATTTTGTTCGCAGGCGATCGCTTTTAAAAGCCTCATTGTAAAATACCTGAGACGAAAATAATTAAATAAGAGTTTAAGGACAAAATAAAAAAAAGTTTCATGTTTTAACTTTTCTATTTGACCTGATTTTCCCAGAAACTTAATCAATTTTTGAGAAGGGCTAAATCAGACTTTTTCTCAAGCGCAAACGCACTGCATAAAGCCGGAGACGTTTCCGCTACTCCGGGCTTTTCTTCATATATTGCAACCTAGATACAATCTAATTGCTTCTCTAGTTTCAGTTACCCTGAAAATGGATTTATTATTACTTCACTTCGCTAGGCTCAAATTTAGTTACCTTACCTTTCTTAATGGCAACAATCACATCGTAATGCGAACAGTAAGCGAATGTGACATCATTAGCTTTGTTATAAAGGTTAACTACATGACCTGCACCACCTACTTGGATACCGATTGGTTCCAAGTCACCAAAGAAGAAACGACGTAGTTGATCGCCACTACCAATTTGACCCTTACTCTTAGTAAGCAAGTCTAATTTTTGTGCTACAGACATTTCTTCGGCTGCTGATGCCTGCACTAATGACGGATTGATCGCCTTTAATGGTACGTCCCAAACTGTGAAAAAACCAACTAAGGCTACGCTTGTAAGTAAAGGTGCGAGTTTCATTTGTTTCTTCTCTTTTTTGTTTTATCCTGAACATCCCAAGCATCTCAGGTAGCAGTGAGAGCTTATTGAAACTAAGCCACTATTTTCATGAATTTATCCTTTGAGAAAATTTAGTTAATTCTCAGGATTTTCTCAGCTAATCATGACTGCTAAAAGTCACAGGATAATTTAAGTATTTTCTCAACAAAACCTCATTTTGAAGTGCGTGAGGGTAACTTAATATGATGAGCAATGCTTTCATTGCAGTGATGTTATTGTGACTAGACCCAAAAAACCACATCGCCAAATCTATAGAATTTCAGGACAAACATATCTTTGGCTAGCAATGCTAATTTTTGGAGCATCTAGCGCCGTTACCCGGAAACTAACAGAAATTGGTGCCCAACATTTTATCGGTAATGCCTACGGCGGCAAGCTACGCAATCCGATTTCTTTGTGTAATGTTTTATTCGTGGGAAACCTTTGCGCCTTGATACTTCTGATCCTCATCTATGGGCGACAGTGGAACAAAGCTACTTTGAAGCAGCTCTCAAGGAAGGATTGGGTCAGTCTAACGGCAGTAGCTATTTTATCAGGAGCGTTAGCCCCTGGTTTAATTTTCCAGGCACTGGCACTCACAGGGGTGAACAATGTCATCTTGGTGGGCCGCTTGGAACCGCCTCTAACTTTGGCTTTATCAGTCTGGTTATTGAGAGAACGGGTAAATATTTGGGAATTTATTGGTGCGATCGCAGCTTTTGTTGGCGTTATCCTAACTATTATCCTTCAACCTCCAACAGCAACAATGATGAACATGGGAGGTTTCGGTTTAGGCATAGGGGAACTTTTGGCAGCAGTAGCATCTGTAGCCATAGCCGCTTCTACGATTATTAGTAAGAAACACCTTTCGCAGATTCCTTTGGGAATCTATAGCATCTTTCGGACTGCACTAGGAACTGTAATCTTTTTCTTCATTGCTTTAGTCCTCTATGGCAAGGATCATTTCGCTGATGTCCTTTCACCATTTTTGTGGCAGTGGATGTTTCTCTATGGCGGGTTGATTGTGGTGGTAGGGCAGTCTTTTTGGGTTAAAGGCTTGAAAACTTCCACTGTATCTACAGCTTCCCTAATTAGCTCATTTGGCCCAATTGTGGGAATTATAGCAGCCTATTTAATTTTGGGTGAAGCCCCTACCCGACCTCAATATATTGGCGGTAGCTTGATTTTAGGAGGTATATTCTTGAGCCAAGTTGGCACCAGGCGTCAGACTTCTACCAGCAAGGTAAATTCTACTCCAGCAAAGCAACAGATAGAAACTGGTATGGGATTCAAAGGCATTTGAAGGATGAAAATTCAGATCGCTAAAGATGTGATTTATCGCCGTCAAGACAAAAGACTGAATATTGTAGAGACGGCGATTCATTGCGTCTCTTGCCTTAACCGAACAGTATTGCAAGTAAACCACCCATCCCAAATAAATGAAACCCTTGCAGTATATAAATTACGAATTACAAATACAAATTACAAATTCTGCACAGAGGTAGTAATATGTCAAAATAAAAATACCCGATACATCAAGGTGAGCGATCGCTCCCAAAGCTAGATTAAAGGATTGACCTGAGCAATGGCAGACCCAACCAATCACAATCAAGCGGGAGAAGTAGCTCCCAGCACTGTTGACCAGCAAGCTCCCAGTGTGGCTGAAGAACACGCTCCTAGTACAGACTCACCCGAAGCCACAGATATTCCTACTGCCAACACACCAGATCCTAAAGCCGCAAACCCTGAAGATAATCCCAATGCTGCCAAACCAGCTGCTGCATCACCCAAGCGAGAAAAATCCGCCGCAGCTAAAGCCGCAAAAGGAGAAAAAGCAGCCGCCGACGCAACAGAAGAAAAACCTGCCGCAGCTAAAGCCGCCAAAAAGGAAAAAGCCCCATCTGTTGAAGATAAGCCATTTGTAGAGTTCATTGAGCAAGATTACTTGCCAGCTTTACAAAAAGCGATCGCTCAAAAAGGTGTGCAAGATTTACAGGTGTCTTTTGCCAAGCAGAAGATGCCAATCACTGGCTTTGAATCCGCCGAAGAATGCTGGCAAATTATCGGCAGTTGGTCAGAAATTGGTAAGCGACAGTTTAACCTGTATTTCCCCGATGAAGATATTCAAGGAAAAAAGGGGTTTTCTTGTAATGAAGGCAAAAAACCTAGCACTCTTGAGTCATTCTTAATCGATGAACGCAAAACTACCCTCGATTTGTTGGTATATGGCTTAGTTCAGCGCTTGGACGGTCAAAAGTGGTTAGGTAGAAATTAGTCATTAGTCATTAGTCATTGGTCACTTGTACTGAGCGTAGTCGAAGTATTGACCATTGGTTTTTAACAAATGACAAAGGACAAAGGACAAATGACAAATGACTAATAATTAAAGCTCGTGGAAATGGTAAGTAACGGCTCCAGTATTGGGGTCGTTATCAATTTTTACATAACCTGATTTGTACATCTCTTTGAGAGTAGCTTCCACTTCAGCAAAGCTGGCTCCTGTAAACTTTACGCCTTGAGTGACAGTTAAAATACCACCTTTGTTTTCCGCCGCTTCAATCAGTTTCATCATGAGTTGGTTGCCTGTTGGTCGATGGACTTGAGAAGCAACTACTGCTTGATTTAACGGCACACCAAAGGGAGATACACCCGCTTTTAATCTCAAGTTATGTTCGTATTCGTCAACCATATTGGGGATAAAGAATAAATCCACAAACTGCCCTATACCAAACACACCACCAGTCAACAGCCATAACAAACCAGTTCCGATCTTGCCATTGTAGAAACGCTGCAATCCTCCCACCCCGATAAATCCGACTGCACACAAGATATAAGAGACAAGAAGTCGGTCTTTCTGCTGCTGATTGTTTTCAACATTCATCTTGTTTTCAACCTTTTGCATTTACTCTTGTTGTTTAAGATAGTTTTTTCGGATTTTTTTATACCAAGCGCTAAGAGCTAGACTTACATTTTGCACCAGTTGCTTTCTAACAATTTTCGTAATAGACAATGCTGTTCTGATTTGAAGTTGTGGGCATTGTCTAATCTCTAGTTATTGAGACGGGTGCAAAAAATAACTAAATTACTTAGATTTTTTCAGTAATTATGCTACTCATGGATTGTTAATTTTAAGCTGCCCAATGTATTAATAGAACCCCATGAATTTATTGTAGTAACAACCTTACAAAATTACTGAGATAGTAGTGCTTTGAGAATCAAGAAGTGAGTGCTACTCCACTTGAACAAGATAATGCTGCTCGCTGAACTATACTTATTTGACTACCAATCCGCGATTTTTGATTCCGCAAATATTGCATGATTGTTGCAACTCTTAATGTTTTGCTTACAAATTTCTCACCCGCACCTTGGTAGACTGAACTTTATACAATTGGATTATTGTGGGCTGTTGCGGTTTGCCAGAGCATTTCTGGTGAGACAGTCCGGTCTTCTCCCAAATGGAGAGGATAGCGCCAACGGGGTTTCCCCCATAAGGAACTGCCGCTACCGTAGCGGTAGGGACGTAGGAACGTCACCCGAAAGGTCTACTTAAGATAATAAAGACGAAAGAGAAATCAAGACATGGTAGATTCCCTCAAAAAACCAGGCTTTGAAGAAATCCGGCCAGGGATTAAAGTCCCAGCAAAAGAAACCCTGTTAACACCTCGGTTTTATACTACCGATTTTGATGAAATGGCACGGATGGATATCTCCGTCAACGAAGACGAGTTAGAAGCCATTCTCGAAGAGTTCCGCACTGACTACAACCGCCACCACTTTGTTCGGGATGCCGAGTTTGAACAATCCTGGGATCATATTGACGGGGAAACTCGCCGATTGTTCGTTGAATTTCTAGAACGTTCTTGTACGGCAGAGTTTTCCGGCTTTTTGCTGTATAAAGAACTTGGTCGTCGCTTGAAGGGAAAAAGCCCTGTTTTAGCAGAGTGTTTTAACCTGATGTCACGGGATGAAGCGCGTCACGCTGGCTTTTTGAACAAAGCTTTGTCGGACTTTAATATGTCCCTAGATTTAGGGTTTTTGACCAAGAGCCGCAGTTATACCTTCTTTAAACCGAAATTCATCTTCTACGCGACTTATCTTTCTGAGAAGATCGGTTATTGGCGCTACATCACCATTTATCGCCATTTAGAAGCACATCCCGAAGATCGGGTTTATCCAATCTTCCGGTTCTTTGAAAACTGGTGTCAGGATGAAAACCGTCACGGCGATTTCTTTGATGCAATCATGAAATCTCAGCCGCAAATGTTGAATGATTGGAAAGCACGGCTATGGAGTCGGTTCTTCCTGTTGTCGGTGTTTGCGACCATGTACCTCAATGACATCCAACGCAAGGACTTTTATGCCACCCTTGGATTGGATGCGCGAGAATACGATATCCATGTAATTAAGAAGACCAACGAAAACGCAGGTAGGGTATTCCCACTGATGCTGGATGTAGAGAATCCAGAGTTTTATGAGCGCTTGGATGTTTGTATAAGCAATAATGAGAAGTTGGGTGCGATCGCTAACTCCAACACTCCCAAATTCCTGCAAATCTTCCAAAAACTGCCGCTTTACATCTCCAACGGCTGGCAGTTATTGCGGCTGTACCTGATGAAACCGATTGATACTGTTTCTGCTCAAGGGGCAGTTCGTTAATTTATAACAGATTTGTGAAAACTTTGGTGGTTCTGCTGGTTGCAGAGCCACTTTTTTTGTCCTTTTTCAAAGCCAATGATTACTGATATGTCAACCAATTAGTAGTGCGATCGCTAATTTATTAGCAGGCAAAAATCGGAGATAGTTGCTTAGGTGTAGTTTGTAGTAGATACCTTGAGTTAAGCTGATTTTTCCATTCTGATTAAGTCTGGAGTCAATATTTGATGCTTGGCTGCTTCTGCCTCATAGCATCTGAGAATCAGTGATGTCAGCTTATCTAAATCACTGACAGAGGAAATAATTACTTTTGATGCGGCATCCCCTAGAGAAGCTGTTACTTCCTGCACTTCAAAGTTTGAAGCTAGCGACTTTACTTCATCTACATTTAGTCGAACAATAAAACTTTTTTTCTGCGAAGACAGATATAGCCGGAGAAACCACCAAGTACTTTTGCCAACAAGATTGATACCAAAGTATGAAACAGTATCTTTGTATTGGAGTTGATAATTGTAACTCGTTGAGGTTTGCGTGATTGCTTTAATTTTTTCAAAAGCTTCGATTTCTTCAGCAGTTGTTACTACTTTTGATTCTTGAGGATCTGGTTGTATATCCCCTACTTCAATATCTACCTCTATTGGAGGTTCAACAGGCTGATCTATTACTGGGGTAAGTGAGCGAGTCATTAACTCTACTAAACTTCCCTGAATCGACTTTTTAACAATTGGTTTGAATTTATCAATAATTTTACCAGTAATTCGACCTTTAATTTCATAACTAGGAGCAACTGTACCAAGTTCAGTCACCAAAAAGCGAACAAATTCTTCAGAAGGAGAACGTAAAAGATTTCCTAGAAGTTGAGTCATACCTTTTACATAAACCATTTCCTCAGCATGGTTAGTAATAGCTGTAACCTCAAAATTATCGCGGTGGAAGAATTTGAGGTTATCAATATCTTTGGTATCATATTCTAAGATGTTAAAAGTAAAAAATGGCTCCTTGTCCATAACATTTGTTTCACGCAAGTCCGTAAAAAAACGGTATTCAATACCGTTAGTGACGATAGCTACTTTTGTTGTCGAAAGTGCATTAAAATATCTACTCAATTGTCCATCATGTGCCTCAGCTTTTTGACCACGGGCTTTTGCTTCTACGAGCATAACTTTAGTACCGTTAATAGCTAAGGCGTAATCTACCTTTTCAAACTGCCCTGCTTTTTTGATAGCAAAATCTGCCACGTATTCCGGTATTACTTCACTAGGGTCGTAGACATCGTAGCCAAGAACACTCAAAAAAGGAACAATTAGTGCCATCTTAGTAGATTCTTCACCAACAACTTGGTCAGCCCGCTTACGCACTTGTTCAGATAGCTTGGTAATATCTTCAGTGAATGCCATCTTGCTTGCTCCTGGTAGATTAGTGAGTATTGATAGGTCTTTTTTGTAAAATAAGAGTGATTGTAAAGTGACGTAGTACATTTGAATTGAAAGTGTTAGTGCGATCGCCTTTCTCATCACTCCTATAAAAGTATTCCCAAATAAGTACCAGCCTGTAACACTCATGACTTGTTCACAGGTGCAATGGCATCAGTAATGAATAAAAATAAATCAGAATAATTTTTAATGAAGCTTCAGCCTCTGCGAGATGCGCAATGGGCAGACCAAAATATTCCTGAGTCAATGAATTTTACTTTTTACTCAGAAATATTTTGGTGAGAAAGGTTTTCGTGAGTTTTTACGGATATAACAGAAGCCGACATTAGGATACACTGGCATTTGAATACACCGGAAGTTCATCAGCGACTTAGTTTGTCGCTTCTGGTGACTTCCTTCCTAGTATCTTATTGCTTTTGGCTGTATGAAACTTACTCCAATCTACGGTAAGTCTCCCTGAAGAAGGTTTTTAGCATCTAAAACGACTGCCACTGTTTTGAGGCTATAGCCTTAGAATATTTACAAGCTTTACTTACGAATTAGCTCTCTCTAGATAAAAGTACCATTTTTACTGTGTAAGCTGACATTCTACCTGTTTGATCCAGATTTGTGTAGCTTATTAACAAATCAACGGATTCATTAATATTAAGCCTGCTTTACTATTTAGTTTCTTAGCCCGACCTATTAGACAGCTAGAGTGTTCATTTCACTTTGTTCAATAGCTTTTAGCCCTTATCGCTCCCATGCTGACCCATCACCGCAAGCCCGTGTGCTTATCACTTATTTCCACTGACCTACCGATCTGGTCTGTTGTCGAAACTGCCGCGACATTGTATCAAAAGGATACCGATCGGTTTCATTTACTGATGACCGCACCGCCTTTAATTAGCTGCGAAGTAGAGAGTGTCATAAGTCCAGAAGACACACTTCCTCAAAGCAAGAGCAAAGCTTACGCCCCTAACAGTCCCAGAATATTGTGGCTGGAGATTTCACCTTACCGAGTCATCATGACTATGCAAGGTAACGCTCAAGTGAGTTACCGTCACTTTTGGGAACAGGGTGTTTATGGCATTAGTCGGTATTGGTTGCCAACTGAGTCATTGCAACCTAACGATCCGATTCGTTTACGAAATTTTACTCGTAGCCTAACTCTCAACGGACATCCTTTGCCAGAGAATTTACGGCTGGAATATGAATTATGGGCAGAAAAAGTCCAATTAGGATGCTACATACTGAATTTGGAAATTAAACATTGACAGGTGTGGGGAGTGAAGAAGAGAACAGGGTAAAGGTTACAGGGTATAGATTATTTCCTATCACCTGTCACCTCTCCCCTAATTTCAATGCCCAATCCCTCTTAACCAAAATAACTGGGTTGGTTTCCTGGTTTCCATTTTATATTGCAACCAACACTCGGCTTTTGCTCACTTGTAACAGGTTTACCTGCTAGCACTGCTTCAATGGCTGCGGGTAAATCTGCACCTGTTACGGGTTTATCATTACTGGGGCGGCTATCATCTAATTGTCCCCGATAAACAAGTTGGCGTCGATCGTCAAATACAAAAAAATCTGGTGTGCAAACTGCTGTGTAAGCCTTCGCCGTTTCCTGGCTCTCGTCGTAGCATAAGGTAAAATTAAACCCTTGTTCTGTTGCAAATGCTTGTAACGACTCTGGCGCATCATCTGGGTAATTTTTTGCATCGTTAGCACCAATAGCAACGATCGCTTCCTCCATCATCTTGATAAACTCCCACACCAAAATACACCTCCACCCCAACTGTGACCTTCTGTATAGTCTGCACGTCTTGCCAAACCTGCATCTTGGATAAAATGGACGTGCCTTTTAGCTCCAAATGGACCGACGTTGGGATATTTGTCTTCTAGTCCAATGTATTTATCGTCACCTACACTATCTAATAGCAGCCCCACTCCTTTAGTAAAGCCATAGCCTTGACCGTACCTGTAGAGAGAATAGCGATCGCTGCCTTCATTATCGGCAGTCCTGAACCAAAAGTACCACTGCCTTGTAAATTACTAATGCCTTGATAAGTGTCTTGACCTTGTGCATCGTAGAGAATGCCAGGCATTTGCTATCGCACACCGGGTTACAAACTAAAACCATCACCAATGGCGCAATTGCGACCAATAGAATTAATTTTTGCAAAACCAAGATTTGCTTAAAAGTCATATAAATTTTCTTTCTTTTGATCTCAAAAGCATCCAAAGTTGGGGTGTAGAGCCAAAGCAACTGGCATTTCCGAGATCGGCAGTAGAAATGCTCCAACAATGGTAGCCTTGTTAGCTAAGTAATGTATGTAATTATATTAAGTTGTCAGTATTATAAATAACTTAAAAAAGTTTATTAGCTCGTGATCTAGATCAGTGCTAAAAGCTCAAGATACTTCCCACAATAGATTGGGGCAAAGTCTGATTCCGTGGCTAATTTGCATACCCCAAATTTTTCTATATATTTAAACATTGGTATTGATTTTATGAGAGAAGTCATCCCAGAAGAAAAGATATATTTAGAGCTTTCCGAAGCTAGTGGAAGCTCTCACAAGTTTTATGAAGTGATAGTTCAAGATAACCAATTAACTATACGTTACGGTCGTATTGGCGACTGTGGGCAAACTCAAACAAAAGCTTATCCAACTTCAGAGAAAGCCAAAGCTGAGGCTAGTAAAAAAATTAAAGAAAAGCTCAAAAAAGGTTACGAGGTAGCTGTTATGGGTGTTCGCCAGAAACGCCCTGTGACACGCCGCCAAGTCAGCAGCACTATTTCCACTGCAAAACAAGCTCCGATTATTTGGAAGTTTGCTTCTAATTCAGCTGCTTTTGGAATTTTTATTGATGCCAAACGTTGCTGGGTTGGGAATCAAGCAGGTCAAGTTTTTGCTTTGAATCATCAAGGTCAAGCGATCAATCGGTTTAAGCTTCCTGATGGCGTTAAATGTTTAGTTGCCGATGATGTTTGGATTTATGCTGGTTGCGATGACGGCAATGTTTATGACCTGACTGGCAAGCTACCACGTTTGAGCTATAAAATTGATGAAAATGTCGATATTTTTTGGTTAGATATCAAAGATGGATTATTAGCAGTCTCTGATGCCAATGGTGGGGTAACGACAATCGATCATGATGATGAATCACAGTGGACGCGTCTGAGTCAAGGCGATTCCGGCTGGATGGTACGTTGTGACCAATCTGGGATTTACCACGGTTACAGCAAAGGCGTGACTATGTACGATCGCCTTGAAGGTCGGATGTTATGGCATCAAAAAACTCAAGGCAGCGTACTGTTTGGTTGGCAAGAAGCATCAACAGTCTATGCCGGAACAAGCGACCATAAAGTTTACTGCTTTAATAAAAATGGGGAAGTTGGCCCCGTTTTCAAATGTGATGCGTCAGTTTACTCTTGCGCTACCGCACTTGACGGGAAGTATGTGTTTGCTGGAGACAATAGTTCTTCCATTTACTGCTTTGATGGGCTAGGAGAGCGTCTTTGGAAGCTTTCTACAGGGTGTGGCTCGGCTTTATCTATGCAGTTTTTCAACAACTATATTTATATTGTTACAACAGATGGTTATTTAGCTTGCATTGATGCTAGTGAAACTGCGATTGGCTCTGCTCAAACAGGCACAGTTCCCGAAGCTGTAGTAATTAAAGCACCATTAGGTGAAGGAGCTGCACCTTCATCTATTCTAGAAACTACTACAAATACAAGCTCTGGGGTTATTGTTGAATGCTTTCGAGAAGGAAGTAAATTGAGAGTTCGTGTTGTTTCTGATGGTTACAACCACAACTGGAAAGTTCAGTTTCCCAAGGATATTCGTATTGAAGGTGCGCGTTACCTTGTTCAAGAAATACGTGAATCAGCTAGTGGCGGATTCTACCGTGCCTATGGTGATATTCAAAAATTAGTTTAACTAGATAGAGCGTGAGCATCAGCGCTAAAACGCTCGGCATTTGAGACGATCGCGACATCTCTCAAAAAGCGCCGACAGTAAAACATTCAGTCCCAGGTTAAACCGTAAAGACTGCGATCGCCCTTGAGCAAAACTTTGCGATTTAGTGACTCTCTGGAATCACGGTTGTCATAGATATTTAGGACTTACGCACTTAGCTGAGATATTGAAACTAAGAATGAAAAATAGTACAACGCCCCATGCTCAATGACAAAATTCCCAAAAAATGGTTAATTTTGCTTACAGTGGCTTTGATATCTGCTTTGTTGCTGGCGATCGCTTCTTCTGCCTCAAGTATTTATTTATATGGCAGCAGTAATAATAATATCAAGGCAGATGCAGCAATTGTTCTAGGAGCGGCAGTTTGGAAAGAAGAACCATCGCCTGTTTTCAGAGAGCGAATTAACCACGCCATTAACTTATATAAAAATGGATCTGTTAAGACAATCATTTTTACTGGCGGAGTTGGCGAGATTAATGAACCAGCTGAAGCTATAGTTGGGAAAAATTATGCGATCGCACAACAGGTAAAAGCTGCTGATATTCTTACTGAAACTCAATCTCGCACAACTCACCAGAACCTCAAAAATGCTTTAGAAGTAGCGAATGCTCGCCAATTAACCAAGTTTCTTATTGTCAGCGATCCATTGCATATGAAGCGAGCCGTATTGATGGCACGAGGCTTAGGGATGGATGCACATTCGTCTCCCACACCGACTACCCGCTATCGCAGTTTTCGCAGTCAGATAGAGTTTTTGAGCCGAGAAACCTATTTTTACTTGGTCTACTTAGTGTTTAAAATATAGCCGTAGCGGACTGCAAATAAAAATGCCCAAAATTAGAAAATAAAGCTGTAACCTTTTCCCTGTATAAATTAACTAATATTATCAACCCTTGTAATTAGATAGTTTCGAGGCGAAAACGCTTAAATGCTCTAGCTGCTTCAGGAATTAGCTCAATGTACCAATATCCATTCGTTTCATCTGCAAACCAATTAACTATTGCAAGTGCTGGTTGACCAAATTCATCATCTTTTACTCCAAAAAATTTGCAAAAGCTTGCACCTAAATGACCAATTTGTCCAGGAGAATCACCATCATATCCAGCAGCTTCAGATAACTCCCAAGTACGTAATCTGCGATTATCTTTCATAAAGTAACAATGCTGATACAACTTATCCAAGATAGCTTTATGTCCTAGAGTTAATCCCTGATAAATTGAGTAGAATGCCTCTAGATATTCTTCTTCTGAAAAAATGCAACGTTCAGCATATTTAACCACTTTATTATTCCTCTTTCAATTTGCCAGAACACCAACATTAACTTTGTCACAAAGATATCGCTATTAAATATTACTTTAAATAATTTATTTTCGCTTGACGATCTGTTCGCATTTCCAGGTTTCAAAATCACGAACCCTTAAATCAATAGCAAGTAAGGAGATTTGCAGTATTCGGCTTTTATAACATCCCCTTGAATCAGTGAAAGATTAGCCTATCCTGTAAGACGCTCGTCCATGCTTCTCCAGATATTGCTGATGATACTCTTCTGCTTTATAGAATTGCGATGCAGTTATAATCTCCGTCAGAATTTGCTTTTTATAATAACGAGAACTATTTCCAAGATGCTCCTTGGAGGTTCTTGCTAATAATTCCTAATCTGGAGTGTGGAAAAATATCACTGACCGATATTGAGAATCAACATCTGGCTCCTGGTGGTTTGATGCTGTGGGATTGTGCTTATTCCAAAACACATTTAATCTTATACCAATTTAATATGAAGCTGCATATAATAGAGGGAAGCAAACTTGATAAATTTGAATACTCATGAGCCGTCCTTTTGAGATTGAAATC
>NZ_JBALDP010000065.1:0-147973 GCF_036917355.1 Nostoc sp.
AGAAACGAGCGGATATCTGGGTCATCTTTGAAATTGCTGGCTAATGCTTCGATGGCAACTTGTCGTACAAACTCATGATTATCAGCAGTGACACAGTCTTTGAGAATCGAGCGGATGTCTGGGTCATCTTTGAAATTCCTGGCTAAGGCTTCGATGGCTGCACTTCGCACATACTCATGATTATCAGCGGTAGCGCGGTCTTTAAGAAACGAGCGGGTGTCCACTTCTTTGAAATTGCTGGCTAATGCTTCCATGACTGTATATTGCACATACCATTCATTATCAACAGTGGCGAGGTCTTTAAGAAATGAGTGGGTATCCGGGTCTTCTTTAAAATTGCTGACTAATGCTTCGATGGCTGCACCTCGCACATGTCGTTCATTATCAGTAGTGGCACGTTCTTTGATCCAGTATATAGTATCGCTATTATCTTTCCAAATTGTGGCGATCATTGCAACTGCTTGAGTGCGAATTTTTCTAACTAACCTGGTTTCTTCGTAATTTAATATAGGTTTGTAATAGTACCAGAGATCATATTTAGTTAAGTCTTTTAGCTTGTCAAGCAATTTATTAGCCACTGATTCAATCACCGAGCGATTTCTCACCTCTGCAAGACACTTAGCCCCTAAAAACAAGTTGATAAATTTTTCCTCTTCGCCATCTTGCACTATTAAGTAATCAAGAATTTCACCAACAAACTTAACATCAATCATTCCCGCAATTAATAGCAATACCTCATGCCAAGTTTCATCTTGCCAGTGTTTGCCAAAAACTTCAGTTTTGAGAAACTCAATTGTAATACTGCGTTCTTTCTCAAACTGCCAGACAAACTCCCAAGCACAGAAATATTCTAAAAAAGTTCGATGTACAAAGGCATAGTAATCTGCACCCAAGAAACATAAAATAAAATTGCGATCGCGCAGTTGTTTCATCAACCGTCTGGCTTTATCTCTGGCATCACTCACTGGTATGCTTTGCAGATATTTAGTGAAGATTCCTTCTAAATCATCCGCATAGATAATGTTGCCAGCTAAACCTTTTTCACTGGTTTGCATTTGATAAGCAACTTGACGCAACATTGCCTGTTTATCTTTATAATCAATAATGTCCAGACGTTCATCCGGCTTTAAATTGCGTCCGTCGTCCCAATTATGCAGCAGAACCTCTGAAGCATCTTTATACAGTTCACTTCTATCTCTGGGTAATTCTCGCTTGAGATTGAGAATTGCCATCATGGTTAACAGCAGAGGATTTTGTGCGAGTTCTGCGATTGCTTTCGATTCATTAATTACTCTTTGTAGACGCTCTCGCTTGATATTTTTATCTCTTTCTTCGGTTGGACTAAAAGTTTTATCATGCCAACGCTCAATAAAATCTTGAATCTGTGGTGGTTCTAAATCTTGTAACATGAAGTGGCGAAACTCTGCATCTCGCAATTGTTGTTGCTTATAGCCGATAATCCGAGAAGTGACAATTACCTGCACATCGGGATATTCATTAGTGAAGCGATGAATACAGGTAATTACTTCCTCCCGCTTCGCCGGTTCAAAAATTTCATCCAAACCATCAAACATGACTAAAGCGTTACCAGCCTTTAGCTGCTCATGCAATTTATGCTGATTGAGGTGATAAAAACAATTGGGACTATTATGGTAAAATTGGAGAAAATTATTACAACTACCCGCATCGCGATCGCGCATATAATTGCGTAATTCAATCAGCAAAGGAATTGGCAGATTAAAATCATTCTGTTCGAGAGTTTTTTCTACCCAATCTAACGCTAGATATTGCAACAATGTAGACTTGCCGGAACCAGGATCGCCTAAAATAACTAGATAATTTTTGCGTTGCTTATCTTGGATAACATCTAATACTGAACGTATTGGCTGTTCAAAATAATTGCGTTGATAACGTTCTGTTTCTTCTTGAAGTTTTTCTATTTCAAACTCCGCATCTAATTGGTTACTATCTTGTAGCCTGCGGAGATGTTCTTTAGGCAGTTCTGGTAAAACCTGATAAACTTGGCGCACATTTTGCGGAATAAACATTTGCCATAAATTGACCGGATGTTCGCGGGAAGTAGTTTCTAAACTATCTAACTTCAGATTGCCGTAGCGTTCACGAATAGTTTCTAAATATTTCGGTAAATTAAAATCCTTGGGGATATCTGCGTTTTCTTTTAAAGTCTTATCAATACTGGATAATTTTTGAAGTTCCAAGATATAGCGTAACTCTTCTGAATCAGAAAGAATATCTTGAACTTGTATGAGATACTGTTCTGTGATTGTTTGCCAGTTAAATTTAGGTGGTAGAGGTTGGAGTTGAAGTCTTGTCCAACTATCTGCTAGTGTTTTAAAATCTAGAGAATCACATTTAATATCAAAAGCCTGACCAAGAATTTCTTTAACCGACTTATCACGGATAAATTTATTGATATCTTCAGCGTAATTTTGAATTTCAGCTTCAGAAAGTCTGCAACGAACCTTTAACTGTTGCTGCATTGCTTGCAAAAATTCTGTCAGCGCCATAACTACAGCTTTCTGAAGCGGTTCTTGCTTGAAGGGCGCGGTTACAGCATTATTAAAAATATGTTTGAAAAAATCTTTAGCGTAGTCCTTGACTAAATCTTTGAAAAATTCTTCGCTAATAATAGTTTTGACAAGAAATCCAACCGCTTTTTGACCTATCCAGAGAGTGAACCACTCAACTATCATACTCACGCCTGCTAAGTGCTTGACTACGAGTATATACACCTGTCAGAGAAATCTTTCCAGATTTCTGAGTTTTTAGCTTAAAAGCGATGCTGACTGAAGATTTGTTAAAAATAACTAATATACTGTGCATGGATATTAGGAATAATTTTATGGTTCTACAAGTTAACCCCATCCAAAAAGAACCAATTGTTACTTGGGAAGCACTTCCAGCCGACTTCATTTTACCTGACGATCCAGTGGAAAATATTCAACAACCTGCGATCGCTGCTGCGCTTACCGATGCTTTGGGAAGCGCAGGACGCATCCAGCCTCAAATGCTGATTGGCTCTAATTTTGGACTTGTAGCCACAGTCAACAAAAAAATCGTTGTCAAAGCACCAGACTGGTTTTATGTTCCTCAGGTGCAGTCTGTAGGAACAAATGTAGTTCGTCGCAGCTATACCTCGAATTTAGAAGGTGCTGCTGTGGCTGTAGTAATGGAATTTCTCTCAGACACAGAAGGGGGAGAACTATCAGTCCGCTCAACTCCACCCTACGGTAAACTCTATTATTACGAAAAGATTCTCCAAGTTCCAACCTACGTAACCTACGATCCTTACGAACCAAGCATAGAAGTACGATGCTTGCAAAATGGACAATATACCTTGCAGCAAGCAGATGCTAATGGACGCTTTTGGATTCCTGAGTTAGAGTTATTTCTTGGAATTTGGCAAGGTGAAAGATTATGCCAAACCATGAATTGGCTGCGTTGGTGGGATACACAAGGAAATTTACTGTTGTGGAGCAGCGAACAAGCTGAACAAGAACGCCAACGCGCTGAACAGGAAAGCCGCCGTGCTGATATATTAGCAGCTAAGTTACGTGAGCTTGGTATTGACCCTGATGCGACACCGAATAGCCCGTCGTAGACATCGCATAACCTAAAGAAATGCTGGGAATAATAATTTTGGGACATCAGCACCAAAATTCATTCCATGAAACAGCAAAAAAATCAGTTCAGTCATCTTACTGCGATCGAAAGAAGTTATCTATCATTTCCAGCACAGTTTTTATTAAATCAAAACCTTCTCCAAGGCAAAATACTAGACTTTGGCTGTGGCCTTGGTAATGATGTTAAAATATTGCGCCAAAAAGGCTGTGATATTACAGGCTATGACCCTTATTATTTTCCAGAATATCCTGATACTAAGTTTGATACAATAATTTGCTTTTATGTTTTAAATGTTTTATTTACAGAAGAACAAACTAATGTTCTTATGGAAATATCAGATTTATTAAAACCAGGAGGAAAAGCTTATTATGCTGTAAGAAGGGATATCAAAAGAGAAGGATTCCGAGAACATTATGTCCACAAAAAGCCTACCTATCAATGTCTTGTAAAACTTCCTTTTACTTCACTTTGTTTAGATGAGCATCGTGAGTTATATGAGTACATTCACTATAATCATCAGCGTAATTCATCTAATTATTGTATATTCTGTAATCCTCATAAAAGTCTCAAACTATTAACTGAATCAGCAACTGCTTATGCTATTTTTGATGGCTATCCTATAAGTAAAGGACATATTTTGATTATTCCCAAACGTCATGTCGGCAGTTATTTTGAACTACCATTTAAAGAACAATCTGCTTGCTGGTTCATGGTGAACAAAGTACAAGAAATTCTCAAAGCAGAATTTAAACCTGATGGCTTTAATGTAGGAATGAACATCAATAGAGCCGCAGGTCAAAATATTATGCACGCCAGTATTCATATCATCCCTCGTTACAAAGGTGATATTGTTGGCTCTAAAAGTGGAATCAGGAACGTTATTCCTAAAAAGCAATAGTTTTTTACTGATAGCTTCCAGTAGCAAATCTTGATTTATGGAAAATGCATAAATCTGAAAAACCTGATTTTCAGTCTTGTTGAAAATATTGCACAATATTTCAGTTAATCCAGATTATCTGGATCTATTCCCAGCGCTCTTAATTGTTCCGTCAATTGTTGCACCCGTTGTTCTGCAACTTCAGCGCGTTGTGCTTCTTGTTGAGCGCGTTGTGCTTCTTGTTGAGCGCGTTGTGTCTCTTGTTTTACTTGTTCTGCGGGCGTGAGATACCGTTGTCCTTGTTCATCATACCAATACATCCATTCGCGTGTTACACCGCAATAATTTCCCCTTTCGCAACCAATCCCTAGTCCAATTTCTGGTAGCCAAATGGGGTTTCCCTCTTGCAATTCATACTTACCATTAACTAACTTATGTACTTCTAGATGCGGTTTGCGGCGGCGACGAGAGAAATAAATTACGTAATAAAGTACACCCAAAGCCTCGTATTCATCCAATTTAGTAGTATATTCCTTGCGATAATTTTGGGAAACTACTTCTAGGACGAAAATCGGTACAACATTTTCATCCCACAGCACATAACTGGGACGCAGTTCCTCATCATAGAACCGCTCTACCCCTAAGCTCAAAAACCCATCCGGCACAATTGGCGGTTTATCTGGGTGATAATAAATACCCATATCTATGGCAAAGAGCCAATCCATGCGTTCTGACCAAAGTATCAGCAGAATAGCCTTCAGCAAGCCTGGTATTAATTCTTGCAGTTCATTATCCACAGGCGTTTCATCAGAGTCTGGTAGTTCCTCGGCTGAGGGCAAGTACCTTGGCAAGTTGTACTCTAACATGGCTGGTTTCCCCAAAACTCAAAGGATATTTGGCTCTATTTGGCTCACCAGAATTATAGCGATTTATCTGCTAGCGATGTCTTCGCAGAAATCAGTCGTTAGTGCATATTTTTGTACTAGGGACTTCCAAATAAAAAAATACTCAACTACTTCTTGTGGGGTGGGCAACATAAGCGCCGATATACAAGGGCACTCGTGTCACCCACCCCACAAGATTGGGTAATTTATTTGTTGGAAGTCCCCTACCTAATTTACTTGCAGACGATAAATAACCATCTTGACTTTTTTGGTTATTTGATGGCCAAAGTCACAAGAACGATTTAGATTCAAGTTGCGATCGCCCATTACCATGATGCACTAAGGCTGCCGTTCCATGTTCTGAAGCACGTAACTCCTTGTCAGAGATTTGTGGCTCCTTGCTATAGACCGAACTTAGTAAGATATTCAGAACTCCACTTGTTTCAGCTTGACTAACGGCGCGATGTGTAATCAATTCACCTACATTCAATATCACATTGTCTTCTGGATCGAGAATGACACGGGTAACTGGACGACCCAATGCTTGTTCAATCCGTTGATTTTTCATTGCCCGTCTGCTGCGTCCTTGTAACTTTTCTGCTTTCGCTTTTAAGGCTTGCCAGAAAGTGTTGAGATTCTCTTGAGCGATGCTTACTCGATCGTCCAGTTGAACTTTGTTTTCTAACCATCTGTCACTTGCAGTAGAACGGACTGCGGTTGCCAGATTCAGACCGACAGCGTTCAGCAATTCTGTTTCTTTAGCGTAAATCTGAGCGCGATCGACAAGGGATTCTGTCACAATCTGCCCAGATGCCGCAATAATTAAGCCATCGTCAGTACGCACTGTTCGCAAGACTCTGCGCCCTCTTGCCTGCTGGATCGCCACATTTGCTGCCAAGAAATCAACCGAGTGACGCAGACTAAGGGCGCTGCTGTGAGTTACGCTGCCAATTCGATTGCCAACAGATTCTGTTGCTGCTTGTAAATTGCGGCTGATGTTGGCAGTCAGACTACCACCCGTGGCTCGATAGAGTTCATCAAGGATACCCAAGCGATCGGCCGCTTCTGCATTGACTAGGGTGACTACTTGACCCTTTAGTAGCAGTACATTCCCATCTGGACTTAGCACATCCCGCTCGACACACTTGCCAATTACATATACCTTTTGTTCGGCAGGATCGACCAAATTGTTTGTCAGGGAAGCAGTTGCATCTCTATTGAAGTCTTGTAGTTTGCTGCCAGTAGCATCAGTTGCGGCTTGCAATTGCTCGCCTGCATTCTGGCTTGCTGACTGTAGCCCGCGGTTCACTTTCTCTACCGAGCTTTGCAGTTGCTCATTCACAGTTTGAGCTGCTGTTTGTAGTCTACGGTTGGTAGTCTGGGCTGAATCCTGTAATCTATCTCCAGTTGCCTGAACGGCTCCTCGGATACCACCAACCTGTTCTTCCATCAGTTGAGCAGTTTCTGGAGGTACAAAGGCAACATCGTCACCAATTTTCAGTGCTTCGCTAGCAGGAACGAACGATCGCCCCGAATAAGCATCGGCAAATACACCGCCAGAAACTTCGTATCCTTCCACCAGTCCACTATGCTCATCAAAGAACAAATCGACCAATCCACCGAGGTCGAGTCCCTCTGTAGTGAGAATTCTCTTTTTTCTCAACACGATATTCTGGTGCAGAATCTCTTTAATTACAGGGACACGATGTGCATTCACAACAGATTTTTTCGAGTTAACTACGATCGCATCTGACCCGATGGCTTGTACCTCTTGTAGAGGAATCACTTTTGCATCTCGAAACAGTCCCTTCTCTGCAACTAGAAAACCCAAAAGTTGATTGCGTTCCCGATCAAAAATTAAATCTATAATTCGGACAATTTTCTTACCTGTGTCGTAGGTGACGACCACTTTATCGATAACATCACTACCTTTAAGCATTATATATATCCCTGGTATTTTTATTGATTTGGTTTTTGAATCATTTGTTCGTTAGTCGCCTGAAACTTAAGCTGAAAATATCGTCCCTCTCGTCCAAAGCCGGGAACTATATCAATCACACCAAAGTATTCGGAAAGTGCGCCAAATATGGCAATCAGAATGATTAAGCTGGTGATATTTGCTCCAGTATTAGAGCGTTGTCCTACTAGTCTAGGCATTTGTTATTTTATTTATTGTTGTTTTTTATGGCTAACCTTACTGAAAGAATCATACAAGATTATTGACATATTTTTATCTGCAATTTGCCTTGATTAAGCTTAATCTTTAGGAATAAAAAATTCAAAATGACTTTTTCCAAAGATAGATACGATCCTGTTTGCCTTCAAATTTTTGGAAGTAAATATTTTGAGTTTTAGCTTCAATATTATTGAATGACTTAAAAGATAATTTTTAGTTAATTGAGCTTTATTCCTCTTCAAGAGAAGATCAAACTTCCCAGAAAGCTTTCACGACTCCCTTAGACTCTTGAACAAATATTTTCTGGTAAGACTCCGCTCTTACCAGAAAGCTAACTCTGGTAATATGCGATACGAACAAATCAAAAGCCGATCGGTTGGTGAATTTAAACGCCTGTTTGGGATAAAAGTTGCAATATTTTGCTTTGACTAAGGGATACCACTTGTGGTATCTACAAATAGCCAAGATTTGATAGATACAATAGTTACTCACTCGTTTCGTGGTTGTTTATAGCATTTCCCAATCTAAAGTTGCAGCCCAGTCAATAATACAGGCATTTTTACCCCGCTCAGAAAGTTGCTTCAGCCGATAAAATTTTGGTAACTCTTAACTATTAATAAATATATCGGTGCTTAGTGCTATTCATGCTTTATATTTAGCGACAGTGATGATGTAAATAGCCACTCACCTTCAAATACTTAGGAGGCAGTATCCACCGAAAGCAACTCATGCTTTGATACCACCACCAGATAGTGTAAGTTAAGGTTAAGTCGATATTCAAACGAATAATTTTTGCTGAATTGCGACAGATAAAGACTAAACTAAAAAGTCTTGTGCAGCAAAACCTGTAGCTTTAAATGAAGTAATCATGTCTAAGGTTCTTGTCTCTGATTCGATTGACCAAGCTGGAATTGACATTCTTTCGCAAGTTGCAACCGTTGATGTCAAATTAGGTCTAAAACCAGCGGAACTGATCGCAATTATTGGTGAGTATGACGCGCTGATGATTCGTTCTGGTACGCGTGTCACTCAAGAAATCATTGATGCCGGCACCCAGCTAAAAATCATTGGTCGTGCTGGTGTGGGTGTGGATAATGTGGATGTTCCCGCTGCCACACGCCGAGGAATTGTGGTAGTCAATTCTCCAGAGGGAAACACAATTGCCGCCGCCGAACACGCGCTAGCAATGATTTTGGCTTTGTCTCGCCACATCCCCGATGCTAATGCTTCGGTGAAACGCGGTGCGTGGGATCGCAATAGCTTTGTCGGTGCGGAAGTCTACAAAAAAACTCTCGGTGTTGTCGGTTTGGGTAAAATTGGCTCCCATGTTGCGGCGGTAGCTAAGACAATGGGGATGAAACTCCTAGCTTATGACCCATTTATTTCTACAGAACGAGCCGAACAACTTGGCTGTCAGTTGGTGGAGCTAGATTTACTTTTCCAGCAAGCAGACTATATCACCCTCCACATCCCGAAAACCCCAGAAACTACCCACTTAATCAATGCCACAACCTTGGCAAAAATGAAACCCACAGCTCGGATTATCAACTGCGCTCGTGGTGGGATCATTGATGAGGTAGCTTTAGCAGCAGCTCTAAAAGCGGGTAAAATCGGCGGTGCAGCCTTGGATGTGTTCGAGTCAGAACCATTGGGTGAATCTGAGTTGCGATCGCTAGGTAAAGAAATCATCCTCACTCCCCACTTGGGAGCCTCTACTACAGAAGCTCAAGTGAATGTGGCCATTGATGTTGCCGAACAAATTCGCGATGTCCTTTTAGGACTACCGGCGCGTTCAGCCGTCAACATTCCCGGACTCGGCCCCGATGTGTTGGAAGAACTCAAACCCTATATGCAACTAGCAGAAACTCTAGGTAATCTAGTGGGACAACTAGCTGGTGGAAGGGTAGAAGTACTCAATATTCGACTCCAAGGGGAACTCGCAACCAACAAAAGTCAGCCTTTAATCGTCGCTGCCCTCAAAGGATTACTTTATCAAGCTTTGCGCGAACGAGTAAATTACGTAAATGCCAGCATAGAAGCCAAAGAACGCGGAATTCGGGTAATTGAAACCCGCGATGCTTCCATTCGAGACTATGCCGGCACACTGCATCTAGAAGCCACGGGTACTTTAGGTACTCATTCTGTCACAGGTGCTTTGTTGGGTGAGCGGGAAATCCACCTCACTGACGTTGACGGTTTCCCGATTAACGTCCCACCCAGCAAATATATGTTGTTTACCCTGCACCGCGATATGCCAGGGATTATCGGCAAACTTGGTTCCCTACTCGGCAGTTTTAATGTGAATATTGCCAGTATGCAAGTAGGTCGTAAAATCGTCCGTGGTGATGCCGTCATGGCTCTGAGTATAGATGACCCTTTACCAGAGGGCATTTTGAATGAGATTATAAAAGTCCCTGGTATCCGGGACGCGTATACAGTAACACTTTAGAAGTCAGAAGTCAGGAGCCAGGAGTCAGAATAAATAATTCCTCCTGACTCCTGAATTCTGACTCCTGAATTCTGAAAAATGGCAAACACCTGGTGGGAACTACAGATTTTATGTGAGCCAGACCTAGAAGATTCAATCTTTTGGCGACTGGAAGATTTTGGCTGTCGTGGGACAGCTAGTGAAAGCAAAGGAAATTCATCTTTAGTCAGGGCTTATTTATCGACAATTCAAACGCAACTGCTAGATTTAGCAGCACTGTCGCTGTGGCTGCGTCAAGATGCCCTCTGTGTAGGAGTTTCATCTCCCTCACTGCAATGGCAATTAATTGATGAGGAAGATTGGGCGACTAGCTGGAAACAATATTGGCATCCGCAAGAAATAGGCGATCGCTTCTTAATTAACCCCGCTTGGCTACCATTACCAGAAACAACGGAACGGTTAGTAATTCGCCTCGACCCTGGTGTAGCATTTGGAACGGGCAACCATGCCACCACTCAGCTATGTTTGGAATCCCTAGAAATGCGGCTAAGTGGAGTTTCGCAGTCATTTGTGGGTAATAGTGGCAAACATGAACATCTAGTAATTGCGGATATTGGCTGTGGTTCTGGTATTCTTTCGATTGGGGCGCTATTACTGGGAGCCGAGAAAGTCTATGCAGTAGATACTGACCCTTTAGCGGTGCAATCAACTATCAGTAATGGTGCGTTGAACGAAATTAGTCCAGAACGTTTACTACCAGCACTGGGAAGTATAGACGTTTTGAAAAAACTAATTGAAAGCCCAGTGGATGGTATTGTCTGCAATATTTTGGCTCATGTGATTATTGAATTGCTTCCAGAAATGAGTGCGATCGCTAAACCTGAAACTTGGGCTATCTTCAGTGGTATTTTACTGGAACAATCTAAAGCTGTTGCTGATGCTTTAGAAGAAAATGGCTGGGTTGTCGCTACCCTGTGGAAACGCAAAGAATGGTGTTGCTTAAATGTACGGCGTTCTTAATTCGGTATAAATTATCGTCATCCTAAATTATTCGTAAACAATTAGATCCCCAACTTCTCAAATAAGCCGGGGATCTTTAAGTAAGTGACATAATATATAGATTACCCACTATTGACTTTTAAAACTAGCGATGAAAGAACGGCTACAAATCCACAAAAAAGCTGACTCATCCGCTTATTCGTCAGAGCAAAGTCAGTTGCAATCGTATTTATTCACTACTCACTCTCAACTTGGCTCCAAGAAGCCTATAGTACAGGCAAAGGTAGAAAATCAGAAATTTCAACAATATCAGTTTGAGGCAACGAAACTCCAAATACAAGCCAAACATGGCACGATCGCCCCAGAGGGACAAGAACGACTCACTGTATTGCAAACAAAGATGAATGAGTCTTTGCAGCAAGGCAAGGAACACTCTTCGCAGTTTGGTCATAACTTGAGCAAAATGGCGATAAAACGTGCTGATAACGTGTCAATAGGAGAAATACAGCCAAAATTGACTATTGGTCAATCAGGAGATCGATATGAGCAAGAGGCGGATAGTGTCGCTACTTCTGTAGTTAACCAAATTAATCGATCTCCTCTGCAAAACCAGGATGCACAGCAGACAATACCAGCTAATAAGAACGAACAAGTAAAGTCTGAAGAAATATTAGCAGCAAATAACTCAGCAGATAAAAAACAAAAATTTTTACAAGAATATTCATTAGCCAAAACACTAGTCAATGGTATAGATGACACATTGCCACAAGATAAAATACTGGAACAACTTTTCAAAAACTTTGTAAATATCCAATTTCAATACACAATGGTGAGCAAGAGTCCAGAAACGCTCTTAAAAGGCTCTCCAGAAGGAGATTGTCAGACATTAGCCCGTGCTTTTAAAAAAGTTGCAGAAGAATATTTTGGCATTGAAAAAATCACAATTGAAAGTATCGCCAAACCTTTTTTGAGTGAAGCTGGGACTACCCCATACCAAGGTAAAAAGCCCAATTGTGATGACGGAAAACGATGGTTTTTCCAAAACCATTATTGGGCTAGCTGGAATGGAAAAATTTATGATGTTTTATTCCTCAGCAATAAACGAACCGAAGCTGATATGGCAAAACAGGTGCAACCACTCACATCAATGTTGATGCCTGAACAAGAATACTATCAAACAGAAAAAGGGAAAATTGTATATCCAATTGTTAATAAATACTCCACTGTAGAGGTTTCGATATTTGAAAAACTGAAAAACTTTGTTAATAATCTCGGTCGGTTTTTCTCCAATAGTATGAGTACGATAATCAATAAAATTCGGTCTTTATTTGCCCAAAGCGGAAACAATACCAGTGGTTTTGATTCTCTAATGAGAGAACTCGAACACGACAAAAATAATAGTGCGATCGCCAACGACCAAACTCAATAATTCCAACTTGATATTGTAGGTGGAAATTGCTCAAAAATGTTGGCATCTATTTTAAAATGATTTAAAGCAATGTCCAAACTACTAACTATCACCGCTTCCTTTGGATAATGAAGTGCGTAGGTTTACACTTCGACCCAACTCTTGGAGACTGTACGTGTAGCTTGCTTCCCCGTAGTGGTACGACAAAGCTCACGGCAACCCAAGCTCTGTTACCACCGCAGGCATCGCTATCTTTGGTTTCAGAAATAATGGTGGGAAATGATGCAGAATCAAGATATCCACAATCAATCTTCCAGCGCCCCCATGACCACTATTAAGGAACAACTCATTGCTGCGATCGAAACCGCTCCAGAATCGATTCTAGAGGAAACTCTCGACTATCTCGAATACCTCAAAACCAGAAAAAATCGCTCTGGTGTTCAACCAGCAAGTGCCATTATCCAAGATGGCGAACCAATACTGCGTGGCTCCAAAGCTAAAGATTTGCTGAAATTTGCTGGTACTTGGCAAGGTGAGGACTTTGAAAAATGTCTCCAGTCTGTTTATGACGCCCGCTCGCAGGCTGAATTCTGATGTATCTGCTTGACACTAATCAGTCTCAACGAACAATGATTTCCAACGTATTCACCAGATTCGCCCTTTCGCTTTAGAGTCTTGGGTTTGAACAGCAATATCTAGCTTACTAACTTGCTTTTCACCACTGTCCTGAATTATCTTCTTGTTGCAACCCAATTAACTGTCGTCGCTTCCAAGCATAGTGAAGAATATTAATTCCTAATTCCTGAGCTGTACGAATGGTCAATCTGGGTAAACTCAAATCTCTATCCAATCCCCAAGCAGTTGCTAAATCTCCAATTGCTAAAATAATTCCTCCACCAATTAACAATTTTATCTGTTGTTGATTAACCATTGGTAAGGCAGCAAATAAGAAAGGTTTTGTCCTTAAAGGATGACTCCGTTGCAATTCTTCTAAAGGTCTTAAAGGACTCTCTAACTGTTGTGCCAAAGCTTGAGTACTCTCAATTAGAGGATTTGCATTTGTTGGCGCATCAACAAAAAGTACACCACCTAAATTTAAGTAATTTCTGAGAGATTCAAATTCGAGACTATTTAAAGAAATTGCTTGTCCACCTGTGAGATAAAGTATGTCATAGTCTTGGATATTTTCTGCTAAAGAAACCTGACCTGGTTCATCAGCCCCGCGCAAACTTGGGTACAGGGGTTCTACTGCTTGTAATAAATATGAAAGGCTGAAAAAATTACGCGCACATTCAGGATCGCTATGAGTCGCCTGCGCCATACATACAAGTGCTTGAGGACGCATTTGTGCCTGACGACGATAACGCAAATCAATATTATTATATCCAGGGAAAAAAGCATCCGCAGGTTGGGTAATTTCAGTATGTCCTGGTTGTAGGAGTATTCGACATATTTCTATTTCTGAACTAGCTGGTGTAGAGTTTATTTGGTCAATTCGATAAGTTTCTTGAACAATATCTCTTTGCTGTCCGCGCCGCAATTCATCAGGATCTACATAGCTAACTACTAAGTAGATCATGAGCGGTTCAGAACTTACTACTTCTAAATCGATGGGAAAGTCATAAGAAGTCGGTACAACAATTAGATTACCTGCTAAATCAATTGCAATCCCAGGTTGAATTTGTACCCAACGTCCATCTCGATATCTAGCTTCTACTTGGCTTGGGGCGGTCACATCTCGCACACCTAAACCGCAGACAATTCCTGGTTGATTTAAACTTTGATATTGAGCATTTTGCCGATTACGGTGATATTCATGGGCTGTGCGCCAACGTTCCGCATTAATTAGTAAACCGTCTGCGGCTTGCAAGCGTTCCAAGGATTTAATTGGTGGTGGTGGGAAAGGATGAGACATAGCAATTTTGGATTTTAGATTTTAGATTTTGGATTAATAGTCTGTTTAATTTTAAAAAATTACGAATTACGAATTACGTTAGCGTTCGCGTAGCGTCTCGTAGAGAAGCGGGGCGTAGCCCATTACGAACTATTTAATTAGATGAATTTTCGATAGATAACTCATAGGTGCAAAAAGCTGGTTTTTCTTGCTCTATGATTCTTTGAATAAGTTGCTCGTTGATGATGCCACTAGAAATATTTGAACGCAAACGCACTATAAAGTGATACGGTTGTCCACCAGCTAAAACTGCATTTCCTAGTTGTGCATCTCCTATAATGAAACTTGGCCCAAAAGGTTCTGTAATACTAATATGTTTATCAGCTTCATTCGGTAAATGTTCGTCTAGCGGTAAACCTGTATAAAGATGCAAATAGAGACGCAATCCTTTACGAGTTCCTCGCCAGCGATAAAGTTCTACGGCTCGGCGAATTAAACGCCGTTGTTGCTGGAGATCCCAAACAGAATCTACTTGCCAAGCAACCCAATGAGCCATAAAGGGTAGTAATGCTTGTGGTGCTGTCAAGGGGTCGAGGTTTGCCCACATGACATTGTAACTATTAACTATTGGTTGAAAAGCTTGCTCAAATATCTTCATGAAGCGACCAATAAAGTCCACCTCCCGATACAAAATTGGCAAGAATTCCATGTAGGCAGTGTAGGGACGGATGTATAAATCGAAATACTCGCTTCTCTCTATTTGTTCGTTGTCTGTGCCTGGGTCTATATGTAGAGTAATTAGGCTACGAAAATTGAGTGTTAGGTTGCCTTTTTTTCCAGGGGAAATCGCTTCTTGGTCTTCAAAAAATGTGTCGGGGATTGAGAAGTAGAGAACAGCATCCATTTGTCCATGAGGCGGTATCTCACTGCCTTCTGTGCCAATCTGACACCACTGAGACGGGAAGTTTCCTTCAACGCTTAAGCTCACCCGCAAAGGACGTTGTTCTAAGTTTTGTACTTGCACAATCATCTCGCTGGGATGTCCAGGATGCAAGAGCAAACTACGTCCAGCTACATCGATGTTTTCTGCATTTGCAAATGCTAAACCTGCCACAGGTAAAGCTTCGGGAATTTGCATTGGCGTTAATTGAATGCTTACAGCTGGACTAGAGCGACTTTGAACCATAGGATTGGGGATTGGGGGTAAGAAGAGGCAGGGGGCAGGGGAGCAGAGGAGGATAGATAAATTAATGACCAATGACCAATGACAAATGACAAATGACAAATCAGCGATTAATGATTTGGATGTCGTGATTTGAACGCAGATTTGTATCAGCCCAGGAACATATCAAACCTTCCGATCCCGGATCGATCAATTGTTCTGGGGATGGTTGTCGTCGCCAGTTTTCTCCTTGCTTGCGGATGGGAAATAGCAAGACGGGGCCTAAATGACGCACGCCTGGGGTTTGTTGCAGTAATGCCACAATATCAGATGTATAAACTGGTCGCCCAAATGGCCAACCTTTGCCGTCGATTCCTCCAGTTAAGGGATTTAAATATTTATACAGCGATCGCCTTAAATTCCGACGAATTTCTTCGCTGGCAAAAGGATTGTTGTATGCTGGCTCTAAAGCAATTTCTGTCTGTACAGAAACACCTACGTAATTCGGCTCTTGTAACTCTACTTGTACCCCTAATAAGCGTCTTTCATCTAAATAACTCAAAATTTGCTCTTGGAGGGCATTACTGAGGGCAAAATCTTCTGGTGTCATGCCATTGCCTTGCGCGATCGCATCTGTATTTGCATAAGGTACTACCAGTAAGCTAACTATACCAGCTTGCCTCCGAGAATTTGCTGGTAAACAACGGACGCGAGCGATCGCACCAGCACCTGCCTGTTGAGTCAAAACTTCAAAATCTTCAGCAGTGACGGCGCGATCGCGTGTGCGGAGGATGCGGGGAGCCTTCATTACAGCTTGTTCTAGCGATTCTGCATCCGCTCCATTGATTGCTGGTACACGATTGACCACACTAGCAACATAAGGATATGCAGACTTCAAAAACTGGATTGCCCCAGCTTGAACATTGCCTTCTCTACCACCGCCTGTACGATAACTAACCATTCTAATCTCTGCACCACGCTGAGGAATCGCCCCATATTGGTGTTCCGACTGATTATTTTCCAGAACTTGTACAGATGTGTCATCTAGTGATGGTTGCTGTATTCGCGATCGCACCTGTGTTTGCTGTTTAAGTTGGCTCGGTTCCCGAATCAGCGGCCCGAATTGGATTGTACCAGTAATGGAATCGATGGTGTAATGGAAGTTATGCGGCCCAGAATCAGCAAAATCTCTCACCTCAGTCCACTTTTGAGGCAAACCACCAGCGGGAGTAACTAAAATATACTCATTTTCTCGACGTTCTAAAATTGGTGCTGTTTGTAATTGGAAACTTTGACCGGGCGTACCATCACTAATTCCCAATCGCTCATCTTGAATCAGCGTACTATGGCTAGCCCTAACAGTACCGCCAATTGAACGGACTGCTAAACCAATAATTCGTGGCGGACGATTGTAACCAGTTTCATTCGCTTCCGTGGAAACAAAGCTACAGCGTAACCAACGACCTCGGTAAGAGGTAAAATTAGCCACAGGCCAAATTTGAGGTAAATGCAGACGTACCTCTGCACCTTGAGAGGGGTTTTCACCTTCTTGGGCGATTTCATAAAAACTGAAGCCGCGAGTTTTATCATCTGATTCTTGCAATAAAACTGATTGCCAATTTTCCCCGTCCCAAGCTTCCCATCTCCGGGGTGGTTGATTGGGGTTAATCCCAGCAGGGGTAGCCGCAGCCCCTTGGAAAATAATTTCTAAAACATTAGCGTCTAAAGGATCGTCAGAATTAATTGCTAAATAAAAGCAGTTACCAGGCTGGGGTTCCTCTTCAAAAATCGGTTGTTCGTTACCTGTCCAGTAACCGTTAGATTGACGAGTCCAGGAAGTTGTGACTCTTTCGCGCAGAGATTGGGGAATATCTTCGGTAGTTTGGGCAGTTAAGAAATGTTGGATGCGGGGTTTGCCGATAATTAGAGGAGAATCTGTGCTGAAGGTAATCGCTTCTGTGGTTTCAGTGCGGATAGTTGAAGCTTCTAATCCTGCGGGAATCGTGTAGGCTTCAGGAAGTGCAGCGCTTAAATAAAAAGTTAATTCTGTACGGGCTGGGGCGGGAGGCTGGAGACGAATACCTAGTAATTCTAGGAAAGCAACATAATTTTTTCGGGGTACTTGGTTGAATCTGAGCAACATCTGGTCAGTTAACCAAGCAAATAATTCAATGAGCGTAATTCCTGGGTCGCTGAGATTGTGGTCTGTCCATTCTGGACAGTAGCGAGGAATACGCATGATACATTCTTGCACCAAATCATCAAAGGCGCGATCGTCTAAGTTGGAAGAAGGTAATTTCGGTAAAAAATCAAAGTTCATACCAATTTAAAAAAAGAATGTGACAGATACAACCTAGAAACCGAGACGAAATTTAACTTTCTGAATTTTTAATTTTTAATTTGTAATTTTTAATTGGTATCACGATTCCTCCCCAGCTGACACCAAATAATAAGGATAAACAAAACTATAAATATCGGGCCCGTCTTTAAGTCGATAATTGATGATTATGTCTACTCTGCCACGCACAGGGTCAGGGTCGGTGACAACCTCATCGATAGTAATGCGTGGTTCCCAAACTTCTAAAGCTTCCAAAACATAAAGACGGATTCGCAGTAGGGTATCGCTATTTAAAGGCGCAAACGCCAGTTCCGATAAGCGCGAACCAAAGGTAGGTCGGTAAACCCGCTCACCTACTCCCGTGCGGAGGATAATCCAAATAGATTCTTTAACTTTTTGATCTTCACGGCTAAGTTGTATCCCACCTTGCACACTTAAATGCAGTGGATAAGCCCAACCTGTTCCCAAATAGGCTCGTTGACGACCGTAAACCATATCTGGCACTTAGACAGCTGTTACATGGATATCTTCAAAGATATCGGCACAGAAGGTTTAAGCCTATTCGCCAAAGGTCGAGGATGAAGGGGCGGGGCAGGGGGGCAGGGGGCGAAGGGAGAATGATTTGTAACTCTAATTTGGTATAAATTAAAATTCATAGACAAGTCTTTGATATTCGTGAACGAGTCTTTGATATTCGTGAACGAGTCTTTGATACTCGCGGACGAGTCTTTGATATTCGTGAACGAGTCTTTGATACTCGCGGACGAGTCTTTGATACTCGTGAATGAGTCTTTAATACTCGCGGACGAGTCTTTGATACTCGTGAATGAGTCTTTAATACTCGCGGACGAGTCTTTGATACTCGTGAACGAGTCTTTAATACTCGCGGACGAGTCTTTGATACTCGTAGGCGCAGTATTCCCCTGCCCCCTGCTCTCTGCCTCTCCAATTAGCCGCCAATCAAAACAGTGGGATTACCTTTGATAATTTTATTCGGTGGCCCCAATGCTTCTAAAACGGTGTCGCCCATCCGAGAGGCTGGTAGATTGTTAATCAGCACTGTCTGACTACCGTCAATCACAACCCCAGGGCCGTGAGGAGGTAAGGGTAAAGGTGTGGCGCAATTATGAATATCAGCACCAGCAGCGGCGGCGGTAATTGCACTACCCATAGTAGATGCTGCTGTTGTCTTTGTAGTTTGTTCAGCAGCTAAGGCAGCAGGTGCCCCTGGTGTACCAGCCGCCGCTAAAGTAGCAGCCTCAGCCGCTTTGATAGCTATATCAGAAGATGTTTTGGCAGACTGTAAACCTGGTACTGCTGCTGCAAGTACACCCCGCCACGCAGGTAAAGACCCAATCAAAACATTAGGACTACCCGGCCCTCCTGTTAAAACTGGGGGTAAAGGGTGCGCCACATTGTCGGTAATTCTTGCTGCTGGTCTACCCACGACAACCTCCTATTGTGTTAATTAGAATTACGAATTACGAATTACGAATTACGAATTAATTAAGTCGAATCAACGCACCTTTGACTGTAATCGTACCCTTGGCTGAAATGTCTATATTTCCAACAGCATCCAATGACAGATTACCTTTTGACTCCACTGAAACAGATTTAGCCATATCGTCCATTTTTATTCTATGACCGCTCTTGGTTTCAATCTCTATACACCTTTGACTGTCATTGAGATATATTTTGTGACCGTATTCAGTTTCTACACGAATACCTTTTTTGCTAGTTCCTTTATCTTCTTCAACAAACTGTAGAGTATGACCTACACGAGTTTTAATGGTGCGTAATCTTACACCACTTGTAACTGAATCCCTTACCTTTTCCGGTGGTGCATCCTTACCATTCCATACCCCGCCAATAACGTAGGGACGATGAATATCGCCATGTTCAAAACCTACCAAAACTTCATCGTTTACCTCTGGTAAACAGTCAAAACCTCTATTTTGGCCTGCTCCCACAGCTACAACTCTCGCCCAGTCACTTGTATGTTCTTCTGTGAGAGTGGGAAACTTAACCTTCACCCTACCCCATGCCTCTGGGTCTTTGTTATCAGTCACAATTCCGACTAATAAAGTCTCAGATGGCTGTAAGCGTTTTTCTGGAGATAGAGTTGTGAATAAGCTACCAGAACGTAGTCCCCGCACGCTGAAATAAGTTTCATAAACGCGCTGACTGAAGAAATGGCGGGTTTCTGTAACATAATACTTACCACTATAGCGATCGCCCATACCCTCAAGATTAATAACCCGTCCAGGACGAATCTCAGGATTCCCTTCTGCTTTGGCATCAGCATAAACAAATTCTCCTCCTAGTTCATCACATAAAGCCTGAGCCATCGTATCTGCTTGTTTTTTACTGGCAACAGGTTTATCTACAACAATCATTTTGGGAGATTTAAGATTAGAAAATGCATTACTAGTACTACTTCCTAGCCGATTACCTGTCTCGGTTATTTGCTTTTCTTTCTTGGCTGTTCCACTAATCAATTGTTTCTGGGTATAGTCCCAGGCGCGTACTTCTACAGAACTTATCTGTTCAGCACTGGTAACGCGGGTACTAAATTTATTAATATCAACTAGCCATTTGAGTGATAAAGCTCTCTGAGTTTTTGGTTTGCAAAAATTTAGCTTCTCCTCTGTAATAAATAACTCAAAACCAATGCGAGCAGCCCTTTCTCGCAAAAACTCCATATTAGTTTGATTTTCTTGGAAGACATACTTATGAACTTCACCAGTTGCATCTATATTACCAAGGTTTATGCCTACTTCTTTAACTATTTGCTTAACTATATCGCTATCAGTTTTATTTAAAAAAGAACGATTATAACGACCTCTGTGCAGACGATGAGAAATATCATAACCGCGAACAATGATATCAGCTTCAGATTTTTCATTGAAGTGAACTTCCATCGCTGTAATTTCGCCTTCAATCAGGAATTCTCCTACCTCCTCTTGGAAGTTATTATCTAGAGTCGTACTCGAAGTAAAACCCAATTTCACTTTTTTCCCAATTTTAAATAAAGGCTCATGTCGCCAAGTCTTGTTTTCTGGTCGGTCAGATGCGGGAATATAGCTATTATGAATTACTAGCGTAAACATTGCTGGTAAATGAAGGCTTTCTTCGATTGTTATTTGCAACAAATCCTTCATTAATTCAGGAGAAGCCTGTCTTCCATCTATCTGTATTTTAGGTTCGCTTAAATAAAGGCTTTTTTTTGCAGGCATAATTATTACTTTATAATTTATGAAATGTTCAGAGCAGCTTTTAATGAGAAAGTAAATACTAATTTATCACTTTATACCTATTCAATTCAATTAATGATTGCAACACATCCTTGGCTAAAGACGCGATGAATCGCGTCTCTACAAATAGTGTATTTGTCGCATTCTTTTTTCAAATTGGTATTACTTATTTTGTCTTACTCAGTGTTTGTCCCTTTTGATCTCCCGCACGAGCATTGCCTTTAGAAGCAGATTCACGTCCTCCAGGAAGGTTATTCTTATCTACTTCTTGCAAGGCTATATCTACCAGTGCCCTTACTGGTGTACCATCACTCAAAAACATATTTAAAGTGTAGGTTAAACTCGTAATTACACAATAAAAATACTCATTTCCCCAGGTAAATATATAAACAGGTGGTCGTTTATCAGTTGCTTTACTGATAGTTTCTACACCTTTTTTAATATTATCTATATATTTTTTCATCACCGACTCTTTTGTTTCATAAGTATCATAAAGTAACTGTTTGAGCGTGAACTTGTAAGGTTCGACGCCAGAAAAGTTTACTTTCGGAAGTAGAGTAGTTCCTCTATTACCATCCTTACTTTCCCACTTAACAGTCCGAGAGAAACTAATATCTGTAGGATTAAACATTAATTCAATATCTGGCGCTTCACCGTTATAAGCTACAAGTTTGGCTTTTTCAAGCTGCGGTTGACGTTTTTGAATAACAATAATTGCTGGACTTGCCACTTGAGTATTCTCCTAAAATTAATTATTGAATACAAATTTACCAAGGTAATCTACCAGAGGAACCACCATGTCGTTCTCGCTCAATTTCTATCCGTTGTCGTAATCTGCTATAAACTTCACGAGCTAGAGCTTCAAGATCGGCTGTATCATCTTTATCATCTTCTTGAGAAAATGAGGATGCGCTCTCTATCGTCTCAGTTACTGGTGCTATTTCTCTAGATATGTCGGGTGGAGTAACTTCTCCCCCATTAGCAAAGCCTCTAGCTGAAGGAAGATGTTTAGCAAAAACTTGTGGTGATTCTGAAACATGAGAAAATTCATAATTTTGGCTATTAGATTCTCCATCATTAAAATTAAAGCTAGTAAATTCATCATCATTTCCATTTAGTAAATCTTCCACACTTGACCATTGAGAAGGTGTATTTGACCATTGGGAAGATGTATTAGTGGTGGAATTTGCTTTTCGGAAAATCAGGGGAGGCGATGAGTATTGGGGTGAAGATTCACCTACATCAATTGTTTCATTGTGAAGGGTATGAATCTCTGGAGACTTGAGAATAGAAAGTTTCTGTTTACTAATATTCAACCCCAAGGAAGAAGGAATTAAAGAATTGGATATCTCTGGGGAATCAGTCTCAGCGCTTTTTAGTTGTAATGAAGTGTCTGAAAAAGAATCGACTTTAGTCGGAGTCTCTGGAGAAATTGTTTCTTCTGGTTCTGTGAGATTGGATGTCTGTAAACTTGGAAGGATAATATCCTGCGGTGTCCCACCAGTATTGATGTGATGTAGTAGGGGTAGATTCTTCTGTGCATCCCTGGTATTAATCACAAACTCCCCAGGTGTAAGCATTGCAGGTACAGTATCTGAGGGTGCTATCTGCTGACGATTTTTAACGTGGGAGTCTGTCACATGACCACCAGTAGCATAACCTTTAGGTGCTGGCAAATTTTCTGCGATCGCATCTTGTTCAACTTCAGGTAGTGTGTTTACCTCATTTTGTGGGGAAGTTGGATTATCTGAGGTATCAACAAAGGTTGATATTTCAGAATTTGTTACCGCATAGGTAAATTCTGATTCTACTATTTGTTCATTGTCAATAATTTCTCTGAAAATACTCGCATCACCAATCTCAGGCGATATGGCGGTAATTGTTGGTGTTTCAACAATCTCAGGGTATGTAGGAGTAATTATCGGTACTTCAACAATTTCAGGTGATGTAGGAGTAATTATTGGTATTTCAGAAATCTCAGGCGATGTAGCGGAAAGTGGTGCGATCGCAGTTTCAACAATTTCAGGCGATGTGGCGATAATTGTTGGTGTTTCAACAATCTCAGGGTATGTAGGAGTAATTGTCGGTACTTCAGCAATTTCAGGCGATGTAGCGTTAATTGTTGGTGTTTCAGCAATCTCAGGTAATGTGGCGCTAAGTGGTGCGATCGCAGTTTCAGCAATTTCAGGTGATGTAGCGTTAATTATTGGTGTTTCAGAAATCTCAGGTGATGTGGCGCTAAGTGGCGCGATCGCAGTTTCAGCAATTTCAGGCGATGTGGCGGTAATTATTTGTGTTCCAACAATCTCAGGTGATGTGGTGCTAAGTGGTGCGTCACCAATTTCAGGTTGTGTGGCGGTAATTATTTGTGTTCCAACAATCTCAGGTGATGTGGCGCTAAGTGGTGCGATCGCAGTTTCACCTATCTCAGGCGATGTAGGAGTAATTATTGGTGTTCTAACAATCTCAGGTAATGTGGCGCTAAGTGGTGCGATCGCAGTTTCACCTATCTCAGGCGATATGGCGCTAATTTTTGGTGTTTCAACAATCTTAGGTGATGTGGTGTTAATTGGCGCGATCGCAGTTTCAACAATTTCAGGTGATGTGGCGCTAATTGGTGCGATCGCACTTCCACCAATCTCAGGCGATATGGCGCTAATTGCTGGTATTTCACCAATTTCAGATGATATGGCGCTAAGTGGTGCGATCGCAGTTTCACCAATCTCTGATGATGTGGCGGTAATTATTGGTGTTCCAGAAATCTCAGGTGATGTGGCGGTAAGTGGTGCGATCGCAGTTTCACCTATCTCAGGCGATGTAGGAGTAATTATTGGTGTTCTAACAATCTCAGGTGATGTGGCGGTAAGTGGCGCGATCGCAGTTTCACCAATCTCTGATGATGTGGCGGTAATTATTGGTGTTCCAGAAATCTCAGGTGATTTGGCGGTAAGTGGTGCGATCGCATTTTCACCCATCTCAGGTGATATGGCGGTAATTATTGTTGTTTCAGAAATCTCAGGTGGTACTAAAATGCGCTGACTTTCTGTAAACTCGTTAGTAGTACTCTCAAGATAGCTGTCACGTTGCAGTGAAGTCAGATTGGCTGAGACATCTGAGACATTAACCACCATACCAGACTGTGACTCTGAAATTACTAACGGTTCATTCTTATCAGAGTTTCTGAATAAGCTAGGTGTATCTTCAATATTGGCTGGGGTAGGTGTTAACTGAACAGGGATATTCGCTGGATATTCACTTGAAACACTGGAATCAATTTCTTGCTGTATTGCAATAGGATTTTTTGCAAATGAAGACTCAGAATTAGGTACAGCAATATGCGCTCCTACAGTATTTTCATCATTCGCTAAACGATGAAGTAAAGAAGGTGCATCATCTAGATCGGGTGAGGTAAGTGCTGACGGCAAAGATAGAGAATTATCAACGACAGCATTATCTAGCTGCAATTTAGGTATTTCTAAATTAGCCTCAACCAACAGAGATTCATCTGATGCTAATAAGCTATCTTCATTACCATTAATAGTAACATTGCTTTGAACAATATTCTTAGCCACAGATGATGATTTGACTACTTTTTTAGATTTGGGTTTAGATTTCTTCTCAAGTGGCTTTTGAGATTTATTTATTTTTTTTGATTTAGATTTACTTTTAGTATTTAATTGTTGCGAGGTATCATCACTAGTTTTTTTATCAATTCGATTTGGCACTATCTCCGGAATACTATCTTTTACTATTTCACTAGTATTGACATGAGTATTTTCAGGTAGAGCTATTGAATCAAAAAAATCAGATTCAAGTAATGGCAAATCACTATTTATATCTTGATTATCCCAACCTATTAATGGTTGTATTGATGGTTCATTTTCACGAGATAATAAAAATTTAGAGGATGTAACTAATGGTAGTTTCGTTTGTATAGGACTAATAAAATTACTTCGTAAATGTAGAGAATGAGACTGTTTTCTCAATACCATTCTATCAGAAGTAGATAAGGATGATATTACCCCAAGGGGATGAATATTGTTTCCTAGTGGAGATTGAATAATTTGCATAGTTCTCGTTTAAAAATAGCCACTTAGCTAGAAACAAAATATCCACTTTTTTGATTCCGTTGTACAGAAGTGCCTCCTCCTGTAGACCTTGCAACTTGTAAGCCTTCATAAGCTAAAGTTAATTCTTCAATGGCAACTGCCTTACCATCTGCTTGGAGTGCAGGTGTTTTCCAGGTTATAGGAATAGCACCAATCAAAGTCCAACTCATCATCGTTTCACCAGCTTGATTGAAAATCAGAATATTGACATTGCGTCGAGATGTTTTCTTTTTTTCATCAAAAACTGCATTCATCCAGTTCCAAAAACCTGGATGGTCAGTAACTCCACGTTTAAGTGTTATATCTGCAAATTCTGTATGACCTAAATAAATTCTTTGTTGGTCGTTGACACCACCTTCCTGAAAAACATTTTTCTTAATTTGAATACTTAATCCTGTACATTCCGCAAAAGAGGCAGCAATAGAACTGTCTATTTCTACGTAGAAACGATTAGTAGCGACATAATTTAATTCGTGAGTAATGTTGCCGTTATTAGCGCCTGTAGCCATCAAAACCACCTTTGGGAATTATAATTGCCTACCCTTTCTCGCTGCGATCGCATATCTTCTAGCAAGAGTTTATACACCTGCTCTGTGAGTTGGTTCAGCAGCAGTGAATCATTGAGGTATTTACTTGCAGTTTTAGCAACCTTGCTAGCATCAGAAGTCACTGCAATCCCAGCGTAGCCAGCAGTACTGCCAATATCTCCATCGAACGTGAAAAAAGTTTTTTGCTGATTTGAGTCCATAAATAAAAAAACTCTCCCTAAATCCAGCCTAAAGGTAGTGCATCAGAATCAAAAGTAGCCAAAAGTCGAACTTAGTTTTTGCCTGGATTTCGACTTTAGAGGAATTGTGTTGTGAGTGCGATCGCAGTACTCTAGATTCTTAGTAACAGCAAAATATTTATCTAGCTACTGCTTGGGCAACCAGGAAAAGAAAATGAGAGAACACGTCAGCCGAGAGAAAAAAACTACTACAGGCTTCTCAATTCCATCCCTGAAACACCCGACACACGGTTTTGGTTTGAAGCCGTCGGCAATTTCACGCCAAGCAATTCCAAAAATACAACCACTCCATAAACCACTGACTCACGATATCAGTCGCATACCACTTCATACCCAAGCAAAACTCTCAATTAGCCAGCCTGGAGACATTTACGAACAGGAAGCCGATAGCGTAGCACAGCGGATGAAATCTCTGGGCATACAACGACAACAAGCGCCAGAGGATGAGGAAGAATTACAGATGAAGCCGATGGTGGAGCGATCGCCGATGTTAATGATAGGTAGCGAAAAAAGAGAACCTATAATCCAGCGAGATATCGAAAATGCTACCTATGACAAATCCGATCCAACAAGCGCCGAGGCATCTAGGGCTTTCTTCACAGCCTATAATGAAACTGTTCAAAAGGCATATAACTATGCACTCACCGTACCTAGTTTAGGAGCTTATGGGGAATTGAACGGTTATACCAAACTTTGGGTTCAAAAGTGGAATGAACATTTATCGCAAAAGCGCCCGAAGTTGATGGCAGCAGCCTTTGGATATGTCATCGAATCGTTGGTGAGTGACTCAAACTCGGAGTTTCACCCCAAAATCTCTGGAGAGTATTCAGTGGATACACAGGTAACGGTGGGTGGAACCCGTCCTGATTTAGTTTTGCGGTTAAAAAAAGGAAGCAACTATATTGCATGGCTAGACCTAACAGCCTCAGATAGTGTTGACCATATTTACACGAAGGATAATTGGTCTTTAAAAGTTAGCAATTTTGCAGAAGTTACCTATCCTTCTCTTGATCTTGGCACTTTAGCCTTCATGCAACAAAATAAAGACAATAAGGGCGGAATAAGCGAAGCGGATCTCAAAACAAGATTGGCTGCTGCTCAGGCAGAGTATGGAAAACGTAAAGAGCAATGGAAGGAGCTTGGTCAAAAGTTTGCTTTCAATCAGATTTGGAAAGAAATGAAGAAGAGTCGGGAGACCTTAAGTATGATGCCAGAATATCCACGGCAATTTATCTTGGAGAAACTAAAGAACGAATTCCAGGTTGCTGAATTAGATGAAAAGCTGGTGCCAAGTATCTTAATTGCTATGGGCGTATCGTCAGCACCTTGGGGCTATACAACGGGATATAGCAGCAGTGAAAAAGCAGGTGAGGCATGGCTGATAGATAATGCGCCTGCTGAAGCTTCAACTTGAATACGTGCGATCGCCCGATACTATAAAAATTGGGTTGCCGCAAATTTAGACTTTTGATGAATTGTATTAAAAGTGCGATCGATGTACTCTAATTAAAGATATCAACTAGCATAGATATTTATCCACCGAACTGATCGGGCATCAGGAGAAGTACATGAGAGAACGCGTAAGTCAGCCCAAAAAAGCAACCACTGCTTCCTTCTCAATACCTGCACTCAAACAACCGACGCGTGGTTTTGGTTTAGATTCCCCTAGTGCTTCGTCCCAAGCAGTTCCATCGGTGCAACCCTTCAACAAACCACTAATGCATGACATTAGTCGTATATCATTACGTCCCCAAACAAAACTGACTGTTAACCAGCCAGGAGATGTTTACGAGCAGGAAGCTGATAAAGTAGCACAGCAGGTAATGCAGACGATGAGTGAGCCTGTAAGTAAGCAGTCTGTGCAACGGGAAGCATTGCCAGAGGAAGAAGAAGAATTACAAATGAAATCTCTGGCAGATACCAATATTTCGCTGCAACGGGAAGCATTACCAGAGGAAGAAGAAGAATTACAAATGAAATCCCTGGCGGATGCCAATATTTCACTACAACGGGAAGCATTACCAGAGGAAGAAGAATTACAAATGAAATCTCTGGCAGATACCAATATTTCGCTGCAACGTCAGGGTGGTGGAGTTGCAGCCACATCTGACCTGGAAACTTCAATCCAACAGGAACGGGGAAGCGGACAGCCACTCTCAGACAATATCCGGCAACCAATGGAGCAAGCTTTTGGAACTGACTTCAGCGCTGTCAAAATCCACACAGATAACCGCTCTGACCAACTCAATCAATCCATCCAAGCTCGTGCTTTTACCACAGGGCAGGATATCTTCTTCCGTCAAGGAGAATATGCTCCAGAGAGTCATGGAGGGAAGGAATTACTTGCCCATGAGTTAACTCACGTTGTCCAACAAAATGGCAGGTGACAAAGGTGATCGCTGCTGGTCAATTTGCAGTGGAATATTTTCCTGCACTAGTTGCCAAAAGTGCTTAATTGGGGGAATTTGCAGACGGTCTTGAGTTGTCACCATCACTACCCGACGAGTCAAACTCGAACCATCTACTAAACCACTAGTGTTATTGCTAGCTAAAGAACGAATCGCCAGCGTAGGGTCAAGACGTGCTTCCAGTAATGCTGATTGAGGTAGCAAAGCTATCAATTTCCCTTGGCGCACTACTCCCCGGAAGGCATCTAGGGTATTTACCTCTAAAGCCGACTGGAGTGTAGCTTCCATTCGCTCAAATCTATCTTGGATTAAGCGTTGCATCCCATAACCATCTTTAAAAACCACTTGGGGATAACGAATTAGCTCCGACCAAGGGATGAATTCATATTGTGCCAAAGGATGATTAACTGCGGTTAAAACTTCTATAGGTTCATCATAAAGGACTTCTACCACCATTTCTCTACTGGTGGTTAAAAAGCGATTATTCATCACAATTGCTAAATCTACCAATCCATCTTTGAGGACTTTTAAGGCGCGATCGCTCCCCAATGAAGTCACTCGCAATTGCACATCTGGATAATCATGACAAAATTTTTGCAACACTGGTGGTAAGTAAGATCCACATAGGGAGTGAATCACGGCAATGCAAAGTTCTGGTTGCTTTCCGGCGATTAAATCAGCCAATTCTTCTGTAGCAGTCTGCCACTCTTGGCAAATTTTGCGGACGCGGGGTAACAAACGTTCACCTCCTAGCGTTAGCTTGGCATGAGTGCTTCTGTGAAACAGTTCTATCCCCAAATCTGCTTCTAATGCTTGGATTTGGCGACTAATCGTCGATTGGGTAACACCAGATGTTCGCGCTGCTTGTTGAAAGCTGCCAGTTTGGGCGATCGCTAGAAAGGCTTGCAACTGCTCTAGGCGCATTTTTATGTAGCCTGAATTACATTTATCAGTTTTATTAAGTTAACGGATTTTTATCCACATTTTAGTATAGTTTGTTACAGCTTTTTTTATCTGATTGACATTTAAGTAAATCAGATTTGACCGCCTTTGTCCTGAATGATGCGCTTTGCACCGATTTTTTCGGTAAATTTCGCCAAAAAAATAATAGAGGGCACAAATAACATTTGTACCCTCCTAGAGTGTGGTGAATATTATTTTCTGGAGCGAGAACCTGCTACTTCATCAGGATCGCTATAAGCCCGGACTTTTTCGCGATTACGAGCTAGTCCAGCTAGACCAGCTAAACCTAGCAAACCTAGCCAACCCAAATTGAAACCGCGATCGCTAGGTCTTTCGGAAGTTACGACGCCTGTATTCCTGTTAGTACCTGTGGCATCAGTGCCCGTGCCTGTAGTATCAGCGCCTGTTGTGCCAGTACCTGTAGTATCAGTACCTGTTGTGCCAGTACCTGTAGTATCAGTACCTGTTGTGCCAGTGCCTGTGCTATCAGTACCTGAGCCAGTGCCTGTTGTTCCAGTACCTGAGCCAGTGCCTGTTGTGCCAGTGCCTGTTGTTCCAGTACCTGTTGTTCCAGTACCTGTTGTTCCAGTACCTGTTGTGCCAGTGCCTGTTGTGCCAGTGCCTGTTGTTCCAGTACCTATTGTGCCAGTACCTATTGTGCCAGTACCTGTTGTGCCAGTACCTGTTGTGCCAGTACCTGTTGTGCCAGTGCCTGTTGTTCCAGTACCTGTTGTGCCAGTGCCTGTTGTTCCAGTGCCTGTTGTTCCAGTGCCTGTTGTTCCAGTGCCTGTTGTTCCAGTGCCTGTTGTTCCAGTGCCTGAGCCAGTGCTACCACTGGAACTTCCGCTACCGGAGCCTCCACTGCCGGAACCTCCACTTTGGGCAGAAACTGAAGGAGGTAAGGATACAGAAGCGAAACTGATGGCAAAAACAGTAGCTAAAACAGCTTTAGATAAATCGAAAGGCTTCATGCTTATGGTTCCTTTTATGTTCTAGATTTGTGTGGTTAATTGATTTACAAAAGTATGTCTCTTCAATCCACTGCTAAATTAGGTAAATTCTGACAAGATAGATTAAAGAGTGTTTTACTTAGCTTCTTTTCGAAAAGTCGAAAGGGATTTGGAAATCCCACAACAACTTACTATTCGTCACATTTAGCAAAATAACTCATAATCAGTAATTACTACTTCAGCATTCAGAAACTACGAAAAAATTCGCTTATTCAAAAAAATAGAAACTAAATATTATATTTACTTCTATTCATGCCATTTTATTTAATTACTTATTGTGAATTATTTTGTTCCTGTTAGATAGCATGAGTGTTAGTTTTTCGCCGGACTTATACTTAACTAAAAACTTTATACAGCCAGATGCTGCTAGCAGTTGAGACTCTATTAAGAATACTTCACAATATTATTTCACTTGAGAACTTATAACTTCATACTTCAGATGTGTCTTGCTTTAGACTTAAGGAATACTTTTATTGTCAGTTAAGTAGAACGGCGTAAATAATTAAAGGTTTGTAATAAGGATTTCAGTCCTCTCTGATTTATGAGAGGCTGCACTTCGACATGCTTCGACTGCGCTCAGTACAAGAAGTTCAGTAACCACGCCAACTAGACGCTACGCGATTAAAAGTTGACACTGAAATTTACCATTCGGCTAAAGCGATCGCTATTCCTTGTTTTAAATCTGGTGTGATTGCATCATTATTGGCTAACTGCTGCAATTGTTGATGTGTGGCTTCTCCATCCAGATTTTTCAGCGCTGCGATCGCATGTAGTCTCACCGATGCATTAGAATCGCCTAACAGCGAAATCAATGGTTCAATTGCCTGCATTTCGCCTAACTGTCCTAAAGATAAAGCGATCGCACTTTTGATGCTAGCAATCTCTGTGGCTGGATGTTGCGTTAGCGTACCCCTCCGGGGAAGCAAGCTACGCGGAGCGTCTTGTAGAGAAGCTTGCTGTTCGCGCAGCGTTCCGCAGGAAAGGCATCGCAGTATTTGCAGTAAAATTTCTGTCGCTGGTGTAGTTAACTGCGATTTTTCGACTCGTCCCAAAACTGTGACAATTTCTTGCCATACTGTTTCTGATGTACTTTGATTCAGTGCTGTTTGCAAATATTCCAAACTCGATAACGTCCCCACCCAACTTAAAGCGCGGATGGTTTCTAATTGCAGCGTTATCGGTGTCTGGGGTGAAATCAACAAATCAAACAAGTATTTAGCAGCGTCATCACCACCAATCCGAGAAAGGGTAACTGCGGCTGCACAACAAACATCAAGGTTAAAGTCGTAAAGTTTGGGTTGCAGTCTCGTTATTAAATCTAATGCTTGGTGTAAGTCGGGGCGAAAACCTAAACCAAGCACTGCTGCACGCCTCACTGTGGCGGCTGGATCGTCCAAAGCTTTTAACAATACTGGCAGTACACGTTCATCATGAAAACTGCTGAGGGCTTCAATTGCGGCGGCGCGGATTGTTGCTTGTGGATCTTGCACTACACTTAACAGCGGAGCGATGGTTTCTGGTTGCCGAATACAACAAAGCGATCGCACTGCTAACAATCGTGTATTTTCATCTAATAGAAGTTCAGTTAGTGAAGCAATGGCAACAGTACCCATTTGTGCCAGTGCTGTAGCTGCGATCGCTTTGAGTTCTTCATCCTCATCATTTTTCAGCAGTTCAACTATTGACGCGATGACTTCTGGGTGTTTAAATTCACCCAAAGTTCTTGCTGCATACCAGCGTAATTCGTCTTCTGCATCCTCATCTTCTAATATTTCAATCAGTGGTGGTATAGCAATATTTCCCAAGTGAATCAACACTTTGGTAATTTCCCAGCGTTGTTCAAAATCCCCCATCTCTAAGATTGAAAGTGTTAATTTCAGGAGATATTCTCGATTTTTAACTATCTCTGGATCTTCCGAGTTTGCACCTAAAATTAACTGTTGTAAATATTGAATTAGTGATGACCAATCAGCCGCATAATATGCTGCCTCAGCTTGCACCAATAGCTGTTTGATGTTACTCACAATATCTTGCTTTAATTATCATCTTCTATCCCTGCCTTCTGCCCCCTACCTCCGCTAAGTTGGCTTGACCACAACCGAATTACCCTCAATCTTGGCGGCGTAAGTTTTCAGTGGATCTGTCGCTGGGCCTTTTTGCACTTTACCATCGGCTCCATATTCCGAACCATGACAGGGACAAGCGAATTTTTTAGCATCAGCTTTCCATGCTACAGTGCAACCTGCGTGAGTACAAGTAGGGTTAACAGCAGTTAGAGTTCCGGCTTTAGATGTGCCGACTACCAGCACAGGCCCAGCAGGTGAGTCTTTTGCTAGCAATTGACCTGTTTTATCTAATTCTACCGATGTACCTACTGTTTGCCAATCTTTAGATGCTGGAGTTGTTTGAGAAGAACAAGCTGCGATCGCTACAGGTAGAGAACTCACAATCAAACCCAAACCTACCCAATTAATAAAGTCACGACGTTTCATAGCTGCTGAAATAATATCTAAGTTTTAGCTAACATCTGCCATTCAATTTTGGATTTTAGATTTGAGATTAATCTATGGCGATCCAAAATTGCTTTAGTCATCTCAAATACCGTTGATTAAGCGTTCTACATCGTTCATTGGTGACTTTAATGTAAAAAATGCATAGTATTCATGCGTTTTTCGTAGATTTTCCCAAAAAACGTAACAATTTATACGATTTTAACAAAAAAATCATCTTAAGTTATGAGTATCGAAATTGTTACATGAACATTATCTAAACCTGCTTGACAAATTCCCAAGATGTAAATGGCCACAAATTTTCCTTAGCTAACCACGGATTTGGAGTTTCGCGTAGGAATGTTCTTGAGTAAAAATAATCAGCCGTAGTTAAATATTAAGTTTTTATTCCCTAACCCTCGTAGATACAACACCTAATGTAACTACGGATTGATTGGTATTGATAAATTACGACCACAGTTCCCGATCATATCAGTAATTTGCAACGAGATTCAGCCTCATGACAGACACAGCAATTACCACTAGCCTTAATAAATTCGAGAAATTAAAAGCAGAAAAAGATGGACTTGCCATCAAGAGTGAGATAGAGAAATTTGCTGCCCTGGGTTGGGAGGCGATGAACGAAACAGATCGCGATCATCGACTCAAATGGGTAGGCGTGTTTTTTCGCCCAGTTACCCCAGGCAAGTTTATGATGCGGTTGCGGATGCCTAACGGTATTCTTACCAGCAGCCAGATGCGTGTTTTGGCGCAAGTAGTGCAGCGTTACGGTGATGATGGTTGCGCTGATATTACTACCAGACAGAATATTCAATTACGGGGGATTAGGATTGAAGATTTACCAGATATCTTTAATAGATTTCACGCAGTTGGTTTAACCAGCGTTCAGTCAGGGATGGATAACGTTCGCAATATCACAGGCGATCCCGTGGCGGGGTTAGATGCAGATGAGTTGTACGACACGCGAGAGTTGGTACAGCAAATTCAAGATATGCTCACCAACAAAGGGGAAGGAAACCCAGAATTTAGCAACTTACCACGGAAGTTTAATATTGCGATCGCAGGTGGACGAGACAATTCGGTTCACGCTGAAATTAACGATTTGGCTTTTGTGCCAGCATTTAAGGAAGCAGGGGAGCAGGGGAGCAGGGGAGCAGAGGAGCAAAATTCCCCCTCTGCCCCTCTGCTCCTCTGCCCCTCTGCCCATTCCGAACACAAAATTTTCGGGTTTAACGTCCTCGTCGGTGGCTTTTTCTCAGCTAAACGTTGTGAGGCGGCGATTCCTCTGAATGCTTGGGTGGCTCCAGAAGATGTAGTAGCTCTATGTAGAGCGGTTTTGGAAGTATTTCGAGACCATGGCCCACGTGCTAATCGGCAAAAATCGCGCTTGATGTGGCTAATCGATGAATGGGGTTTAGATAAGTTTCGAGCAGAAGTAGAAAGCCGTTTGGGTAAATCATTATTACCCGCAGCAGCAAAAGACGAGATCGACTGGGAAAAACGCGACCACATTGGGGTATATAAACAAAAACAAGCAGGATTAAATTACGCAGGCTTGAACATTCCTGTCGGTCGGTTGTATGCCGAAGATATGTTTGAAATCGCTCGTCTGGCAGAAGTTTACGGCACTGGCGAAATCCGTTTCACAGTTGAGCAAAACATTGTTATACCCAACATTGCTGACTCGCGTTTAGCAACATTTTTAACAGAGCCTTTGCTGGAAAGATTTTCTATCGATCCAGGTTTACTGGCGCGATCGCTAGTATCTTGTACAGGCGCACAATTTTGCAACTTTGCCCTGATTGAAACCAAAAACCGCGCCCTGGCAATGATTAAAGCCTTAGAAGAAGAGTTAACCTTCATTAACCCAGTGCGAATTCACTGGACAGGTTGTCCCAACTCCTGCGGACAACCACAAGTTGCAGACATCGGCTTGATGGGAACTAAAACTCGCAAAAATGGCAAAACTTTGGAAGGTGTTGACATATATATGGGTGGCAAAGTTGGCAAAGATGCCCATTTAGGAACTTGTGTTATCAAAGGTATACCCTGCGAAGACTTACAACCAATATTGCAAGATTTACTAATCAAAAACTTTGGGGCGAAACTCAAGCAAGAAGCCTTACTAGTTGGTAACTGCTAGTACTTATCGGGGGTATTCGGTATTGGGCAAAACTTATACTTCAACCTTAAAGGTTCAATGTTCAGTCTCAAAGGTGCAACCTCCGAGTTCAAAGCCTCAACTTCCGACCTCAAAGCCTCAACTTCCGACCTCAAAGACTTAACTTCCGACCTCAAAGACTTAACTTCCAACCTTAAAGGCTCAACTTTCGACCTTAAAGGCTCAACTTCGGCTACCTCTTCTCGGTGTTTTATTTAATTAGAAAGATTGCAATGCTTAAAAACTTATTTTCATTCAGCGATCGCTACCGCATCTTACATCAGACTTGGTTTGCTTTCTTTCTCACCTTTGTTTGTTGGTTTAACTTTGCCCCCTTCGCTACAACCATTGGCAGAGAACTACATTTAGCACCAGAGCAAATCAAAACTTTAGGCATCTGTAACCTTGCTCTCACAATTCCCGCACGACTAATTATTGGGATGCTTCTGGATCGTTTTGGCCCCAGAATCACCTACTCAATGCTGCTGATGTTTGCGGTAGTTCCTTGTTTAACGACGGCGCTAGCGCAAGACTTTAATCAACTAGTCATCAGTCGCTTACTGATGGGGATTGTCGGATCTGGGTTTGTTGTGGGTATCCGTATGGTGTCCGAATGGTTCCAGCCGAAGGAGATGGGAATTGCTCAAGGTATTTATGGAGGTTGGGGCAACTTTGGGGCTTTTGGTGCAGAGTTTGCCTTGCCGATGATTGCAGTTTCTACGAGCTTTTTTGCTGGTGGTGCTTCTAACTGGCGATTTGCGATCGCATTTACAGGGATTATTACAGCTATCTACGGCGTAATTTATTACAACAACGTCCAAGATACACCCACAGGTAAAGTCTACAAAAAACCTAAGAAAAATGGTTCTTTAGAAGTAACCAGTGTTAAAAGCTTCTGGGCGATGATTGTCTCGAATTTTGGTTTAATTTTCGCTCTAGGTTTATTAGCTTGGCGTTTGGAACAAAAGAACATTCACTTCCTAACTTTGAGCCAAATGTATTTGACTTGGTTACTATTAGCAGGATTATTTGCTTACCAAAGTTACAAAGCCTGGGAAGTAAACCGAGAACTTTTAATTGGTAAAAAAACTTATGCTCCATCAGAGCGCTTTCAATTTGGTCAAGTAGCCTTACTTGAATTCACTTATATAACTAACTTTGGCAGCGAACTGGCAGCCGTTTCTATGCTCCCAGCATTCTTTGAAAAAACCTTTGCTTTAGAACATGTTGCCGCTGGGATGATTGCCGCTACCTATCCATTCTTAAATTTGATTTCTCGTCCTAGTGGTGGCTTAATTTCTGATAAATTTAGCTCCCGGAAATGGACAATGACAATTATCAGTGCTGGCATTGGTGTTAGTTATTTGATGGCACATTTTATTAGTAGTAGCTGGCCGATTCCGGTAGCGATCGCAGTCACAATGTTAGCCGCCTACTTTGCTCAGGCTGGCTGCGGTGCAACCTATAGCATCGTCCCCCTAATTAAAAAAGAAGCCACTGGACAAATCGCCGGTAACGTCGGAGCTTACGGTAATTTTGGTGGCGTAGTTTACCTGACAATTTTCAGCTTAACCGACGCCCCAACCCTATTTTCCACAATGGGTTTAGCTGCACTAGTCTGTGCTTTTATGTGTGCCTTCTTCCTCAAAGAACCAAAAGGTTCCTTTGCCGCTACATTTGAGGGTGAATTACCAGAAACCGCAACGAAAAACCCTATCTTGTTAACTGAAGAATAATCAATTCAAGGATGAAATAGGAAACTCACTATAGCAATCCTTGCAGTCATCAAAAAGATCCCCGACTTCTTCAAGAAGTCGGGGATCTGAGCCTCCACTGTTTACTACAAACCCTCAACCTGCCGCTACATCTGAGGTTGCACAATCAAAATAACAAAATGGTACAACTGCCATGAGTGAATTTACCAAAACTCTCTGTCCCTACTGTGGTGTTGGCTGCGGTTTAGAAGTTTCACCTCCAGCCCAACTTGGCAAAGCAACTAATCGAGATAGCCAAGGAAATCCAACTTGGCGGGTGCGCGGTGATAAAGCCCATCCATCTAGTAAGGGTATGGTTTGCGTCAAAGGTGCAACGATCGCAGAATCTTTAGATAAAAATAGATTACATTACCCAATGGTGCGAGACTCCTTAGATCGAGAGTTTCGCCGCGTTAGTTGGGATGAAGCTTTCGATCTGATCGCCAAACGCATTCAAACTATCCGCTTCACCCAAGGACCAGAAGCCCTATGTATGTATGGTTCCGGTCAGTTCCAAACTGAGGATTATTACATAGCCCAGAAACTCATGAAAGGCTGTCTGGGTACTAATAATTTTGATGCCAACTCTCGCTTATGTATGTCTAGTGCTGTGGCTGGGTACATTCAAAGCTTTGGTTCAGATGGGCCTCCATGCTGTTACGAAGACTTGGAGTTAACCGACTGTGCATTTTTAATTGGTACTAATACAGCCGAATGTCACCCCATCGTTTTTAATCGACTAGAGAAATATCACAAAAAGAACCGCAAAGTCAAAATGATTGTGGTCGATCCCCGGCGCACACCAACCGCAGAAGCCGCTGATTTGCATTTAGCCATTCGTCCCGGTACAGATATCGATTTATTGAACGGCATCGCCCACTTGTTGATGCGCTGGAACTACATTGAAACCATGTTCATGGACGACTGCACCACCAATTTTCCCGCTTATGCTGAAGTAATTCGCCACTATCCGCCAGAAGTAGTGGCTCGTCAATGTGGAATCAGTATTGAAGATTTAGAAACAGCAGCACATTACTGGGGTAAATCTGAGCGGGTACTGTCTTTGTGGTCAATGGGTGTGAATCAATCCTCAGAAGGGACGGCTAAAGTCAGAACGATTATTAACCTGCACCTGATGACTGGACAGATTGGCAAACCTGGAGCTGGTCCTTTTTCCCTCACTGGTCAGCCGAACGCGATGGGAGGACGGGAAGCCGGAGGTTTGGCACATTTATTACCGGGTTATCGGGCAGTGAAAAATCCGCAGCACCGTGCAGAAGTTGAAGAGTTTTGGGGACTTAAGCCGGGACAGATTTCGCCGAATCCCGGTTTGACTGCTTGGGACATGATTACTGGGTTAGAAAATGATGCTGTAGGGTTACTGTGGATTGCAGCTACCAATCCCGCTGTGAGTATGCCAGACTTAGAGCGGACTAAAAAGGCATTGTTGCGATCGCCTTTCACTATTTACCAAGACGCATATTATCCCACAGAAACCTCTGCTTACGCTCACGTTCTACTACCAGCAGCCCAGTGGGGTGAAAAAACTGGCGTGATGACAAACTCCGAACGGGTAGTAACTCTGTGTTCAGCATTTCGCCAACCGCCAAGAGAAGCTAAAGCCGATTGGGAAATTTTTGCCGAAGTTGGACGTAGATTAGGTTTTGAGAGAGAATTTGCCTTTGCTAACTCTGCTGAAGTTTACGCTGAGTTTGTCAAACTAACTAAAAATCGCCCCTGCGATATGACAGGTCTGAGTCACACGCAATTACAAGCAGAAGGCCCAACTCAATGGCCTCATCCAGAAAAAAGTACTGAGTTAGAAGTTAGGAGTTATGAATTAGAATCTTCAACTTCTAACTCCTCACTCCTAACTCCTAACTCCAAACGCCTCTACACCAATCTCCGCTTCCACACCCCTGATGGACGTGCTCGATTTGGGGCATATTACTCCAAGGGATTGGCAGAACCGCCAGACCCAAATTATCCGTTTGTGCTAACTAATGGAAGACTTTACGGACATTGGCATACGCAAACACGCACCGGTCGAATTGAAAAAATTTGCAAAATGCATCCCGAACCGTTTATCGAAATTCATCCCCGTGATGCTGCTCGGTTGGGTATTGTCGATAGTATGGATGTGGAAGTGCGATCGCGTCGTGGTAAAGCCAAGTTTCCTGCTAAAGTAACAAAAGCGATCGCACCTGGTACAGTTTTTGTCCCCATGCACTGGGGTTCGCTATGGGCAGATAATGCCGAAGCCAACGCCCTCACCCATCCAGAATCGTGCCCCGATTCACTACAACCAGAATTAAAAGCCTGTGCTGTGCAGCTGATACCAATTTCGGTGGAAGTTCCCATCAAAAATCATCAACTCCAGTCTTCACTATGGTAAGCCGCAAAGTCGCAAAGTGTAGCTCGAAACTGGTAATTTATAACCAGCAACAGGTAATTTAGTCAATAATCAATAGTCAATAGTTATTATCATTTTTTATAACTCTCTAATTTTGACTGTTACCAATTACTATATCTAAAGAGGTAAATTTTTAGTAACAATAAATTTTACTAGAGTTAATTTTAGCTATGGATGAAGAATAAAACAAAGATAGAAAACTTACAAAATATCAGCAAGTAATCTTTTTTCAATCCTCTAGATTTATCTATGGGATTTTATTTTATTTTAGAATCGGGTGCAGCAGATGAAAAAGCTAGTTAGGCGAATTCTAGGAGCTACCAAAGATCAGAACTTTATGCACATCATTGAAAACATAGAAGTGCTAGTTTCTAAAGTTCTATCTATTTTTATGGTGATCGTAATTTTGGTAGCGATCGCAGATTTAGGAATATTTATTTTTAAAGAATTATTTACAATACCTTATGGCAAGTTTAACACAACCCTATATAAGGTTTTCGGTTTATTTTTAAATATTTTAATAGCCTTAGAAATTCTAGAAAATATTACGGCCTATTTAAGAAGACACGTTTTTCAAGTTGAATTAGTGATTGTCACTTCTTTAATTGCTGTTGCTAGAAAAATTATTATTCTTGACTTAGAAAAAATTGGAGGTCTTGATATAATTGGTCTAGGTGTAGCTATTCTTGCCTTATCAATTAGTTATTTGATAATTCGTCTCAGTAATTCCAAAGATGGAAGTTGAAGTAATTCATAATTCGTAATGGTGATTTATACCCCACCACAAAACTTGCCACTTTTTCCATTACCTATTCCCCATACTCCCCCATCAACTTTGGGTTTGTCGAACAATGACAGATTTCTTTGAATTTGAAGCAGACTTTGTTGATTCTCTGCGTTGCATCCCCATGCAGGTGCGTTGTAAATTAGATACCTGTGGCATCAAGCTAAAATTGCCTGACTGGAATCAAATGACTACAACCGAGCGGCAAGCTTTAGTAGAATTACCTTGCACTACAGAAACAGAAATTCAGTCTTACCGCGAGCATATCGAGCAATTAATCATACAACGCACAGGTGTACCAGCTACAAAATTGCCCATCGAGCCTCATCCTGCATGGCTAGACTCTGCCACTGTACCAGCTAGCCTTCAGGAAAAAGCTCAAGAAATAGGTGTAACCCTGACACAGCAAAGTTGGGCAGCTTTAACACCCTTACAGCGTTTTGCTTTGATTAAACTCAGCCATCCAGGACATGAAAACAAAAATTTTCCTAGAGCGATCGCAGAATTTCATCTGCTTTAATTTACCATTCGATCGTAATTGTTGAATTATCGTCTTCTTAGTTTCCTAAAGGCAAGCTAATAGGAATCTCAATATGAAACTCAGCCCCTTGTTCTGGTATTGATAAACACGTAAGTTTTCCTTTATGCTTCTCTACTATGATCTGATAGCTAATTGACAACCCTAACCCTGTACCTATCCCTACTGGCTTAGTCGTGAAGAAGGGATCAAACAATCTTTTTAGTACATTCTCTGGTATTCCTGCTCCATTATCAACAAACCGAATCACGACCTTCCCATCAGGAGATACTTGTGTACAAATACGGATAGTACTTGGTGCTTCTTGCATCTGTTCAATAGACCGCTTTGCATCCCGTTGTTCTAGTGCATCTAAAGCATTAACCAGAATGTTCATAAAAACTTGATTGAGCTGCCCTGCATAGCATTCCACTAAAGGTAGCTTGCCATATTCCTTGATAATTTCAATTGCTGGACGGTTATGTTGTGCCTTGAGGCGATGTTCTAAAATTACTAAAGTACTGTCAATCCCTAAGTGAATATCCACGGCTTTACATTCCGCTTCATCCATACGGGAGAAATTTCGCAATGAAAGAACAATTTGTTTAATTCGGTCTGCCCCCATTTTCATTGACGAGAGTAACTTGGGCAAATCCGCCATTAAAAATTCTAGGTCAATGGCTTTCATCTGTTCTTGAATGACCTTGACCGGATTCGGATAATGTTCTTGGTAAAGCTCAATCAAAAGTAGCAAATCGTTAATGTATTCGTTAGCAGGTTGAATGTTGCTGTAGATGAAGCTTGTAGGATTATTAATTTCGTGAGCAACTCCAGCAACCAATTGACCAATAGAGGACATTTTTTCGCTTTGGAGCAAATGAGCTTGGGTGCTTTGGAGTTCTTTCAGAGCGCACTCTAAATCTTCCGCTTTTTGTACTAAAGTTTCTTCCGCAGCTTTGAGTTCGCTAATATCCCTTGCAATTGTCGAAAAATATTCAACTTTTCCATCAAGTGATTTGTGAGCAATAATAAGTTGGGATATGGGAATTTCTCGTCCATCTGCTTTTAAAAGAGCCGTTTCCCCAACCCAATCACCGACTCGAACTGATTCTGGTAATCCTTCATTTTGGATAATGTCATTTGCCCATTTCGGATGATTTTGGCACAAATTTCTCTCCTGAAAAGATTCTTTTTCCCCCAGTTCTAATATTTTGCGAGCTGCTTTATTAAAGTAAAGAACTCGCCCAGTTAAGTCAGCAGTGCTGATAAAGTCTGGTGCTGCTTCTAGAATTGCCAATAACTTCGCCTGTTCTTTCTGAGCTTGTTTATGCTCGCTAATATCACGAGATACACCAACAGTCATGATCGTTTGACCTAATTCGTTACGAATAGCAGATTTGATTGTATGGAATAGGCGTACTTCGCCATCGTACCGAGTTACTGGCTCTTGGGGAATTTCTAGGGTCTGTCCACTTTCAAATACGTAAGCATCATCTTTGATGTATTGCAGGGTATGATCTGCTTCGCTGAAGGGTGCATCAATCATATTCTGAAGCTGTTCTTCATTCATACCGTAATAATCACAGAATGCCTTATTTGCCCAAATAATTCGAGATTTAGCACCTTTAACCAGCACCATATCTGTAATTGCATCAAGAATTTGCTGATAGGTCTTTTCGTTTTCGCGCAGAGCGCTTTCAAAAGACTTTACTTTTGTAATATCCTGCACTGTTGAGACAATACTAATTACCTTGCCATCAACGTTAGTTATCGGAGTGTGACACCAATCGCAAATAATCACGCTTCCATGTTTTGTCAGGTTTTTACTGAGATTATTACCTCCCACTTTCTCTTCAATTAATAACTCCATTCTTTTGATGACCTGTACTCTCTCACTTTCTGGCACAATTATTTCTGGTACCTGACAACCGAGTACTTCACTTTTGCTGTATCCAAATAGTTGTTCAGCAGCCGGATTCCATTGTATTACTTGAAACGCTGTATTCCACTCAATTAAAGGTAAAGGATTACGTTCTATAAGTAATAAAATTTTATCTTGCAACTGTTTCAAATCTGGCTCTACTAATTGATGTTCAATTTCTTGACTATTTCTACTGACTTCATCAACTTTTAGTACTTGGTTTACAGAACAATTATTATCGGATTGAATACCTTGCTGTTGAAAGTTCATCCTGTCTAACTGACTAATAGATTTGTTTGCTTCTTAAATCTAGGATTCCCTATTCTTTAGATAATGTAACATTCCTCTTTCTGAGAATATCCATCTGTTGAAAATCGTAGTAAAAGAGGACAATTCTCAAGGTAGGAGTACGTCCATTATGTGTCTCCAATATTTTGCAGCTATATCCTTACCTCTTCAACTAGTTAATTGTTGACTGAATCAGTATAAAATATTAATTTCGAGCGTGACCTGATTCCAGAAACTTTTTTAGGCGCTCCATAACCCGAAAATTAATAATTAATCTTATACAAATAGAACATACCTATAAATATAAAATTTTCATCTAAAACTGAGGCAGATATTTAAATTTATTTATTGATTATAGGCAGTACTGGTTTGCGATCGCCTATCTTCAACAAAATACGAACCGTATGGTGTTAGCAGGTGACTCCTCCGGCGCTCAGATTGCGTCATAAATTGCGGCATTGAGCGCGAATCCCGTCTATGCAGACAAGCTTGGTATCCGACCTGCTTTGCAGCCAAGCCCACTTAAGGCAGCGCTGCTGGATTGTGGAGGCTATGATATTAACGGCGTTAACTATGATTCTTGTAAAATGCATTACATTTTGTTAACTTGCCGCTCTGAAATTATACATGACAGCACAGTTATTGATGTCATGTATCAAAAACTCGTATATAAACTAACGCCGAAAAAAGCTGACTCTAAATTAATATTTACTTTAGAAACAACTATTGATGACTAATAAGTGAGGGTAACAAATATATGGCTGCAAAGAAACTTTTGATGCTGGTTGGCGACTATGTAGAAGACTATGAAGTGATGGTTCCTTTCCAGGCGTTGCAAATGGTGGGACACACTGTCCATGCAGTTTGCCCCGGCAAAAAAGCTGGCGATAAGGTGCGGACAGCAGTTCATGACTTTGAAGGAGACCAGACTTACAGCGAAAAACCCGGACACAATTTTACTTTAAATGCAACGTTTGCAGAAGTAGAAGCCGCAACCTACGATGCCTTAGTCATTCCTGGAGGACGGGCACCAGAATATATCCGCCTGAATCAGCCAGTACTAGAAATCACCCGTCACTTTGCCCAAGCGAATAAACCAATTGCCGCCATCTGCCACGGCTTGCAGTTATTAGCGGCTGCTGATGTACTGCAAGGCAAAAGATGTACAGGCTATCCTGCTTGTAGCCCAGATATCAAGAGTGCTGGAGGAATCTATGTTGATATCCCTGTCGATCGGGCAATAGTTGATGGTAACTTAGTGACAGCACCAGCTTGGCCTGCTCACCCACATTGGCTAGCAGAATTCCTCAAAGTACTTGGAACTAAGATTGAACACCCAGAACTGACTACAGTTGTTTGAGGCAAGATACCGGCAATATTTTGGTTCATTTCATAATAGTTTCTTCCCCTACTCCCTACTCCAAAAGAGCTTTGGCAAAAACAACTGACAACAGACGACTGAAAATTATATATTTTTGAAATGGAACTAAATGCAGTAAAAAATACTATTTTTTAATAAATTGCAGTGGGTTTAATTTACAGCTACGATGTCAAAAGTACAGCATCGAGACAATCTGATTTATCTGCCTAACAAGCCAGTTTTAGGACAAACTCTCAGCAGATGGAATACTTCTTGACACGAGGTGAAACAATTTGAAATTTTGCATCAATAATTTTAAATTTCTTAGCAGTAAGTGAAGCTATAGTGGATTTAGCAATGCTGCTGCTAATGTGGCTAAGGTTAGTCCTGCTGCCAAATTATGTGAAGAATTAGTTTAGAAAAGCACTCTAACTCGATGACAGGCAAAAACGCAAGACATAATGCATTTCTGCGGCTAGTGTCTGGTAATGGGGCAGCTTTGGGAGCAGAATCTCGCTACTCGCTGCCCCCCAGTAAAGAGATGGTAATTGGACGCGACCCCAGCTGCCAAGTTGTCTTGGATGCCATGATGTACCGAATGGTATCTCGTCGTCATGCAGTGGTTCGTCCCCTCTCTCTATCCCCAGATAGCAAATTTAGCTGGGTGCTTTGTGACTTGAATAGTGCTAATGGCACTTATTTGAATGGACAACGCTTATATGAATGTCAGGAATTGCACCCAGGCGATCGCATTTCTCTAGGTGCTGATGGGCCACAATACATTTTTGAATACGAGTATACCTCACTGACTCCGGCGACAACAGTAAACCAAGTCATACCACTGCCTTCGGCGACGAACTACCACAACCACACGCAACTAAAGCAGCCAGATTCTGTTAGCTTCACCCAGCTTTTTCCAATTATTTCCACTGGTAAAGATTTAACTAGTAAAGCTTACCTCGTACCGGGAATACTGACCGTAATTTTTGTGGTGCTGATGTTTGCTACAGTCGGTCGGCCCCAAGCTAATCAAGTGATTGTCGCAAGTTACATCGCCTTCGCGGCCTACTATTTTGTTTACCAGCTTTGCGGTAAACAGAAACCTTGGTGGGTGCTAATGGCTACGTCATTGGGTACAATCCTGGTTTTGCTCAGTCCGCTGTTGGATCTATTTATTTTCGTCTTTCGTGGCATCCTGCCTGGAAGCTTGCCCACACCCCAAGAATCTATCACCTTCACAGAGTTGCTGGTGCGGATGTTTTTTGGCGCTGGGCTGATGGAGGAATTACTCAAGGCATTACCTGTACTAGCAGCTTTTGCCATCGGTAGAATGTTGTCTTCACCTTGGCGAGAACGTATCGGCATCTGGGAACCTCTAGATGGTATTCTCCTGGGTACGGCTTCTGCCGTTGGCTTTACTCTCTTGGAAACCCTCGGTCAGTATGTACCTGATATCACTCAAAATGTTACGCAACAGGTGGGTATCGGGGCTGCTGGCCAACTGGCAGGTTTACAACTGCTCATTCCGCGAATTTTAGGCTCTGTAGCTGGACACATGGCTTATAGTGGCTACCTGGGTTATTTTATCGGATTGGCTGTCCTCAAACCTAGTAGAAGTTGGCAAATTCTATCTATTGGTTATCTGAGCGCCTCTGCGCTCCACGCTCTCTGGAATGCTACAGGGTCAATCAATGCCTTGCTTTTGGTAGTTGTTGGAGTGTTATCTTACGCCTTTTTGATGGCGGCAATTCTTAAGGCACGGGCGCTGTCACCGACGCGATCGCAAAATTTTGCTACCCGATTTCTTGGTCCAAAATAGAGGAGCAGGGTAGCAGGGGAGCAGGGTAGCAGGGGAGCAGGGGGAGAACAACCAATGCTTGAGTATTTACCTCTTGGGATAGATGTCCTCATTTGAAAATCAGCGTACTGTTAATTTATTGTGGGGTAAATGTATTTATAAAAATAAAAATCATTAAACGTCTTGCAAAAAGTCTTGATTTTCGACTCTATATCCTTGCGTAAGGGAAACCAACATCTTTGCAAAAAACACCTCTAAATTGAGTGAACGCAAAGCGCGGGTTACACGAACACAACGCATAATGAAAACTTTTCCTACTCCCTACTTTCTACTCCCCATTCACCCTTCATAGTTCTGGCTGAGACTTGTTAAGTTCAGTAAAAGCATAAGAAGCGATCGCTAAACTAACCTTTGCTTTATCTACTTCTGATAAACCTGTCCACTCGCTATTTTGAAGATTACTGAGTGCAAATGCCGCGTTTTGCGATTCGCTACTTCGCATAGCATAAGCAAAAGGACGAGCCAAAACGATCAGATCCTCTGTTCCCCAAGCTGGTAGTACTGTCTGAACGCACTCAACCAGTTGCTCGCTGATTAATTGGCGAGCAGCAAATATCTCAGCAGCTTTGGTAGCGATGGTGTTGAGCAATATTTGGGGCACGCAGGCGGAGAAATTAGTACGTAATGTTTCTTGAAGGTTAAGCACTACTGCCTGTTGTAGGTTATCGTTGTGGTCGTATGTAGGAGTAATACTAGACCAAAGTGTATCTAGATGTCCGTAAAAATCTTGCGATCGCCTCATTAGTTCAACGCCCTGCAAATCTTCCATTCCGAACTGTTGTTCCAGTTCTTGAAAATAAGCTTCTGATTCCTCATCACCTGGATTCCAGGGATAGTTAGCATCCTCTGGTTCTAGTAACGCTTCTAATAACTCTAAATCTACTTGAGATGGTAAAGATGAGAAAGTGTCTGAGCCATTAATTTTGTGAGCCATATTTTCTTCCCTCATGATTATTTGGTGGTATTGACAGCTACAAGTTCTAAGAGGAGATTTCCGCAAAAACTGTTGATTTTTTCTCTAAAAAAACAGATTTTAAAAGCTAATGCTAAAGGCTCAAATTCATTTATGCAATAGCTCTGCTAGGAGTCTTCAATCACAAACTCCCAGGTTTCCCCTCTAGCACTTCCAAACTTTAACTGCATCCCCGATTTCAAAGGGACTTCCTCTCGGAGGATTTGTTGCCAGCCATTAGGGCCTAAAAACCAGGTTGTCCCATAGGTGGAAAAATCTTGCAAGTAATAAGTTCGCATTAGTGTAGCATCTGTAAGAGTGTTGCGGCAGAAGATTTCGGCGTGGCGTTTGGATACAGATGGTTCGGGGATGACAATATCATTATCTTTCGTGCGGCCGATGCGGGTAACTCCATAACGCAGTAGCCAGGTTTTACCTTTTGGAGTGAGCGATCGTAAACTTGCAGTCGGAAGCGAGGAACCGACCTCAGGAATTGCTGTATCTGGAAGTTCGGTAATACCTTCATCCAGATTTTTAATCAGTTCGCCATTAAAATCTGGATGCAGATAGAGAACAGGCAAAGTCCAAGCAGGTTGATTAAATTTATACAGTGTTAACAACTCTTGCCTAGCTTGTGCTACGGCTTCATCAATTGGCTTGTGCGATCGTAAAGCTTCGGTAAAGGCTTGAATAAAACTGTGGCTTTCATGGTCAGCTATTTCATCGCGCATCCCTAAAACCGCAGGCACACCATGACGAATCAATACTTCTGCTAAACTACTGGCAGGGATAGCTTGATGATTGATCGCGGCTGGTTGTGCGCCCCAACAGGCATTGAAAACCGCTAATTTCACACCTGTACGGGTCAATACTTGCGCCAATTCTATCCCATTGAGGGGCATATCCGATCGCAAAAATAGTAACCCTCCGTCTGGGTCTGGCAAACCATGTCCAGCGTAAAAGAAAACATTGTATTCTTTGGTTTCTAATTCATCAATCAACTGTTGTGGAGTTGGTTGAATGAGTTGATTCACTACGCAAGGTGCATATCTTTGGGAATTACCAGGTGTATCTGCAAGAGCTTGCTGTAAGATAGCGGCTTCTTGTTCTAGTTGCAGCTTGTCATCATGACCTAAAACCAGCAAGATACTTAAAGCCTGGTCAGTTCGCAAATGCGGTAAAGGCTCAACTTCAGTGCTGGTGCGACTAAATAACAAATCTTGCGAGAGAGACATCGCCGATTGACCAGGCTCACGCTGCATAATTTCCCAAGGGAAAGCGATCAGATCCGGGTCGCGAATTTCTAGTCTAAAGCGCAAACGTGTATGCTGACCCATAGCAATACCGCGACTGCGTTCTAGACTACCAAGAATTTGCCCGTCGAATACCCAGCGCCATAAATTCATTCCCAAGTATTGCATCAGACGACTGCTGTAGGGGCCAGTAGGTTGACCTGAAGGGGGTGAAATCCAATCTATGGGGAATGGGTTGCTCTTTTGAGATGTTGAGTTAGGGGAAATATCTAGGCGACCATGACCAGCAAACATCTGCTGCCATTCGTGCCAGAGTTGGGTGAGTTCAACAGGCCATACACAGTCACGTAAAACGTAGCCACTGGGATACGGAGCCTTGACCACCCAAATGGCGAAGTTGTCAGTGCCAGTGTTTAAGAGACGGGCGATCGCCAAATTCAGGGATGGCATGGATTCATTAAACTAAAAGCTAAAAACAAATAATTTCAAATAAAAATTCTTCAAGGTGAAAATTTTCTATTTTTTTGACCTTGTAAATTTCTTACTCTAATTGTTACCTGTTATTATTCCAGGTTTTTACAAGTTTATCGAGTATTTCATTGAGTTGGGCTGATGACGGGTGGAAGTGATTGAGTCGCTGGCGGTTGTGTAATAACAGCTTTACATGGATTTGGTGCGTCTGGTTGTAAAACAGAGAAGCTCGAAGGGTTTATTTTGGAGGAGTCTAGCGATAGTTTTGCTGGCAAAGCTTTGGGATTTGGTGCTACTGAGGTAGTTACTGCTGATTTATTAGTATTAGCTGAACCTGGCGTGCTTTTATCAGCACAGACTCGCATAGGCACTAGAAAATTCCCAGGAGCCGATTGGGGATTTAATTTTTTCTCAAGAATTAAATAAGTCTCAGGGGGAATAAATTGGTTGTTTCCAAAGGATATTTGCTTGTTGGTTTTAATTACCGAACCAGGAGAAAGGTTATCAAGCGATCGCGGTGTAGGTGTCGCTTCGCTGGTAGGATTTTGAGTTTGTAAGGGATTGGAAAAAATTGGAGAGGTCCCTCGCAGTTGCCTGACGAACAATCCTAAAAAACCTGCTGCCACCACAAATATTAATGGAACTATCCACTGTAGGGGGAATTGACGAGTTTTAGCAGGTTCAGTGTCTGGAATCACCTGAGTTTTGTGGTTTGGGCTGCCTAAAACGGTCGCATCTGTGGTTCTGGATGCTAAATCAACAGTTTTGGCAGAATAACTCTGGGGAATCACTGCTTGGATGGTGATTTCTGGTTCCCAATATTGGACTTGATAGTGAACTAAAGCGACGGTGACATTATCGTGTCCATTTTTAGTATTAGCAATTTCGACTAATCGATCGGCAACAGTTGCTATATTTGCTTCTCCAGCTAAAATCGGCAATATTTCTGTTTCCCAGTACTCCTCTACCCGATCGAAGTCACTCAAACCATCGGATGTGAGCAAGAAAACAGCATCTTCATCGAGCATAAACCTTCCCGATGTGGGATGCAATGAAGTGCTAGAACCCATCCCCAAAGCTTGGACGAGAGAGCCAGCGGCACTCTGTTGTACTGCCTCGCGGTAAATGGCATAACCTAGCCGCACTTCACGTGAGGCGACATCATCATCGAGAGTAACTTGATAACAGCCGTGGCGTGTAATCCAGTAGGCACGACTATCGCCAACGTGGGTAATATACATTTCATGAGCAACAGGCAATGCCATGACTAAAGTCGTGCCCATGCGTTGACGCCCTTGGCGATTTTCACTGTCATTGCGTTGACTGATTTTGTCATTGGCCATTGCCACTGCCTTATCTAGGTCATTCAGCAGCATTGCAGGGTCTATGTGGTCGTAAGGAACCTTTGTTAGTTGCTGTACCTGCTGTTGGATTGTTTCAATGGCTAAATTTGAAGCGACATTGCCACCCTCGTGTCCACCGATGCCATCACAGACAATTGCTAAGGCTGTTGGCTGGGGTGGCTTGCTCACTGGAGTTCCACTGGGGGGACTACAGGCATCTTCGTTACGTTGACGACTGGGCCCGGTGTCGGTTTTGGTGATAATTTGGATCGTGGGTGTTTGCGATCGCCCTAACCCAGCCAGTCCCCGATCTAAAACACCGATTAATTGATCGGTGGAATTAATCTCTCCCTGAATTAAAGCCAAGCTAACGCGATCGACAAATTCCGCGATCGCTGGTTTAGCAGTGCTGACCAACTGCTGCCAAAATTCACCTAATTGGGGCAATTCTGGTGATGTGGCGCTGTCAAAACGCAATTCCAACAACCGGACTAACGAGCCTTCTACCCGTAATACATCAGAGTCAAGTAAGCTAGAGGCGACACCTTCACTTACCAGAGGTTGCCACAGATGAGCTATTTGCCATAACCAATTTAGTTGGCGCATTGATGTTGCATCACGCCAAGCGGTGGTTAACTCGCTGCCTAAATGTACTTGTTGGATAGTGTCATCTACTAATAGTGGCGGTTTTTCTAAGAGTAATATTTCTCGGTGGGAAGACCCGTCAGCAACAAAAAGCACTCCATATACCTGCGGTACGTGTAGACGGTAGGGAATCAGTCTCAGGTACGCTTTTAGAGGCTGCAAATTATCTAACTCAGGCGTTAGCGCTAATAAACCAGGCTTCGTATCTAAAAGAAGAAATTTATCAAGGATTAAATAGCGATCGGCTAATATTTCTCCAGGGCTACCCACGCTTGGGCTATCTACCACAGCCCAGAGATAATTTTTGGGTAGAGGCGTCGAACATCGCTGGCAAAACTTGTGAGTCAGGGGGTTGGCAGCCTGACAATTTTCGTTTGGACAGTAGAGCGTTGCCGCGTCATTTTCCATATTTTTCGCACCGATCAGCGATTGGCAATTTCTTTAATAGCATTAGTAGGGACAATCTAGACCGCTCATCTTTCTTAAACTTGACATACCCAGACTTTAGATGATGATTTTAGCTGGCGGATATCAGCAGGTGCTAATACTTATCCGAATCCAAAAAATACGCTCCTAACTCAACCCTACAGCCTAATCATAGCTTCTATTGCCCTGTGACTCTCCATCGCCAAAGCAACTAACTCCAACCCTGTCACCACAGCATAACCCAAGCATAACTGCGCGATTTGTTTTTGCGAAATTACCCCATCATTAACAGGCAGAGAATATTGGTATTTATTTAGTTTATAAGTAGGATAGCAAGAATTAACTTTAATTTAATAATTAAGAATAGCAAATATTAATTTTGGCAAAAGTACCTGATAAATGCAGTGACTCTAAGAAGCTCTTGAGGACTGCTGTTAGTGGCAGCGGCGGGGTTAGCTAGTGCTGAGTTAAGAAGTAGACTTATGAATTTTTCCACTCTAAGCCGAAACACTTTTAACTCAGCACTCTTTGTACAGAAGGGTTTGGGCAGCCCGCTACCAACTCACTGGCTTATTGTTTGTCGTCAATGGCAACTTGAGGGACTCCCATGCTGTAATTAGTAACACGGGCAGAAAGATTGTAGCTTACTTCGCCGAGTTGCAGAAGCGATCGCAGATAATGCTCTAAATCTGACCCTACACGGCGCAAGTTATAGTCCGTAAGGTCTGCGCCACTAGATGCTTCTACTAGTTCATCAAATTTTCGATAAATTTTTTGCAGTGCATCTTCATTCCAATTAAATTCGTTATCTGGGTCAACATCTAAGGTTAAGACTTGTTGACTAGGAACTAGATCGCCATCCCGGTCAATTTCACCTGCAAAAATGCGGATATGCCGGGTTGTGGACTTGAGCAGCATCGGGTTATCCATAAAAAGGTGTAAGATTTGCGTGGATTACACTGAAATTATTGTAGACGTTATATCCGAGCTTGAATGCTCTCAATTTAAAAGCTTTGAATGCTGTTTTAAAAGGGTACATTGAATGGTCATAAGTAAAAATATCACCTTTACTGATGAGTTTGCTACTACTGTTATGAGTTGAAGATATATTTAACTGCTAGTACTGACAGTAGTCGAATTATTTTTCTGTAAAAATTAATTGATATAGTATTTTCATTTAGTCTACAAATCTGACTTACTGCTAAGATTTTTGGACTCAATCAATCCCAAATGCCAGTAAAACAAGGTACTCAGCAGGAATAATTTGATCTGTGTACTTTTTTTGTAGAGAACAAAAGTTTTGAAATTAATAATTATGCCGAGCAATTTATCCTGAATTTTCTATCGCAAAAAACGTACATCAAGTAATTTCACTGAATAGCGCTACATCGACTGCTGGCTTTAAGAAACTCAAAAAAGTTAAGCGGTTTTACTTACGTATAAACACCAAAATTAGAGTAACAAGTCAAACTGTTATTGACGTTCACATAAAGTTGATGTAAAAACCTTTAAAAAGGTTGAACAACTTCTTACAGAAACTTTATTGTGTAGAATCTTAAAAACTGAATAATAGTTATGGCTTACCATAAGCTACATCTGGCACAGAAACGTCAAAATCTAGACACTGAAAATCTAGCTTGAAAATACACCACAGGAGAGTGAAATGGAATACAAAGGTGATTGATGAAGAAAAATTCTTAATTCAAGCACTTTGGATTCAAAAGAGATATAAAGAATTTTGCTGGACATCTACCTCCTTACCCTCATGACAACCAAGTAAAGGAATCTCAATAGTTATGAACTCCAAAGCATTACCACGCCAGATAAATAATCTCGAAGTAGGTGTTTATGAGTGTGAAATACATCTCAAATTCCGGTTGATTGAGGAAAAGAGTCTATTGAGCGATCGCGAGCAACTCTTACAGGTGCTACTTGATGCTTTAACCGAAGGTTCTGATGACTTTCTAGAAACGCTCCAAGCGTCCGTTAAAGCTCAGGAAGTATCTGAGTTTAAAGCCTCGCCTCAAATGCGACGTCAGCTAATGCGTTTGCGTAATGTAGCGGAAAATTCTCCAACCTAAAGGTGTAATTTAAGTAGTGAAAAACGTGAATTGGGCATCAAATCAAATGTTGATCCCATACCCCCGTTGCCATAAAAACTAAGCAGTCAGTAGATTTCATCAAATATTTTGATTTCTACCTTGTGAAAGTCTTATTTAGCAGCACAAAGTCCCAGGAACAGTTTCCGCTATTAAAAACTTTGTAGCAAAGGGTACTGGTAGAATCTGAAAGCAAATTCAGCCGGGTGCATTTTACCGAGTTTTTATCAAAACATTGCAGAATAATAAAACCCTGTGTCTTTACAGATGGGGAATCGGATAACAGGCGCAAATCAAATGAAAATCTAAAAGACAAAAGTAAAATAAATAACCTTTCTTTTAGCTTTTTGCTTAAGCTAAGTGCCTGATTTGCTGAAATACTTATGTTTTATCTATTACTGGTAATAGGTCATGGTTTAGCAGCCAGTTAGCTATTACCGATTACCCATAGGCAAAGGAGATGAGGGAGACAAGGGGACAAGTCTCTCCCTTCTTCCTTGTCCACCTTGTCATCTTCTCAATACCCAATACAACTCTTGGAGAGGCTGCGCCAACGGCTTCTCTACGGGACGCTACGACACAAACGCTCAGTACAATAATTCCCAATCCCTATTTAGCAAGACCGTGTTCGAGAGCAAAACGAACTAACTCTGTACGGCTATTGGTACCGGTTTTACTAAACAAACGGCTGACGTATTTTTCTACATTACGGACGCTGGTTTCTAAGCGACGGGCGATTTCTTTGTTCATCAACCCTTCTGCAACCAAATTTAAAACACTTTGTTCTCTGGGAGTCAAATCAATTTTAAAAGGGGCTGGCGATTGGGAAATAGCATTTCTTTGAGTTAACAATGCCTTTATTTGGGCAATCTGATTAGCTAGTTCAGCAAGATCGGGGGTTTCAGAGTCATCTCCCGTATTTGCAGCCTTAGCGGCGCGGCGGGCTAGCAAATTTTCGACTATAGCCACTAACTCGTCTGGATCGAAGGGTTTGGGTAGATAGGCATCAACACCAGCGTGATAACCTTGAATGCGATCGCCTGTCATACCCTTAGCAGTTAAAAATACTACCGGTAGTGCTTGGAAACGGGGGTCTTCCCGTAGTTGCTTCAGGAACTGATAGCCATCCACTTGAGGCATCATCACATCGGAAATCACTAAGTCAGGTGTATTCATCTGCATCCATTCCCAACCTTCAAGGGCGTTACTGGCGACTTGAACGCTGAAACCGCTCTCTTGCAAATAGTCTTTCACGGCTTCCCGTATCCCTGGTTCATCATCCACCAGTAACAATTGTGCTGACATTTAAAATTCCCTTGAGTTTTCCTTTTTCCAATTTAGCGAAAGTTGGTAGGCATTGAGCAACTTGATTGAATTCACCTCTACCGCCTCTAAAGCTTTTAAAGTTGACATCTCTGCCTTCGTCAACCCTGTTGCTGAATTAACCATCGTGCCCTCATCGGGACGGGTTGCCCGCAAAATTGTCCAACATTTCCCTATCGCCAGATCCCAACTGTTAATGGCTTCATCCTGGCTACCACTGAGGTGAAGAGAGTTTTGCCGTCTGAGCTAAAAGCGATCGCTTTTATCCAGTCTGCTTTGTCACCTCTTTGTCACCCCTTCAGCATTCTGCTCCTGTCCGGTTCGCTTCACGACTCCGTACAGATTATTCTTAGTAACTTTTTCATCTAAAATTTGAGAGAGCGATCGCCATAGCTGCAAACCAACATCTTTGATATAACCTGGGTCATACTTGAATTTTTTGGCCATTTCTAAGTAAGTTTTCCCTTCCCAAGAATAACGGAACACAATTCCTTGAACTTTTGTTAAGCGTCCCCGTTTCAATAATTGCTCAACTAGTGCGTAGGCTTACGCCGTAGGCATCGCATCTTCTACCGTCACTTATATATGTATTAATACTAGTTAAACTACGATATTCTCACTAAAATCTTTATTTTTTCTTGAAGTTTAGGTAAAAATACCAAAAAGATGCGACTTTTTCCTGACCTTTTGCCTACCTTTTTCGACCGTCAAAGTTTATATAAGGCTGTAGAGTATTTATGTCACTCAGTTGTAGTACATAAATTTGCTCAATGATTAAACACAGGTAAAGTATTTATCCAAATACTGAAAAACTTCGAGTGCAATAAATTTTTCAGCTAGTTGAGTCATAGCAGTTGTGAGCGACGATACTCATTCGTTCGCTGGTTTTTTATGACTAGTGGTTTGGAATTGGGATGCGTCGCACTTCAGTTATCGGCGTTTAGAAAGGGCGATTGTAGAGAAGAAAGTCTTTAAAGATGCACAAAAGGTACGAGCGCGTGTTAGAGATACTCAATGAAACAGCAAGTGAAAAGCCTTACAAGGGGCAAATCAATTCCCCAGGAAACGAGACGAATGTAAATCAAGCGATCTCAGATTCTAGAGGTAATTGCCGCAACCCGAAATGATGGCATTGGCATTGATGGCATCAACGATCGTTCTCCCTTATGGTTAGGGCGTGCCGTAGGATCGATGGATTGGGCACAGTCATTGATTGATTTTGTGATTGCGGCGATCGCTTCCAAACAGCCTAATGCAGTAATTAACCTCAGCTTTGACCTCACTCAAACCAACGCAGATGGCAGTGTAACTACTCGCTCCGAACTCGTAAATGCGGTGGCGACCGAACGAGAAGCCTTCTCTCTAAAATCCGTCGGTAATGGACTTCAGCAATTCGGTAATGCTGTTGGTCAAGGCGCTAAAGCTATACTTTTTAACCCTCCAACACAGTTTGCTGGCGGTTCATCTGGAAGCGGTGGCGGCAACTCAGGTGGTAATCCCTTCTCAGGATTGATTAGCAGTGGTAGAAAGTTCTTCTCTGAGAGAAAGTCTGAATTGAAACAACTTAATCAAGACACTTCTAGTGCCTATCAAAATGGTAAAGCTTACTTCAAAGAAAAGCAGAACCGACTTATCTCCGAGGTGACAACAGGTGCGACTAATGTGAAGAATCAGATCAAGAGTACGACAAGTGCAATCAATGAAGCAACTCGTATCGCTCGTAACGCAGTCAGTGACTCCACGACGGACATTACTCAAACGTCTAGTCGAATCGGCGACAACCTCAAACAGTACAGCGAGCATCGGCGATGAAGCGCGAAATGTGGGCGATCGCGTAGAAACTGCGACGCAAGAGCTTAAGCAACTGTACGATGAGAACCAGCAGTACTTGATTTTGGTCAATCTGGGGGCTGCGATCGGTGTTGCAATTGCAGAGGGACTGATTGATGGTGTTAAAGAGGGCAAAGTTGGGCCTGTACTCGATACTCTCAAGAGAGTTCCGATGCTGGGTACGGCAGTCGGTGGACTAGAGAGACTCTATTACGCTTCTCAAGGAGACTGGAAAGAAACACTCAAGAATTCTATCGATAGCGCACTGGCATTCTATGGTGGCTCTAATGCCGTTAGTTTCGTTGCTTGTGGACATCTATTGGGAGCTAAAAGACGAAGACTACAAAGGTGCGATCGCAGCTGCATTATCTAACTTCAATGTAGAGCCTAAAGTGGCAGACACGTTTGTAAAGACTGCCTGGGCGCTGAAAGACGGCAATTTTAAAGATGTTCTAGATGAAGGGTTGAGCAGTGCTGGCTTTAGCAACGCCAATCAGTTTGTAGATATTGCTTGGGGTGTCAAGGATGACAATTACCAAACAGCCATGGCAGGTGCATTGCAGCGAGATGATTACTTCAGCGCCCTTTCAACAGGTTTCAAAGTAGCTGGGTTTGAGAAGGGTGAGAATCTAGCGAAGGCAGCTTTGGCACTAAGGCAGGGAGATCCAATCAATGCTTTCTACGAGGGACTATCGCTAGTAGATGGAGTCAGCGAACTGGTAGATACCTTCAAGTACTTGAAAGATGGCAATGCCAAGAAAGCAGTTCCCTCAATGATTACAGCAGCTCCTAAGCTAGCAAAATTATTCTCTTAGTAAAGACTGAACTAAAATTTTGATAAATTGATCCGTTGTTGAAAATTAATGATTTTTCCACAGAAGAATCAGCGTTTGATATCAATAAGTAACAGTACTAAATATCGCTGACACTGTGATGCGATCGCACTTTCTATAACCCGATAATTTTGTGCGATCGCTATTATTTCGACTTGAGTGAATTAATTAAATAACCCTTACCATTGAGGATTTTCCATAATTAATGCCTCTGCTGCCGAGCTATTTAACGGAACTGAGAAAAAATGTCCCTGGGCATATTGGCAGTTTAACTTTCTTAGAAGTAGTAGTTGCTCTTTTGTCTCTACCCCTTCGGCAAGAACATACACACCTAGCTTGTGTGCCAAGGTGACAATTATCTCAATAATTTCTAAATTCTTACTATTAGTGCCCATCAAGCTGATGAAAGAACGGTCAATTTTCAATACACTAATCGGAAAGTTATAAAGACCACCTAATGAAGAGTAGCCTGTACCAAAGTCATCAATTGATAACTCAATGCCCATTTCTCGAAGTTGTAAGATTGTGGCAGTTACCTTATTGCCATTTTTCACAATTGCGTTTTCAGTAATCTCTAGGATTAAAGTGCCAGCATCAAGGCCAGTTGAGTGCAAAATTTGCCCAATCTGCTCTATCAAATCCGGCTGAGAAAATTGCTTGACGGAGAGATTAACACTAATTTTCTCTAGTAATTTAGAACAATGGCATACTCGCCAAACTTGCATCTGGCGGCAGGCTTCATGCAAGGCCCATTTGCCAATGGAGAAAATTAGTCCAGTTTCCTCTGCTAGGGGAATAAAATCTGTTGGATTCAGCAGACCACGCTCTGGGTGCTGCCAGCGCAGTAGAGCCTCAAAACCTATAATAGACCCACTAGTGAGCGAAACAATCGGTTGGTAATAAACCCGAAATTCTTCGCGTTCAATTGCTCGGCGCAAATCAGTTTCTAACTGCAATCTTGCTAGAGCATCAGCATACATATCTGAGTTGAATAACTCATAACGCGCTCTGCCTAGCACCTTGGCTCGGTACATTGCTGTATCTGCATCCCTCAATAGTTCTTCTGGGTGTTGATAATCTACTGTCGAACTCAACGAGATGCCAATACTTGCCGTGATAAAGACTTCTTGTCCGCCAAGTTTAAAAGGTAATGCCAGTTCCTTCTGAATCCTTTCAGCTACTTTGATGGCGTCTGACACATCCTGGATTCCCTCAAGCAGGATTGTAAATTCGTCTCCCCCAAGCCGTGCCGCTGTATCTATGGAGCGTACACATATTTCTAGTCTACTTGCAATAGCAAGCAGCAGTTGGTCTCCATTTATGTGTCCAAGACTGTCATTGATCACCTTAAACCGATCTAGGTCGATAAATAGCACAGCATATAAATAATCTGAATGCCGTTTTGAATAATTTATCGCATGTTTTAGGCGGCTCATAAATGCAACGCGGTTTGCCAGACCCGTCAGTGTATCGTGAAAAGCAAGGTGCAGTAGTTGTGACTCGACTCTTTTACGTTCTGTAATTTCATTTAACAATTTCTGATTTGCTTTTACCAGTTCCGCTGTCCGTTCCGCCACTCGTATTTCTAACTCACTGTAAGCTCGGTACAACATTTCTTCAGCTTGTTTGCGTTCACTGATGTTGCACAGCAGCCAACGCCAGCCAACGTACTTCTCGTCAACGTCGTATACTACAGACGCTTTCACATTAGCAGGGAAAGGCTTTCCTCTCCGTGGCTGTAGGTGAATTTCCCAGTTCAGTATCTCCTGCAAATTGTTTATTTGAGAGTTAAAGGACTGGTGGTCTTGTTGAGCAATAAAAAGAATTAATGGTTTACCGACTAAATACTTTTGTTGGACACCAAGCAAAGTTGCTGCTACATGGTTAGCCTCTTGGATTGTCCCGTTGATATCAGTTACCAAGTAACCATCTGGAGCAAACTCGAATAAATCTTGGTAACGCTGGCGCTCTTTCTCTACTGCCGCTCGTGTTATCTTTAACTCCTCGGAAGCTGTTAATAGTTCTTCCATTGCGGTGTTAAGTTCCTCGAAAGCCTCTGTTATCATCTCCTGTGGTGAGTTCAGCTTAGTTCCATCGCATTTTAATAGTCCCTGTATCTGTGAGCATAATTTATCTATCTGTTGATTAAATCCATCCACTTTCATGTTGCTCAACTCACAAAACTATGAAGCGTAGCTGTGAATGAAAAGAGCAGGCTAAGCAAACCCCATGCTTTCTTCAAGACTTCAGACGCTATTGAGCAGGTAAGGAGAGAAGGTTACTTGAAAGAGCGGACACTCTATAAATAAATATGACAGAACTTGGTTTTTTGATTTACTAACTTATTTCTTAATAATGAGTAAGCAATCAAATTTGTGTAGCCTCAATCAACTTTTAGCCTTATTTAGTGCCACAAGCTTGTCTAATAACGACTAAAATGCTATGTGGCAACAAGCCCTACCTACTGGAATTTTTATTTTATTAAATAGAAGGTACTAAAGTTAAAAGATTAATAACAGCATATTTGCTTTACCTATTTTTGAAAATACTTCTTAAGATACATTCGCTTTTGTAGTCAATGCTTGTGGACTGACAAGAACGTTTTTGCTTAGGCGTTGCTGAATTCAGGTATGAAAATGATTTTGCGTAATTTCAAAACCTTTGTAGAGACTAGCAATTGCAACGTCTCTCTACTAAGATTTACACATCTAAATCAGCAACCCTCTTTTCTTCGTTACAGTCGAGCAATTATCTTGGCATTCTCTGGTAGCTTGGCGTCTCTTTGTCCAGCAGTACGCGCCTTAGCTGTGAACAAACCAATGGGAGTACTTAATAAATCGACAAGTGTGGCTTGCTGCACCAACGCCTTTTTTATATCTCTTGGTACTTCTTTCAATAACCAACGCGCCAAACGATAGCCGTATTCTTTGGGTGTCATCTCTCGCATTAAATCTACACCGTATAGCTCGTGCAGATAGCGATTTGAACGTCCATAACGCCGCCATTGACTTTGCAGTTCTTGAAGTGTAGCGCGGTGGCGGTGCTGAACGATCGCATTTTGGGCAAATTCTAAACGCCCGATGTTTTCCCCCAAAATCCGCCAACAAATGTCGGCATCGCCACCAGTAGTTAGATAGGGACGAAATAAACCCACTTTTTCTAAGGCAATGCGTCGAATCGCCAAATTAGCCGTTTGACCGTAGGGACGAAAGGAATGGTTCAGGGTATGCTTTTGCGATAAAGTTTCTTGACGGTCTGCGTGTTGTTCTAGCAGAGTTGTGCCTGGTAGTGCCACAATTTCACCAGCAACAATTACGACTTCTGCGTTGACAAAAGGCTGAATTAGTGTGTTTAACCATTGCGGTTGTGGGCGACAATCTGCATCGGTAAAAACCATAATTTCACCTGTAGCGGCGCGAATCCCAGTATTACGAGCAGCGTAAGAGCTTTGAATTTGGGTTTCGCTCAAAGGGCGAATTGTAATTGGGCAATTATCGGCAGATGTTTTCAGGATGGCGAGAGTGCGATCGCTACTGTTGTTGTCCACCAACAAGTATTCTACCCGGTCTTTTGGGTAAGTTTGAGACAACAGACAATTGATTAACTCTGGTAAATCTGCCTCACCGTTATAAATAGGAACAACCACCGACACCATTGGTAAAAAGCTGGTGGCAGTGGTTGCATCAAATGGCTGATGATTCATAAATCTAAGATTTTGGGGATGGGATTACTAGCTAGTATTCCCAATCCAAAATCCTGGAATGATATAGTATCAAGCAGTTTCCATAACTCCAAAAATCTGGATTTGGGAATATATGAACACCCGGTAACAAATCACTCACCTAAAATTTCAGGTTATCGGCGCGGCTCATGGGTCGAGTCGGTTGATTTGCTGGCGGCTGGGCAAAGTTGTTATTTGACAGAATTGCGATCGCACGAGCATATTGGGGATCGCTCTTAGTTCCGATTAAATTTGGATTAGAAGCCAATTGACGCTCTTGTGCTTCTGTCAAGTCTAGCTTGATATCTGGGGCAATCCCTTTGTGGTTAATATCTGTTCCCGCTGGAGTGTAGTAATGGGCTATGGTGACAGCCAAGCCAGAACCATCTGCGAGTTCATGAACTGACTGCACTAGGGCTTTGCCAAAAGTTTGACCACCTACGACTACCGCCCGCTTATTATCCTTGAGTGCCCCTGTAAGGATTTCGCTAGCACTAGCTGAATTCCCATCTACTAAGACCGCCAAAGGACGATTTGTCAAAGCAGTGCGATTAGCTTTAGTTTCCTCAGTGCCGCCCACACGGTCTACTGTCTTGACAATTCCGCCGTTATCATACCACATCCGAGCAATTTCAATGCTCGCTTGCAACAAACCGCCAGGATTTCCCCGCAAATCCAAGACATAAGAATCAACTTTCTTAGTGTTCAAATCGCGGATGGCTCGCTGCATTTGGTCTGCGGCATGGGCGCTAAATTCCCGCAAACGGATATAGCCAACGCGGCGATTTCCTTCTTGTCTGAGGGTATAGCGTACCGTTGGAACTTCAATACTTGCCCTTGTCAGCTTCAAATCAAAAGCATTTTGCCCTGTACGTCCCAATCGTAGCTTAATGGGAGTACCCGCTTTGCCACGGATGAGCTTAGAAGCATCATCCACTTTCATTTTGAGAGTGGATTTGCCGTCAATTGCCAAAATTTGATCGCCTGCTTTGATTCCAGCTTTCAGCGCCGGAGAGTTTTCTATGGCTTCGACAACCGTGAGCTGCTGAGTTTTTTCGTTCACTTCCATCCGAATGCCGATACCGGAGACTTCCCCAGATGTTTGGTTCGTCAGGGCTTCAAATTGTTGGGGGTCCATGAACCGAGTGTAAGGATCTCCCAATTTTTGTAAAGCTTCGCGGATGGCAGTGTATGCTTCTTCCTTAGAAGAGTAGTCTTTGCTCAACAGGCTTTGCCTGGTTGCTTGCCAATCTTGTTGATTAAATTTACCATCAACGTATTCATGATTTACCAGTTGCCAAACTTGGTCAACTATCACTTTTGGGCTGTCTTGTAGGGCTAGAGCAGCACGGACACCACGAGTCCAAGCGAGACCGAACACGGATATGGTAGCAGTTGTGGCGATCGCTCCACCAATCAAGGCTACTTGGAGCGGTGAGTAACTTTTCGCAGATTGGTTCATGTATACTTAGCTGGAATAATTGTGTTGTTGACAGTTTAGCAATCAGGCTTTCCAGAAATTTTTAAGTTTTTATACCCCAGAATCAACTATGTTCCTTCATCATTTTTATCCTTAAATGATGCCAAAAATTCCGCATTAGTTATTAACAATCATTTCTCAGTTTGTTAGGCTTCTCCGGAAGGCTATACTGAGCGTGTGACACTTTTATTAGCGTCATCTTTGCATTCTAGATTACTTTTATAAGATAGCACTTTGCTTACTGAATTGCAGTACTGTTATACAGCAATAAAATCAGTTTTTCTTACTTAAGTCATGAAACGCAAATTTACCATCAAATCATTAATTTCTATTAAAAAAAAATCTACTAATCTGTGGCAATTGTTACAAAAACTCAGTGGTGGATTGTACGTTGTCCTGGGTGTTTGGCTGATTTTTACTACTATAACCTTAGTTTTTGCTTCTTCGCAGCCGATAGATGCCTTCTTTGTGTTAGGTGGCAGTATTCGTCGAGAAACTTATGTTGCCCAACTAGCAAAACAATACCCACAAACCCCAATTTTAATTTCTCATGGTTCCCCAGATCCCTGTATACGGTTAATTTTTGAGGCGGAATTAGCAGAGTTACAAAACGTTTGGTTAGAGAACTGCGCGAATTCTACCTTTGAAAATTTTTATTATGGTATTCCAATTCTGCGTCGTTGGGGAGTGCATAAAGTCATGTTGATTACCTCGCCAAGTCATTTACCCAGAGCTAAATGGATGGCACAGATTCTTTTTGGCGCTCATGGTATTTGGGTAGAGCCAGAAATTGTTCAAGAATTGGGTATTCCTGGTAATCGGGAATCTTGGACTAAAACTGGATTAGATATAACGCGCAGCTTGTTGTGGGCGATTTTAAGTCAAATTATTCAACCGCAATGCTCAAATGTCACAAAACTTACTGATGTAGATATGCAAGCTTGGGAGATTCGAGGTTTTCATTGCGAACACCAAGGGGGGCTGAGGAAATAACTTGTTTTGTGTAAATCAACCTCCAACTCGTTCCTTCGGGGTTTGCAAGTGGCTCCTCTGAAGCTTGCTAACTCACCAATCCAACTCCCCATCACATTCTTGGATCGGGGTTGCTAGTCCTTCTTTTATAGATTCTCGCATTCCAGAGAGAGATAATAAGTAAAGAGTCTCTTGAATTGCAAACCAATCTTTTTCTGCAAGCAGAATTGCATTACCGCGATCGCCTTGAATAATCACAGGTTTACCCTGTGCAACTTGATCGATTGACCAATATCGAATTTGCTTTATATGGACACTCCAAGGTGCATCAGAAGTTGAAATAGTCGATTACCATTGCGAGATAACAACAGATGAGAGTTCCAAAGTATAGACCTCCATCACATCCAGGTGAAATATTACTTAAAGATTTTCTAGACCCAATGGGAATAACCCAAAGAGAACTTGCAGATGCACTTCATGTTCCTTATCAGCGAATAAATGAGCTTGTAAATCAAAATCGAGGTATTACACCTAGTACGGCAATAAGGTTATCAAAATTTTTCGGAAATAGCTCGGAGTTTTGGTTAAACCTCCAACAAAATTGGGAATTTTACCACGTTCTTAAGGAAGAAGAAGAGGAACTAAAAAGTATTTTGCAATTTAGAAGCACGAAGTAGCGATCGCTTTAAAAATTAAGCAGTATATTTGCATAAAATAATCGCAATTAGGCAAAGGTGAAGGAAATCTTACTCTCCACCTCTAGGCTTGTTGTTAAACATCGCTTATGCTAATTGCAGCCAATGGAGAATCAATGCAAAAGTTCCCAATCTTGCAGCATCAAAATAGCATCTCTATACAAAGACAAATCCACCTGGTTAACTTCTATTCCCTCTCCGATTCCTTGTAGAAGGGTAATTGTCAATTTTCCTCCCAAATGTTCGCGGAACTCGGTAAGCCCCTTAAATATACAATGCGGATGATCTAGTCGATCTAATTGCTCTGTCAGTGCTGATACGTATAAAGTAAAGCCTAATTTTTTGAGTGTAGTTAGAACCCTTTGCCACTCTGATTGCAAGAGTTGCCCTGTTAAATATGAATAGGTTGTATCTAAAGCGATGCCGATCGCTACAGCTTCACCGTGACGTAGGCTGTAATTAGTTAAATGTTCCAGTTTGTGAGCAGCCCAGTGTCCAAAGTCTAAAGGACGCGATGAACCCATTTCAAATGGATCGCCACTACCAGCAATATGCTCTAAGTGCAACTGAGAACAACGATAAATCAGTCTTTCCATTATGTCCATGTCTCGATTAGCCAATTTATCGGCATTAGTCATAATGAAATCGAAGAAATATGCATCTTTAATCAGCGCTACTTTCACCGCCTCTGCAATACCCGATCGCCAATCTCGATCGTCGAGGCTAGTAAGAAAATCAAAGTCATTCAAGACAGCATAAGGTGGCATGAATGTACCCAAAAAGTTTTTCTTACCGAAGGCGTTGATTCCGTTTTTTACTCCTACACCCGAATCATTTTGCCCTAATACTGTTGTCGGTACTCGTAACAGCCGAATTCCTCGGTGAGCCGTGGTTGCTGCGTATCCTGCCATGTCTAGGACGGCTCCACCTCCAATTGCTAAGACGTAGGAGTGACGGCACAATCCAGATGCATTGATCTGCTGATGAATTTGCTCTATAAATCTAGAATCGTTTTTGACTGTTTCTCCACCTGGAACTACTATTGGCTCACTGCTCAGTGTTAATATATCTTCATAACATTGGGCATAGGCTGATAATTTTTCTAGCAACCCATTCTGGTACTGTAAAAATCCTCCATCTACCACTGCTAGTACTTGTTTTGGGGTTGTCTCCCCATCTGCGGCGATCGCTTGTGCAAGTAAAGGATTATCTAACTGAAACAAACCTCTAGTGAAGTGAATATCATAATTGAAGGTAACACGAACACATTGGTTAATTGGTTGTAGATTAAGAGCGCTTTTTTGTTGAATAGCCATTTGAATATTATTACTTTTTAAGTAATTGTAAATATATACACTATTGAAATTAAAATAAACAAAATAAATCCATTACGTAATTCAAAATTTCAATGAAATACTAAACAAACTTATTTACTAAATTAATCATACTTTTCAAGTGTATTTTCCTAACATATAAAGTTCCAAATAACATGAATTCACAATTTATATTAATGCCTATGCTCTATATGTGAGGTTAGTAATGGGGATCATTATTACATAAAATTCTAATTTTTTTCCGTAAGATAATTTTAGGATTTATCTAATCAAAATGGTATCTTTACAGTATCTTATTTAAAATCAAGAGATTTTTATAGATTCAATGAAGTTACGATCCCAGTAAGATATTATCTAACTGCTTCAAACCCAAAATTTCAAGTTTAATGCTATATTTTATACTTGGTTGTCACAAAGAAGTTGGGCAACTTATCCTGAATTTATCATGAGTAAAGTAAACAAATTACTGCATCACTGGCTGTTAAAGTCTGTTTCAGAGAAAGCTTTTACTTGGTTGGAACAGAAGCAGGCACAGATTGCTAGCGGCGCTGCTGAACGAGTGTTTTTTACGGCTTTTAGTGCTGTGCCGCGTTATCTAGGTAAACAGGATTTGCAGCTAACATTCCAAGACTTGGAAGCAGCAGAGGATCTGATTCCCGGCTGGTATCCTGGTAATTGGAGTGTAGATCAAGCAGGTCGCACACTCTTGCTTTTAGCTTTGCCCCACGATGATGCTGAGGTCTATGTGCGATCGCTCGATCGAGTCTTCTCCACTGCCGATATGGGGGAGTTAGTTGCCCTTTATCAAAGTTTGCCGTTATTACCACATCCAGAGTTACATCGCCATCGTACTGCTGAGGGAATTCGCAGCAATATGAGCAATGTATTTCAAGCTATAGCACTGCGTAACCCTCATCCAGCAAATTACTTAGATAATGCTGCTTGGAATCAGATGGTACTGAAGGCCGTGTTTGTCGGCAGTCCGTTGCATCTAATTTGGGGTCTAGATCGGCGTGCTAATCCAGAATTAGCGAGGATGTTGGCAGATTATGCCCATGAACGTTGGGCAGCTAAACGCTCAGTTACGCCAGAACTTTGGCGACCTGTAGGACGGTTTGCTGATAGCGCCATCATCACAGATTTGGAAAAAGTACTAGCTAATGGGGATATACACGAGCAAGAAGCAGCAGCCTTAGCTTGTGCTGAGTCTCCTTTACCCCAAGCGCAAGCATTACTTTCGCATTACCCAGATTTACAGTCATCCATTCAACAAGGTAATCTGACTTGGAGCAGTTTTAGTCGCGATGCCTGCGGCGAGCCACGCTAACGCCTCTTTGTTTACAAATAAAAGGGAGTAGGGAGTGGGGATGAGGGAGAAATCAATTCAAAATTAAAGTACTTCTGCCTCCTGCCTCCTGCCTCTGCCTCCTCTTTTCCAATGCCCAATTATTAAAACCATGATGTTTATCGATCCTCACATTCACATGTGTTCCCGTACTACTTACGATTACTTAGTAATGCGGGAATATGGAATTGTCGCCGTTATTGAACCAGCCTTTTGGTTAGGACAACCCCGAACTAACGCCGGCTCATTTAAAGACTATTTCAGTAGTCTTGTCGGCTGGGAACGGTTTCGTGCTAGCCAGTTTGGCATCCAACACTACTGCACAATCGGACTAAACCCGAAAGAAGCTAACAATGAAGCGCTAGCAGCTGAAGTTATGGAACTGCTACCACTTTATGCCTGTAAAGAAGGAGTTGTTGCCATTGGTGAAATTGGCTATGACGATATGACAGAAGCAGAGGATAAGTACTTTTGTCAACAGTTAGAATTAGCCAAAGAACTCGATACGTTGGTACTAATTCATACTCCTCACCGTAATAAGAAGGCGGGTGCTAGTCGGAGTATGGATCGCTGTATTGAATATGGTTTAGATCCTTCACAAGTAGTTATCGATCACAACAACGAAGAAACCGTTGAAGAAGTATTAGGACGAGGTTTTTGGGCAGCTTTCACGATTTACCCACAAACGAAGATGGGTAACGCCCGGATGGTAGAAGTTGTCCGTAAGTATGGATGCGATCGCATCATTGTAGATAGTAGTGCTGATTGGGGTATTAGCGATCCTTTGGCAGTCCCAAAAACGGCTCAATTGATGTTAGAGAGGGGCATTCCTGAAGAACATGTGCGAGCAGTTTGTTATGAAAATGCCCTAGCTGCTTACAGTCAAACTGGGCAGATGAAAGCTTCAGATTGGCTCAATCCTCAATCTATCGATCAACGTCAAATGTTCAGTGGTAATTCTGTGCTACGGGGACAAGAACCAGGAATCAAATCAGTTGCAGATTTTGTGTTGATTGAATAGAAAATTGGCGGTGAGGAGTGTATAAATATCTGGTTAATATGTAATATGCGGTTTATTTTGAGAAATACTAGGCACGGAGGCAGATAAGTGAATGTTGCAAGCTTAAATTTTCAAAGCTGGCGGGGTTATCTGGAATTGATGCGTCCTGCTAATATTGTTACTGCTTGGGCGGATATTCTTCTAGGTTTTGCTGCTTCTGGTTCTGGAATTATTTTTGTTCAATTAATGAATGGAGAAGCAAGTTTTTCCATACTAATTCCATTAGCTTGGTTGTTATTGGCTACAACTGGCTTATACGGTGGCGGTATAGTTTTTAACGATGTTTTCGATGCCGAATTAGATGCAAAAGAGCGCCCAAATAGAGCAATTCCCAGTGGTCGCGTATCTCGTGAAAATGCTACTTTATTGGGGAGTATACTATTTGCAATCGGGATTATAGCTGCTTTTCAAGTATCGTTTTTGAGTGCTGCGATCGCTATTTTTATAACTCTTTCATGCCTCCTCTATAACTCACTTGCCAAACATCATCCTTTTTTCGGCCCTTTAAATATGGGTTTGTGCCGTGGCAGTAACTTATTATTAGGTGTAAGTGCTGTACCCGAAATAATCAGAGAACGTTGGTATTTAGCACTGATTCCTGTTCTTTATATTGCTGCTATCACCGCAATTAGTCAGGGTGAAGTTCACGGAGGTAAGAAGATTACAGGAGTTTTAGCAGTACTGCTAATTGCAATAGTTTTGACAGCAGTTTTAGCTTTAGGATTATTAGAAGAGTATAGAGCGATCGCAGCCCTACCATTCGCTATTTTCCTGGCTATCAGAATCTTGCCTAACTTTATTAAAGCAGCGCGGGAACCGATAGCTGAAAATATCAGAAATGCTGTAAAAATAGGTGTTTTATCTCTAATAGTCTTAGATGCAACAGTTGCATCTGGTTTTGCTGGTTTGTATTACGGTTTATTCGTTTTAATCTTGCTACCAATTTCGATGAAGTTAGCAAAAGTATTTGCTGTTACTTAAATTTGGATGTATACACGCAGTAATACCATTAATTGGCTGTAGGGGCGCACATATATGCGCCCCTACCCATGAATACGTAGCAAGTATTTTGTGAAATAGTTTAAGCCAAAGAAAACAGATTACATATACAAGGGATAGAGCAAAAAAATGAAAATTACAAAAAACAATAATTTTCACTTAACTTATTGCAGCAATATTCATCCTGGTGAAAGTTGGCTAGAGGTTTTTGCCAATTTACAGAAGTATATTCCCGAACTCAAATCACGTTTATCGCCTACAGAACCTTTTGGTATTGGCTTGAGGTTAGCAGATGTTGCTGCAAAAGAACTTTTAGAAAGTAATAACTTGGCTCAATTTCAAACTTGGCTAACTCAACAAGATTTATATGTCTTCACCTTAAACGGATTCCCTTATGGCGGATTTCATCGACAGGTAGTAAAAGATCAAGTTTATGCACCAGATTGGTCTAGACAAGAACGGGTTAATTATACATTAAACTTAGCATATATTTTAGCTAGTCTATTACCCCAAGGACTTGATGGTGGAATTTCTACACTACCATTATCCTATAAGCCTTGGTGGGTAAAAGACCAAACAACTTTTGAGACTGTTCTGAAAAAGAGTTGTTTGAACATCGCATCTGTTGTTGTAAAAATGATTCGCATCGGCGAAGAAACAGGCAAGATACTTCATATTGATTTAGAACCTGAGCCTGATGGTTTAATTGAAAATACCTCAGAGGTAATTGATTTTTATCAAAATTGGTTATTGCCAATCGCTGGTAGTTATTTATCAGAAAAATTAAATATTGAGCAGGATTTAGCAGAGACTAAATTGCTAGAACACGTTCGGATTTGCTATGACACCTGCCATTTTTCAGTTGAATATGAGGAACCACAATCTGTATTTGCACGTTTGCAATCGGCAGGAATTAAAATTGGGAAAATTCAAATCAGCGCTGCAATTAAAGTAAAAATACCTGCTGAGGTGGAGAAGCGGAGTTTAATAGTTGAGCGTTTACGTCCTTTTGCTGAGTCTACCTATCTTCACCAGGTAATAGAATGTCGCAGCGATGGTACACTCCATCACTATCCTGATTTAATAACTGCATTACCACATTTAGAGCAATCTCTAGCTGAAGAATGGCGCACTCACTTTCATGTCCCAATTTTTATTCATGATTATCAAATATTGCAATCTACCCAAGATGACATTGCTACTGTTTTACATCTACTTAAGACAAATAATGCTTGTTCACATTTAGAAATTGAAACTTACACTTGGGATGTATTGCCGTCAAAAATGAAGATAGATATGCTGACTTCTATTCAGCGTGAATATGAGTGGGTGTTAAAAGAATTCGTGGCAAATTAAGAAGAAACTAAGTTTATGAAAAAAATAGTTGTTATAAATGTCGTAGGATTAACGCCCAGTTTACTAGGAGAAAATACGCCGTTTTTATCTTCTTGGGCTGATAAAGGGCAAGTGGCTCCCATTAAAAAAGTTCTACCTGCTGTAACTTGTTCAGTTCAAGCTACTTATTTAACAGGAAAATTGCCTGATGAACATGGAATTGTCGCTAATGGTTGGTACTTCCGTGATGAATGTGAAGTAAAGTTTTGGCGACAATCTAATAAACTAGTACAAACTCCCAAAGTTTGGGAAATAGCTAAATCAATCGATCCAAATTTCACTTGTGCCAACCTTTTTTGGTGGTACAATATGTACTCTTCTGTAGATTATGCCATTACGCCGCGACCGATGTATCCCGCAGATGGGAGAAAATTACCTGATATTTATACCCATCCTAGTGATGTGCGATCGCAAATTCAATCTGATTTAGGAAACTTCCCTCTGTTCGATTTTTGGGGGCCAAAAACTTCCATTAGTTCTAGCCAATGGATTGCCAATTCCGCAAAATGGATTGAGGAACGCTACAGCCCGACATTATCACTAGTTTATCTACCACATTTAGATTACTGTCTGCAAAAGTTTGGTAACAATCAAACACAGATTCAAGCAGATTTACGAGAAATTGATGCTGTTTGTGGCGATTTAATTGAATATTATCAAGCACGTGATACTCAAGTAATTATTCTTTCTGAATATGGCATTACGCCAGTTTCTAAAGCGGTGGATTTGAACCGCGTATTACGGGAAAATGGTTTAATTGCTGTGCGGGAAGAATTAGGGCGAGAACTGCTCGATTTTGGTGCTAGCATTGCGTTTGCCGTTGCCGATCACCAAATTGCTCATGTGTATGTGAACGATCCAGCATACATCCCGAAAGTGCGATCGCTTTTAGAAGCGACTGAAGGTGTAGCGCAGGTGTTGGATGAAGAGGGGAAACAAGCCTACCATCTCAATCATCCTAGATCGGGAGAGTTGGTAGCGATCGCACAATCTGACGCTTGGTTTACCTATTATTATTGGGTCGATGATGCGAAAGCGCCTGATTTTGCTAGAACTGTAGATATCCACCGCAAACCGGGTTACGATCCTGTAGAACTTTTTCTCGATCCGCAAATCAAATTTCCTCAAGGAAAAATTGCTCTCAAGTTACTTAAGAAACAACTAGGTTTTCGCTACTTAATGGATGTAATTCCCTTGGATGCTTCCCTGGTGCGTGGCTCTCACGGTAATATCACCACTTCCCCAGATGAAGGGCCTCTATTTATCACCCATCAAAGTCACCTAATTGATACACATCAAATTGAGGCGACAGATGTTTGCTCGTTGATTCTCAAACATTTAAATACCTGAAAGGCTGTATAGAGGCGATATATCGTCTCTACATCTTACCAAAATACAAAAAAATTCCTTGTAATTCATAGTCATATCGAGTATGATTTTTATATAAACTCGTTATGACTATGAATTAGATTGTTCTATCAGTAGGCATCCATCTACTGACTAAAATGTACTGTGGGCAATCTGAGTAACTTACATGGAGAGCTTCTTTACCCATGACTGAACCCCAAAATTTGACAACTGCTGACGGTATTCCAGTTAGCGATAATCAGAACTCACTCACAGCTGGAGCGCGTGGCCCTGTATTAATGCAGGATTTCCACCTAATAGAAAAGCTGGCTCATTTCAACAGAGAACGTATTCCTGAAAGGGTTGTTCACGCTAAAGGTGCGGCTGCTCATGGTACTTTGACTATTACCAATGACATTACCCGCTACAGTAAAGCGAAACTTTTTTCTGAAATTGGCAAGAAAACGGAAGTTCTCTTGCGTTTCTCTACAGTCGGCGGAGAAAAGGGTTCAGCAGATGCCGAGCGTGACCCTAGAGGTTTTTCCCTCAAGTTTTATACTGAGGAGGGTAACTGGGATCTTGTAGGTAACAATACCCCTATTTTCTTCATCCGCGACCCTTTGAAGTTTCCTGATTTTATCCATACCCAAAAGCGCAATCCCCAAACCAATTGCAAAGACCAGAATGCAAAGTGGGATTTTTGGTCACTCAGTCCAGAATCGCTTCACCAGGTGACGATCCTCTTTTCAGATCGGGGAATACCCAAAACCCATCGACACATGGACGGTTTTGGTAGCCACACCTTCAGTTTAATTAATGCTCAGGGCGATCGCGTTTGGTGCAAATTTCACTTTAAGACTCTGCAAGGGCATCAAACCTTGACTGAGGAAGAATCCGCTAAGATTAAGGGCGAAGATCCAGATCATGCGACTCACGATCTGTTTGAAGCGATCGCTAACAAAGACTATCCTAAGTGGCGGATGTGTATTCAGGTGATGACCGAGGAGCAAGCGGAAAAACATCCTGACAATCCTTTTGACTTGACCAAAGTTTGGAAACAAGGAGAATATCCTTTAATTGAAGTCGGGATATTAGAGCTAAATCGTAACCCAGAGAATTATTTCGCCGAAGTAGAGCAAGCCGCTTTTAGCCCTAGTGCAGTGGTTCCTGGCGTTAGTTTCTCTCCAGATAAAATGCTGCAAGCTCGGATCTTTTCTTACCCAGATGCTCAACGGTATCGTTTGGGTGGTAACTATCAGCAACTACCCGTTAACCAGCCCAAATGTCCAGTGATGCATTATCAGCGAGATGGCTTTATGGCATCGGGGAACAACGGCGGTAGCGTTCCTAACTATGAACCGAATAGTGCTGAGGGTACGCCCAAAGAAAATCCAGCTTATGCAGAACCACCTAGTCATTTGGGCGATGTCACAGTCGATCGTTACAGTCATCGTGAAGGAAACGACGATTACACCCAAGCAGGTAATCTGTATCGGTTACTAACTCCTGAGCAGCAGGAGCGTCTTGCTAAAAATATTGTCGGTAGTCTCTCTCAAGCAAGGGAGGACATCCAAATGCGCCAACTTTGCCACTTCTTCCGGGCAGATATTTCTTATGGTCGTCGTGTAGCTGAAGGATTGGGCATTTCAATCGATCCCTCAATGTTTTCTCATGATGCTCAACCTGTAGGTAACTGGTAAGCCTTATCCAATTTTGTGGGGTGGGCAGCGTTCGACTGAGCGCTCAGGCCGTTCGCGTAGCGTTCCGCAGGAAAGTCTTGCCCGCCCTAAAGCAAATTCATTTGATTAACTTATAAACTAAATCGAGGTAATTAAACGTAAAACTAACAGCAACAGAAAAAGGCTTTATCATTACAGTATCAGTTTATAGTCATAAGCGAGGCATTGTACTTAGGATGCAACCAATGTCCAACAAAAAAATTAGTGAAGTGGCGATCGTAAAACAATTAACATCCGAGTTTTGTGGTCAACAAGTTGTTTTTACTCTTGATGCTTTACACTGCCAAAAAAAACTGTATCGCTGATCGTCACTAGTGGCAATGATTACCTGATTGGATTAAAAGAAAATCAACCGACACTCTATAAAATGGCTCAAACTTAGTCACAGACACAGGAACCTTTGAGCGCTACTACAATAGAAGACGATACTCACGATCGCAAAGTTTTGCGTTGTTGTAAGGTATTCGCGGCTCCAGAAAAATTACAAAGTCAATGGGCTGGACTTAAAAGTTTTGTCCAAGTTGAACGTTCTGGTATCCGTGATGGTCAATCATTTCAAGAGCGTCAGTTCTATATTTGTAGTCAGATCGTGTCGGCTAAAGATGCTTTAACCTACACCCAGAAACATTGGGGAATTGAAAACCGACTCCATTGGGTTCGTGATGTGACTTTTTCAGAAGATTTTCCACTGCGAAGAGGTGGTAATGCTCTAATTAACTGGGCAATCTTACATAATTTTTTCATCACTCTTGCCAGATTTCTTGGTTTTCGTACTATCCCTCAAGCTCAACGTGCTTTAGTCAATCAAATCCAAAAGGTTTTTTCTTTCTTTGTATGAAACCACCCTGCCGCAAGTGAGCGAGGAGGGGACAACAATTTTATTTAAGAGCTGCTAAAGTTCTGCGTCCAATTATTCCGTCTGCTCTTAATCCCTTAGACTTCTGAAATTTGATCGCAGCGGCACGAGTCTTGTTATCAAACACACCATTCACACTTCCTGTATAGAATCCTTGTTGCTTTAAAGAATTCTGAACAGTTTTCACTGTCTCTCCTCTGCTGCCTACTGTCAGTACAGTACCAGTACTACGCTTTGCCAGATGATTAGACTTGTGCTTGGCATTAAGCTTTGGTACAGCATTAGCTTTTTTGACAGTGTTGCTTTGCTGAGTACTTTGGGCAATGTGGGTAGCAGTATTCGGATTTTGGTTTTTATTATTAGTTAAAGAGTAAGCAGGTACAGCAGTAGCTAGAGTCAAAGCAGGGAGCAAAGCAAGTACTTTCCAATTCATTTTTTTGTTCCTTTCAACTGTATGAGATTTTGCAATTTCTATTTGAAGAGTCATCTTCATAAAGTACTGTGCCTTAAGAGATTCTCCTCTGTAGATTCTGGTGTGTGGGTTTAGTCTGAGACTATTTCCGAAGCCAGAGCTATAGCATCACACGTCGTATTGACAAAGCTATTGCGAAATTGTGACAAAACCATGACTAAATGTATTAAAATTTATGTCGCACGAAATTGTGCTAGTAATAAAGAGTTTGTAGTAAGGACTTTAGTCCTTATTTTCTAAGCACTAAAGTCCTTACTTAACGGGTGACGCTCGTACCTCGCTAACGCTACGCTATCGTTAGTCGCTCATCGGGGAAACCCCCTTCTCTACGAACTTATTTACCCATCAATTTAAACTTGATAGATTACTAATCCCTAGTCTCTTTTATCCTCCGAACCCAACATTTTCAATAATTTTCTGGCAGCTAAAACGCCCATAACTCCTGCGCCAACCACTTCCACTGCTTGGACAACTTTTTTGCCAACATCATGAGGATCGAGGTGGTGATGAAAAATCTCTTCATCCACCCATTCAGTTGTTGCTTTAAAGTCATGAATTGGTGTTGGTAATAGCGTTAAATAAGTGCCTTGACGAATTAAATGCCCGGATTCTCCTGCAACTTCAAAAATATTGAAAAGGTTAGCGGCAGCATCATTTAAACCTAATTTTAAGAGAGTTCCGCGTATATTTACTTTTACTGGTTTGAGGTCTTCACCTAAAGCTAATGCTTTCAAATTTTGGGCAATATTGGCTCCTTGCTGATAAGCAACTTGGGCTGTTGGCGGTAGTGAATTATCTTGAACTGCTACACAATCCCCGCCTGCAAATACTTCTGGAAAGTCGAGTAGTTGCATTGTAGGAGTCACTAGGAGGCGGTTATGGCGATCGCGATGTTCTTGAGAAATTGGTAAATCTTTAATTAATGGGTGAATAGAAGTACCAGCTGTCCAGATTACGGTGTATGTTGGCAATGTCTCAATTTGCTCATTGCGCTTATGTTCAATGGCATTGGCATGAATAGTAGTAGCTTCTGCTCCCGTAAGTATTTCAATTGGAATCGTACGTTTTTGTAATTCTTTCTCAGCGATTGTGCGCAGAGGATTGTTAATATCACCATTGAGGATTTCTTCACCGTGATTGAGCAATACCACCCGGATTTCACTAGAATTTCCTCCCATAGCGCTATACCAATGTGGGAGTAAATCAGCTAAGGTGGCTGCCATTTCTACACCACTTGCACCACCACCAACTACAACTACTGTTAGCAGTTGACGACGTTGTTCTACATCTTCAGTTTTGATTGCTTTTTGCAAACAATCGCCTAAATGCCGGTCGAGAGCGATCGCATCTGCTTCTGTCCAAAAAGGAAAAGCGTATTCTTTAGCACCTTCAAGATGATGATAACCAGTAACACTACCCAAAGCTAAGACTAAGTTACTATAGTTGTATGAGTTTCCCGAAGCTAATTTGACTTGTTGTTGATGCAAGTCTATCGATTCCACTGCATCTTGAACAAAAATTACACCACTACCTTTAAGCAATTCTGCAAAACGCGGTACTACTTGAAAAGCATCCATCTCGCCACTGAAATATTCGTAGAGTAATGGCTTAAAGCAAAAGCTTTCATTTCGATCGATCAAAATTACAGAGCGAGGATAATGTTCGTGAGCTAAGTGTAAGGCTGTAAATAAGCCAGTGAAGCCACCACCAAGAATCACAGTTTGATAAACTGGGCTGTTCATAAAATATTCTCCAAAGTCTCAGGAATTTTCTAGGATGTTACGCATTTAAATCCAGATTTTTCGTCTCACGCAAAGGCGCAGAAGTGGAAAGAAAAAGTCTTAAGTTTAGACTTTTACGAAAATACTAATGACCAATGACCAATGACAAATTCGCTATATAAATAAAAATAACGCAATTAAAAAGACGCTGAGGAATAAAGCAAAACCAATAGCGTATTCGACTCTGCGGCTAAAAAATCCCACAGCAGCAATGAGAGCGATCGCTAGCCCAATAATGCCAATATATTGCTCTTTTTGTAACCCTTGTGCAATTAGCGGATCTTTACCTGGTGCGGGAGTTTCTTGAACTGCTTTTGGCGCGAGTTCTGAGGCTGGTAATTCTTGGATGAATAAATTCATAAAGTTACTCCTGAAAATATTTAGTGAACTGAAAATCTTTATGCCCGCCAAAGGTAGAGAAGCGAGAAAAGGAAGACCCAAACTACATCAACAAAGTGCCAAAATAGAGTAGCCGCACTTGTACCAAAGTGAGTTTTATTATAATTGCCTGGAATGAATGAGCGAATCAGCATAATTATCTGAAGCACAACACCCGCTAGAACGTGTAAACCGTGGAAACCTGTTAGTAAATAAAATGTGGAACCAACTAATCCCGTAGTGAGCTTGAAATCGAGATTTTTCCACTCAATTAATAGACCAATTAAAAAGTAAATTCCCATTGCGATCGTTATCAGCCATAGCCCGCGAAATTTACTCAATTGATTTCGTTTGAGGGCATTTTCTGCTGGTTGAATCACAAAGCTACTAGAAAGTAAAACTACTGTATTAATAATCACGAGTTTAGATAATTCCGGGCCAGAAACACCAGGTGGTAGCCAGTTATTGGTATTCAGTCGTAAAGCAACATAAGTAAAGATAAAACTCAAAAAAATGATACTTTCTGACAATAGGAATACAGTAAACCCGAACATTCCTTTGCCATGATGATCTTCATGACTCCCGCCACCACTTGGCAGAAAGCGCTGTAACCAATTCGGTAAGCGTCGCCGCCACCGATCGAAACGGATCGGACTTTCATCTATATGGATGCTGCGATGTTGCATAATTCGTAATACTTCGGCTCCTTTCGACTTCGCTCAAGGCAAGTCGCTCAGTACAAGTTCGTAATTCGTAATTAATAAATTCAGGTTGTATCTGATTTTTCGGACATAGCGAATTATCTTTCAAAAACCTCCGCGTACCTTTGCATTAAAAAAAAGCTAGGATTTAGCGCGGCTTTATAAAGAAACGAAATTACTCACCATTATCAGAATTTTCCACGAATGAATATTTTGGATCGCCATAGTCGTAAGGAGGTCTGGTGACAACAGGAATCTCTTCAAAGTTATCTCGCGGAGGTGGTGAAGAAGTTGTCCATTCCAAACCTGTCGCGTGCCAGGGATTATTAACTGCCTTCGCTCCATATAGCCAAGAACTGACAATGTTAGCAATAAAGGGCAGTGTGGATGCTCCCAGTAAGAACGATCCCAGACTAGCGATAACATTCCATCCCTGATACTGGGGATCGTAGGAGGATATTCGCCGTAACATCCCCTGCAAACCTAACGGATGCATAGAGAAAAAGGTGATATTGGCAGGAATAAAGGTCAACCAGAAATGCAGCTTACCCCAACCCTCGGCGTACATCCTGCCAGTTATTTTGGGAAACCAGAAGTAAATTCCGGCAAAGATTGCCATTGTGATGGTATTAAAAACGATGTAATGGAAGTGACCCACGACAAAGTAAGTATTATTGACGTGGATATCAAATGGCGTAGCGGCAAGCATTACACCAGTGACACCGCCAAAAATAAACATTGCTGCACCTCCCATCGCAAATAGCATTGGTGTCTCTAGGTGCAACTTGCTCCTCCAGATTGTGGCAGTCCAAGCGAATGCTTTAACACCTGTGGGTATGGCAACTAACATTGAGGTGGCCATGAAAGTCATCCGCATCCAGCCGGGGGTTGCACTGGTGAACATGTGATGCACCCAAACGAAGATGCTGACTACAGCAATACCTAAAGAAGCAAGAGCAACTGACCGATAGCCAAATAGAGGATTGCGAGAAAAGGCTGGGAGAACTTCCGCAATAATACCGAAGGCTGGTAGCGCCATGATATACACTGCGGGATGAGAGTAGAACCAAAATAAATGTTGGTAAATGATGGGATCGCCACTTCCTTCCGGTTTAAAAAATTGTGTACCGAAGGAGAGATCAAGCAACAGGAGTATCAATGCACCTGTCAAAGAAGGTAAGTTAATTAGCTGCAACAACTGGGCGCTAAAAACTGACCACACAAAGACGGGCATTCTAAAAAATGTCATCCCTGGCGATCGCATCCAAAAGATAGTAGTAACAAAGTTGACAGCCCCCATAATTGAAGAGATGCCGATTAGTACTAGGCTAACTATCCAAATAAATTGACCGTTAATCAACTGACCGGCTGGAACTTGCAGACTAACTGGTGGATAAGACCACCAACCAGCTTGTGCAGTCCCGCTTGGTAGTAAGAAACTAGACAGTAGCAGAAGACCGGCTGGTGGCAAAATCCAAAAAGAGATGGCGTTGAGCAGGGGAAAAGCCATATCCCGCGCACCAATCATCAGCGGTACTAGGTAGTTAGAAAGACCTGCGTTGAAGGGAATAATCCACAGGAAAATCATGATTGTCCCGTGCATGGTGAACAAACCATTGTAAAGGGGGCGGTCAACTAAGTTTGCTTCCGGGGTGAGCAATTCAGCCCGGATAATCATCGCCAACAGCCCGCCAAGTAGAAAGAAAATGAAGGTCATCACCATGTACTGAACGCCGATTACCTTATGGTCAGTACTGAAGCTGAAATATTCCCGCCAGTTATTCTCAGGTTCTCTATTGTTGGCTATAGCTTCACTCAAATCATGTGTCATTATTTATCTTCCTTTGATTCGCTACAGCAGGTTGAGCCGGTGCGACTGTGTACCAGCCGCTTTTGAATAATGTCTTTGGTGGTTGGATATTTTCGGCAATTGCCTGATTTTTAGTATTTGTAGTTTCGTTAGACACTGTTTGCGCGAGCCACTGGTTATACCGATCGAGGGATTCAACGTATACATCTGCTTCCATCAAGGCAAAATAAGTACCACTGAATTGAGAATCTTTCAGCCGATATTTACCTGGGCGAATGGGTGTTAGCACAATGTCAATGTTCCGCCCTGGAACAATATCCTGCTTTAAGCGAAACTCAGGAACGTAGAAACCGTGGATTACTTTCTCTGCTTGCATCTTTAACCGAGTGCTGCGATTGAGCGGCAAGTGTAATTCCTTACTGGTAAGATTATTTGGATAGTGGAAAGACCAATCCCATTGCCTAGCAAAAACATCAATTGTTTCAGATGCAGGTTTGGGGACATCGCTAACGGTTGCAGCGTAGGCGGGTGCAGATTCTAGGGGCGCGTGCAAATGCACAATTTGGTTTAAACCGAGAATATTTAATTGCTGATAAATATTGAAGCTTTGAAAGGCAATCCATATTACTAATAAAGTTGGGGTCGCTGTCCACAATATTTCTAACTTCCCATTACCTCTAGAAGGGTGTCCTTCGCTGTAGTCTTCTGGACGGGCGCGATGAAAGGCGATCGCATACACGATAACACCAACAAGCCCCAGCAAGATAAATGCTCCAATTGAGACTAAAAAGCTAAATAAATCATCTACCCGTTGTGCTTCTGCTGTCGCCTGGGGAGGCATCCAAGAAAATGCCTGTTGTCCAATCCATCGACTGACAATTAGCAGCCCTGCTACATAAAACGCTATTAGTACATATTCCCAAAAACTAAACATAATAATTTCATCTAAGAGTACTTCCCACTTGATTATTTGAGTAGTAAATTTGGGTTTTTACCTTCTTGGAGTAACTTCGCAGCAGTAACGTGAATTCCAAACTCTTCTCCCAATTGCGCCCCCAAAGTTCCGTGGACAAACAAGATGCCCAATATTGCAATACCTGCTAATAAGTAACTCCACTGCACCTGCCTAGAAGCATCCTTGCGCCAGCGATAGCGTTGCAAACCTCTCCATATTGTCATGCCTGCAATCGCTCCCAACAGCAAAACGCCACCTAAACCATGCAAAAGCATCGTCCAACCAGCAGTTAACCCCCAAACGCTCTTTTGATCGATTGGTGGATTGGCTAGCAGTAGCTCGAAAAAACCAGCTGCAACGGTGAAAAAGCTGATAAAAGCTGCTCCTATGAGGTTATACCAGCCGACATCAAAAAAACCAGAACGCAGGGTAGGCAAACCCAAAAATTTGAAGATTGGTTTTTCTAAAGCAAAAAGCGCTCCGGCAATATCAAAAATAATCGCAAGAATGAATAAACCCAATGTTAGATGCACAAATTGCGGATGTATTGGAATCTCATAAGGTAATCCGTTGGCATTCAGCCTCAATCTCAACTGGTCAATCAGTTGCCAGTTCATGGTGCAACTCCCTGCTTCATCGCTTGCACAACTGGCTCGATGTGTAACCCATACACCCAAACTAGCTTGCTTCCTAGATAGACTTGCAAGCACACTAAGCATACTAAAAACGTTGCAGCACCCAAGTAAGCTGGCGGTACTTTCCGTGGAGTGCGTTTGCGAATCACGAAACGCCAAGCTGTAATGCCAACAACAATAGCCGCCAGCGACCAACCCATCACCGTATGAAAATTCAGTGTTGGTTGGACTGCTGGGTAAATGTTCGCCAGACCTGCTTCAAACTGACCAAGAATCACCGCTAAAAAGATAGCTGCTGAGGCCACAAACATATTCCAGAAACTCACTTCAAACAACCGCACGTTACGGGTAAAATAACCCAGCACATCACACACGAAAGAAAAAAGCACCATCGCGATTACGAAATGAACAACGATCGGATGTAGAGGGTCAGGGTATGGTAAATTTTGGTTATTCAGAGACAGAGCAGGCATCGCTTTCTCCTTCATGGGTCTAAATATATATGCGTTGCATGGAATTGCCATCTGCTTAACGCACCATTCATATTTTCCAGAATACTGTGCTAACGTCACAGTTCAACCAATTAAAAAACATTGACAATTTCCGATGCGCTGCAATTTTTTAAGTAGCTTTTGAAATCAAAAATACATAATTACTATTTTTCAGTAATTATTTTCTCCAAAGGTCAAAACTCACTAAAACCACTATATTTCTGCTTGGTATCATATCTTGATTGGTATTTACAAAAACTAAACATTTTATTTTTATTGGCTGGGATTGCTAATAGCAAATCTAATCAAAGGCTTGAGAGACGGCTAAAAATTTTTTAACGTCTTAGAGGTTGTTTGAAAAGTGTTTCACTTTGATTTTAGGGCACTTTTAGATCCTCTCTTACCCCCCTTAATGCCCCCTTATAAAGGGTGGAAACCGGAAAATCTAGTTCCCTCCCCTTTATAAGGGGAGGGTTAGGGAGGGGTAATTCCATAACTTATGTGTACACCGTAGCTTTACAAGAGGGATTTAGGGGTATCTAGAACATTTTGCTACCGACAAGAGGACTTTTCAAACATCCTCTTATATGGTTCTCTTCTTTAGGTCATCTTAAATCTTAGCTTTATTAACTAAAAAATTTACTTTAATCAATAATCAAACTTGTTTTGAATATACCATAAATTTTTCTTGAGATTGATATAAGCTTGAAAATCATATTTTTACAAATCTTAAAAATAAAAACATACTCTTGTCACAGAAATGACAAATGATTTCAATATTTTTTAGTAAAAAACATGCTGGTTATCTTTCTCTAGATAGATTAGAAAAATACTAAAGATTTTTAAAATCATAAGGAAGCAAAACTTTTTTAATCCAGAATTTCCTGATTTGAAAGAAAATTAAAATCGTCAGGGTAAGGCTACGCGCAAAAAGCAAAAATATCATGAAGGTCTTGCAAATATTGAGATATTCACAACGAATACAAGTTTTAAAAATATCGAAAGCATTATGAGCTATTCCCCTTACCTGCTCAAAGGTCAAAAAGCACTTGTGACTGGTGCTAGTTCTGGCATTGGTCAAGCGATCGCTCGTTATTTAGCTTTATCAGGTGCAGCAGTCGCGATCAATTATCATTCGGGATCTGAGTCAGCCCAAGAACTTGTTGATGAGATCAAAGCGGCTAATGGTGAAGCATTTGCTATTCAAGCTGATGTCAGCAAAGAAGACGAAATAAAGGCGATGTTTAGCCAGACAATCGAGCAATTCGGCACTATTGACATTTTGGTAAACAATGCAGGTCTTCAAAAAGATTCACCGTTTGTAGATATGACCCTCGATCAATGGAATAGAGTTATTGAGGTGAATCTGACAGGACAATTCTTATGTGCGCGGGAAGCTGCAAAGGAATTCTTACGCAGGGGTGTACAGCCCGATATTTCATCTGCCGCAGGTAAGATTATTTGTATAAGTTCAGTACATCAGGTAATTCCTTGGGCAGGTCATGTTAATTATGCTGCGAGTAAGGGTGGTATAAATATGATGATGCAAAGTATTGCTCAAGAACTTGCACCCCATAAAATTCGCGTTAATAGTATTGCCCCTGGTGCAATCAAAACTCCCATTAATAAATCAGCTTGGGATACTCCAGAGGCAGAAGCAAAGTTATTAAAACTGATTCCAGCAAAACGTGTGGGTGATGTAGAAGATATCGCTAAAGCAGCGGTTTGGTTAGCTTCTGATGACTCTGATTATGTCTATGGTACAACTCTTTTTGTAGACGGTGGTATGACCTTGTATCCAGGTTTTGCAGACAATGGTTAATTGATAATGCCTACAAAAGTTACTGTTAATCCTGCTTTGATAACAATCAACGATTAAATTTGGCTGTAGGAGACGTTTTGGCACAATGTCGAACAAACCTAATGGGAAATTACCCATCTGGATGGTGAATTAGAAGTTTCTGCATAATTATTATTGACTCTCATGGCATCTGATTCATCTCATAAAACTATATTTGCAGCGATGGGCGCTAACTTAGCGATCGCTATTACTAAATTTATCGCCGCCTCCATTACTGGCAGTTCCGCCATGATATCTGAAGGGATTCATTCGGTGGTAGATACTGGCGATCAACTAGTACTTTTGCTGGGAATTCGGAGAAGCCAAAAGCCAGCAGATGATAGCCATCCCTTTGGTTATGGTCAAGAACTTTATTTCTGGACTTTCATCGTTGCTATCCTGATCTTTGCCCTTGGCGGCGGGATGTCAATTTATGAGGGAATCACTCATTTAATTAAACCTAGCCCTTTAGAAGACCCAATGTGGAATTATATTGTGTTAGGTATGGCAATATTATTGGAGGGTTATTCTTGGACTGTAGCTTTAAAAGAGTTTTTGCCGACCAAGGGGAAACAAAATTTCTGGCAAGCAATCAAAAACAGTAAAGATCCCACAGTATTTACCATATTATTTGAGGATACTGCTGCAATTTTAGGTTTATTTGTTGCCTTAATCGGAATTTTCTTAGGACATCTATTTAATAATGTTTATTTTGATGGCATTGCCTCAATTATTATTGGCATTATCTTGGCTATAGTAGCAGTGGTACTAGCGAGAGAAAGTAAAGGATTGTTACTTGGTGAAAGTGCTAATCCTCAAACCATAGCCAATATCCGCTCTCTATCAAAAACAGAACCAGGAGTGCAAGAAGTTGTACGTGTACTAACAATGCAGCTTGCTCCACAGGAAGTATTACTCAACTTAGAAATCCAATTTTCTAAAAATCTTACAGGTGAGGAAATAGCCTTATCTGTAGAAAGTTTAGAAGTAAAAATTCGCCAAAAGCATCCTGAAATCAAACAAATTTTTATTGAAGCAAAATCCTTAACTGCCGCTCGTAAATTTTCGCCAACTCCTCAATAAATTTTTAATCACATAAATATCAAACACAGCATTTTCCAAATGCACTCAAAGCTTATCGGCACAAAAATGCAGTATGGTAAAGATTATTAGTCAAGCAGAAGCTTTTGGCTCACCCGGTATTGAGCCTCGATGGACTCATGCTAATAAAGATGGAGTCGGAACAGCTTACTCTACCTCTAGTAATATTTGGTTTACTCTTTGGAACGGTATTGTCACTGAAATCTACCATCCCACAGTAGACAAACCCCAAATTCGGGATTTGCAGTATCTAATTTCTGATGGCAAAAGCTTTTTCCACGAAGAGAAACGCCATCTCGAATCCAAAGTAGAACCGATGTGGACTCATGGTTTAGGATTCCATATTACTAATTCCGATCCCCAAGGACGTTATGCCGTAATCAAAGAAGTGATTGCCGACCCGCATTTTCCTTGTATCTTACAGCACACCACATTAACAGGAGAGAGCGATTTTATCTCCCAACTCCATTTATATGCTTTGTGTGCGCCGCATCTGGATGTTGAAGGTATGGGTAATAATGGTTACGCTGTAGAGGTTGCTGGGCATCGTATTTTGATAGCCGAGAAACAAGGAACATGCCTAGCGCTGGGTGCAACAGTTCCCTTTACCCGCCTTTCTTGTGGTTACGTCGGTGAAAGTGATGGTTGGACAGATTTAGCTGATAATTTCCAGATGGATTGGGAGTTTGATAATGCTGTAGATGGCAATCTTGCTTTGACTGGAAAATTAAATTTAGATAGCACTAAAGAGTTTACTTTAGGACTGGCGTTTGGTACGAACTTGCATAATGCAATTTCCACGCTATTTCAGTCGCTTAATATTCCTTTTGAGCAGCAGAAGCAGCAATACAACGAACAGTGGAAGCGATCGCGCCGCAATATCCGACCGCTAGAATGTGTTTCATACAATGATGGAAAGTTGTATCACAACAGCATTAGTTTGTTGTTAGCACATGAAGACAAAACTTATCCCGGTGCGTTGATTGCATCCCTGGCGATCCCTTGGGGTGAAGCCAAAAACGACCAAGACCAAGGAGGATATCACCTTGTCTGGACGCGGGATATGGTTAGCAGTGTATCAGGTTTAGTGGCTGCTGGTGAAACAGAAACAGCAGTGCGATCGCTAATTTATCTTGCAACCAGCCAGCAGGAAGATGGCGGTTTTGCCCAAAATTTCTGGGTTGATGGTAAACCTTACTGGCAAGGTATTCAACTAGATGAGGTGGCATTTCCGATTCTTCTAGCATGGCTATTGCACCAGCAGAAGACTTGTTTAAAATTCGATATTTATCCGATGGTTTTGCGGGCGGCGGGTTATTTAATTCGTCACGGCCCCGCTACCCAACAAGAACGTTGGGAAGAAAACAGTGGTTATTCACCATCAACACTAGCATCCAATATTGCCGCCTTAATCTGTGCTGCTCAATTTGTTCGCGAACGTGGCGATGAAGCAACAGCAAAGTTTATAGAAGAATACGCTGATTTTTTAGAATGTCACATTGAAGCTTGGACAGTTACTACTGAAGGAACTTTAGTTCCTGGGATCAAACGGCACTATATCCGAATTACTCCTACAGATATTAATAATCCTCACCCCAACGAAAATCCTAACCAAGGAACTCTTTTTATCAGCAGTCAACCACCTAGCGAACCAGCAGAATTTCCAGCCAAGGAAATTGTCGATGGCGGATTTCTCCAATTAGTACGTTATGGAATTCGCAAACCTGATGACCCGATTATTGTTGATTCTGTCAAAGTAATTGACGCAGTTTTAAAAGTAGATACACCTGCTGGGCCTTGTTGGCATCGTTACAACCACGACGGTTACGGACAGCAAGAAGACGGCAGTGCTTATACTGGTTATGGTAAGGGACGCGCTTGGCCTCTGTTGACAGGAGAACGAGGACATTATGAACTAGCTGTTGGCGGCGATGTCAAAACATATATCAAGGCGATGGAAGGATTTGCTTCAGACACTTGTTTGCTACCAGAACAGGTTTGGGATGAGGCAGATATCCCTGATATCTATATGTATTTAGGAAAACCAACAGGTTCAGCGATGCCTTTAATGTGGGCGCACGCAGAGTATATCAAGCTGCTACGGTCAACTGATGACGGAAAGGTGTTTGATTTTATTCCAGAGGTGGCAAATCGCTATTTAGGCGAAAGAAAGCAGTGTAAATCATTGGAAATTTGGAAGTTTAACCGACAAATCAGCCAAGTTAAAAAAGGTCAAATATTGCGAATTCACGCTTTAGCATCTTTTCAATTGCACTGGTCAGATGATGATTGGCAAACCACACAAGATACGCTTTCTACTTCTACAAAGTTAGGAGTGAATTTTGTAGATATTTCTGTTTCTGATAAGCAGCAACAGACAATCAGCTTTACCTTTTTCTGGATTGAAAGCAGTAAATGGGAACAACGCAATTATACGATTGCAGTTGACTCCCAGAGACTCTGACTATAGAGCAATCCTGTCGCTTGAGGTAAGACATCTTGCAAAAGTAGCAAATGCCAAGATGTTGGGGTGGATGTTAAAGGTTAAAGGGTAAGGGAAAATTCCATACCTTTACCCTTTCCCCTTTCACCTTTTTCCTACTTCTGCAAGAAGTCTGTAGTGATGGGGACAGTTAACTGACAGTTCAGAACCGTTATCTTTATCTAATTAAATAGTAACGAAAGATTAAGCATAGCAAATGACTGTGCGCCTCACTCAAAGGAATCTTTCTTAAGGCAAATAGATAAAAGTGAAGCTAGGGAGTAAAATATTTGAATAAATTAAAACTGATTTAATTCAGAACAAATAATATGTTGAGTATACTTTGGGGTATTGTTGTTATACTCGTTGCTTTTTGGGCATTAGGACTGGCACTTCATATTGCCGGAAATCTCATTCATGCAGTGCTACTTATAGCTATTGGCCTTGCTATCTATAATTTTTTCAAAGCGCGCGATGTGTGAAGATATATAGCATTTCCTCGTCATGGTGAAGGTACATTAGACTCCCTTCCTCGCTTGCGAAGAAAGGTTAAGGATGCAGTTCTTGTACCTCACTCATTATCTTGGCAATTGCAAACAAATAATCTCCATAATTGTTTTGATACTTTTTAACAATCTCAGTAATGCTTTCTGTGCAGTAAATCATCCAAAATAACCAGCTGCCAAGACACAGTAAATTTATTTCAAAGCAGGGATTATTACAGCAAAAATACTTTTGTAAGGCGGGCAAGACTTCGGCTACGTTCAGGCGAATGCTGCCCACCTCATAAGTAATTGGATGCTTTTTATTTGAAAGTCCCTCTGAGAACTTTTAAACCAGTGCTGCCGTTGCTTTTAATCTAAAAATCTTCTCAATTACATCTTCTACTACCTTATCTGGGGTAGAAGCGCCAGAAGTAATACCTACAACAATTTCCCCATCAGGCAACCAGTTTTCTGTAGTTATTAACTGCCCATTTAATTGCCGATGTTCAATAGAATATGCTGATTTCAGGCGTTCAACAGTATCAATATGATAAGAAGGAATTCCTCGCTCAAAGGCAATTTGTTGCAACTGAGTAGTATTCGAGGAATTAAACCCACCAATTACTACCATCAAATCTAAATTATGTTCCACTAATTCCAGCATGGCATCTTGCCGTTCTTGAGTGGCATCACAAATGGTGTTGAAGCTTTGGAAATGCTGATTTAACTCAGTGGGCCCATACTTCTGTAACATAGTCCGCTCAAAAAGCTTGCCTATTTGCTCAGTTTCGCCTTTAAGCATTGTAGTTTGGTTAGCAATGCCAACTCTTTCTAAATCGCGATCGGGGTTAAATCCTGCTGAACAAGCTTTCGCAAATTTTGTTAAAAATTCTTCACGGTTGCCACCATTGATAATATAGTCAGCAACATATTCTGCTTCTTGCAAATTCAACACAATTAAATACTTGCCAGCGAAAGAACTAGTCGCAACTGTTTCTTCGTGCTTATATTTACCGTGAATTATTGATGTATAATCGATTTTTTTGTGCTTTTCTACTGTATTCCAAACTTTAGATACCCAAGGACAAGTTGTATCAACAATTTTGCAGCCTTTATCGTGAAGTATCTGCATTTCTTGAACGCTAGCCCCAAAAGCGGGTAATATGACCACATCACCAATTCCGACAACAGAAAAGTCTTTATTCTTTCCTTCAATGGGGATGAATTGTACTTCCATCTCCTGCATCCGCTGATTTACAGAAGGGTTGTGGATAATCTCGTTAGTAATCCAGATGTGTTCTGTGGGGAAGTGCTGACGAGTTTCGTAGGCCATAGCCACAGCCCGTTCTACACCCCAGCAAAAGCCAAAGGCTTGTGCTAGTCGGATTGTCACATTACCCCGTTGCAGAGTGTAATTGCGATCGCGAATTTCCTGAATCAAGTTACTCTGATACTCAGATTGCAACTGGGTGGCAACTTCTGCTTGATGACCAAAGCCCTTGCGATTGTAATTTTCTGAATGTTGGAGGCTGCGCTTAAAAGCTTTTGTATCCATTAGATTTTCTACTTAAACTCACTATTTCTTATTTTCTCGCGCCTAGACGCGATTAATACAGAGTTGTATTCAAAGATATTATCAGAGAGGGGCAAAGGGAAAAGGATTTAATGCCTTTACCCTTTACCCTTTAACCTTTTCCCTTCTTTTTCTTGCTGGGGTTTTAATTCAATCTCACTATAAATCTGCAATGCAGAACGCCAAACCATATAGCCTTCAGGACTTAAGTGTAAGCCATCAGTAGTAAATTCGCGGCGGAGATTTCCTTGCTTATTGGTAAACAGGGGATGTAAATCGAGATATTTCACACCTTTTTTGGTAGATATGCTTTGCAGCTGCTGATTCAACTCGCGAATACGACTATTGGCAACAGCCAGAAGTTTATCTCGTCCTTTCCAAGTTGCTGCTTCTGCCCCATGTGGCAAAATCGATTGGACAACAATTTGTGCTGTGGGGTGCGTCTTTTGTAGGTAATTGATAATTTGTCGCTGATTATCTAAAATTTCTCCATTGCCCATGCCCCGAATTAGGTCATTAATGCCAATCATCACAAAAATCACCTCTGGCTGGGTGCGGTCAAATATTTTTAATCTTTTTAAGAGTCCATTGCTGGTTTCGCCAGAAATTCCTTGATTGAGCCAATTTTTACCTTCGGGTAATAACTCAGGGGGAAACCACAAACTTAGGGAATCTCCCGCCAGGATAGTTAAATGCGGAGGATGTTGGTCAGCAGCGACCTTGGCTTCTTGGTTGAGGATATCTACCCACTCTTGATAAGTGAGTTGGTGACGGCGACCTAAATCAGGTGTAGCAATTTGCGGTGAGTTGTTCAGGTTGATTGGCTGTGGGGATGCGATTATCCCAAAAAAAGCGGCCAATCTCTGCTGTTGCCAAATTAGCAGAATGACCGCCAACATTAAGATGCCGTTGGTTAACAGCGAGAAAAATGCCCAGATAGGAAAGGTTTTTGCAGATGTAGACACGACTAGCGAAATTTACCAATTATTTGAATCAAATTTTAACGCTAGCGATCGCAAATTACCCAATCTTCAAGTGGAAAGTGAGGAGAAGGGGAAGCAAACAGACTAACTCCTAACTCCTAACTCCTAACTCCTAACTCCTAACTCAGCACTAATTACTAAGTAGGACGATCGCCAAACTCGGAGTTGTAACCTTCTTCACCGTGTTCGTTGATATCCAAACCTTGCAATTCTGCTTCCTCTTTGACTCGCAGCCCGACTGTAGCATCGATAACTTTGAGAATAATCCACGTACCAACACCTGCGATCGCATAAGCAACGGCAATTGCTACTAGTTCAACTCCCAATTCACCAAAATTACCACGCAGCACTCCGTCTTTACCTGCTCCATTGACTTGAGTAGTGGCAAAGATAGCCGTTAAAATTGCCCCTATCGTACCACCAACCCCATGCACGGGAAAGGTATCTAAAGCATCGTCAATTTGTAGCTTGTGCTTGAAACTGATGGCATAGAAGCAAACAAAGGCGGTGATGAAACCAATTAAAATCGCTGATAGCGGTGTGACAAATCCGGCGGCGGGAGTGATGCCCACTAAACCAGCAACGGCTCCTGTAGCTGCTCCCACGGCGGTTGGTTTACCCCGTAAAGCACTCTCCAAAATTAGCCACATTAAAGCCGCTGCTGCTGCCGCTGTATTGGTGGCGACAAAGGCTGTTGTTGCCACATTTGTAACTAAGTTACCAGAGGTTCCACTAGCAACAGATAGGGCGCTCCCAGCGTTGAAACCGAACCAACCAAACCACAACAAGCCAGCACCCAATAAAATGAAAGGAACATTGTGCGGCGGACTAAGGCGATCGGGATGGGTTTTGCGAGGACCAAGGACGATCGCAGCTACCAGGGCTGAAACCCCAGAACTAATATGAACTACTGTGCCACCTGCAAAGTCCAGGGCACCTAATCCACCATACAAACCTAAAAATCCACCTTTCGCCCAGACCATGTGGGCCAGGGGAGCGTAAACAAAGGTTGACCACAGGAGCACAAACAGCGAATAGGCGCGGAAACTCATCCGCTCTGCGATCGCTCCAGAAATCAAAGCTGGGGTGATAATGGCAAACATGGCCTGGTAGATCGTGAATGCCTGATGGGGTATTGTTCCGGCATAAGAGACGACTTCCGGCGGGTTTGACCCTTTAAGATAATCGGTTATCTCTAACCCGACACCATTCAACCCCAGCCATTGCAATCCACCGATAAACGGTAAACCTGGCGCAAAGGAAAGACTATAGCCCCACAGAATCCAGGTAACTCCGACGATTGCCATTAACACAAAGCTCATCATCAATGTGTTTAGGACGTTGCGCGATCGCACAAATCCACCATAGAAAAACGCCAATCCTGGTGTCATTAGCAGCACAAGTGCTGCTGAAATCAGCATAAATGCTGTGTCTCCGGTATCAGCAGTAGGCGGGGCAGCAGTTGGGGTTTGGGCAAAAGCATTGCCCATCAACGGCCCTCCTAAAAATAGTAGGGTGATAGCTCCAATCATCACAACTTTCTTCAACACTTTTTTTTTCTTCCTAAGCACCAACAATTTGTATCCTTAACTACATTTGATTACTTTTATTGACACATTTTTGTCTTGAAAGTTACTTAACCTGAATTTTCTTGAAATGTTAACAAAAATATAATCCTGATTTGTAGTTGCCAAGATTTAAATTAGCGTATAAACACGCAATCATTACATTGCATCTTTTTTTTTGAAGAATAGAAGAATAGTACTTTATTCAAACCGGACAAAATTACGAATTTTTAGTTACTTACTGTTACAAACCAAAATAATTGTGATATTTGACGAGCATTGTAAATTATTGTCAGTATTTTCAGATAATTCGCCCAAATATGCAGCAGATTTCAACTTCTCTACGAACGCGAACACCCTGTTAAAGACAGAGGCTATGCCAATATGAGGTACAGAAATATCTTACTCGTGCGATCGCGATCTTCTTTTAGAGAAGGGAGAAGCAAGTAGCATGAGGGTTGGGAGAAATATACCTTATGTAGTGGCAAATGCTGCATCATGAGTTCTCATATCTCCCGCATCAACACGTAGATATCCAGATGACTGCTTTTAACAGGTTAGTTGCGAAAAAACTTTTGCAATTTTGCGTGAGATTATTATCTGTTTAAAAGGGAACACTATAAAAGTTCAAAATAATCTAGAAATTTTACTTAAGTTCTGGGAGCAAACATGATAATTAAAACACTCACTAAAGCTAAACATACTCCGATTAAGTCGTAGCGGTCTGGAGTTACCCCGTCTACCTTCCAACCCCAAAGCATTGCCATTGCAATAAACACGCCGCCATAAGCCGCATAGACTCTGCCAAAATTTGTTGGTTGGAGAGTTGCAATAACCCCATAGAAGGCTAAAGCAATTCCCCCCAATATGCCCAACCAGGACGGCTTACCTTCGCGCAACCACAACCAGATTAAGTAGCCGCCCCCAATTTCCAATAAACCAGCCCACAAAAAATACAGCAGGGACTTAATCATTTGATCGATTATTTAACAACATATAACTCAGTAAAATTACGCTAACGCTTTTAAGTAAACTATTGTCATTAATTAAAGGTAAGTTTGTTGACCAAATTGGGCATAGGGCACAAGAGGCAGAGGTGCAAAGAGGCAAAGGGGAAACTTACTGCAACTTCTCCTCTCTTTTCTGTCCCTCTCCTCCTCCGGTTACTGAGTTTACGGTGAGCGCAGTCGAACTGCGTAGTCGTTGGCGCAGCCTCTCGTAGAGAAGTATGCTCCCTTATCCCTCCACTCCCCACTCCCCAGAATGTAGATAAGGCTCAAGGATGAAAGCACCATTACCTGATAACGAAGCCCAGAGAATCGAGGCAATTTTGCAGTATAAGATTCTCGATACGCCATCGGAAGCCACCTTTGACGATCTGACTCGTTTAGCCTCGTATATTTGTCAGACTCCTATTGCCTTAATTAGCCTAATTGATACAAATCGCCAATGGTTCAAGTCAAAAGTCGGTTTGCATTCCCCAGAAACGCACCGAGATTTCGCATTCTGTGCCCATGCTATTCTCCAGTCTGATGTTTTGGTCGTGCCTGATGCAAAAAATGACGAACGGTTTGCAACAAATCCACTAGTGACATCTGACCCAAATATTCGGTTTTATGCTGGTGTACCTTTAACTAACCCTGAAGGATACACCCTCGGAACCCTGTGTGTAATTGACTACGTAGCACGAGAACTTACTCCAGAACAAATAGAGGGATTACGAACTTTAGGTCGTCAAGTCATTAAGCAACTGGAATTGCGCCGAAATTTAGCAAGTTTGGTACTTCCTTCCAAGAAAAGCAACCAAGTACAGAGGGTACGCAAGCAACTTTTCAAAAAGATTGCAGCAAGTTTTGGTTTGTCGTCAATAATTTTGGTTCTGATTGGGGTGGTTTCTTATCAAAATACAAAAGTATTTACTAATTTTAATCGCGGTATAGTAAAACATACTTATAAAAAAATTAACACCCTAGAGAAAATACTGTCCCAGGTAAAGGATGCTGAAATTGGACAACGTAGTTACATCTTCACTGGAGAAAAACTTTATCTAAAATCGTATCAAACAGCATTTGATAACGTCGATGGAGAAATTGCCAAGCTGAGGAATTTAACAGCAGCTCAAGCGAAACAACAAAAGCAGATGGCAACGCTTGAATTTCTGATAACGGCTAAACTTACTGAACTAAAACAGACTATCTATTTGCGCCAGAACAAGGGATTAGAGGCGGCGTTGCAGGTACTGCTGAAAAACGATCGAGAAAATCTCATGGATGATATCCGCAAGGCGATCGATGAGATGGAAAACGAGGATAGGGGACGAATTAGACAGCAGTCACAAGCAGCAAAGACTTGGACTCGCAACACAATTCTCACATTGGCGATCGCTATTTGTCTAAGTTTTATCGTTCTTACTGTAGTCTACTACTCGATCTATCGTGAGGTTATTGAGCGGAAGAGGACAGAAGAAAGCTTAAATCAAGAACACAACTTTATCTCAGCAGTTCTTGATACAGTCGGTGCGTTGGTAATAGTTCTCGATTCCCAAGGGCAAATCGTTCGTTTCAATCAAGCCTGTGAGCAAATAACTGGTTACTCCTTTGATGAGGTGAGGGGTAGGCATAGCTGGAATTTGTTTCTACCTCCTGAAGAAGTGGAGCCAGTTAAAGCAGTTTTTGAGCAGTTACGATCTGGTCAAGTTTCCAATAATTATGAAAATTATTGGGTAATGAAAGATGGTAGTCGGCGGCTGATTGCCTGGTCGAATACCATCTTAAAAGACTATGAGGGCTGTGTTGAATACATCGTTGGTACTGGCATTGACATTACCGATGCCAAACGAACACAACATCATCTGACTGCACAATATGCTGCAACCCGCGTCCTAGCAGAGTCCGCCACCATTAGCGAAGCTACTCGCCAAATATTGCAAGGAATCTGTGAGAGTTTGGTATGGGATTTGGGTGAAATTTGGATGGTAGATGAGCAAGCAAATGTGCTGCATTTTCTCGATATCTGGCATAAAGCATCCATTGAGATGCAAAAGTTTGAAATACTGAAGCGGCAAACCACCTTTGCACCCGGAATTGGACTACCTGGAAGGGTTTGGGCTAGTTCTGAATCGGTTTGGATTGCTGATATCGCTAAAGATATTAATTTCCCTAACTTCAAAATAGCTGCTCAAGTAGGACTGCATGCAGCTTTTGGTTTTCCGATCCGCAGCGGTAACAAAATCCTCGGTGTGATTACCTGCTTCAACCGGGAAATCCAGCCCCTTGACGAAGATTTAGTAAAAACGATGAATTCTATCGGCGAGCAAGTAGGGCAATTTATCCAGCGTAAACAGGCTGAAGAAGAAATACAACGCCAAAATTTGCGATCGCAACTATTTACCGAAATCACCCTGAAGATTCGTCAGTCTTTGGACATCCAAGAAATTCTCCAAATCACTGTCGAAGAGGTACAAAAGATTCTCCAGACTGACCGAGTTTTAATTTATCAGCTTTTGCCAGATCAGTCTGCAAATACCGTTATTGAAGCAGTAGTTTCTGGCTTACCAGCAATCAAAGAGCAAAACAACACCGCCCCCTACTTTGAAGCAGAATATCTCCAACAGTACTATCTACAGCAGTACCGTCAAGGCAAGATTTTCGGACTGGATAACTTGGATCTCCTGGAAGTTGAACAAAGCCATCTGGAATTAATGCAACAGTTTGGGGTCAAAGTCAATTTAGTTGTACCCATTCTTGTTAAAGAAGAACTTCGTGGTTTGCTCATAGTTCATCAGTGTGACGATTCCCATCACTGGTCTAACTTTGAAACCGATCTTTTGCGGCAAATAGCCGACCAAGTAGGTATTGCTTTAACCCAAGCCCAACTATTAGCAGCAGAAACTCGTCAGCGACAAGAACTTGAAATTGCCCGTCGCCAAGCTGAATTAGCTTCGCAGACGAAAAGTGCTTTTTTGGCAAATATCAGTCATGAAATTCGCACTCCGATGAACGCTGTGTTGGGGATGACCAGTTTGGTCTTAGATACTCCCTTAGACGAAGAACAGCGAGATTTTATTGAAATAATTCGCAGTAGTGGAGACGCTCTTTTAAGTTTGATCAACGAGATTTTGGATCTTTCCAAACTTGAGGCTGGAGAGATGGCTCTGGAAACTTTAGATTTTAACCTATCCACTTGTGTGGAAGAAGTGGTGGAATTATTGGCTCCCTCAGCCCATAACAAGGGATTAGAAATTGCTGCACTAATCGATCGCAACGTCCCCACTCAACTCAAAGGAGATACTGGTAGGTTGCGGCAAATTTTGATGAACTTAATCAGCAACGCCATCAAGTTTACCAGCGTTGGCGAAGTATTAGTGCAAGCCGAATTGCGATCGCTTTCCTCAACTACAGCCACCATCCATTTTGCCATTACAGATACAGGGCTTGGTATTAGCCCTGAAGACCAACGCAAACTCTTTACCCCATTTACCCAAGTGGATGCTTCGACCACTCGCAAGTATGGTGGTACCGGTTTGGGATTAGCCATCTGTAAACAACTTGTAACTTTGATGGGAGGAGCAATCGGGGTAGAAAGTCAGATGGACAAAGGATCTAAGTTTTGGTTTGAGGTGCTTTTTACCAAACAAGTTGAGCCTGTTGAACCAAAATGCGAACGCGGACTTTTGCAAAATCGCCGCTTATTGGTAGTGGATAACAACACTACTAATTATAAAATTATCTCCCATCAAGCTACTCATTGGGGAATGGAGGTAGATCGAGCTGACAGTATTGCTGGGGCCGTTAAAGTTATTCAGCAAGCTAGCGAGGAGGGTAAATCATATCATGTTGCCTTGGTTGATATGCAAATAGCCCAAACAAATGGTATGACAATAAAAGAACAAATTCCAGCCAATTCTGCAATTGCTAAGATCCCTTTGATTATGCTCGCCTGTACTAATCAACGCGATGAAGTGCAACAGGCGCTCAAAATCGGATTTGCTACTTATTTATTCAAACCCATTAAGCCATCACGACTCCTTGATGCCATCATAAATATTTTAGAAACTCAGCCGGAATCAGAACAAGAATTTAGAGGCAGGAGGCTAGAGGCTACAGAAGAAATTCCGAGTACAGAAACTTCAGATATTCTGACTTCTTCCTCTAACCTCTCTACTAAATCCAAGTTAAGAATTCTGTTAGCCGAAGATAATTTGGTGAATCAGAAAGTAGCACTAAACCAACTCCAGAGTTTGGGCTATAAAGCCGATGTCGTTGCCAATGGAAAGGAAGTTTTGCAGCTATTAGAAAAAATTCCTTACGATTTGATTTTAATGGATTGCCAAATGCCAATTCTCGACGGTTTGGAAACCACAAAAGAAATTCATCGTTGGCAAGAGGATGCTTTTGCATTGGGTCATCGTCCTGTGGTGATTGCGATGACAGCTAATGTGATGAAAGAAGACGAACAAACCTGTCTAAATGCCGGAATGGATGACTATTTGAGTAAGCCAGTATTTAAAGAAAAATTGGCTGAGACTTTAGAGCATTGGACAGGTGTGATTGTTTCCCAGCAAGAGGCAGGTGTGTATGAACAGACAGTTTCCACTGACTTAGCAATTGATTGGGAACACTTGCATCGGATATCGGGAAACGATCAAGAATTTGAATTAAATTTATTGCAAATATCTATTGAAGATATTAAACCCCGTTTAGAAATAATTAAAGCAGCGATCGCCGCTAATGAATTTGAGCAAATAGCACGAGAAACTCATCACCTTAAAGGTGCTAGTGCCAACATTGGAGCCACAGCTATGTACTTAGCAACTGACAAACTAGAACAACTAGCTAGCGATCGAGACCTTAAAGGTACTACTAATTTACTTTTAGAATTAGAAGAATTTGTCAACCGCATTCAATACTTTTTAATTAAAAACAAAGTCGTGAAGGAGGCAGGAGCCAGGGGGCAGGTGGGCACTGAGCGATTTGCCTACAGCAATGGAATAGACCTCTTGCAAAAGTCCCCTAACACCCCACCCCCAACCCCTCCCCGCCGGCGGGGAGGGGAGAATTTGACGTAAGTCAAAGGCGGGGTGGGGTTCTTTTTTTGATTTATAAGGATAATTGCCCGATCCATCCCGACACTTGACATTATGCAAATTATGTAGTATAAATGTAGTATAAAAGAAAAGCCTCCTCAAAAGCATTGCAATAATGCTTTCCTTGGGTCTGTAGCTCTAACGGTAGAGTTCCCGGATGTCACTTGTGCCCTGACAGAAAAAGCTTACATACTTGCTCAATGGTAGAGCGATCGTCTCTAAAACGATAAGTTGCAGGTTCAATTCCTGCGGTGTAACCACAGCTTTTTCGACTCGCACGAGGTGTGAGTGTAACTCTCACGGGGAGGGTATCGGTTCAATCCCGATCAGATCCACTAATATCAATTCGTAATTAAAACAAGAGGTGATTGTAATGGTTCATATTCGATTTGAAGGACGTTCTGTTGATGTGCCAAAAACACAATTGGGAATTGCAGCAGGGATGAACGATCTGGCAGTGAAGGAGCGCGTTGCTCGGCATTTAGATGTGAATAGCGATCGCCTTTCTGCTTACGTAATCGATCGCCGTCCTAGTGGCGATTTGATCGTTCGCCCTGAAGCTGTCTATGGTTAAGTTCCAGAGTCATCCGTGCCTTAACAGAAGAAGCATACATACACATTGATAACGGCCCTAAGGTAGTGAAGTTCGAGCGATCGGACTAAGCGAAGCATGATTTCTAAGTCTCTCGCAGATTTAGCGTGCGTGCCCACTGCCAATATTTGGTAAGAGCGGCCGTAGCTGTAAAAAGCTTCTTGAACTTGCACGGAATGATTTAAGACTTAATTCCGCGCCCTAACTTGTAAAGCCTACACACACCATCCGGCAACGGAATGCAGGTTCAAATCCTGCCGCTCCCTTTGATGGGAGCGTAGCCAAATTGGTATAGGCAATTGTGAAAACTGCTTTGCTAACTTGTGCGGAATTTCAATTATTTGAATTGTATTTATCTATAACCTTTACTCAATACGGAGGTGAGTTCAATGATGTTAGCTAACTCATGTTTAATAACAACTCAATTAGTACAACTGCATTTAAAGAACGTGAGATATGAGCGAACATCGTTTGAGCGAGATTGTGATTGAGCGTCCTCGCGGTGGGAGAAGAATTAGCCTCAAAAAGGTGACTGGCTTTAAGAAGCAATTATACAAAATCACCCAGGATGCAATTCAGGATGGATTGTTGAATCCCTACCTGATTAAACCAATAAATAAATCTAAGTATCTTTCAGACCATCTCGGCCCTCTGCGTCGGTTTTTGCGATCGCAAGTCGGACAACCTTGGAATGAGGTTTACAGCCAACTGTGTCAACGACTAGATCCCAGTACAATGGCAGGACGGCATGTTATCGATCATGTCTGGGACTATGTTGAACGGCATGTAGAAATAATTGATGGTGGTTTTTATAGCAAGCCTTACCAAGGGTATCCAAATCAGCTAGATACAAGCTATCGCGATCGCTTCTATATCCATCCTGAAACTGGAATTCTTTGTGCAGCCGAAAAAGTACCTCGAAAGCAGAAGCAAAAGCAGGAACAAACTGATATTGTCATCATTGATAATTATCATCAATACCAAAAGCTAAACGAAATTTGGTATTTAATTACCTTTGAAGATTTGCCATCACCACCCATTCATTATGTGACGGATGCTGTCAAAGGTATAATTCATCGTTCTGTGGCATATACAGGTCGAATGATTTACGCTGTTAAGAAACAGCAGTGTAACAAGAAAGAAATTCGATTTATTTTAAATCAACTTTCTAAAACCTAAAATTTTCACTTCGTGCCCTAACTGAAAAAGCTTACATACTAGCCGAATGGTAAGGCACTTGACTGAAGCTCAAGCAACTACGGGTTCAAATCCCGTGTGTGAATCAACAGCTTTTTCGACTTGCACGAAGCGATCTTATTTCATTTCAATATGGAGGTGAGAACGATGAAAAAGATTAATTCTTTCAACATCGAGCCTGAAGATTTCGACGAATTTGACGATTTCTGCTTTTGAACCATCGAGCAAACGTCGTCGTGGCTACCCATCTGAAAAAGCTGTTAAACGTGGCAATCGCCTTGTTCGTGGCGACAAGGAACTACAAGAAAAGCTTGGTAACAATGACCTTTGTCTTTGTGGTTCTGGTCGCTGCTTTCAAAAAGTGCTGTCGCAATAGCGGCAGATATGATGGCAGCTTACGCAGCTACTACTTTTAGGGAGTAGTACCAATGATTTCGATACTTTACATCAAATTTTTAATTGGCAGTTGTTGCCGCGCCCCGATCGCAGAAGCTTACATAACTCTGCACAAGTTATACACAATGCTTCTACAACTTGCGCGGTGATATCACCTCGCGTGCAACATCTGCCTCCTCATCCATCACAACTAGAGGAGGTTCATAATGAATACCGCAGAACGTGACCTGCGTTTGGAAATGCTCAACAGTTTGCTCACAACTCCTCACCGCAAGCTTGAGCAAGTCGCAGAAATTCATCAGTTGATTGTTGAACTCGATCCCATCTTCTACGGACACCTGGCAGTTTGGTATCAGCTTCATGGTGATGTCCGCGACCACAAGGAGGTGTTTATTGCTCATTTGTTAACTAGCAATTTGACTGAACACCGAGATGCTGGATTTATGATGCTGCAAGAGTTTCCACCCTATCAGGTGGCTCGTGTGGTGGACTTCATGAAGCAGCAGCAGAATAAACTGCCTCGTTCCGCTCGCACTGCGGTACGGCGTTACTTGAAGACACGAGAAAGCAATCCGGCTCTGTTCGATCGCGCCGCTTTGCGAGGTCGTAAAGCAATGAAGCACTTATATGCTTCACTGCACATCAAGCCAAATGAGCGGGCAAATGCGATTCTGTTCCGCGATACTCCTCCAGAGGGTTCCTTAGCAAATGTGCTGAAGCAGCTTGCTAAGGCAGAAAATGCCGCAGAACAGGCACGGCTGATTGTGGAGTTCAAAATTCCCTATACGATCGCAGTTGGTGCGATCGTGCAACTTACACCAGTTGTATTGGTGGCGTTAATCAATAGCATGTCTCCACAAGAAGCGATCAACAACCTCAAGTCTCTCCAGAATAGAGGTGCAATGGATCACCCACAAGTTAAGAAGCTGATTGATTCCAAGCTGGAAGCAGCGTCTAAGAGTGGGCGTGTCTCAGCATTCAAAGCACAGATTGCCACAGACGCAGGAGATTTTGACGCAGACACCGTTGCCCAACTGGAAAAGGTGACAAACGAACAGGTGAAGCGGCGTGGTGCGATCGCTCGTCCAACTGCTTTATTGGTGGATAAGTCTGGTTCAATGGAAAATGCGATCGCGATCGGTAAGCAACTCGCTGCCCTAATCTCTGGTATCACTAAGGCAGAACTGTTTGTCTACGCCTTCGATACCATCCCTTACGCTGTTACGGCAAAAGGCAAGGAGTTGAGCGACTGGGAGCGTGCCTTCCAGCATATCAATGCAGGCGGTGGTACTAGCATCGGCTGTGCATTGGAAGCAATGCGGAAGAAGAAGCAGGTAGTTGACCAGATAATTTTGGTGACGGATGAGGGCGAAAATGCTGCTCCTTACTTTGGTGAAGTTTACAAGAACTACTGCCGGGAGTTGGCGATAATGCCCAATGTGGTGATTGTCCGCGTGGGTACTCATTACAACTGGGTGGAGAGTCAACTGAAGCAGCAGCAAGCACCTGTAGATACGTTCACTTTCGCGGGTGACTACTACAGTTTGCCGAACATCGTCCCACTCCTGACGCGCCCCTCTCGTCTGGATTTGCTAATGGAGATTTTGGATATGCCGTTGCCTGTACGAGAGGATAAGTAGATTTAGCTTGTGACATTGCTCATCAAAAGTAGTGGGCAATGTCCTCAATAAAGCTTAATCTGAACTATCTACCTGCATTAATTGGTATTTGCCCTTTCATAAGGTAGCTCATTAGGATGGGAAATTGAATCTCAATTCTGGGCATTGCCGAGTTTAGCCAGGATAAGAAACCAAACAGTACTTTGGGATCATGTTCTATATCTATGGATATTAATCCTGGTATAGTATTGCCTTTATGATCCGCAAACTGAAAGGTACCTTGACCATCTCCGAAATTAATAATTTGACCTCTGTTCAATATAAATATACCATCAAGCTGTTGCCAGAAATCAAGATTGTTATCAGCATTAAAGCGTTTTGTTTTCTCTAAGAGTGTACTCAATGACAACTGTGATTCAAATGCAAATAAAAAGTATGGGCGCTTTTCAACAAATCTCTTTAAATCAGATGGATTTATAAAAGTACGCATTCCATCTTGGAGATTTACTTTAAGCTGTTTATAATTTAAACAATTTCTAAGTATGCTATCAAAATCATTGCTGTTTAGAACACTTTTAACTTCACCAACACAAGCTATCCCTTCTATGAAGAAAACACTTGGTTTTGTTAAATCGTTTAGATAGGGATGATACTCATTAGTAATTACTAAATCCAGTTGTGTAGATGAATTACCATCAAAATCTACTACTTCTCCCTGGCCAATTCTGTTATGAGGTGGTAAAAATTCTCGCAAGAACTCACGGATCACTTCTTCTACATTGCTCCCCATGTTGCCTTTGTGTTGATAAGAAGCTCTAATCTCCTGTAGCCTTAATTCCATTTGTTTTTGAAGCAAATCTAGTTTCCTTTCTAGCACACTGGCTCCTTTAGGTTTACCAAAATCAGGATCATTTTTCTTACGTCTTTTTGCTTCACCCATAACTGTCTGCTTAAAGATATCAATACTAAAATTTAGTATTCCCTCCTTAGTCTAAATTGTTTTATCTTAAGTTATGTAGTTTATTGTAGTAAAAACTGTTGTTATTAATTTAGCGATCGCTCAACCCAAGCAGGTGATACTGATGAACGACATAAAGAAGGCGTATAAATTAGCAGCGATCGCTCTACTCCAAAATCCCTATTTTCATCTCTTCCAATTTTATGTAGTATATTGTATTATATTAATATCCTGCGTGCCCCAACTCTTGGAGCCTACATACTAGTACGAGAGGAAAAGTAACACTGTCAAATACAGTGGGCGTGTGTGAACGGGGAGTGCGAAGAACCTGGGAGGTAGGCTTAAAAGTAGCCATCCTTGAAAGAGTGTGTAACAACTCACCAGCAGAGTCCCTCTAGTAACTTAGAACACGCAATGCTCCACCAACTTGCACGCAGAATTATATTAATTCGTAATTAATAAAGTTAGATTTACTCAAGGTTTTTAGGGTTGTATTTATAGCCTTATTTTGGAAAATTGGTATTAGTTATGACTAACATATTTAAGCTAATCAACCAAATTGCGATCGCAGAAGCACAATTGTCTACAACCCAATTCCTTGCGCCCTGCATCAAAGGTGGACGAGTTCGCACACGGGTAGCCGGGATGATCTATACCTTCAGTCCAAAGCCTAATAAATTTGAAGGTTGGGGCATCTTTCAGCCTGTGAATGAGAAAACAGCAACGGTTGTAGAAGAAGCAGACTTACCCCAAATTGCAGAATACCTGCAACACTTTCCCCAAATACGGCTGCGGTTAGCACATCAACTGCGGAAACAAACTTGGTTAGCATACCCCGTGAATGAAGTAGATATGCGTCAACGGTTAAAGGTAGTTAAGCCGATCGCAGTCCACTTAGTTACCGAGGGCGTTACCTTTGAGCAAATCATTGCCCGATGGAATGGACATTCATGCTGGTTTGAGGAAGTAGATCGCCGTACCGATCCGGCAATTTCTGAAACTCTGCAATCTGCCGTCAAGCAACTCATTCCTGCTGAAGAATTACAGTTTAAGGGCATTACTCCAGAAATCCGCACAGTGTATGAATTAGCAACGCGGCGCATTGAGGGATTTACTCAACCCCAACAGGATGAAAAGCGATTGAGAAAGGCATTGCAAATGGGTGGCGGTGAATTAAATCAATTCCACGATCGCAACGATTATTGGACAGTCGATTGGACAACTGCTGATGGCGTTCGCCATAGTAGTGCGATCGCTAAAGCTGACTTGACTGTTGTCAGTTCTGGCATTTGTCTGAGTGGACGCGATCGCGATTTTGACTTGCAATCCTTAGTAGGTGTCATGGCAAAACAAGAGTAGTTAATTACGAATTACGAATTACGAATTAAGAATTATTATGAGTATCTTTTTTCACGAACAGCTTTACCGCAGCAATGCTGTGATGGCAAAGCTAAAAAATTATCCTGTAACAATTTGTGGCGCTGGAGCATTAGGAGCTAACATTGCGGAAAACTTAGCTCGGTCTGGTTTTGATAAACTTACAGTAATAGATCGCGATCGCATTGAGGAGCGCAATCTTTCGACTCAGCCTTACTACCGTTCCGATGTGGGAGCGTTCAAAGCGAAAATCTTGGCGAACAATTTATATCGAGCAATTGGTACTAAAGTTGATGCCAAAACAAAGGAGTTGACACCAGCAAATACAAATCAATTACTTCAAGACAGCCAGCTAATTATCGATGTCTTTGACAATAGCGTGGCACGTCAAGCAGTGAAAGATTATGCTGAAAAATTAAGCGTACCCTGCCTTCATGCTGGGCTATCGGCTGATTATGCAGAAGTGATTTGGAATGACGTTTATCGCGTTCCTTCGGAGGTTAATGATGATGTCTGTGATTATCCGTTGGCACGAAACCTGGTGATCTTAACTATTGCTGTGGCGTGTGAAGCGATCGTTTCATTTATTGCCACAGCAGAACAGCGTAACTTCAGCATCACCCAGAAGGATCTGACTGTTCAATCTCTGTTTTTGTAGATTGTGTCGTTATCTCCCCACTCCCTACTCTCCTATATTCAGCAATTTCGCCATCGCCAACCGTTGCAGTTTACCAGTAGCACCACGAGGTAATTGATCTAAAATGTGAATCTGCCTGGGAACTTTGAAGTCTGCCAGCATAGTTGCACAGTGAGCTAAAAGTTCTTTTTCGCCAGCTTTCGCTTTCAGAACCACAGCCGCGTGGATATCTTCTCCTAAAGATTTGTGGGGGACGGCAAAGGCTAAGGCTTCGGCGACGGCAGGATGGCGCAGCAAGACATCATCCACTTCTAAAGGAGAAATTTTTTCTCCACCCCGGTTAATCAATTCTTTAATCCGTCCAGTCAAGCGGAGGTAGCCGTCTGCATCCACTGCACCCTGATCCCCTGTGCGGAACCAACCGTTCACAAAAGCAGTGGCGTTAGCTTCTGGATTGTTTTCGTAGCCATCTATAACGTTGGGTGCTTTTATCACCACCTCGCCCAAGCTTCCCTGAGATAACAGGTTGCCTTCGGAGTCCATAATGCCCACTTCTACGCCAAAGCCATAACCTACAGTACCTGGTTTTCTGACTTTTGGCGGTAGGGGATTGGTGGTCATTAAGTGAGATGCTTCAGTCATACTGTAAGATTCCACCACAGGAGCATTCAGAGTTGCCTCTAACTGTTCAATGATAATCGGCGGCAAAGAAGCGCTACTAGAGCGAATGAAACGAAAGCGGTTTGCTTTGACAATTTCTGGGTTGCGACTAGCACGCGCCAAAATTGTCTGGTGCATGGTTGGCGCTGCGGAGTACCAGGTGGGTTTGTAGGTATCTACCAGTTTCCAAAACTCCAAGGCATTAAAACCATTGGGACAAACTAATGTACCACCCGAAGCCAGAGTTGCCAGCAAACAGCCCACCAATCCGTGAACATGGAACAAGGGCATTAGGCAAAGTGTAGTATCAGCTGCTGTGAGTGAGTAAGCACTAATCAGGTTGCCGGCTGAAGCAATTAAGTTGCGATGACGAATCGGCACACGCTTGGGACGACTGGTAGTGCCGCTAGTGTGGAGAATCATCGCTATATCATCAGCGTTGGGGGCTGTGGGATTCGCGGATTCTGCTGGTTCTGAGACTGTTTTGACTAATTCAAAGCTTAATGTACCGTCAGTATTTACCTTGGCATTAATCAGCATCATGTCGGGTGTGACACTAGCAATGGCTGCTTCTGGCCCCTCAGACAACGTAATCAGTGCTTTTGCTTGGGTATCTTGATAGTAAAAGGCAAATTCTTCTTGTTTGTATTTGGGATTTAAGGGTGCAGCAGTGCCACATAAGGCAGCAGCCAAAAAGGTAATCGCCATTGGTGAACCGTTAGTCATGGCAATGGCAATGCGTTCTCCCTGTTTCAATCCAAAGCTGTTGAGTTGAGATACCAGTCCAATAACATTCTCGCGTAATTGCTTATAAGTTAGCGATCGCCCCTCAGACGTAACTAGGGCTGGATGATTGTCTTCTCCTACTAAAAGCTCAAATAAATTCATTAATTTTTCTGACTTGTAAATACATGATTTAGCTTAAACAAAAAATTGTTACTTAGCTTTTAGTTATGAGATAGTGCTAGAATGCTGTTATTAACAACAATATTTTAAACATCCTCATAACAATTCCCATGACAAAATTTTGTTATGGAGATCATCCTGTAAAATCATAAAAGTGTACATTGAATAAATTTGTGGATCTGCGCTCAAGTAGATAGAGTTATTAGGATTAATTCTCAAAATGCTCTTGGAGTACGCCTTTGAATATAAACTAGAAGAAATTCGTTCAATAGTTTATATAAATAGCCGTGTACTCAATTTCCAAAACATATTAATAGCAATTATGAATCCCATAAAAATTACTATGTTGGGCGAAAGCTTGGAGCGCCAAGGTGGAATAGTTTCTGTGGAAAAGCTCATTCTTGAAGAAACTAACTCTGATATTCAAATTAAACACATTACGACTTTACCGAATGGTTCTACTGTCTATAAAGTGTTAGTTTTTTTGCAGGCAATAGGTGAGTTATTTTGGAACTTATTAAACCAAAGAACTGACCTAATTCACATCCATGTTTCAGATAGAGGTAGCGCTTTTCGTCATTCAATCACTACTCTTATTGGTTGGCTATTTCAAAAACCAGTAATTATTCATACTCATAGTGCTGATTTTCATTTGTTTTACTCTAAACTACCCCAATTGCTTAAGCAGTGGCTAAGTTGGTCGTTTTGTAAATGTACCCGTTTCATTGTTTTATCAGATAGCTGGAAAAAATTCTACATTGAGAATCTTGGCTTGAAATCAGAACAAGTTATTGTTCTGCCTAATCCAGTAAAAATTCCCGCACAAATTCCACAGCGAATAGATTCCAAACAGATATTTTTCTTATTTTTAGGGCGCATTGGTGAGCGCAAAGGTACTTTTGATTTAATTAAAGCATTTGCTTCTATGCCTGTTGCTCAACAAAGCCAAGCCAAGTTAGTTATAGCGGGGGATGGAGATATAGAACAAGCTCGTAGTTTGATACCAACTCTAAATCTTACTGACTACATCACTATTCTTGATTGGGTAGATCGAGAAAAACGTGACGAGCTTTTAACTAAAGCTGATGTCTTTGTGTTACCTTCCTACAACGAAGGTCTGCCTATGGCACTATTAGAAGCAATGAGTTGGGGTTTGGCAGTTATCACTACCCCAGTAGGAGGAATACCCGAAATAGTTACTCAAAATCAGAATGGTTTATTAGTTAATCCAGGGGATATTCAACAATTGTCAGAGGCAATGCAATCTTTAATTGCAGACAAAAATCTGAGAATATCTTTGGGAAATAATGCACGAGTCAGAGTTAAACACTTGGACATTAACAAATATCTTACGTCTTTAAGAGGTATTTATACAGCAGTTATCAATTGATAACCATCTTGATGAAAGTAGGTTTAAGTTACATAGCCTATGTATTAAACACCAAATTTAAAAACGACATAATATATTCTGTATGCAAGGAGAATAGGTATTACAAAGGTAGGAATTTAATTTAAGATTAGGAAAATTTAAGGTAGCGATAAAGGTATTATTATTTTGTTGTTCTGATTCTTCTAAACTTGGTATACTGGCTAATAAGTGAGGGAGTGCAGAAATGAAAACTTTTCCGGAAGTTAAATTGTTTGATACAAGATTTCATAAAATTCAAGTACAAGAATTAGTTGATTATTTAATAGAAGCAGCAAAAAATAAAAAAAAGACAGTTATAGGGCATGTGAATATCAGAGCAATGAATTTCGCTTATGAAAAGTCTTGGTATCGAGATTTTTTGAATAAAGCTGATTTAGTATTTTGTGACGGATTTGGTGTAATGGTAGGAGCTAGATTCAATGGTTATTCAATGCAATCTGCACATCGAATGACAGCACCAGATTACATAGAAGATTTAGCATTAAAGTGCGAACAAGAAAACCTTTCTTTATTTTTGTTAGCAGGAAAACCTGGCGTAGTAGATAAGGCAATTATTAAGTTAGGAACAATTGCGCCTAATTTACGCATACAGGGACATCATGGTTATTTTGATAAATCAGGAAAAGAGAATAATTTGGTAATAGAAAAAATTAATAAATTCCAACCAGATATTTTATATATTGGTTTTGGTATGCCATTACAGGAACGCTGGATTTTAGATAACTTCAATAAAATTGAAACTACTGTATTTTTACCTTTAGGTGCTTGTCTAGATTTTTATACTAACTCTATATATCGCGGGCCGCGTTGGTTGACTGATAATGGTCTGGAGTGGTTAACACGCTTAATTACTGAACCTACTCGTTTAGCAGACCGTTATATTTTAGGTATTCCATTATTTTTTTATCGTGTAGTTAAACAGCGAATCACTCAAAGAATGATAACAAATCGCTAAATAAATTTTTTCTAAATTTCGCATTTGTTATGACCATGACTGCCCAAAAGTGGCCAATTGTTTCCCCTACCTCTGCGGCCAAGACTAGAATTAGAATTGACGTGACATTCTCCTAGTAGCCAAAGTGCCAGACTCTCTGCCATTAAGCGATCGCTATCTTGCCTTAATCGATGAAATTGTCGAAACCACCCTCAAGGGCAAAATTAGCTCTGTAGAACAGGTGTATCAAATGCTGCTAAAAGGTATTACTTCCGGGACAGGGGAAGTCTTTGAGCTAGCTTTGAGCGACCGCCTGAATTCTCTCCAAAGCCAAGTAGATAGCGAAAAAGACGAACTCAAGAAAGCCAAGGCGACTCGCAGTTTGAGAGCCATTAAGACAATTCAAAGTCAATGGCAACGCTGGCAAGAGCAAAATAAAGCCACAGAAGCGATCGCCTTTGCCGCTACAGAAATTACTACAGCCTCTGCTAGCGATCGTCTAGCGACATTTATCCGGGTTACTGACCCGAATCAGAAGTATCCGCTAAATTTACAACAGTTACAGCAGTTATCAAAGGCATTGCAGCAATTTGCTCAGGCAAATTCTGATTTAGAACAATTTTCCGAAGGGATTACCCGTGGTTTAGCTTCTTGGCAGCGATTGCAAGACAACTTGCTCAGTTGGATGTACGAGCAAAAAGAATCTTTGGGATTTGGTGGTGTACCGGGAGAACGCGGTCCTTGGGCAAGTTGGGCTAAACAACTTAATAGTGAGTTACCCAAAACACTACTTCGCACCTTAGCTAGGGAAGAATCCGCAATTGAGTTTGCCGAGCGACAGCGTGGTATCATCCTCAGAGATTGGGTGGAAATGGCATTAATTTTACAATTCTTGCAACGGGGACTAATTAACTGGTTTGACCAACAAGCTTACGATGTTAAAGCGGGGCCAAAGTTGTCCATTTCCACTTTTTTGACCTTTGCAGTGATTTGGAGTCAGTTAGCAAGTGGTTTTAGGAGCGTTGGGACAATATACAGCGATGCCTGTTCTCAAATCATGCTCCAGATTTTACGAACCTTTGCCCAGCGTCCGTATTTTCCATTTTACGGCGGAATTTTTGCCTCTTTTACTGGTACTTATTTACGCGATGCCCTAGATTATTTAGATGAACCACTGCGAAGAGGTGAGGGAACCCAAGAAAAAGCACGAATTTTGACCCTTTTAGGTTATTCTCAGCGTGCTTTGGGACAATACCAGCGCTCAATTGATTTTCATCAGCAGGCGCTAGAGATAGCCAGGAATGCAGGCGATCGCACCTGTGAAATTGCCAATCTCAATCACCTCAGCCGTACCTACGTGCAACAGCAAAATTATGCTGAGGCAATTAACTACAGTCAACGAGCATTAATACTAAGTCGGCAAGCAGGCGATCGCACCGGAGAAGCAAATGCGCTGGTAAATTTAGGTTACAGCGAGGTCATGCAAGCTCAGGAACTAGAAAACCTAGAACCCGAAACCTATGAAGCTGCAATTAACTATTTGGAACAAGGTTTAAAATTATCAGAAAAATTAGGCGATCTTCAAAGTAAAGCCTTATGTGTCAGCAGCTTAGGAATTGCCTATTTAGTAATCGGAGAACACCAAACTGCAATTAAATATCTGGAAGATGGTTTTAAAACAGCGCAAGTTTCCGGTGATTTGTATCTCCAAGGGCGGAACTTAGCTTATTTAGCAGAAGCCTATTATCATCTGCAAAATTCCGAAAAAACTGTTTATACAGGTTGCTTGGGAATGTATCTTTTAGAGCAAATTGCTTCTAATGAGTGGCGTCAAGCAGCCGGGTTACTGACAATTTTACAAGGACAAATAGGGGCAGAAGCTTTCCAAAGGTTCTTACAGCAACATCGCCCGAAAATTATTGCTGTTATCGGTGTAGATGGGTACGATCACATTCCGCAATTGTTAGAAGAATATAAGGGAGATATGTAAGGCTTTGAAACCCCCATTCCCTGATAGGGAATGGAGGTTAGGTTTGCGAGGCTTTAATGTTACCAAAAATACTTTTCAAACAATTTATTAAGAGAAAATTGTGCAGATTGGGAAGAAAATGTTAGTAAAAGTGATTGTTACATTAGAATTCACATCTGCACTCTACTGTCGCAATCGTTTTTTTTGGTTATCCACTGAAATAAAATGTTATATCTAATACAATGAATACTCACAGGATTGCGATCGCCTATGGACAAAACCCAAAACCCAACAATTCGTAGTGTGAAATTTTAAGTTGTGGAATGTAGGTGAGAATCACTTGGCTCATCGGTTTCAAAAATCGGATAAAGATGCTTAAGTTTGACACGAGCATCTTCAGTAGTAAAACGCCAAATTACTTTACTTGCAGTGCAGTTGCGTTCTTTTTGCCAAGCAGCCAACTCAATAGAAAGTTTTTCAATACAAGGAATACGTTTATCTAAACATTGTTGGCTTAAGACGCTTAATTCAATAGACTTCTTGCAAAAGTCGGGGGAAAGGGTAAAGAAACTCAAAATCCTTTCCCTTTAACCTTTACCCTTTTCCCTAAGAGCGCAAAAACATATTTTTGCAAGAGGTCTAATCTCAGCAACATTGAGCCAACTACCATTACGGGGAGTGTAATAAATCTCTAGTTTTCGAGCTAAACGATGAGCAACAGGAGCCGGAAAAGCTTCATATAAAGAAGCAATTTTATGAGTGTTGAGATGATCGCAAAGTAATTTAACTTTGTTAGCTTTGGGATAGTCTTCATCTAATAGTTGACGGACTTCACTAGCCCAATCTACACGAGTCCGATGGTCACGATTGCTGACTCTTCGCCAGCCTCGATTGGGGTCAAAGAACATAAATAAAGCTTGAACTCACCGAACGAGTGTAGTGATAATCTTCCTTTGTATCATGACCAGGGGTGATAGGAATCGGCTCAAAAACATGGTCAGTTAACTGTATAGAAGCCTCATCCATACAGATCAGGGGTTCCTCTTGACTATGCTCTTGGGAGTATAAGTCTAAAACTACTTCCATTTGGGAAATAAAACGTGCATAGTCCCGTTCCGGGATACAAAACCTTTATATTTTCCACGGACGTAATTCGTTATCTCGTTTTAGAAAAAATAAGGTGCGTTAGCTGTTTTGGTAACGCACCATCTATTAGCAATTGCAGATTAATAAATCCACATTTTTTATTCTTCTGGCTCTAAATCGACTTCTTCCTCTTCATCTTCTTCACTGGCTTTAGCTACAGAGTTAGCAGAAACAACAGCGCCTTTATCTAACTTTTCACGCACCAGTTTCTTAATTTCTTCAGCAAATTCAGGCTTTTCTTCTAGATACTTAATGGCGTTGTCTCGTCCTTGGGAGATATTATCGCCGTTGTAACTATACCAAGCACCTTTGCGGATAATAATGCCAGTTTCTTCTGCTAAGTCAACAACACAACCCAAGGTAGAAATACCTTTACCAAAAATAATGTCAAATTCCGCTATTCTAAAAGGCGGCGCTACTTTATTTTTGGCAACTTTGACCTTAACGCGATTACCATATTCATCTGTACCTTTTTTCAAGGTTTGAATCCGACGAATATCCAAACGCACCGAAGCGTAAAATTTCAATGCATTACCACCAGTAGTAGTTTCTGGGCTACCGTAAGTAACACCGATTTTTTGCCGCAACTGGTTGATGAAAATTACTGTACAACCAGATTTACCAATGTTACCAGTAATTTTACGTAGGGCTTGGCTCATTAACCGCGCTTGCAGACCAACGTGAGCATCACCCATATCGCCTTCAATTTCAGCACGGGGAACCAGCGCTGCTACTGAGTCAATGACTACAATATCAACCGCAGCAGAGCGTACAAGCTGATCGACAATTTCCAAAGCTGATTCGCCGGTGTCAGGTTGGGAAATCAGCAAATTGTCAATATCTACACCCAATGCCGCAGCATAAGTCGGGTCTAGGGCGTGTTCAGCATCAACGAAGGCAGCAATACCGCCATTTCTTTGCACTTCGGCGAGCGCATGTAGCGCTACTGTAGTCTTACCCGAACTTTCCGGCCCATAAATTTCAATTACCCGACCTTTGGGTAAACCACCACCCAATGCTAAATCTAGGGTAAGCGCTCCACTAGAAATTGTTTCCACCCGCATCCGGGTAGCATCGCCCAAGCGCATGATTGCTCCTTTACCAAAGCTGCGCTCAATCTGGTTTAGCACCATAGTCAGTGCTTTTTGCTTGCCTGAAGTATCGGTGTTGATAGCCATTCCTGTCTCTAATGCCTCTTAATATATGGTTTTAAGGAGTGTTGCTCTGGGAGTTTGAGTAGAACAGATATACTATTTTAACCAGAAAATTCTGGAATAGGACTTCTCAAATCAAAAAAAGGGTGTGACAAGATCGTAACTCGATCGCTACCAGATTAGGGTAGTTTTGCACAATGATACCAACTTGCATTAAGAGATAGCTTTTTTTGGCTGGGTAAGCAAGGGTTTTCAAAGAAAAAATAAATTACCTAAACAACACTGTTAGTAGAACCGTACTCGTGAGCATTTGCGGAGGTTGCTCAATTCGGAGCGATCGCCATTCCAATAAGCATATCATCTACAGCGACTTCATTGGGAGCGACTTCATTGGGTCGGGATTAGACTTCTTGCAAAAGTCGGGGTAAAGGGTAAGGGGGAAAGGGTAAAGAAACTCAATTAACCTTTACCCTTTTCCCTAAGAGTGCAAAAACATATTTTTGCAAGAGGTCTATTGATGTAGAAGGCTTTTAGGGTAGTAGTAAAGGGATTTTCAATGCTTTAGGTAACTTTTAGCTTTGAGAAGCTATGATGCTCAGTCGTACTTGCTGCCTATGAGCTTGACGTATAATTGTACCAATACAGGAGAAAACATCATGGCTAAAGTTAATCTAGATGCTCTGATTCCAAGAGAGGATTTTGATGTAGAAGAAAATATTAATCTGGGCAAGAAAAAAGAAACAATTTCTATTGAAGACCTTAAGATAGACTCATTCTTCTTTTCAAACATCAGAAAACCTGATTTTCAAAGAGAAACTAACGAATGGGATAAAAATAGAATTCGATTGATCGTATCCAGCGTAAAGAAGATGGCGGATTGGCGAGTGTAGATAACGGACAGATAACGCATCCATATTGTAATGCAGGATATAAAAATTAAGTGATAAAATACATCTGCATTAGAGCATTCAGCTAATGGCAAAACTTAATGGCACTTCATCTATTACCATTGTTACTATAAACGTCAGTTATCTAGTTTTAGTGAATAATTTAAATCCTGAATCCTTTGATAATGAGATAAATTACCCGTAACTAAAGTTATATTATGACTGATGGCAATTGCAGCAATCATACAATCGGGATAACCAATTCTTTTTCCGGTTATCTCTAAATCAGCGTAGATTTTTCCTGCTAATACTGCTTCTGTTAAGTCAAAGGATAATATTTCCTGTGAAGTCAGTATAGTTAAAAATTGCTGAAGACGTTTTTCTTGCTTACGTTTTTGCCAGCCTTCTACAATTTCCATGACTGTAATTGCAGAAATTGTATATTTATCAAACTGGTTTAGGTAACTATTGGCTTTGACAATAATACGAAGATTTACTCGTTTAATAATTTCTGAAAGAATATCCGTATCAAGTAGGGACTTTTCTACTTTATTCATCCGATCTAGTATATCCTCTTTTTTCCATCGCCTCAGCAACAATTTCATCAACGATTTCTGGAACATCAGCATATAATCCCATTAAAGGATCGTTTTTCTCCTGAATTTCTGCTAAACGTTCAATTACGTGACTAATCAATTCTGATAGAGTTGATTGATTGACTATTGCCAGAGTTTTTGCTCGTTCAAACGTGGGTCTGTCTAGTTCAAGTTCTATTTTTTCCATTATGGTTTTAAACTCTGTTTAGCGATTAATTTAAGTCTAATAGATTTTTTGGATATTTTCAGTTTGATTATTCAACAAAATAGCTATCAATTAATGTTATTTGCTAAGATTTGATCAGGCATTTGCTTTCGTATATCTTTGATGACTTTCGACCTTCCCGACTCTCTGATTCTCGATACGGCGCTTTCGGTATCTGGATTAACTGACTATATCCGCTTGCTGTTAGAGCAAGATGAACAATTGCGGCAAGTTTGGGTAACTGGCGAAGTTTCTAGCGCTAACAACCATCGCAGTGGGTTATTTTTCACGCTGCAAGATCCCGATCGCAACGCCGGAATTAAGTGTGTAGTATGGAATAGCCAATTGCCCAAACTCGCCCAAATGCCTGTTCCTGGCGAACAGATAATCATTTTGGGTAGCATTCGCGTCTATCCGCAACGAGGAGAGTATCAGTTATCAGTTTGGCAGACTCTACCTGCTGGTGTGGGTTTACAGGCGTTACGCTATCAACAACTCAAAAATCGCTTGCTGGCTGAGGGGTTATTTGACGCGCAAAGAAAGCGATCGCTTCCCACTCACCCCCAAACAATCGCTGTCGTCACTTCACCAACTGCGGCGGCTTGGGGTGATATTCAAAAAACCCTGAAGCAAAGGTATCCAGGTTTACACGTTTTATTTTCTCCCGCGACCGTACAAGGCGAACAAGCGCCAGAATCTATTGTCAAGGCAATTGAGCGGGTGGAAAGAGATGGTCGCGCCGAAGTGCTAATTTTATCGCGGGGTGGTGGTGCGGTGGAAGAATTAGCTTGCTTTAATGATGAACGAGTGGTGCGATCGCTTGCTTGTTGTTCCATTCCTGTAATTACTGGGATCGGCCATCAACGAGATGAATCTTTAGCAGATTTAGTTGCAGATGTATGTGTGCATACACCGACTGCGGCAGCAGAAATGGTTGTGCCAGCACTTTCAGAGTTGTATGTTGAGCATCGGCAGCGAGTTGTCGCTTTACATGAGGCGGTGCATGACTTTAGAGAAAATGCTGAGAATAAACTGCAAGTATTACGTAATCGTTTGCGACGTTTGCGGTTAGATCGGCAAGTGCAGCAGGAAGTGGAAAAGCTTGCTTGGAAGCGTCAGCATTTGGTGCAAATTACGACGGGGCGATCGCAGCAAGCAACGCAGCATTTAGAATTATTGCGGCAAAAGTTGGCTAGTCTTGACCCGAAAGCGGTGTTACAGCGTGGTTATGCGGTGGTGAGAAGGGAAGATGGTGCGATCGCTCGTTCGGCGGTGGAGTTGGCTGTGGGGCAAGATTTAGTGATTCAGTTGGGGCAGGGTGGAGTTAAAGTGAAGGTTATGGAAATAAACGAACCGCAGAGACGCAGAGGACGCAAAGAGGTTAATGGTTAAACGTAAGGGTGCTTCTAGTTCTGAGGAAGATTGGAATTATGAGGCCAAGGTTGCTGAGATAGAGGGCATTATTACTCGCATTGAGGCGGGTGAGTTGGAATTGGAAGCTGTGTTTGACCAATTTGCAACTGCTGTGGAATATTTGCGTCAGTGCGAAGGTTTTTTGCAGCAGCGACAACAGCAGGTAGATTTGTTGATTGAAACATTAAGCCAAGAGTAGATGTCGGAGACTCTAGTTTAAGTCTAGGCTAGTAGTAATACAGGAGTTCGCTCTTAGGTGAGGTACAAAATACAGGACTCAAAATCTCAGATATAACGCAATACAGTTCAGAATGAGCAACAAAACACTTGTAGAGACGGCGATTTATCGCGTCTAAATCCCCGTCACAAAACTTAATTACGAAGTACATTAGGGTAGCGGGGTGTAGCCCATTACGAATTATTTAAGCCAGAGTTCTAACGAGGAGTTGGATAAACCGAGAATGACTGATGAGATCATAGATTTGACAAACTGCGATCGCGAACCGATCCACATTCCAAGTTTGATCCAGCCTCACGGGATTTTACTGGTTTTGCAAGATCCCACCCTGGAAATCCTTCAGGTGAGCAGTAACAGCCAGGAAGTTGTTGGCCGTCAACCTGATGAATTGCTGGGCAAGCCGCTATCAGATTTACTCAATGTCAAGCAGATTAAACTAATTCAACAATGTCTGGCAGAGGATTTTGAGAGCGTTAATCCGCTCAATTTGTCCATCAAACATCAAAAGAAATCAATTCATTTTGATGGCATTGTCCATCGTTTAGATACTATTATTATTCTGGAATTGGAGCCGAGAAAAGCGAAGGAAAAAACAGGCTTTTTTGACTTCTATCAACAGGTAAGAGGAATCATTACCCGGATTCAGAAAGCACCAACATTGCTAGAAATGTCCCAGATTGTGGTTACAGAAGTTCGGCGAATCGCTGGCTTCGATCGCGTTATGGTCTATCGATTCGATCGCGAAGGAGCAGGCAGCGTCATCGCTGAAGACACCAATCAGGAAACGCCCTATTTGGATTTACACTATCCGCCCTCTGACATTCCCAAGCAAGCCCGACAGCTATACACTCTCAACTGGCTGCGGCTAATTTCAGATGCTAGCTACCAGCCTGCCACCTTAATTCCAGCAAACAATCCCTTGACAAATCAACCGTTGGATCTCAGTCTCTCGGTGTTGCGGAGTGTTTCTCCGATTCATCTAGAGTACCTGCAAAATATGGGCGTGACCGCCTCCATGTCTATTTCTCTGATGCACGAGCAAAAGCTTTGGGGATTGATTGCCTGTCACCATTCGTCACCCAAATATATTTCTTACAATATCCGCACCATCTGCGAGTTCATTGGACAGGTAATGTCTGTGGAACTGGCAAATAAAGAAGCAAGTGAAGATATTGATTACAAAAGTCAATTGAAGTCATTACAAACTAAATTTGTGGAAGGGTTGTCTCAGGCTGAGTATTTCCTGGATGGTATGGTGCAACTGAAATCTCAATTACTAAATCTGATTGGCGCCACAGGAGCGGTGATATGTAGTGACGACCAGTATATTCAAGTGGGTAAAACCCCATCAAAGTCAGAGATTCACGCCTTACTTGATTGGATTAAACCTCAACTACATCATAATTTGTTTGAGACGCGATCGCTTACGAAAAATTACCCTGCTGCCGAGTCATTTAAAGCGATCGCTAGTGGCGTTTTAGCTCTGGAAATTTCCAAAGTTCATCACAATTACATTCTCTGGTTTCGCCCAGAGGTAATTCAAACGGTGAATTGGGGCGGCAACCCCAACAAGCCTGTGGAAGTTTTCTCAGATGGCAGTTTAAGAATGTCTCCTCGCAAATCCTTTGAATTATGGCAAGAAACGGTGCAAGGATCTGCCCTACCCTGGAAACCCTGTGAAATTGAGGTGGTTACTGAACTGCGAAGTCTGATTGTGGGCGTTGTGTTACGGCAGGCAGACAAACTGGCATCGATGAATTTTGAATTACAACGGAGTAACGAAGAACTTGATTCTTTTGCATACGTTGCCTCCCATGACCTCAAAGAACCGCTGCGGGGCATTCACAACTACGCTAACTTCTTAATGGAAGATTATGCAGACATACTAGATGGCGATGGAATAGCGAAACTGCAAACCTTGGTGCGGCTGACGCAGCGAATGGAAGACCTGATCAATTCTCTCCTCCATTTCTCGCGGTTGGGACGCGCCGAACTGATCCGGCAATCAGTGAATCTGCATGAGTTAGTACCCCAGGTAATCGCCACCTTAACCATTTCCCGACCGCAGAGCGAAGTTGAGTTTCGCATTCCTCAACCCCTGAAGAGCGTTCAATGCGATCGCGCTCAGATTAATGAACTCTTCAGCAACCTGATTAGCAATGCCATTAAGTACAATGATAAACCAGAAAAATGGGTCGAAATTGGTTTTATTGAAGGAAATGGGGAAAAAAAAGTTGCTTCTACTTCTGTAACTTTCTATGTTCGTGATAACGGCATTGGCATCTCTCAAGAACATCTTGACAAAATCTTTCAAATCTTCCGCCGCTTACATGGACGGGACGAATTTGGCGGTGGGACTGGCGTAGGGTTAACCATTGCCCGCAAAATTGTGGAACGTCATGGTGGTAGAATTTGGGTGCAATCTACACCAACTGTTGGTAGTACATTTTACTTTACCCTGTCGGCGGAGGCAAATACATGACTCAAATTTCAGCCTCCCCGACGCAGGAAATGCCACTACTTTTAATTGTCGAGGATAGTAACGAAGACTTTGAGGCACTGCAACGATTTCTAGGGCGATCTACCATTGCGATCGCTATTCAGAGGTGTGTGAATGGAGAACAAGCCTTAGCCTTTCTTTATCGCACTGGTAGCTATGTGGAACGCGAAAGCGCGTCCCGTCCAGGCTTGATTGTGCTTGACTTGAACCTACCTGGAACCGATGGACGAGAAGTGTTACGCCGGATTAAACAGGATGACAACTTGAAAATGATTCCGGTGGTGGTGTTTACTACCTCTAACAATCCTAAAGATATTGAAGTATGCTATCAATATGGTGTAAACAGCTACATCGTTAAGCCAATCAATTTTGCTCAACTGAAACGAGATATTCAGATGCTCGTAGAATATTGGTTTGAAGTGACGACGCTGCCTGATTATCCCAAGGGTTAGTCATGAGCCAGATATCTCGCACTTCTAATATGAAGTTCGCTAAAACACCCATAATAAAAAGTTTGTAGTGGAGACTTCAGTCTCCAAAGCTAGGACTAAAGTCCTGACTACCAACTTTAATTTATTTAAGCCTAGATTACTTATATCTCAATACGCTTGGGTTAAGGCTATGCAGTTACGAAAATTGTCGGTTGGGTAAAACTTTAGTGTTACCCAACAAAGTTGAGAAAGTGTTGGGTTGAGGAACGAAATCAAACCTACGTAAAAGTTGAGTTTTAGGCTTAACTAAACTGTATTGACTTATATCTGTCTTATTTATTGAATATATTTGCAATTGTGATAACGGCGATCGCATTTAGTTTGTATATGTCCTGATATTGGTCTAATATCATGCCTGAGTAAAAAAATTATCATTAAGACTGACTACAAAGCTTAGAGACCAGAGAGAAAGAGGGTTTTAAGATTTTTACACAAATACCCACAATAATCACTAATTAGTCAGATATAGCAATCAGAATTGAAACGTGAGAATATAAGGAGATGACAAACACGTAATTATAAGCTTTACAGTGATTTTATCTCTCCCAATGATTTAGGATTGCTATTACGATCTTCATAGAGAATTTGTATTAGTGAGTAAATATTTACAGATTATTCTGTGGCAAAAGTGATATAAATTTTATCAGTATGCCAGAAGTAAATTATACATTAAAATTATCAAATAAGTTACCGCCAAGCAGATGTAAAGAGCGATCAATAAATTATATGAAATATGCTAAAATCCTGGCACTCATGAGGGTTTTAGCATTTTTTGAAAAATATCAATTTTTCTATGCCAACCTGCGGAATGTGGGTTAACATCTACCTGATTAATTAATTCACAATGTCTCAGCAACAGCGCACTCTCTTAATTGTCGATGATTCCCCAGAAGATCGAGAACTCTATCGGCGGTATTTGCTGCGCGATCGCGAATCTTCTTACACTATCCTAGAAGCAACGCTGGGACAACAAGGGCTAGAACTTTGGCAGCAACATCAGCCCGATGCTGTGTTGCTTGATTATCGACTGCCCGACATGGACGGACTGGAATTTTTAGCACAATTGCAACCCTCAATGCAACAGCCTTGCCTACCTGTGATTGTCGTCACTGGGCAGGGCAATGAGGCGATCGCAGTTAAGGCAATCAAAGCGGGCGCACAAGATTATATTATCAAAGAGCAAATTACCTCAGAAGGGCTGCAAATAGCAGTCAATGGGGCAATTGAAACAGTCCGGCTACGTACCCAACTACAACAGCGTATTGAACGAGAGCGTGTAGTCTCACATATTACCCAGAAAATTCACCAATCGCTGAATCTGGATGAAATTCTTCAAACAACCGTAACCGAAGTGCGAGAATTTCTGCACACCGATCGCGTCTTAGTTTTTCAGTTAAAACCTGACGGGAATGGCACAGTAATAGCAGAATCAGTTGGGACACAGTGGCGATCGCTCCTTTCGTCTACTATGTACGATCCCTGCCTTGCTGAGAGCTACATCACCTCGAATCGACCGCAACCTGTCAGGCACGATCCCGCCTCGATTAAAAATTATATCGAACGTTATTATCAGGGGCAAGTAACGGCAGTATCAGATATTCACGATCGCAGTCTCGATCCCTGCCACGGTGAATTGTTGGCACAGTTTCAAGTCAAAGCTCATCTGGTTGTACCAATTCTGCAAGACAACCAGTTTTGGGGATTGCTAATTGCTCATCATTGTAGCTCCCCTCGATTTTGGCAGCCCTTAGAAATTGACTTGCTTAAAGAGTTGGCAACTCAGATGAGTATCGCCTTGCGACAGGCAGAACTGTATCAGCAGGCACAGCATGAACTAAAAGAACGCCAACAGGTAGAAGCAGAACTACGCCAGAGCGAACAACGGCTGCGATTGGCACTGTCAGCTTCGCGGATGGGAACGTGGAACTGGAACATCCAAACCGGAAAAATTTCCTGGTCGGATAACTTGGAAGCTTTATTTGGACTGGAGCCAGGAGAGTTTGACGGCTCATTCGAGATGTTTGCCGCGCGAGTCCACCCTGACGATCGCGATCGCGTTCTGGCAGCCGTCGAGCGTGCCATCGCCACAGGAGAAGACTATGACATTGAATTTCGAGTAGTATATCCTAATGGTACGATTCGGTGGGCACTGAGTCAGGGTAAGGTATTCTACGACCAACACGGGCAACCGATTCAGATGGCGGGTATCGATCTCGATATCACCGAACGCAAACAGTCAACCGAAGCTCTGCGTGAGAGTGAAGAACGTTTTCGCCAACTCGCAGAAAATATTGATGCAGTGTTCTGGATCAAAGAAGTGTTAGAAAATCGAGTTAGCTATGTTAGTCCTGCATATAAACGCCTGTGGGGATTGAACCCGCAAGAATTGTATCAAGGACAACAAGCATGGGTCGATTGTATCCATCCAGAAGATCGAGAAGCGACAGACAGAGCGTTTCATGAAAAAGCTGTCGCAGGTAAATTTGATGAAGAATACCGGATTATTTTAGCCGATGGTAGTATTCGCTGGGTTCACGATCGCTGCTTTCCCCTTCGAGATGAAACCGGAAAGATTTATCGGTTTGCAGGTATTGCCGAAGACATCAGCGAACGCAAACAGGCAGAGCAAGCCTTGCGAGACAGTGAAGAACGCCTGCAAATGGCACTGGAAGGTTCTGGTGGCGGTCTCTGGGATTGGAACATTGTTACCAATGAAGATTATTTAAGTTCCCGATGGCTGGAAATGCTGGGATATGAGCAAGGAGATTTACCTGGGGACTTTAGCGCTTGGGAGCGACTGATTCATCCTAACGATAAAGTTTGGGTAATGGAACGGTTGAATGCTCATCTTCACGACGATTCGGTATCTTACAAATTTGAATATCGAATGTTAACCAAGTCTGGGGAGTGGAAATGGATAGCCAACCACGGAAAGGTAGTTTCGCGGGATCGACAGGGCAATCCACTCCGCCTTTCAGGCATCCATCATGATATCAGCGATCGCAAACAGGCAGAACTTGCTCTGCGAAAGAGCGAAGAACGCTTCCGCACCTCAGTTGAAAATATGCTGGACTGCTTTGGGGTATACCGTGCTGTACGGAATGAGCAGGGACAGATTGTCGACTTTGTAACAGAATATGTCAATAGTGCGGCTTGTTTCAACAATCAAATGACTTATGAGCAGCAGATTGGGCATGGATTGTGTGAATTACTACCAGGGCATCGTGACAGTGGATTGTTTAATGAATACTGTCAGGTAGTAGAAACAGGGCAGCCGCTCATTAAAGACAGCCTAGTTTATGAGGATGATTACGGACAACAACGCTTAGTTAGAGCCTTTGATATCCGCGTGGCTAAATTTGGAGATGGATTTGTTGCCACTTGGCGAGATATCACCACTCGCCAACAAACCGAAGAAGCCTTGCGCCAGAGTGAAGAATTTAAAAACCGCATTTTAGACAGCAGTTCTGATTGCATCAAGGTATTAAGCCTTGATGGGCGGCTGCTATACATGAATACAGGTGGACTGTGTTTGATGGAAATTGATGACTTAAATGCCCATCTCAATAATGAATGGCTCTGTTTCTGGGAAGGCAGTTCTCGGCAACAAGCAGAGAAGGCACTCGCTGCCACTAAAACAGGCAAAGTCAGTATTTTTAGCGGATACTGCCCAACTGTAAAAGGCACTCCGAAATGGTGGGAAGTAGTCGTTAGCCCGATTTTGGATGCTTCCGGGCAGCTGGAACGAATCTTATTGATTTCACGAGATATTACCGATCGCAAAAAGATAGAACTTCTCTTGCAGGAGAGCGAAGCCCGGTTGAAACTGGCGTACAAAGCCACGCAATCGGGATTATGGGACTGGGACATTATCCGCAACAGAGCTCATGTATCTGAAGAGTACATCAATCTGTATGGGCTTGACCCAAGTACAAAGGAAATCACTTATGAACTGTGGTTAAGTCACCTGCACCCAGACGATCGCACCTCAGGCGATGAAGGGGTGAGTCGCACCATCCAGCAACAGGAAGAGTACTATGAAGATGATTTCCGCATTCTACATCCTGATGGTATTCGCTGGTTAGCGGCGAGAGGTCAGGTTTTCTATGATGCTGCGGGCAATGCGGTACGGATGGTAGGTAATGTCCAGGATATCACCGATCGCAAACAAGCTGAAATCCAACGCGATCGCCTATTTCAACTAGAACAAGCAGCCAGAGCCGAAGCCGAACGCGCTAATCGGATCAAAGATGAATTTTTGGCGGTTCTCTCCCACGAATTGCGATCGCCTCTTAACCCGATTCTCGGCTGGACAAAACTGCTGCAAACCCGCAAATTTAGTGAAACCAAAACGGCTGAAGCTTTAGCCACCATTGAACGCAACGCGAAACTGCAAACTCAACTGATTGATGACTTGCTCGATCTAGCCAAGATTCTGCGCGGCAAACTGAGCATAGATGCGGCTCCTGTGAATTTGGCATTTGTGATTGAATCTGCGATCGACACAGTAAATACAGCAGCCCTTTCCAAATCAATTGTGTTGCATTCAGTACTGCCGAATATTGGGCAAGTCTCTGGAGATTCCAACCGCCTTCAACAGATCGTTTGGAATTTACTTTCTAATGCGATCAAGTTTACCCCCAAAGGAGGACGGGTAGAAACCCGACTAGAGCAAGTTGACGATCGAGCCCAAATTATCGTCAGTGACACTGGCAAAGGCATTAGCTCTGACTTTCTCCCGTATATTTTTGAGTCATTTCGTCAGGAAGATGTCTCAATTACCCGCAAGTATGGGGGGTTAGGATTGGGGTTAGCGATCGTCCGGCAGTTAGTTGAGGCGCACGGCGGCACCATCACGGCTGATAGTCCTGGTGAAGGCTTGGGAGCCACCTTTACAGTCCAGTTGCCACTGCTGAATGTTGAACCGGAAATCAAGCAGCCAGATGAGTTGCCACAACAAGAACTCGAACTCACGGGGATTAAAGTCCTCACAGTTGATGATGATCCCGATGCCCGCGAGCTATTAACAGTATTACTTACTGAATACGGAGCAGAAGTCTTGACTGTTGCCTCTGCGGCAGAAGTTTTAGCAAATCTAGAATCCTTCCAACCTGATGTCTTAGTCAGTGATATTGGGATGCCCGAAGTCGATGGTTATTCCCTGATTCAGCAGATCCGCACTTTAACGCCCGAAAAAGGGGGAGAGATTCCCGCGATCGCTTTGACTGCTTATGCCAGAGTTGATGATTACGAGCGAGCGATCGTCAGTGGCTATCAGCGGCACGTTACCAAGCCCCTCGATCCAGAAGAGTTAGTTCAATCTGTGGTGGCACTTGTACACAGTAAACTATGATTCAGTTTAATCGAAAGGTGATGCTACATAAACAACTCCTTCAATCAATTAGGTTTTCTTGAGATTGAGTATGGCATTATCGCGACACTCAAACTCTGCACTAATGAGGCGATCGCCATTCTCAAGAGGCAGTAGACAATACGGTTCGGTTCAGGTTTTTTGATGACAATTATAAATCCCAAAAATGCGATCGATCGTCACAAAAACGCGATAACTCGCCGTCTCTACAAAAGAATAATTTCTGATATAATGCTTTGTTTTTAGCAAACAAATCTCTTGCAAAAGTCCCTTCACACGGTAGAATAACGAAATTTTGCAAGAGGTATTAATCATGAAACCATTTCTGTTCGTAACCGATTTAGATGACACCCTCGTATATCGGACTGTGGGCGATGACAGCGCTTTACCAGAACTGAATCAACTGCTGAATAGACATCGCCAAGAATACGGCACTAAAATAGTTTATTCTACCGGGCGATCGCCTGTACTTTACAAAGAACTCCAAGCTCAAAAAAATCTTTTGCAACCGGATGCCCTCGTCCTTTCAGTGGGTACAGAAATTTACCTTGATGGTACTGATACTCCAGACTCAGGTTGGTCAGAAATCCTCTCTCCGGGATGGGAACGGGAAACTGTATTATCTATTACGAAAAAATATCCTGAGTTAGTTCGGCAACCAGATTCAGAACAGCGTCCCTTCAAAGTGAGTTGTTTCCTAGAACAAGAAGTATCTGCGAATGTTCTACCACAACTTGAAGCAGAGTTGCAGAAATCTAAATTAAATGTAAAGTTAATCTACAGTAGCGGTATTGACCTTGACATTGTACCCTATAGCAGCGATAAAGGTCAGGCAATGCAATTTTTACGCCAGAAGTGGAAATTTGCAGCAGAACAAACAGTTGTCTGTGGTGATTCAGGTAATGATATTGCTTTATTTGCTGTAGGCAACGAACGGGGAATCATTGTGGGGAATGCCCGCAAAGAGTTACTCCAATGGCACAATGAGTATCCCGCAGACTACCGCTACCTGGCAAAAGGTTTTTGTGCAGGTGGAATTATCGAAGGCTTAAATTATTTTGGTCTCTTGTAATGATTAGTTATTTAAAAGGTATAGTCGCTGGTATCCAAACAATTGGCGCTAATCGCGTTATTCTGACTCTGGAAGTGAATGGCTTGGGGTATGATTTGCAAGTTCCTCAACGGCTAGCCAATCAGTTACCAGAGTCGGGAGGAGTAACGCAAATTTTTACCCATTTGCAGATTCGGGAAGAAGTGCCCTTTCTATATGGCTTTGCTTCCCCAGCCGAACGCGATTTATTTCGCCACTTGCTGACTGTCACAGGTATTGGTGCAGCCTTAGCGATCGCCCTCTTAGACACTCTGGAACTACCAGATTTAGTCCAAGCAATTATCGCTGGCAATACACAAATCCTCATTCAGGCTCCCGGTGTCGGTAAAAAAATCGCTGAACGCATCTGTTTGGAACTGAAAAGCAAATTAGTCGAGTGGCGCAAATCAGCCGGGTTCTTCGTCGCCACAGGCGGGCCAGCACCGGGAATTCTCGAAGAAGTGCAAATGACCCTCTTCGCCTTGGGATATACTGCCCATGAAGTCAGTCACGCCCTCCATGTGGTCAGCGAAGACATCGGACTACCCAAAGATGCCTATGTCGAAGATTGGATTAAACAAGCGATCGCTCATCTCAGTAGCGAACAAGTTTAATTGTCATTTGTCATTTGTCATTTGTCATTAGTTATTCTCCCCTGCTCCTCTGCTCCCCTGCCCCAATGACCGACCCTTATGCCTGGCTAGAACAGTCCTTAGCAACAATTCATCGGGCGGACTGGTATCGCTCAGTACAACCGATCAATGGTCGTCCAGGTGCAACGGTGGTTTTAGCTGGGCAAGAGGTAATTAATTTTGCCAGCAATGACTATTTGGGTTTGGCTGGAGATGAGCGTTTGATGGCAGCGGCAACGGCTGCGATCGCAGAATTTGGGACTGGTAGTACTGGTTCGAGATTACTCAGTGGGCATCGAGAATTACACAGGGAGTTAGAGTCGGCGATCGCATCTACCAAACAAACAGAAGATGCCTTGGTATTTAGTTCCGGGTATCTTGCCAATTTGGGTGCAATTACCGCCCTTGTGGGCAAGCGCGATTTAATATTCTCTGACCAGTACAATCATTCCAGTCTAAAAAATGGAGCGATTCTCAGTGGTGCAGTAGTGGTGGAATATCCCCACTGTGATATAGCAGTACTAAAAACTCAGTTGAGTCAGCAGCGGCAAAATTACCGACGCTGTTTGATTCTTACTGATACCGTCTTCAGTATGGATGGCGATTTATGTCCGTTGCCTGCACTGTTGGATCTCGCTGATGAATTTAGCTGTATGCTGCTAGTCGATGAAGCTCATGCTACTGGGGTACTAGGAAAAACTGGCGCTGGATGTGTGGAACATTTTGGGTGTACAGGAAAGCAATTAATTCAAATTGGCACTTTGAGTAAAGCTTTAGGTAGTTTAGGCGGGTATGTAGCAGGAAGTACCGCCTTAATTGACTTTTTGCGGAACCGCGCACCCAGTTGGATTTATACCACTGGGCTTTCACCTGCTGATACAGCTGCGGCCTTAGCAGCGATCGAGATCGTGCAAAAAGAACCGCAACGCCGTGCCCAATTGTGGGGAAATATACATTACTTGAAAACTTTGCTGCAACAGTTACCTAACCTGAAATTGCTGCCTTCTGAATCACCCATATTATGTTTTCAATTGCCTAATGCTACAGATGCGCTCAAAGCTGGAAAACAGCTAAGAGATGCTGGCATTTTTGCCCCAGCAATTCGCCCTCCCACAGTACCCACAAGTCGAATCAGAATATCTTTAATGGCAACTCATGAAGTAACGCATATTGAAAAATTGGTAGCAGTGCTAAAGGATATTAGCTGGCGACAGTAGGGTATTGGGCATAATGAACGGAGTTCCGAGGTGGATTCATCCAGTTCAAAGGTGGATGAACGGAGTTCCGAGGTGGATTCATCCAGTTCAGAGGTGGATGAACGGAGTTCCGAGGTGGATTCATCCAGTTCAGAGGTGGATGAACGGAGTTCTGAGGTGGATTCATCCAGTTCAAAGGTGGATGAACGGAGTTCTGAGGTGGATTCATCCAGTTCAGAGGTGGATGAACGGAGTTCCCAATCTCCAATCCCTTTTATAAAACTGGTAATTGATTAAACAAAATCCAATAAAAACCAAGTTGCTGGACTGCTTGGTTAAATTGTTCAAAATCGACAGGTTTGACGATGTAGCTATTTACCCCAAGCTGGTAACTCTCGATCATATCCTGGTCTTCAGCAGAAGAGGTCAGCACCACAACCGGAATCATTTGTGTGCGTGGATCGGATTTGAGTTGCCGTAAAACTTCTAATCCACTTATTCTTGGTAGTTTCAAATCTAGCAAAATGACTTTGGGTTGATTTGTCATGCTACGGTGGGCGTACTCTCCCCGACAAAAGAGAAAATCTAGGGCTTCGGCTCCATCTTGAAGTAGTTGAATATTATTGCCAATTCTACCGCGACGCAATGCTCGGATAGTTAGCTCGGCATCAGTAGGATTATCTTCAACTAACACAATGGAAATTGGTTGCTCTAAAGATGGGCTATTGGGCCGATCGATGGGTTGGTCACTCATGGGTTATATTTACCCTTGAAGGGTGAAATAAAAGGTTGCGCCTCGATCGCTCGCTGCTTCTGCCCAAATGCGCCCACCGTGGCGTTGAATAATGCGCTGCACGATCGCTAGTCCAATCCCCGTACCTGCAAAATCTTGTTCGCGGTGCAGACGTTGGAATACTCCAAACAGATTATCAGCATACTGCATATCAAATCCTGCTCCATTATCTCTAATGAAATATACTCCTTCCCCATCCATAACCTCATAGCCCACTTGAATGTAAGCAGGGGATTTGTAGCGGGTGTATTTAATTGCATTCGATAACAGATTTATCCAGACTTGTTTGAGTAGTGAAGGGTCAGCCTGACATATAGGTAAATCGGCGATCGCAAACTCAATCTGACGACCCTTTAAATCTGAGGCGAAATCACTCAGCACCTGTTGAATTATCTCATTTGGCAAGACGGGCTGCCGAGACATTTCCTTACGATCTAGGCGGGATAGGTTCAACAAATCGTCAATCAACTCACCCATGCGTTTGGCATTATCCCGCACAATTTTTAGATAACGATTGGCTTCTGTATCGAGTTGCTTACCGTAGTCTTCTTGGATCATTCTCGCAAAGCCAACGATCGCTCGCAGTGGTGCCCGTAAATCATGAGAAACGGAGTAGGAAAAAGCCTCTAACGCTTTGTTGGCAGCTTGCAATTGCTCTGTCCGCTGGATTACTCGTTCTTCTAATTCAGTATTGAGTTGGCGGACTTCTGCCTCTACCGCTTTCAGGGCGCTGATATCGCGCCCGATCGTAGAAAAATATTCCAGACTACCATCTGTGGCTTTGTGAGCAATGATCATTTGGGAAACCGGAATTTCTCTGCCATCACCGCCCAACAAAGCAGTTTCACCAACCCAGATCCCATTTTGTATAGCTGCCGGAATGCCTTGATTTTGGATAATTTCTAATGCCCACTGGGGATGGTAGTCGGGGATATTCATGGTAGTTATATCTGCATCCAGTGGTATGCCTGCCAATTTTCTGGCTTGACTGTTATTCCAAAAAACATTGCCTTGGGGAGTGGCCATGCCAATATGATCGGTGGATGCTTCTAGGATGGTAATTAGGCGATCGCGGTCTTTCTCGGCTCGTCGGCGTTCGGCAATTTCAGCTCGTAAGGATTCATTCAGTTCTGCCTCCTGTTTCAACAGACGGGCATTGTCAATGGAAATAGCTGCCTGAGTAGAAAGTAAACTGAAGATTTCAATTCGCTCTGGGGTAAAGGCGCTGGTGGTAAGATTATTTTCTAAAAGGACAACTCCAGTTAGTTTTCCCTGGTTTAAAAGAGTAGCGCAAAGAATTGACTTCGATTGGTGGCGAACAATCCAAGGTTCAGATTGAAAGTTGCCCAATTGAGCAGCATTATTGAGGACGATGCTTTCTTGGGTGCGAATCACGTAATTAATCAGGCCAGTTGGTAAATAAGGAGTACCGTCTGCTGATATCGATTCCAAGGGAATTGATTGCAAAACGGCTACTGTCTCATTGCCAATCGACCCCATCGCCTCAATCCGCCATTCGTCTTGTGTTGGTAAAATCAGATAACCCGTTTGCGCCCCGGCATTCTCAATCAGGATGGTCATCAGTTTTGCCAGGAGTTTATCTAAGAGAATTTCACTGGCGATCGCTTGGGAGGCTTTCAACACTGTTTCTAAATCCAGTATTTCTAACTGAGTTGCACCCGATTCTCTAGTGTTAACTTTAGCTGTTCCAGTTCTTTGCGATCGTAGTTCTAGCAGTTGGGGATACCGCTTCTCCAAATCCTGAACTTTAGCAGTTGCTCCCCAGCGCAAGTAGCCGTACCTTGCCTCTTGCAGATAGGCTTTGGCGATTGTCATCCGGTGATTTGACAGATAAAACTTTGCTGCTAGTTCGTTTGCCAGAGCCTCTTCTTGGAGGTATTCGTTTTCTCTGGCCAGGGTAATGGCGCGATCGTAGGCATCCATTGCTGCTACTACCTCACCCAATACCCGATGCCTTTCTGCTTCTACCAAATACCATTTATGTAAATAATTCATCGGGGCATGATGTGCCCAAAGTTGCATCTTCTGTTGACTGTCAGCTACCCGTTGGAGAATCATTACCTGCTCCTCCTGATTCACCTGGGGATAAAGCATCAGTCGCGCCAAGGAATCATAAAAATAGAAGATGGGGAAAACTGCATTCGACCTACCTCCATCTGGGTAATTTTCTGCTTGATTGGCATTGTCAACGGCTTGGAGAAAATTCTCAAAGTAATAGCAAAGAAACAGCTTATTGAAGTAAAGATAAAACAGCCCTTTATGATGATTAGCTTGTTGTAGCAAAGGTAATTGTTGCGACTCATTGTAAGCTTTACCGATCAAAACGTCGGGAGTCGCAGATGTTGTCATCAAGTTCAAGACTGTCTGTTGATAAACCGTGAGTGCATTGGCATTAGTAGATTCTTTCAGTTGAGTGAGTACTTGGATGTAGCTCTCCAGTTTCTGTTTTAGTTCGGGCAGGGGCATATCTGTAAAAAAACAGTGGTCGCAGTGGTGCAAAATACTGTATGCGGCAAATTCCAAATCTCCCGTCTCAATGCCGATTTGGTAAGCCTCCTGTAATGGTTTAATTGTTTCTTTGAGGTGAACATTCCGAAACCGCACAGAGGTGTTGGCCATGAACAGGGTTTTACAACGGATCGGTAAGCTGCTGGATCGATCTAATAGCTTGAGTGCCAACCGCACAAACTGATAGCCCGTTTTAATCTCTAGAAGCACGCTGCCCAGAATGTTACTGTAGGCGGCGTAGGCAAACGCAGAAAGGTCATGATTGCCATACTTAATTGATAAATTCACCATCTCCAGAATGATTAGCGGAAATAGCGCTGGGGCTGCTTGGTAGGCTGGGGCCATCAAATTTGCTAATAACCGGATGCTGAGGGGAGCGATCGCATCCGTCATCGGTGGTAGATCGAACAAATCTTCCACCCGCCTACCCTCCAAAGTGCGGGCAGTATTGGAGAATGCTTGCTGAATTTCCTCTGGAGTTGGTGCAACTGGCAGATGTACGCCTAATTCTTCTAGAGCCTGTAGACCGATCGCCAGTGCTGACAGAAATTGCATCTGTCCGCAATATGCTTGAATTTTTACCTCATAAACTTTAATTTTGGCTGCCAGCAATTTGGTATTTTCTAGCACGCAGCTGACTAATTGTTCCATTAACTCCAGTTCGCCATTGAGGTAAGCTGTTTCTGCTGCCAAACTATACAGCGCTAGAGCCAATTCATACTGACTTTGCCAGCAATTATCTGCCAACAAATCTAAACCGATTTGGAAGTATTTTAAGGCAGAGTTGTATGCTGTAGAAGCTTTCGCTTTTTCCCCTGCCATCAAATTTAGTTGAGCCAGTTCATCGCGTTCTGGCTGGATTTTAATTAGCTCTTTACCTAAATTGAGTTGATTAGTGATGTCAAAGATATTTTCCTCTCGCTGTTGGGCAGAAGCTTTCTGGAGCAGTCGTTTGCCGATTTGCAAATGAACATTTCGCCGTTCTGATTCGGGGATCAGAGAATAAGCTGCTTGCTGAATGCGATCGTGAACAAATTTATATTCAATGGCAGGGTTGCTAGGGAGTGGCACATCCAAGACAACAGATTTGTGGGCATTACTCATGGGCAAAATCAACCCTTGAGCGATCGCTACTCCCAAAGCTTGCGCGGCTTCCCGTTGGGATAGTTCAGCCGCAAATGCCAGGGTTTCCAAATCAAAAGAGTTACCAATACAGGCAGATAGCTGCAACACTTGCTGCGTCTTTTCGTTGAGCTTCTGAATCTTACCTGCCATCAACTCCACAATGTTATCGGTAATTCCGCAATTTTGAATTAGTTCTATCGACCATTGCCATTTCTTTGTTTGGCGATCGAATTCTACTAGCCCTTCAGTGTAGAGAGATTTCAAAAATTCATTGATGAAAAAGGGATTGCCACCAGTTTTTTGTTGCACCAGTTCCGCTAAGGGCAAGGAATTCTCTGGTTGGCAGTGCAATGTATCGGCAATCAGCTGATTGATATCATGTAAACTTAATGCTGCCAGAGAAAGTTGGTTCACTACTACTCCAGCTTGGCGAATTTCCTCTACCATCTGCATCAAAGGATGAGCTGCATTTACCTCGTTATCTCGGTATGCCCCCATCAACAGCAAAGATTGTTTCTTGGTGGAGGTAGCTAGCAGTTGAATCAGCTTCAGCGAGGCATTATCTGCCCACTGGAGATCGTCTAAAAAAATGACGAGTGGATGTTCTGGCTGGGTAAAAACGCGAATGAAATTTTGGAAGACTTGGTTAAAGCGATTTTGGGCTTCTGTTGGCGGTAGAACTGGTACGTCTGGTTGCTTGCCGACAATTAATTCCAATGTTGGAATTACCTGGGTAATGACGCGACTGTTTGAGCCAAGGGCAGCTAAGAGATTGTCTCGCCACTGACACAGTTGTACATCCTCTTCAGTCAGTAATTGTTTGATCGGTGACTCAAAGGCTTGAGCGATCGCAAAGTAAGGAATATTGCGCTGATACTGGTCAAATTTGCCTGAAATAAAGTAGCCCCGTTGTTGCGTAATCGGTTTATAAATTTCCTGCACCAATACTGACTTGCCAATACCGGAATATCCTGCTATCAGCATCAGTTCAACTTGAGAAGCAGACAGTTCGTCCCTCTTACCTGCTACTCTGGCGATCGCTGCTAATAATGTTTCAACCTCTCTTTCTCTACCATAGAGTTTTTCTGAGATATAAAACTTATCAGAAATATCCTGTTGCGCTAACAAAAAAGGCTCAATTCGTCCTGTATTTTGTAGCTGAATTAGACACTGTTCTAAATCAGTTTTAATTCCCCAGGCACTTTGATATCGATCCTCTGCTGTTTTAGCTAATAGTTTCAAGATAATTTCGGAAACGATCGCCGGAATTTCTGGATCGATAACATGGGGTGGAACGGGTTTCAGAGCCAAATGGTAGTGAATCAACTCCAGGGCATCACTAGATTCAAAGGGTAGCCGATGGGTCAATAGTTGATAGAAGGTAGCACCTAATGAATAAAAATCAGTTCGGTAGTCCAGAGAACGGTTCATCCTGCCTGTTTGCTCTGGAGAGATGTAAGCTAATGTTCCCTCTAATACGGTTGGATTTTTGAGAGTTAATGTTTCCCGCGATCGGGCAGTTGAAATCCCAAAATCAATAATTTTAAGTTGTTGTGTTTCTAAATTTAAAACAATATTCGATGGATTAATATCCTTATGAATAATATTTGCACTATGAATTTCACTTAAAATTTCAGCGATCCGAACAGCTAACTTCAGAAACTCGATTAAGGAAAACCTTCTTGTCGCGATAATTTTTGTTAAGGATTCGCCTCCAAAGTCTTCCAGAACGATCGCAAAAGTGCTTTGATATTGCTGCAAGTCGTAAGCCTGGATAACACCTTCCAATGATAAGCTGCGGGTAATTTCGTATTCCAGCTTATAACGCGTGATTTCTTCTGGCGTAGGGTAGTCTTTCTTCAAAATCTTGAAGATTAAAGGCAAACGATCCAGTTCCCGAATTCCCCGATAGACCTGTGAATTAGCACTTTCATGGATTTTTGCCCAAATTTTATATTCAGGAATTTCCAGCATGGTTCAACGGCCTTCAATTCTTACATTGAGGAGCAAAGTAGGGTTGACTTGCAAGCCAGATTATACAATAATCAAACCCTTCATTATTGATTTATTTAGACTCAGGAACTCCAAGAAATAAATTATCCAATCAATATTGTGGAGTGAGCGTCTCGTCATTGGTGTCAAGTTAAGGTATCAAGATGTCAATAGAGCGAGCAGCCATTCGTCGGTGACATTGACGAACGGCTTTAATCAAGCCCATCGAACGATTTACTAGTTCTTTACCCCTTATTTACTCTAAAAAATAAGTTCCTAACTCTTTTATTCTCTCTACCCAAGCTTTCATCTCATCAGCTACTTTATACTTCCATTGAAGTTGAAGTACTTCTCTAGTATGAGAATCATCAAATATAACTTTGTCTTTGTTTTCAAAGACTGGCGCCATAAATTCTACCTGAGCAGCCTGGGCTAACATTTTTGACACCTGGCTAATACTAAAATTTTCAGGCGCAGCAAGGTAATGTCCTCCTTTTGAGCCAAATCGCGCTACCGCAATGTAGCAGTCTGCTAAATCTTCAACATGAATCCACGCCGTCATAAAATCTGGTGGAAATGGCTGATAGCCTTGGTGTGGTTTCCCTGTAATGAACTGCTGAATTGCAAAATCCCAGAAACTGCCACGAGTTGGTGCTGAACCATACACTGATGAAGGATAGACAATCGAGGCGTAACCTCCATTACTGATATATTCTTCTACTAGCTCATCTTTCAAAACATTTACACCTACTAGTAAGTCAAGACATGCTAAATATTCGGGCAGTGTATAACCTTTTGGCGGAGGTATTTCTGTTATTCGTCCTCCATTGGCGGTAATCAAAGAGAAATTCCCACTGGTTGTAATTACATGAATATCTGGCGAAACTGCACTAGTACCGTATAAAGCGGCTTCTAATGCTATACGGTCTAAAGCGAATTGAGCTTCTTGGGTTGATTCTGGAGGCATGTGCCACGCTACATTAATTACTGTTGTAATATCATGCTTGCGAATTGCTTGTGCAACATCATTGCTGGAAATTTCTACCTCTTGAGAGCGGATTATTTCTTTGCAGAAAGGCTTTATACCCTCAATATCACTACTCGGACGCACAAGAGCCAATACGGCAAAATCTTGTGTCTGAGAAAACTTTCGGCACAGCGCTCCGCCAATATACCCGGCTGCACCTATAATCAAGACATTTTTAACGGAAGAGCTTTTTTCGGATGAAAAGTCTTTGTTCTTTGACATATTTGAAAGTTGTAGCTAATTAAGGTTTTTTATGTTTTTAAAATAGCGCTTAAGACAAATTAAATATCCGTAGTCTACATTAATAAAGTAGAAACTGATATCAGTAGAAAATAAATGCGTGGAGATTTTTATGTGTGTAACTAACTTACAATCTTTAGGTTTACGATCGCAAGGCAGATAAATGCGAAATATTGACTTTTACCTTTGCTTTAACCCTTGAATTAGTCAAATATTTAATTTGCAGCATTCATGAGGTTTAGTTGGGAAACTCTACGCACTGTTCACTTTATCACTGTTCCTACTGTCATACTGTTTACAATTGCTCATTCCTTACTTGCCCTGAAGGTAGGAAGCATCCGTTTAGTGAAATTTATGTTTCTGTAGAGGTTTTATGAGTCTGATTCTTCCCAAACGTACCCTATCCCGTCGTCGGTTACTGCAAGTGTCTGGACTTTCAGGGGTAGGCTTTCTTCTTGGTGGCTGTGGGACAAATTTGTTCTCAGATAATCTGCGGCAAATATCTGAGCCACTAAACCAAAGTCTTGAAGCACTTCTATTAACTCAAAAACCTATACCTGAATTTCCTGTCAGTGCCATAGAAGCAGATAAATTGCTGGTTAATACCTTTGACTTCACTCCGCAAATCGATCCAGCGCAGTTTCGCTTAATAATTGATGGTGAGGTCAATAACGCAATGCAATTGAGCATGGCAGATATCCAAAAACTGCCCTTGACTTCAATGGTAATTCGCCATGTCTGTGTTGAAGGCTGGGCTGCGATCGTTCAATGGGGAGGTGTGCGATTACGAGATTTAGTAGCGCTGGTACAGCCTAAGTCAAATGTCCGCTATGTCTACTTCAAATCTGCGGATGGCTACTATGAAAGCTGGGATCTTGCTTCTGTTGTACATCCCCAAACTCTCATGGCTTATCAAAAGAATGGACAACCCTTATCAGTTGATAATGGTGCGCCGATGCGCCTAGCATCCCCAATTAAACTGGGCTACAAGCAAAGCAAGTGGGTAACTCAAATCACATTTGTCAGTAATTTATCGCCTATTAAAGGCTATTGGGAAGATCAGGGCTATGAGTGGTTTGCAGGGCTATAAGGCAGGCAAAAAGCTAATCTATTGAAAAGCAAGCTACGCATAGCGTCTGGCAAAGAAAAAGTTAGTGAATAAGCTCGCGTATGACCAGTAAACTTGGTCTAAACTGTTTAGCTTGCACTTTGTGTCAGCTACGCTATATCTGCCCCAATTTAAATGCCGATTAGTTTAGTTACCCCACAGTGGTTAACAGTCCCTCCCGAATCAGGCGGCGGCCTAAGGTTAGCTTGCTGTTATCGGTGAGGCCGGGAAGTGCTTTAATAGGAAATTCTTGAGTATCAACAATGAAGCGAAACGCTCGCTCTGTAGTCTCTGGGCCTGTTACGCTGTTTCCCGTAAATTGAAGGACAACCCGACCTTGCTTTTTAACGACACGACAGATGCCTGCTCTTTTTTTAACAATCGTATCTAGGTTCAGGTTATTAATATTTTCAAGCTGGTAGAAATGTTCATCAGCTAAGGGAGGTGACTCCAACAAAAAACGTTCGGCAATTTCTTCAACGGCATCCTCAACCTGTGATTTATCTGCCAGGAGTTGGAGAAGTTCTTGAAATTGGTCTTGTAAGGATTCGTGGACTTCACCCTGCTGCAAAAAGCCAACAGGCAACGACTGTCGAAAGCGGACATCTCGTTGAGTTAATAATTTGACCGCACTAAGCATCAAGTCAGACCACCTAAAGACGTGGACACCAACTGTCAGATGAAGAGAGAAAGTGTCAGAAGTTCGAGCTTCGTGAATGTACCCACGAGGCATATACAACAAGTCACCAGCATTCAAACAGATTTCTAAAGGTTCGCCGAGTCCGTCTCTCGACTTGGGCAGGTCTTTTTGGTTAGAAACAAGGGGCAAATCGATTGGCGAGTTATATATATTCCAAAGCTTTGAGCCTTCAACCTGCAAAATAAAAACCTCATGTGTATCAAAATGAGGTGCAAACCCCTGTGTATTTTGGGGGGTCATAAACATATTGACCGTTACCGGATAATTGAAAAAAACTTCTAAATTTCTGCGAAAAATTGATACCGGCTGCCAGCGATCGTGAAGGTCGTTGATGGTAAAACTATAACCTTGAGAGTAGGAGCTATATAACTGATTAAGATCGGGGACTCCATCTCTACTGATATATTTTCCTATGCCTGGAGAACCGGGAGGAACTCTATACTCGTCCTTAGCCAGTTCAACTCCCAAAAGCTTACAGCGAGTAAACCAGATAATCGAGTCAATATCTTTCATTGAAAGCAAATCGCCGTAGTAATCCGGCTCACTTCTAGGAATAACCAGAGGACGTTTTTCCCAGTATTCATTAAAGAAAGTTGTTACTTCTATGGGGTTAAGCAGTTTTTCAAAATCAAGATCGTATACTGACATAACTCATTTCCTCTTTTATATAAACATCGGAATGGGGTTGAGATGCTCTTCCAATAAAGGGGTTGATAGCCAACTTAATTTAACAGGGACATCATAAAGCCGACCCGGTGCAAATCTCGCCTTAAAATGGCGCAATCCTGGAACAATCACCTTCACCACATTCAGATTGATATCAGGTCGGGTTTGATCTAAAACGAGGATTTCTAGACCTTGTTGTGCGGCAATTTTTACACAGGCGAGAACATCATCGCGCAAATCATCACTCCAGCAACAAGGGTAATCAGTCAAAACTTTGGGGATAGCACACTCGTCTGGAGCTAAATAAGGTTGATTTGCCAAGGTAGCAGTCGCTAACCAACTTTTCACATCTTGCTCGACAGGTATCAGGTTTTTATTGTGTTCGACACTCTTCTCAAGCGGTAAAACCTGGTTTAATTCAGTCACTGCTCGCAGTAGAGCAATTGTCGGATCAAAATGAGCACCAAACCCAAACAGAATATTCTCTGCCTCTTGGTCGGTGCGCTTGGAAACAGCCGCAAATGCCGGAATATTCAAATCACTAGTAATGTCCAGCACCCAAAGCTCACGGTGCAGCGTTTTGTAATACTCTAAGAGAGCCGACAAATAGGGATTGTTAAAGCTTGCCAAATCGACAGCAGGTCTTTGCAGTCGGTTGTACCACCACAGAGCGACACTATCGCGCTCTACTAACTCCATAAATCCCTGCAAAATGGCTTCTTCGAGGGTATTACCAGCAGCGCAACCACTGGAATTTGCACCACAGAACTGATGGTCTTCAGGTAGTGGATAATTGTAATACAAGTAAGCGGTTGGCAAGTATTTAAATGTTTGGGAAGTCAAAGACCAAACCGGTGTCCACTCGATTTCACGCTCTTCTTGGAATGGTTGTGGCATCCAATTAAACTGGAAATGCTTCTGATTCCAGACCTGGCGGTTCTGGTATTGGGCATTGCTGAATTGCATCAGGGCATTGGGATGAATGGCACTTTCACCGAGTTGAGCCATTGTTGCCTTCACCCGAATTTCCTCACCCGTAAAGATGCCGGAGTAGCGTTCAATGGCTTCACAAAAGGCACTGGCTTTAGATTGAAGGTCGGTTTTGCCTTTCCCAGCACTTTTGATCCGTAACACCTGCCGCAAACTGTTTAAATTCTGAGCCTCATGGGGAAAAGGATGAACAGAAACATAAGTGTGAACTAGATCGTTTCCATCCTCAGATATCCGCTCTAAAGCACTGACAACTCCCGTAATCGGACTGATGAGATGTTTGTATCGCTTAAGCGTTTGCTCAGGGGAGAAAATTCGGTGTCCGCCATCACTGGTGAACTGCTTATTTTGCGTCGCTAGCACCAGAGCTTGTGGTTCACGGTTAGTAAAATAATCTGGGCTACCACAATCAGGGCATTGAGGGCGCTGAACCAAGACATGATGTTGCAGATTCAAAGATGCCAAATCGATGGTCATCAGCTTTCCTTCAAGCTGTTCGTGTTCTCCGGTAACAATCCACTTGGCAATTTCGGTTGCCGCCAAATTTAAGCCAGTTTGCAGGGTAGAGGGCAATATTGACCGAGAGGTGGGAAATGGGTTAACGATTTTTTTTTGCTGCCCAATAGCGGTTTCAACTTCACGGTTCCCCCGCAAGCGATGAGCCAGACACTGCCAACAACCCGTTTGGCCTGGAAGAAAAATCGGGCCCAGCCAAATTACGGCTCCTACAGCTTTGACTAAAATCCAGGGCTTTTTGGTTCGTAGCGCTTCCTGGTTAAAAGTAGCCAGTTCCGGTTGCAGGTAATCATTCGTTAGGACTACTGTTAGATCCTGCTTGTTGCTGATGCAGATATTTAGGGATTGCAGAGCAGCAAGCAATGGTTCTTTTGGTACTGCATTTAAGGCAATCACAGAAACTTTAGTCGATTGCAAGCGAGCTTTAGCGACGCTCGAATCTACATTTAGGAGATTCCAAAAAGCAGCAACTTCAGGAGAGAAAGTGCCATCCGCCTCGGTGATATAGCCCTTGTTTTCTAGAAGCGTCAGAGCTTGTTCAACAGCAGTAGAGGAGACTTGCTTTTCTAACTTGCTAACAATTTCATCAACTGTATGACGACCATTTAACAGTGGAGCTAACCAACAGTAGAGACGACCAGTTAGGGCAATTTTTTTTTTCTCACTAAGCAGATATACCGTTTTCGGTAATACAACTTCTACATGGAAATGGTGTCTAAACTGAGGTCGAGCGATCGTCACAGATTTATGATTACCTTTTTAGCACTGTTACATCGTCCACAATTTTCGGATTTCTTCGCCCTGGTTTTGTCTAGCACAACAACCCCCCTCCCCTAAGTAAGAGGAGGGGATAAAACACAATATTATGACTCGTTAGACTGCCAGACAAAATCTTCTGGGGTTATATTGGGAATGTCTACAGTTATGGTTTGATTGTCTCGTTGCGCTCCAGAAGCGCTTCCAAGTTCTTCGTCATTCAACTCTGCTAAAAGTTCTTCAGAGGTAACGCTGAGTTCTTGATAATTGTTCATAATCTTCCTCGATTAATGGTGTATACCGAAGTATCATGAGTTGATTTTTATCAACTAAAAAGCATACTACCCCAACTTGTTCTCTTTACGCGATCATCCTAAAGACATATACCAAAAGAAGTAAATTATCATTTTGTCATGATTTTAGCTGCTAAATAGGAGATTGAAATACGCTCAAAAGGAGTGTCAGTGAGGTCTAGCTGCTGATAATTAATAAAAACGTATAAAATATCTCTAAGTAAAAATCATGAGTCAATATGGAATTTCCATTACCTATTTAGATGTCCACCGAGATATCTGCAATATCGGACATGTTGTAAAGTTATATGTGGAGCGAGTCAAACCAGACATAGACAATTATCTAAAGAGTAAATTTATGGAATTTAAAAAAAATAAAATTTGCTCTTATATAAAACGTTGTGTTCTTTTTTCGCTCACCATTTTTTTTATTCATGCTTGTAATTTAGATATTTGGCAACCAAAAATCAATCCTCAATCGCAAATAATTGGCAGTATCTCAAGTGATACAACAACCTTTAATTATGCTCTCAATGAAAGCAACCATAAAATTTTTGACCTAATTTATCAAGGATTAGTGCGAGACAACCCGATAACAGGAGAAATTGAATCGGCATTAGCTGAATATTGGCAAGTTTCTGAGGACAAAAAGCAAATTATTTTTACTTTACGTAAGGGCTTAAAGTGGTCAGATGGAGAATCATTAACGGTAGAAGATGTTGTCTTTACGTATAACGAAATTTATCTAAATAAAGAAATTCCTACTAGCTATAGAGATAGTTTGCGAATTGGTGAAACTCAATCGCTACCGACGGTTAAAAAAATTGGTGAATTCCAAGTAGAATTTAGTATTTCTGAACCTTTTGCTCCTTTTTTATCTAACGTTGATTTGCCTATTTTACCATCCCATGCTTTACAAGGATCGGTTAGAACAAAAGACTCGGAAGGAAAACTTCAGTTTCTTTATACTTGGGGAACGAATACTCCTCCTGCTAAACTTATTGTAAATGGGCCTTATTTACTAGAAAGTTATATTCCTGGTACACAATTTATTTTTCGACGCAATCCTTACTACTGGAAAAAGGATAAACAAGGGAATCATCTGCCTTATATTGAACGTATTATATGTGCAATTATTGAATCAAAAGATACAGCTTTATTAAAGTTTCGTTCGGGAGAACTAGACTATATTAATGTTTCACCAGAATACTTTTCTCTACTAAAACATGAAGAGAAACGAGGAAAATTTACAATTTATAATAGTGAAATTCGCTATTCAGTTACTTTTATGTCCTTCAATCTCAACCAAGGGAGAAGAGGAGAGAAGCCTTTAGTTGAACCTAAGAAATCTCGTTGGTTCAATAACGTAAAGTTTAGACAAGCAATTGCCTATGCCATCGATCGGAAGACAATAATAAATAATGTCTATCGAGGACTGGGACAACAGTTAAACTCCCAAATACCCGTACAGAGTCCCTACTATCTTTCTTTAGAAAAAGCGGGGAGTAAAGTTTATGAATACAATCCGAAACAAGCAAAAAAACTACTTTTAGAAGCGAAGTTTAAATATAACAATGAAGGACAACTTTTAGATATTGATAATAATGCAGTACGCTTTACGTTGCTGACCAACGCTAGTGACATCACCCAACAAGCAATGGCAGCCCAAATTAAACAATATTTGAGTCAAATTGGCATTCAATTAGATTTTCAGCCGATTGTTTTAAATGCCCTGATTAATCAAGTGACTAACTCTCTTGAATGGGAAGCTATGCTTCTTAGTTTTAATAGTAGTAATGAACCCAATGATGATGTAAGTTTTTGGTCTCCTGAGCAAAGTTTTCACCTGTTTAATAAAAAGCCACAACTTGACCAGCCGCATTTAGAAGGTAGAGAAGTCGCAGACTGGGAGAAGAAAATTGGTCAGCTTTACATTCAAGGAGCAAGAGAGTTAAATCGAGATAAACGCAGAGAAATTTATGCTGAAGTTCAGCAAATTATTCAGGAATATTTACCAGCGATCTTCTTAGTTAATCCTTACTCTATGCTTGCTGTACGCAATCGTTTTGATCGCATCCAATATTCGGCTTTAGAAGGAATATTTTGGAATATTGATGAACTTAAAATCAAGAAAGACTTAACGGGAAAAGTCAGTATTGAAAGCGGTTTATCAAGTCATTAGGGTAACTTTCGGAATCACTGCTCATTTGACTCCCTTACTGTACTTAAACACTCTTCCCTACTAAGTTCTGCTCTGCGGCCACTTTATGGGTTCTTGGCAACTTTTTGCGATCTCGGAGGAAGGCAGAGGGCAGAAGGCAGAAGTCGGAAGGGTAGAAGTAATAAATTCAAGCTTTGAGTTTGTTTAAGCTAGCAACTAATATACTTTGCATTTCCTCGACCTCATTCAATAGGGGAGTGAAAAGGTTTTTGTCAGCTAAATCTACAACTTTTGCAATGATTAATTGGGTATCAAGTTCTCTCAAAGAGCCTAATGCAATATGTAAAAACTGTATGTATTCTGGCTTTGAGCGCTTTCCATAGCCTTCTGCTATATTAGACGCTACAGATACAGAAGAACGTCGGATTTGGCTGGTTAAACCATACAATTCTGACTGAGAAAATAGATGGGTAAATTTATAACAATTGATAGCAAGTTGAACCGCCATTTGCCAGATAAACTGATTTCTATAACTCATATCATCAAGTGTAAATTGTCAAAATTTTCTCCTCAAATAGTCAACAAAAATCGCCGTTCAAGTAAGTCTATCTTGGCGCGTCCATACATCTGCCGCTTTAACATTTTCAGTTGATTAATATGCCCTTCAACGGGGCCATTACTAACTGACATAGTTACACCTGCTTTGACAGCGTAAAAGTTGAGCAACGCTTGTAATTAGATACGGTATTTTTAGCAACTCCCAGGGATTGAGCGAACTAAATTTAATAGTGTATTGCAAGAAGTTGTTACCCCAAATTGCTCTGAGAGTCTTATCCCTGCTGCACCGCAAGCGAGATAAACCAATTGCGCTCAGTCGTTGCGCTAAACGCAGAGTCCTTCTAGCCCTTGGTGCGGTTACACTTGTCAGCCTTTCGGTAAAAATGCGCATCCAGAGACAGTAATGGTTCGAGAAAATCTAGCAATCTTGCAACGCCAGTCTACTCTCCATGCTATCTGGATACGTTGGTTAGGTCAGTTTTTCCAAGTCTTGTTGACGATATTAGTTTTACCATTTTCTCTATTGTGGCGATTGGCTAAAAAATTAATTCGTAATTAAAAGAGCGAGTCCAGGCGATAGAGTTTGCAATCTAGTCGTTTTGAGCGATGCTTTTGTTTCATCAACCAAGGTGCGTAAACGTAGACCGTCGTAGACATCGCCTTTTACAATTGGAGTATTAATTGTATTTACATCTATGAACTTTCCTCCCCAACTCCAACAAAAGATTGAAAAATGGGCAAGTAGTCAGGGAATTTCGACTGAGCAGTTTGTTTTGCAAGCTATTGCAGAAAAAATTGATACGCTGAGTCAACAAGTCACTGAAGAACATACTCAACAAAACTCTGAGATAGCTAATGTACCGCCCCTTAACCAACCAAAAATTTATCGAAAAGAAGGGATTTTAGTTGTAGAGGCAGAATTACCAGAAAACTTTGATGTTAATGCTTTTATAGATGAGTTGAGAGAAGAACGCATTCAGGATCAAATAGCTTGATGAAAGTCTTATTTGATACTTCTGTTTTAGTTCCGGCATTAATTGTCAATCACCCGCAACATTCTGTTTGCTTTTCCAAAATTAAAGCTGCAAAATCTGGGCAAATTCAAGGGTTTATCTCAACTCACAGTTTAGCTGAAACATATTCTGTCATCACACGCTTACCCATTCAGCCGCGTATTAGTCCACAACAAGCTGAGATGATTATTGTAGATATGTCACAGTATTTAGAGGGAGTTCCACTGCTTTTCAATGATTATCAGGCTGCGATCGCTCAAATGGCAACCTTAAATCTTCCAGGTGGCGGTATTTTTGATGCTTTAATTGCTCAAGCTGCTTTAAAAGCACAGGTAGAAGCTCTGTTGACCCTCAATCCAAATCACTTTACTCGTTTGGGAAATGCCATCGCTCATATTGTGCAAGTCCCTGAGTAGATACGTAGATGCTTCTTTGGCTTGTCGTTAAACTCAAGCGATCGCTATTCTCTCATCAACGAAGGTGCGATCGTTAAACGTTTCCTCAAAGACAGCGCCTAACAATCTTGATAACATGGAAAAAATAGTTCAACCTCGCCGCCAAGGTTATGAGTAACATTAATATTTCCTAGCCTGAGTCGACGAAAGCCTTTGTTGATGAACAAGTGGCTCAAGGTGGCTACGGTTCAGTTGGCGAATATCTACAAGAGTTGATCGTTCAAGACCAAAAACGCAAGATGCAAGAACATATAGAAGAACTTTTAATTGCAGGACTTGAAAGTGGAGAGGCAATAGAAGTTAATGATGAATGGTGGCATCAAAAACTGAGCGAGATGACAGCATTGAAGTTGTGCGGATTCTCTATGCAGGGCAAGATATAGAAAGGATTTTAGAACAGGAGTGATATTGATTCGCGATCGCTTATATGATTATGTTGGTGGAGCGATCGCTTAAACAAATCCCACAAATCATGCATCTTTTTGAGTGTCTATCTCAGATACATTCAAACCTGTTAACCTAGCTACCTGTTCTACTGTCATCCCGGACTCAAGTAAGTTGCGTGCAGTTTGTAATAACTGTGATTCTGCCTTGTCTGCCCTTTGGCGTTCCTTTTCTTCAGGAGTTGGCAGTAATTTCCCTGCCAAATTTGCCCAGCGTAACCAAATAGCATCAATACCTTTATAACTTCCCTGCCACAACTGTAATGCTAACCCTAAAGATTGACTCACTAACTGATTTTGAGCATTGAATACAATAGGTTGATAAGCTCCTTTTTCATTAGAAAAACCAGCTAAATCATTAGGGTTAAAAGGGTCAAACCAGAAATATTCTGGCACACGCATTTGATTTTGATAAATTAGCTTTTTCTCATTTTTGTCTGCTTGGGCTGTGCTGTCAGAAAGCAATTCAATAACTAAATCTGGTGCTTTCCCCTCTTCCCAAACCACCCAACTGCGACGTTCTCCTTTTGGGACTCCGAACACAGCAAAAAAGTCTGGCCCTTTAAAGTCTTTGTTTCGCACCTGGGCCAGACTGTAGTAAACAAACATATTACCGCCGATAAACCCATCCTCTCGTTCTTCCAACCAAGGCATGAGAGCATCTATCAGCAAATCCATCTGGGCTTTGTGTCGTGCGCTTTCCATCGGGATACCGTCATCGTCTGGTAATTCTGCTTGGGTGGGTGGGAGTTGAATATCTGGTGCAGCTAGGGTAGTTTCGGACATAGCTTTTCACCTTGTGGTTAGGCGTGACGGGTATTTTTATGTTAAGCGATCGCAGAAATTTCAGTTAATTTGCTTTCGACAGTTTTGCAATTTGTCCAGTAAAGTATGCTTCTTCATGTTTGAGTTGTTGCGCCAGTTTTAACCCTTGTTGAAAAGCTGTTAGTGCTTGAGGAAATTCTTTGCGTTCTAGATACAATTGCCCAATTTGGTCATAAGCTTGCATCATTCCGTAAAAGTTGGCGGCTTGTCCCTGTATCTGCACCAGAATTTCGCTAGCCTGCAAAGCCTCCTGTGTTTGTCCTTGCGAACGATACAGCGCAATTAACTTCTGCAAAGCATCACCAGCCCGAACGTACTCCTTTAATTGCCAAGCAGTGGTATAAGCTTCTTGATAATTATTAAAAGCTTCTAGCAGTAAGTTAGGATCTTTCTTAGCTAGAGATTCGTAATCTGAAGCGATCGCTAGCTTTAATTCTGGTATTTCCGTAAGCTGATTTTCATTGACATAAATTTCTGCTAGTTTGTTAAGTACATTCAATGACTGCTGTGGTTGGCTTGTCTGCTCGTAAATATAAGCCAGTTGTTGCAGATATTTTACCTCATTTACACGATCGCCAAGAGATGTAGCTAAACTCAACAATTCCTCATAGATTGGCGCAGCTTTGCGATAATCAAACCAACTCAAATGCAGTTCTCCAAGTGTTTTGAGGGTTTCTAATAGTGCTGTTTGGTCTTGTTGTTGTCGCACTATTAGCAAAACTTGGTTGTAAGCTTCTATAGCCAGTTTAGACGAGCGCACATTTTTATAAGCTTCAGCTAGCGATCGCCACAATTCTAGATCGATTGGGACGTTTTTTTTCTGAGATTGGGCTTGCTTTTGAATCGCTTGCAATCGTTCCGTTATATATTGTACTTCTTGTCCGTCGTTTAGCTTCCAAGCGATCGCGCCAACTCGTGATAATGCTTGCACCTCTGCTAATGAACCTAAAAACCGCCGCAAACGCAGTTCTCGGTTCCAAATTTCAAACGCCGCAACCTGTTCACCTGCTTGCAGTTTCGCCGCCGCTTCTTGATTTAATGCATCCAACGCTGGTTCTAACTTTTGCCGTTCTTGGGGAGTTAACGGCTGTTTATCCTTGAGCGATCGCGGTGACAGTGGATCGGGTGTGGTAATCTCCAGAGGGCTAGGAGGAAATTGATCGGGTGGTTTTGGCGGTTTACTCTTTGCCAGTGCGAAGGAATTGCTAAAGAGTATAGTGGCAGTAGCGATCGCAATTAAGTGCCTGAGCATGGGTACTTGACTTTGCCTTAAGTGATTTGCATGAGATAATTAGCAATTATCCCCATGCCTATTATTGACTAACTATTCTCCAGCTTTTCTCCAGCTTGCCAAGAAAAGCCTACCTGAGAGCTATGTGGCTTCAGGATACAGTAAGTGAAGATTTTGCCAAAAAAAATGCTTAACGAGTTCTAGTTGTTAAGTACAAGATGTAAGTAGTTTAACTTGTACTGAAGTAGCCAAATTTTCTTCAGTCAAAGCATCCATCGTAGATATAATTTAAAAATTGCGATCGCAACCAGGATTTTTGAGTCTAGGGAGTGTCAAAATAATCCTAGATCATATTTAAGCAACTAGTCGATCGTTTTGTAATGACTCATTCTACTGATATCGCCACCTTAGCCCGCTGGATGGCAGCTGACTTTAGCAATCAAGAACAAGCTTTTGAAAATCCGCCTTTTTATGCCCATATCCGCGTGTGTATCCGTCCCCTTCCCTTAGAGTTGTTCTCAGGCGTAAGTTTATTTCTCGAACAAGCTTATGATTTTATGCTTAATCAACCCTACCGGATGCGGGTAATGAAGTTGATTCCGGCAGAAAACCACATTGCTATTGAACACTACACCGTTAAAGAAGAAGAAAAATTTTACGGTGCATCTCGTGAACCCGAACGCCTCAAAGAGTTGTCTATTGACCAATTGGAAAAAATGTCAGGTTGCAACATGATTGTAGAGTGGACAGGGAAGAGTTTCAAAGGCAGAGTTGAACCTGGTAAAGCCTGCATAGTGGTTCGTGACGGCAAAAATACTTATCTTGATAACGAATTTGAGATTGACGCTAAAGAATTTTTTAGCCTCGACAGGGGAAGAGATTTAGACACCGATGAGCGTCTCTGGGGTTCTATCGCCGGCCCATTTCACTTTCTCCGCTGGGGTAGTTTTGCCGATGAAGTAAAGGTGTAACACGTGAAGAGTGAAGAATTACAACTCTCTTTAATCAGCTAAGAGTTGCTTGTGCTGCGGTCAACCTGCAATCGAAATTTTTTAGCGATCGCCTAAAGACTACCAAAAACATCCAGTTAACCTACTATCTCTCCCTCAGAATCCTATGCTATCATGGTTTAACTAGCGCCCGATGACTACTAAATGGCTACTAAGATACCTTAGCAACATTTAAAGTAGTTCAGGGAATCCTGCTGTGGCGGCATAGCCAAGTGGTAAGGCAGAGGTCTGCAAAAGTTCTAAGAGGTAGTAAGGGGTAAGTCCCAAACCTTGGCAAAATAGGCTTTTTCAATAAATTCTTACAGGGATATACCAAATCCTCGTTAGAGAATGATAGCTGTTTCTCTTCTATTAGCTATCATTATTTTTGCGAGGTTTTACTGTGAGTAGAGTGTCAAAGGGCACAGTTGGTATTGAATCTTTCCGTGGTTTTTTTCGCATAAGGCTTCCCTCTTGTGTAGCTAAAGGTGCATCCAGATATTTCAGCACTGGATTAGCGGGACTTAGACAAAACAGGAGAGTAAAAAAGAGTACAATGCTTAATTAGCATAGCTTTCACGTTGAAAAAAGCTCATGAAAGAAACCA
>NZ_JBALDP010000066.1:0-7729 GCF_036917355.1 Nostoc sp.
GCGATTTCAATCTCAAAAGGACGGCTCATGAGTATTCAAATTTATCAAGTTTGCTTCCCTCTATTATATGCAGCTTCATATTAAATTGGTATTAGAACCTGTAATCGAAGAAAAACTTCGCAGTACGAAAGAAAAGTTTCGGAATGCAGAAAGCAATTACGAATTAGAAAAAGCACTTCTCGACCTCAAAATTGTAGACCCCGCCTGTGGTTCGGGTCATTTTCTCTTTGCCGCAGCACGTCGGGTAGGAAAGGAATTAGCTAAAATTCGCACTGGGGAAGCTGAACCAGGTAGTGAACCTTTAAAGTTAGCGATTCGAGATGTTATTCAAAATTGCATTTATGGTGTGGATTTAAACCCTTTAGCTGTTGATTTGTGCAAAGTAGCCTTATGGATTGAAGGTTTTTCTCGCGGCTTTCCTCTTAACTTTTTAGACCACAGAATTAAGTGTGGTAATTCCCTTGTGGGAGTGATGGATTTGAGTTGTTTAAATGAAGGAATCCCTGATGAAGCGTTTAAGCCAGTAACAGGTGATGATAAAAAACTATCTACACAGCTTAAGAAACGGAATAAAAACGAACGAGAGAAAGCAGGACAACTATCAATTGGTGATAAGTTAGAAATTGATAGCGTAGATTATGCAGAAATGTGGCGACAGTTGGGGGTAATTCCTGAAACTACACCACAACAAGTTAAAGATAAGCAAAAGCAATATAAAGAGAATCTGCAAGAATCTAGTTGGTGGCTGAAATATTCTGCTTGTAATTTATGGACGGCAGCATTTTTTATGTCACTAACTGAGCATCATTTGCAGTTACTACCGACAACTGAAGCATTAAACCGTTTAAAGCGTGAAAAAGTAGAAAAAATTCGTAAATCAGAGGATAATTACGAATTAAAGATTACGAATTATGAATTAAATAAGATTGTAGAGGCGGTAAACAAGCTAGCTGAAGAAAAACACTTTTTTCACTGGTGTTTAGAGTTTCCTGAAGTATTTGAACAAGGTGGATTTAATTGTGTGTTGGGTAATCCACCTTGGGAACGGATTAAGTTACAAGAGAAAGAATTTTTTGCTTCTCAAAGTGCAGAAATTGCTAACGCTGTGAATAAAGCGGCGCGGGAGAAGTTGATTAAGGAATTACCTAAGAAAAATCCTGAGTTAGCACAAGCTTTTGAAAATGCAAAACATGATGCTGAGGCGCAGAGTAAGTTTATCCGTGAGTCAGAGAGATTTCCGTTAACTGCGGTGGGGGATATCAATACTTATGCTGTTTTTGCTGAGACTACGAGGAATTTATTATCGTCTGACGGAATACTTGGAATAATAGTGCCTACAGGGATTGCAACTGATGACACTTGTAAAAAGTTTTTTGCTGATATTACAAAAAAACAAAATTTAGCAAGTATATATGATTTTGAAAATCGAGAGAACTTTTTCCCTGGTATTGGTCATGGGATGTTTAAGTTTTCATTATTATCTATTAGTGGCAATTCTAGTAAACAGGCAAAATTTGCTTTTAATATCACACAAATTAAACATTTAGATAATCAAGATAGAATTTTTTACTTGTCTCCTGAAGAGATAGCTTTATTAAATCCGAATACACTAACTTGCCCTGTTTTTCGGACATTAGCAGATGCTGAAATAACTATAAAAATTTATCAGCGTGTACCTGTTTTAGAGAATGAAAGCACAGGTAGCAATCCTTGGGGTATTTCATTTATGACTATGTTTCATATGTCAAACGATAGTGGGTTATTTCATAATAACGCAAGCAATAATTTAGTTCCTCTTTACGAGGGCAAAATGTTTTACCAATTTGATCATCGTAATGGTTCATATATAGGCCCCGAAGGTTCTAGGTCTCATATGCTCCCTGAAACTACTTTGGAAGACTATCAAAATCCATATTATTTTGTTACCCCTTCGTACTACATACCATTATCAGAAGTTAATAACAGGCTAGCAGAAAAATGGGATAAAGAATGGCTAATAGCATATCGAGGCATTGCTGGTAACAATCAAAGAAGTACAATATTTACATTTTTACCGAAGGTCGGTGTAGGAAATAGTGCGCCTGTTATTATTCCAAAATTGAAAGATACATATTTTGCTTCATGTTTGGTAGCTAACTGCTGTAGCTTAGTTTTTGATTTTGTAACTAAACAAAAAGCTAATACTGCCAATCTTAACTTTTTTATTATCAAACAACTCCCCATTCTTCCTCCAGAATTATACACCCCAGAAGATATCAAATTTATTAGCGATCGCGTACTCGAATTAGTTTACACCACCTGGGATATGCAACCCTTCGCCAAAGATATGGGATACGACGGCGAACCCTTCATTTGGAACCCCAACAGACGCGCATTATTAAGAGCAGAATTAGACGCATATTACGCCAAACTCTACGGACTCACCCGTGATGAACTGCGATATATCCTAGACCCTGCTGATGTCTACGGCGCAGACTTCCCCAGCGAAACATTCCGCATTTTGAAGAATAACGAAATTAAGCAGTTTGGTGAATATCGCACACAAAGGTTAGTGCTGGAGGCATGGGATAGAATGTTTAAATAATTCGTAAATCGTAATTATGAAAACAGATGCAATTTTCTATGAGATATTTAAAGAATTACCCAATATCTTCTTTGAAATTATTGGTAAGCCAGACATTAGCACCAATACTTACGAGTTTACTGCACCAGAAATTAAACAAACAAGCTTCCGATTAGATGGATTATTTGCTCCCTTAAAAGAATTCCCTAATCAACCACTGTACTTTGTAGAGATTCAGTTTTACAAAGATGAAGAATTTTATGACCGACTATTTACAAGTATTTTTCTTTACTTTACACAATATCAGCCACCTAACCCTGACTGGTTTGCAATAGTTATCTATGACAAACGCAGCAATGAACGTAGCTATCCCCAACGTTATCGTTCCTTGCTAGAACCTCATCTACGTCGCTTTTACCTAGATGAACTTGACGACGCACCAGATGATTCTCTGGGAATAGGAATTGTACGCTTAGTTATAGAGAGTGAGAACAAAGCCGGAGAATTGGCCAAAAACCTAATTGACAAAGCTAAAGAGGAATTGACAGACACTCTTATTCAAAGAAAAGTTCTAGAATTTATAGAGACAATCGTAGTCTACAAGTTTCCTAACTTAAGCCGCGAGGAGATAGAAACCATGCTGAACTTAAACATACTTAAAGAAACTAGAGTTTATCAAGAAGCAAAAGCAGAAGGTAGGGAAGAAGGCAGGGAAGAAGGTAAAGAAGAAGGAAAACTAGAAACCAAATTGAAAATGATACCGATTTTCCTCGAGCTAGGATTAACTGTTCAAGAAATTGCTGAACGTTTAGAACTAGATATGGAGGAAGTAAGGAAAGTTTTGGAAGAGATGTAAAAATATCAATACGTATTTTGTTATTTCTCATGTCTATAACGGGAAATATAGTAGATAGGGTGCGTTAGTTCGTTAACGCACCCTATCTACTAAAATCTAGAATCAAATTTTATGAAAATTACTATAAAGCTACAGGAATTATTACAGCAGCCTGAAAATGCAATTTTACCTATTAGCAATTTATTAAGTCAAAAATTAGCATTCCTAGATTGTACAGGAGTGATAGCTGTTACACCAGAACAATTAGCCCTTCTATTTACGGGTATTCCTCAAAGCTGGGATGTACAAGAAATTGAAGAAATCTTCAACTTTTCTACTATTAGTCAAACTTTTAACTACCAACTTCGAGAATGGATTGACCAACGCTTAGGTCGAACAAATCATCAAGTACCAGCAAAGAGTAATTCATCTTCTCCCACCAATTCTCAGTTTCTTGATATATTTAATTTTCGCAACGAAGTAATTGGCGACTACCGCCGCTATATTGAAAGCTTCCTCAAAATCCGCGACGAAAAAGTAAAAGCATTTGTCGATAACGAGTTAGAAAAAGGTCAACTCTGGACTGACCCTTTAGTGCAACTTAACCCTAAATATCGTCCTGGCGCATCTGTCACTATATTAGTACAGCAACGTCTTCTCCATCCAGACTGTACACGCTACTTTTCACAAGATGGTAAACCTTTTACCTTCCACTACCACCAAAAAGAAGCCTTTGAAACAGCACAACGTGAAGAACCCTACGTTGTCACCACAGGAACGGGTTCGGGTAAAAGCCTAACTTATGTTGTACCCATCATTGATGATTTGCTACACCATCCTGAAATCAAAGGAGTTAGGGCTATTTTGGTTTATCCCATGAATGCCCTAATTAATTCTCAGGAAGAAGAATTAAGAAAATTTCTCAAACAAGTCCCTAACACCCATATTCGCGTTGAAAAGTACACTGGACAAGAAAAACTAGAGAAGAAAACCGAAATTCAAAACAACCCGCCCCAAATTTTGCTCACAAATTATGTGATGCTAGAGTTAATGCTCTCGCGCACTCACGAAGATAAATTAGTAGCATCCCCCGATTTAAAATTTCTCATACTAGATGAACTGCATACTTACAGAGGACGGCAAGGTGCAGATGTCGCCATCTTAATTCGCAAACTTCGGCAACGCTGCGGCCAGAAACTTCTGTGTATTGGCACTAGCGCCACCATGTCTTCGGAAGGTTCCCGCCAGCAACGCCGTCAGGTAGTGGCAGATGTTGCTAGTAAATTATTCGGCGTAGAAATTCAACCCAGCAACGTCATTGATGAAACTTTAGAACGTTCTATCAAAAGTGCTGCACCCACCACCGAAAAATTGCGGGAAAGCATTATCCAAGGTTTACCTCCAAAACCGGAACAAACTTTAGACGCTTTTAAACAGCATTCCCTAAGCCACTGGGTAGAGATGAACTTTGGTTTAGAAGACAAACAAGGACATCTTGTCCGCCGCACACCCATCACCCTAGAAACAGGTGCAAATCAACTCGCAAATGAAACCCAACTCAACGAGGAAACTTGCTTAAATATCCTCAAACAGATATTTCTTTGGGGAAGCAAAACTAAGGGGTTGGCATTCCGCCTGCATCAGTTTATTTCCCAAGGCGGTAGCGTTTACGCCACCATTGAAAATCGAGACAAACGACTTCTCACCCTAGAAGGCCAGTACACAACCACCGAAAACCGCCTGCTTTATCCCCTCGTCTTCTGCCGGGAATGCGGACAGGACTATTATGTGGTACGCTACGATTCTGAAAAAGATATTGTACTGCCCCAATTACCCACAGCCTTAGATAGTCTTGACAATCAAGATATTAAGGAAGGCTACCTAACCCTTGATGAACCCGGACTTTGGGATAAAGAAGACGAAGAGAGACTTCCCGACTCATGGTTTAAAGAAACTAAAAGACAAGGGCGTATTCCCGAAAAAAAATATGCACCTTTTATTCCCCACAAACTGCAAGTTCTACCCAACGGTAAAGTCATAAACTCTGTATTACAGGGAACTACCTGTTGGTTTATTCCCAAACCCTTTCTTACCTGTCTCCACTGCGGTGTATTGTACGACCAAAAGAAAAACGAATTTACCAAACTCTCTCGTCTAAGTAGTGAAGGACGCAGTACCGCAACTACTCTACTTTGTCTTTCTACCGTCAGTCGCCTCAAGCAAGTTTTCACTGGCGAGAAAGCCAAAGCCGCAAAAATCCTCAGCTTTACTGATAACCGTCAGGATGCTTCATTACAGACAGGACATTTCAATGATTTTGTCCAAACCAGTTTCTTACGGGCAGCTTTGAATAGTGCTATTCAAGAAAATGAAAAGTTAACTCACAAAGCACTTGCGGCGGAAGTTGTCAAACAGATGGCTTTATCTCAAGCAGATTATGCAATCGAAGCCGCAGAATTTGGCTTTGGTAAACGCAAGAATGAAGAAGCTTTTAGCAATTTAATTGAATATCGGCTATACGAAGATTTGCGTCGCGGTTGGCGAATTGTCCAACCAAATTTAGAACAATGCGGTCTATTAACCATAGAATATGCCGAACTCTTAGCAACTTGTGAAAATACTCAACTCTGGCAAAAATACCGCCATCCAATTTTACTGCAAGCCTCACCATCACAAAGATATTTTGTTGTTAAAACCTTCCTCGACCACCTCAGAAAAAAATTGGTAATTGATGCCAAAATTTTACAACGAGAGGGTACAGAACAACTGAAAAAGGAAGTATCCCAAGCACTAAAAGACCCTTGGACAATTGATAATTTTGAATATTTACACGAAGCTAGTTGGGCAAGCCTCAGCCCCACAGAAAAGAAAGGTAAATCACGGCGAAATACAATTAGGCTGACATTTCGTGGTGAAATCGGGCGCTTTCTGCGTTCTAATCGGGCATGGAATTGGTTGCAAAAACCTTTACCAGAGTCAGATTATAACCAATTAATTAATGCTCTAGTAAATGCTTTGACAGATGCAGGTTACTTATACAAAAAGGAAGAAGAAGTCCAACTAAAAATTAATTCAATGGTCTGGGTTGCCTCAAAATTAAGTGAAATTCCCCCCGACCCTTTAACCTCCCGTCGTTTGCAGGGTAGCGACAGAAATACTTCTGTCAACCAATTTTTTCAAGACTTCTACCAAACTAACGCTCATCAAATTAAAGCACTAGAAGGGCGAGAACATACCGGACAGGTAAAAAACGAAAACCGCCAGAAACGAGAAGACGCATTCCGTCATGGCAAATTAGCAACTTTATTTTGCTCCCCGACAATGGAATTGGGGATAGACATTTCTGACCTCAGCGTTGTCCATCTGCGGAATGTTCCCCCCAGTCCAGCCAACTATGCCCAACGCAGTGGTCGCGCCGGCAGAAGTGGACAGGAAGCTTTAGTAATTACTTATGCCTCCATTGGTAGCGGTCACGACCAATATTTCTTTAAACGTCAAAGTCAAATGGTTGCTGGTGTCGTTGCCCCGCCTAAATTAGAACTAGCAAACCAGTATTTAATTAAATCTCATGTGTATTCAATTTGGCTGGCACACACTGGCTTATATCTGGAAAATTCCATGAACCAAATTCTGGAGTTAGATTCGCCGGACTGTCCGCTAAAAGAAGATGTCACTCAGAAAATCAAGATGAGTCAGGAAAAATTAGCCAAATGTTTGGCAGCTACAAAACTGATTTTATCTGATACCTTCTGCCAAAACGATCTGAACAAAACCTCTTGGTATTCTGAAAATTGGTTACAGTTTACCCTAGAAAATGCAGATAATGCCTTTGATCAAGCTTGCGATCGCACGGAGAGAAGCACTAACTGGTTTAATCTCTCTAGGCCAGTCTTCACCTTCACGCTCCCTGATAGAAAGTTCCGCGTTATTAATTTTCCGCTTAATTAATTCGACTAAGGAAAAATTTTGTTCTGAAATGTTGTCAATTATTTGTCCTCGATACAATTCAGCAAAAAGGCGAATTGCTAGTGGGGTTCGCAAAGCCCACCGCAGAAGAGGTGGACATTGAATGCCATTAATTTGACAATGTGCCTTAAAAACAGAAGCAAGTGGTGCATCCGAGCCTCTCAACCAAATCCAATCAATATTTCTCGGTAGAGAAATTCGCTGAACCAAACTTGGCCGAACCGAGAATGCAAATAAGATTCTTGGGTATTGTTGAGCTACTACAGCTAGCCCGGATTTCTCACAAGCAGTAAAAAATAAATTTACACGACCTGATGTGAGGCATTTTTTTGATACATCATCAATCAAAATTTAGACGCGGAGAT
>NZ_JBALDP010000067.1:0-4381 GCF_036917355.1 Nostoc sp.
GTAATTCTACATCCATTGCCCTGCTTACCTTCCAGAGTTTTTTCTTTTAATCCTTTTATTCAGAATACTCGGAAAGTGACAGAAGAGGGGTAAGTAGACAGGCGAGAAGAAACAGAACTATATTAAATTTAGTTAAAAAAAGTTTCGCTAGGTTGTCAATGTATAAACAAAATGGAAATTCTTAAATCAAGCACCACCATAAATTGGAATTAAACCCGTGTCTGCTAAAGATGCTTTTCATACAGTTGTCAAGACAGCACTTGAGAAAGAAGGGTGGTTAATCACTCATGATCCTTATACCCTCCAGGCGGGAACCCTTGAGCTATATATTGATTTAGGAGCAGAAAAAGTTATTGCAGCCGAAAAATAAGGGCAAAAAATAGCTGTTGAAATTAAAAGTTTTTTGAGTCCTTCAAAAATTACAGAACTTTATGCTGCATTAGGACAATTTATTATTTATCGAATTGCTTTACAAAAAAAAAGAAGCAAATCGCACTTTATATTTAGCCGTTCCTAGTACTGTTTACAATGAGTTTTTTCTACTTCCATTTATCCAATCTGTTATTCAAATTAATCAACTCTGTTTAGTAATTTACAATATTGAACAGGAGGTAATAGACCAATGGCAAAGCTAGACGAATATCGACAATATATTAAGAATTTACTTCAACAACACGCTAGTATTGTTTGGGATAATCGCATTCAAGCACAGACAATTTATGATACAGAACACGATCATTATCAATTAGTTTATGTAGGTTGGCACGAGCAAGACCGTATATATGGGCCTGTTCTGCATCTAGATATTATTGACGAGAAAATCTGGATTCAGCAAGATGGAACAGAGGTAGGGATTGCGAATGAATTGGTCGAATTAGGTGTCCCAAAAGAGGATATTGTTTTAGGTTTTCAGTTGCCATCTGTGCGTAAATATACAGACTTTGCTGTTAGTTAGTTAAAAGGTGATAATTTCAGTCATTTTCTACCAGCTTGCCTTTTACTTATGATTGTATCTGCGATCGCTCTGCATCTTCTGGTTCAAAAGTGCGATCGCTAGTCCAAACATTCTGTTGACTAGCCCGATCTCAGTTATTTACCTCAAGGCTTATTAGGCATCAGTCCAAATTAGGCCGTAGGAATGCAACGGAAAAATCAATTTTAGCAAAGAGACGTAAATGAAGAATTGGAAAGAGTTAACTGAACAGAAATTGATAAAGCAAAAAAATAGTGTTGCCAAAATCAACATTGAAAAAATGACTGTTCAGTATTCCGATAAAATAAAGCGAAACAGAGTTTTAAAATCACTAACGGGTGACGAAGAAATTGTAAGAGCATTTCTTATAGACCGTTTGGTTAATGAACTTGACTATAAAGTTGAAAACATTGAAATTGAAAAAGAATATTCAGTAAAGGGAGGACACAGCACACTAAGCCCCCGAATTGACATCATTGTAAAAGATGATAAAGGAAATCCCTTCTTTTTCATTGAAGCTAAAGCACCAAACAAGTTTGAAAAAGACAAAAAAGATATTGACGGACAACTATTTTCATTAGCCCAAGCCGAAGAAAAAAACTACAAAACCAAAGTAAAATATTTGGTTTACTATACTGCCGACTTGCAAGATGAAGGCATTTTAGACAAAGCAATTGTCATTGACTTTGAGAAATACCACAACTACGCAGATTGGGAAAATGACGGCTTTATTTCCATTGGAATGGAAATTACCGCAGGTTACGGAGAGCCAAAGAAACAGCCCTTAATCAAAGGGCACGAAAAGCATGATTTAAGAACCAAAATCAATCGTGAAGAAATTGAAGGTTTGGGAAGAAACCTACACAATGTACTTTGGGGTGGCGGTGGAACAAACGACAGTGAAATTTTCTATTCGCTTGTAAACATCATTCTTGCCAAAATTCAGGATGAATACGAGAAGGAAGACGGTAAAGAATATGATTTTCAGATTTACCAATACGGAAACCATATTGAAGGAGCAGAAAAGGTTTATGATCGAATAAACCAGCTTTATAAACGAGCATTAAAAGAACAACTCAATGTTTCGGAACAGCAAAAAATTGATGATGATAATGTAATCAACCGAAACAAGTTTCCAATAAACAAACTCATTTACACCGTTCAGTCATTAGAGAGCTTTTCGTTTTTGGAAGGTCGTAGTTCATTGGATGGCAAAGATATACTTGGGGACTTTTTTGAAAGCATTACCAGAGACGGTTTTAAGCAAAATAAAGGGCAGTTTTTTACCCCTACCCCAATCGTAAACTTTTTGCTTTATGCTTTGCAATTGGATAAGTTGGCCATTGAACGGCTGAATAATGACAGAGAATTACCGCTCATCATTGACCCGTCGGCAGGCAGTGGAACATATTTGGTAGAAGCAATGAAACTCATTACCAAAGAAGTAAAATACAAACAAAGACATCTAATCAAAACAAGCAGGCAAACACAAGAACGCTTGGACGAACTGTTTGGAAAAATAGATGAAAAAAGCAAAGAAAATAGATGGGCAAGATACTATCTATATGGTACTGAAATTAACTTTGATTTAGGTACTTCTTCAAAAGTCAATATGATTTTACATGGTGACGGATCAACAAATATTTTTGTAAAAGATGGCTTATTGCCTTTCCGGTTTTATGTAAAAGAGACTTCACCTAACTATTTAGAAACAGCTAATGCAGAACCGCTTTACAACGATAAAGAAGTCAACGCAAAATTTGATGTTGCCATAAGCAACCCACCTTTTAGCGTTGATTTAGATAGACAAACCCAAAGAGAAGTAAAACACGCTTTTGTTTTCGGAGATAAAAAGAACTCTGAAAACTTATTCATTGAAAGATATTACCAACTACTTAAAGAAGGGGGCAGATTGGGTGTTGTGCTTCCCGAAAATGTGTTTGATACCACCGAGAACAAATATATTCGACTGTTTCTTTTCAAATACTTCAATATAAAAGCTATTGTAAGTCTTCCGCAGTTAACTTTTGAGCCATATACTTCAACCAAAACAAGCCTTCTGTTTGCTCAAAAGAAAACTAAAAAGCAGGTAGAGCAATGGAACGAGCTTTGGGACAAGTACGGCAAAGAATGGGCAAAGCTAAAAACCCGTATAGTTCGCTATTATGACTATTTTGTAAATGAAGCCAAACTAAGTAAAAAGTATGCTTGGGTAAAGGAACTCACTACCGACCTGAATAAACTTTTGGAGAATGAAGACAAGAAAGCTGTTGAGGTCATCAACAAAGAAGATTTGGAAAACATCAAAACCAATATCAAACGCTTTTTGAAGGACTACATAACCCCCGAAGATGAAGCATTAGATCCGAAAGAGTTACTTGCCAAATACAGTGAAGAAATAGACAGTCTATCAAAGTTTGAAAAGGAAACCAATGTATTTGGCTTTTACAATGCTTGGTGGGTATTTGGCGAAGTAGCAAAAGAAATGGATTTTGATATTTTTATGGCAGAAGCCGAAAATGTGGGCTACAAACGAACCAAACGGGGCGAAAACCCAATGCCAAACGACCTTTATGATTTGGAGTATGCACCTAATACGCTCAAAACAAAGGAAATTATTGAAACCTACGATAAGGACATCAAGATTTTGAAAGAGCAGTTAGACGAACTGAAAAAAGAATTGGAAGCTACAAATCAGAAAATTGAAAATAAAGAAACCGAAGCACTGAAAAAGAAAGTGGAAAAACTCAATAGCGATATTGAAGCACTGACTTCAAAAATTGAACAGGTAGAAGCTGAAAAATCACAGGTGATTGAAATTTTAAAGAAGTATTATGAAAATGACGCTTTAAAGGCTGAGTATGTAGAAAGAACAGATATCGAGCTTATCAATCATTTCAAAAATGGTGTGCTTTCTCGCTATAAAAGTGATGATATTGTGCTTCGCACAACCAACTTACTAATCATATTAGACAACATTAGGAAGGAAGTGATATGGGAGTAACAGGTTTTAAAGTAAAACTTTCTGAATTGAGAACAGACCAGTATCTAAGATGTGATGCTGACTATATAGTTTTTAATAAATCGGTTGGAAAAACAAGTCGTTTTCTAAAAAATTATGTTTCTAATTTTGAAACAGGTAAACCAATAACTAAGTTAGACTATTCTGAAAATAACGAGCCGACTGAATTTGTTCATTTAGTCGTTAGAAACATCAAAAATGGTGTTCTTAATTTAGACAACCCAATTTACATTAATGAAGACAAAGGAAATTCTTTGTCAGTTTACAAAATTGAAATTGGAGATATTGTAACCTACTTTCCGCACCCCTAACTGTCACAAAGGGAAATTACGGAGAGAAAAAAGTAAAGTGAGAATCAAAATAGACATCATTAGCCAAAAAAGAGA
>NZ_JBALDP010000068.1:0-25569 GCF_036917355.1 Nostoc sp.
TTGTTCGACGAGATTCATACTTGTTAGTTATCCATTTTTCTCCACCCTCTATAAATCATTATTATTTTTCTCTCGTTGTATGAAACCACCCTGCTTTTAGGTCGTCGGGAAGGGGATCGCTTTATTCGTTACACGGGGGACGTGATACAAGCTGATTTGAACGCGGCAATAAATATCTGCGTTCGAGGCACAGACAACAACATTACCCGATTCATGAAATCAAATGATGTTGAATCTGAGTTATTAACTCGGACTGTCCGGTACTTGGCTTCTATAGGTTCGTCTGTGAGTGATGCTCTAAATCTTGGGTGGCTTCTACCTAAATTTAAAGCAAAAGCACTGAAACTTGAAGCTGAATATCACCGACAGGGGTAGTCGGTACGGTTAAGCTCTGGTGGCTGGAAAATCTCGAAACAAAAACTGATTGTCAACGCTCTAAAGCAGTAACCAGCACAGAAGAAACCAGCAATTAAAGACAAGTCTACTTTTTGTATAACTTTACGTAGATTTAGTTTATCCCATGAATCCCTTTATCGGTTATCACCTCGCTACAAGTAATAATTTTCCTCCCTACAGCCAAAAACTTCAGGAATACTGGCTGGCAGCAAATGGGCTTTTCTTGCGATCGCACCGCCGCGAGTTAGAGGTTTGCTTACAACTAACTCAAACTCAAGTTGCTGGACTCCAACCCCTTGAACCCTACTTTCGCCTGAAAGTCCCAAAAGTTCCAAGCCTTGTAATCACTGATATTATCAATGCTGCCAGTATCAACCCCCAACAGGAAATCCTATTCTACTTGGGAGTGACAAACAACCAATGGTGGTGTCACACGCCACTGCAAACTGCGTCTTCTACTCACGTCCTATCTTTAGAAAGCGCACTCGATAAAAGCTATACAGATGGGCTATTGGAAATACACAGTCATGGAACTCTAGCTGCTTACCCTTCAAGTGCGGACAATCTAGAAGAAAAAGGTAAATTTCGAGTGTTCGCGATCATCGGCACACTGAATATCATTCCCACAATCTATACCCGCATCGGGATATACAATCACTTTTTCGACATCAATCCTAATCAAATATTTGAACTTCCGCCACAAGTAAAATGCTCGAATTAACTGCTTACCAACAAGCTTTACCAGTCTTACCTCGCAATCATACTCGTATCAACTTTGTTTTAGTAGGAGTAGGAGGAACAGGCGGGTTTCTTGCAGAAGATTTATGTCGAATTATTCTGCAACTCCAGCACACTAGAAAAGAAATTAACTTTGCGATCGTCGATGGTGATACTGTCGAACTCAAGAATATCAGCCGCCAAAATTATCAACAAGCTGAAATTGGGCTACCAAAGGTACAAACACTGGCTGCAAGATGCAGCGCCAAGTATGGAATAGAGATTACAGCCATTTGCGACTGGTTTGAAGAAGATATGATTCGCACCACCAATTCATGGAACACCCTAACAGTAATTATTGGTTGTGTGGATAACAGCGCCGCCAGGAGCAAAATTCACTCAGTTCTCAAACTGAACAGTGCAAATGAGCCAGCATCGCTATTTTGGCTGGATTGTGGAAACAGCAACCACTCCGGCCAAATAATAGTTGGAACGCACTCTAATTTTGATATAGTTCAAGCTGCCAATAACTCAGACAAACCTAAATTCTGGTTGCATCTTCCCTCCCCGGCGCTAGTTCACCCGGAATTGTTAGTTCCTCAACTGGAAGAACTCACTGACAACAACCTCTCATGTGCAGAAATTCAAGCACGAAATTATCAGTCGCTATTTGTCAATAAAATGACGAGTGCGATCGCAGCCCAGTACTTACTAGAATTAACCCTTACGGGAGGGTTGAAAAAGTTCGCCAGTTATTTTGACCTCAAAGCAATGTCAATCCGAAGTTTATACGCAAGCATCGACAATCTGAAAAAATACTATATACCGTAGACAAATCACCACAAATAGCTCACGCATATTTATCCCAAAAAGCAAATTTGGGATATATTTTTATGAATCGATTCAATCACAAAATACTTGAGCTAGCCGAACATCATCCAGAGTGTCTATCATCGAAAAATTATTCTAATCTCACTCTAAAAAGTGAATCCGAAGTTGCTGGAGGTCAGTTTCATCTCGTCATGCAACAAGTTGGGTTAGGGCTACCAGTCGAATCTTTATTAAAGGAATACCCCCAAATTAATAACTGGGTCGATAAGGTAAAACCTTTTCTAAACATTCCTGGAAACAAACAATGGAGCGCCCAAATTCAATATTTATATCACGATATCCTTCTATATAGCGAGTGCGACCTTATTATCTATGGTGAAAATCAAGTAGTTGGGTTTGACTGGACAATTCAAAAACCTCCTAAATTTGAAATTCTTGAGAGCCAGTGGCAAACCCAATTGAGATTATTTCTCCTTCACGAAAGGACTGGAATGCCATTAGAACAAATTAGCCTAGTTTACTTGTTCATCAACACTGATAGCATTTACCAGTTTACTTACTCTGAAAATAAACATTTGGCTTTCAAAGAACGGCTAGAAGAAACAATCGCTCCTTTTATAGGAGACAACAATGAAAATAAACATTTAGCCGATAAAATAACTCCTCAAGAAGCACATGATAAATGGCTGGCAAGAGAAATATCAACTACGGAATATTTAGCAGCAATTCCTGAAGTGGAATTATGAATCCAACAGAATTAAATATCACTAAAATCGAACTCACTTCTAACGGTGGTTGGACACTCAATATTCTCTCACGTCGGGTAGCAACTATTACTGATCCCTTGGGAAACCGGAAAACCAGCTATTTCGGGTTCGATACCAAAGAACAAGCCGAAAAGTTTAGAGATTGGCTTCTCCGAAAAAACAAATGTAGTAGTGCAGTTATCCGTCACTCCGAACGATTAGCTACTGAATGGGAGGTAAAAACTTGGAATGTACCAACCTCCCTAATTCTTAAATGCGCCGTTAAAGATTTAAAGGAATCTAGCAATGCAACTATCTCTACTGAATCTGTCTTACAACGAGGATAACTCATCACTAGATATTTTCAATATTCCTAACTTAGAAAAAGCAGAAACTCTCCGCAAGCTAGCTGCCTCAATGCAGTCAACTATTGACCAAAAGAAAAATCCTGGTATTGGGAATCAAAGGGCAACAAAGCGCCGTAAAACTATAGCTCAAGGGATAATCCAAGAAGGAATTGAACTTGAGATTATCCAGTCTTGGCTATTTGCGATCGCACAAATGTGGGAAGTAGGAAATATCCCACCAATACTACGCGGTATATCTCGTAAATCACAGGTGGAAGTGCTATTTAGGATTTCTCAAAGTGGAGAACCTAGCCAGAAAATCCAAGAAATACTAAAAGGCGAATATTACCAAGACTGGGTAAAATCTCTCAGTCGCGCGGGGTTAAATACATCAGGCGAAATCATATTAGCAATAACAGAAATTCAACAGGTAGTAAAACCTGAAGCAATTGATACTACTAAGCAACAACTTAATAAGCTTGAGTTAGAAATCATTGGAATGAAAGATAAAGATTTCTTCCCTACTCCCAAATCAGTCTGTCAACGACTTGTTCAACTGGCAGATATTGAAGCAAATTGGCGAATTTTAGAGCCTAGCGCTGGTAGCGGAAATATTGCTGAGTATATCACTCAAACTTACCCAAATGTTCAATTAGAGGTAGTTGAGGTGAATTACAACCTACGACAAATTTTAGAACTCAAAGGATTTAATCTTGTAGGGAAAAACTTTCTGGAGTTTAACCCCAGTCATTTATACAATGCCTGTATCATGAATCCTCCATTTTGCGAACTTGTCGAGCATATCTATCAAGCTTGGAAGTTAGTTATATCAGGTGGTGTATTAGTTTCAGTCGTCCCTGAATCGGTTTTCTTCAACCGGAAGTATCAAAGCTTCAAAGAGTGGCTACAGAGCAATAAGAGCTATGTCGAGTTGGTAGATAAAGATGCCTTTTTGAGTTCAAATAACCCTACAAATGTAGCTACTAGGATCGTCAAAATAATTAAACCATAGTGTACTACAAGCGCATGGCGTACTGCCAAATTGATGAAACTAGGTATGTCACGTACATCTTCCCTAAATTCGGAAACTATGCGAGATACAAAATCCTTACACAGCAAGAATTAGAACTAGCAGTTACTAAGTGCAAGCTTGCTGGTTGGAAAGTCAGTAATGTCACCAAACTTACTAATAAAATGCTTGAAATTAAACCCAAATAAACCGCAAAGTCTTAAATAACTTCTTGATTACAATGCTTCTTCTACCTCAAAGTAAGGTAAAACAACATAGTGGTGATCCTCATGTCCTTGTTCACCCGCATTTGGAAAAAACTTATCATCTCGCTCAACACGAAAGATAGTATGACCGCTTACAACTAAATGTTTATTGACATTAAGATGTTTCTGTAGCTGCTCCTTTCCTCTTCTAGAGAGAACAGCTACAACATTATTATCTTTCAAATCTTTCCAGCAAACTTCATAGGGAGTATAACCATTATTTTGAGGCATTAAGTAAAGTTGTCCCCATTCACGAGCATAAGCTTTTATCCGTTCACGCCCACATTGGTTTGTGACGTTCGGCTGGCTTAAATATAAGTCTCTTGGATCTAGAAACCATTGATAGCGAATACTAGGGGGTAAATTAACTTGAGCTATCTGAACATTCTGAATATGTTGATGAGAGTTCATACTATTGAAAATATCCAATAATATTGGGTGTGTTGAATCCTTATTCTTACTGAAGAGTATATATAATTCCTCCTTGGCTCTTGTGAATCCTACGTACAACTCCCTAGCACGACTTTCTAGCTTACTCTTATGTACAAAACCATCTTCCAACACAAAAACGTGACTAAATTCTGAACCTTTGGCACTATGAAAGGTGGATAGAATCACTTGCCCAGGTCGTACAGGACGAGCTTCTTCTAAGAGGTATGCCATATCCTCTTGTGTCATCTGTAAACAACCTGACAAAGCCTGTAGCAATGATGACCAAGCAGCATCACGATCGCTATAACCCAATTCTTGGCGTAATTCTTCAAGATGGGCTTGGGGGTTAGAAACATGCAGATTAGGTTTTTCCCGTAATCGGTGTAGGACTGCTTGACCGACACAACTCTTGATAGGACGTAAATTATCTTGTGTGTTGTATAACTGGTAAGCAATATCTTGGTCATTTCCCCAACTATCTCGCAAAACATGCTGTAAAAAACGCAGGTCTTCCCAGCGATGTGCCAAAACTGCTATTTTTTCTTTTTGAATTTCACCAGGTCGAGTCAAAATTTCGGCTATTTTTTCAGTAATCCACTCAGCCGCATCGTACAAATGTCTATACTCTCCCCAAAACACTTTTCCGGGCTGCTGAGTGTTAACAGCCTGTATTCTTTCGTTGACTCCCTTGAGTCGGTTTATTGGAGCGATCGCCTTTTCGATAAAACTATTAGCAAACTCAACAATAGTTGGGCGAGAGCGATAATTTTGTACTAAAGGAATTACGTCTTTTTTTAGTACGTCGTAATCTTTCCAGAAATCGCGAATAAACTTAACACTTGCACCATTCCATTCGTATAAAATTTGGTCATCATCACCCACAGCCATTAAGAAGCTTTTTTGGCTTTCGTCTTCATCCTGATGGTTAAATCCAGCTAATCGGGTAATTATGTCGTATTGTAATTTATCAATATCTTGGTACTCGTCCACCAAAATATATTGGTATCCAGGATGATTTTCCTGAAGATGGATAATAGCTTGCTCTAACAACCACTTAAAACCCCCCTCACCTTTACTTCTAAGTCCTGTCAGTTTAGCTGCAAGTGCATGAAAAGTTAAAGCATCTACCAGCGTTCCACGCTTACCTAAAAGTTGGTGCAGCCGTTTCCGCACCTCGGCAGCAGCTGTGCGATTGTAAGCTAAAACTAGAATACGTTCTGGTGGAACACCTCTCGCTGATACCAAATAAGCTACACGACTTACAATTGTGTGAGTTTTACCCGAACCGGGCCCCGCCAATACCAATAATGCACGACTTTGATCGTCTGTAACAATCCGCTTTTGGGTTGGATTGAGATTTTCTATAATTGTTTCCACAATTGGTGGATTCCCGTGTATTTCTCCGCAACGTTGAGAAAATTCATCCAGAGAAAGGGTAAAGTAATCTTCTAATATTTGAATAAGTTTTATTGGTTCTTCTTTATCTTGCATTCCAGCTTCTAAGACTTGGCGCATAATATCAATGCGTTTACGCCGTTGTGTGTAGTGTTCATCCAGAGGTGGGTACACTCCCTCATACCAGTTTTTTCGGTCTTTTCCTGGAAGCAAATGATAAAGCATTAAATTACCTAAATCTCCTCTCCCTAAAACAACTACTCCTAGACGTTGCATGAAAGCTAAAACTTTCAAAAGGTCTAATTTTGGATATTCAAGAATATCGATGCGTGTTTCTAATTCTGCTAAATCAAGAAGTTGACTATCTTCCCGCTTCCAGTTTTTGTCCTTAAATAACTTATCTAGAATGTTTTCAACATAGTCAATTTCTTGCCATTGTTTCTCCCAAATTTTGTTTGCGCTCTCTAACCACTGAGTTAGTGTTTTCTTGGTTTTCAGAAATAGGCGAGTTGTATCACGACTTTCTTTAGTGTAAGTAGCTAACTTTAGTTGAGTTAAAATCTTCAAACTATATGCAATATGTGCTTTTTTGCCTAATTTATCTTCTAAAGCTTCTACGTGAAGCAATATAGATTTTTCTTCATCTATTTCTGGTGATTCGGACTGGAGCCAATTCAAAAAGGCTTCAGTGCTTAATTTAAACTGTTCCAGCTTTTTATTAGATTGCTTTTCAAATTTAAAAGCGATTTTATATTCCCAATTTACTAAATCAAGATTAACCAATTTACGCACAGTCTTAATCACAGATGGAGGTAAAATTCCCGTTACTAAAGATACCTCGCGTACATCTAGTTTAATACTACTTTGAGTTCTTCTAAAACCAATATCAAATAAGAACAAAGCTAATTTATTAGCATCACCGTTTAATTTACCAATTTCTTCTAAGTTAAGTTCCCGTTTCAAGTAAATATTCAGGTAGCAAGGACAAGATTCTCCTTCCCGTATCAATCCAGCTTTTTCCAAATAGAAGATAGCAACCCGTGCTTGAGTCTCTAATATTTCTAAATCTTCTGGCTCTTCTAAAGATAAAGGTTTCGCTAAATCCAAAGTACTTATCCAAGCATCTTGAGTTTTTAGTCGGGGTCGAATTAAATCCCAGCAACTTTTGAGAGCCTGAAAACTAATTTGCGATCGCCCTTGTTGCTCAAATATCCAATTAAAATCATCTTGATGCCAAAATAGATAAGCTGAACCTCGTTCCCCCTGGTTACGGGCAAGCCGACCAATTTCTTGTACGTAAGCTTCTGGGGTAGCAGGTGGTGCAACATGAATAACAGTATGGATACCTTCTCTGTCAATACCCATACCAAAAGCGTTAGTTGCGACTACTACTTCTATTTTTCCGGCTTTAAAATCTTCCAAGACTTGCTGTTTGTTAGAAATGCGGGAGTGAAAATAGGTTGTTTTAAAGTCAGCTTGATTAAGATGCTCTGCATATTTTTCTGCCATACGGCGAGTAGGAACATAAACAATAGCAACACCCAAACCCAAATTAGGATATTTTTCTATATATTCTTTTTGCTGTTTTTTTAGATATTCTTTGGTCTTCTCAAGTCGCTCTGAGTCTGGGATATCATCAAGTGACTTAGGTCTTTCCACAATTTCTATATGAGTTTTGATTTCGTCACGCCATTGAAAAGATTTTCCATCAAGTGGCAAACGCTCTAAAGAACCTGAGCATAATCCGTCAAGTTTTTTTACAGCTTCTTCCAGGTCTTCAATAACTTTGAGTGTTGCGGTAGCAGTAACAAAACCCCAACGAATAGAAGTATTCTGTCCATTTTTGTAAAATTTCTGAAGACTTTCGGCAATTCGTAAAAAGTCTGGTCGAAAATCATATCCCCACTGAGACAAAGTGTGAGCCTCATCAAGTACCCACAGATGAGGAAGACGATGTTTAAGAATACGTTGAATTGTTGGTTGCCGCAATCGTTCAGGAGATAAGTAGAGAATATCTACTTGTCCATTCCAAAGGGCTTCAATAATACGGCGTTGTTCTTCAAGGCACTGTGCTCCTGTAAGTAGTTCTACCCGTTCAGCATACTCAGATAGTTGTTGATTTTTCAGTTTCTCTTTCAAATTTTGTACTTGATCTGCCATCAATGCTTGAAGGGGAGAAACAATGATAGACAAACCTCGATAATATTTGGAAAAGATAAGGGCTGGAAGTTGGAAAATTATGCTTTTACCTCCTCCAGTGGGCAAGATACCTAAAGGAACTGTCTTCCCTTTTAGCAGTGCTTGGACAATTTCTAGTTGATGTGTTTTAAATGTTTCAAAGCCAAAGAACTGTTTTAGTTCCTTTGAAAGTTTAACTTCATCCAATGGAAGTGGAAATGCATTCTTTTCAGCTTCACCAAAGCTTGGGAATTTACACTCTAACCAATTTGGACGGCGAACCTCTGACTCATTAAACTGGTATAACCAATTTAGAAAAACTATTGCTCCTAAATTTTTGATGTTGTGCCTTGGCAATCCGTTAAGATAGCTTTGTAAACCTGGAATATCCAACATCGGCTGGCGCTTCTGGAGCTTTTCCCACGTTATTTCTTCTACGTATGAAAGTCGGGGAATAAGATTGCAGGGATAGCCATCAGGAAGTAATTCCCACGCCCAGTACCGTACAATAAGAGGCAAAGAGGAGTGAGATTCGCATATCTTTTTGTAGATCGCGTAACTTTCCCTAGCATCTTCTAATGGATCATTTAGTCCTAACTCTTTACGGTAAAGCTTGTTGAGCTTGTGTTGCGGTTGCCCAACAAGGAATAGGCAGGATAGTTCTAAAGTATCGCAAATTTTTGCAGCTAATTCTGGCGGTTGTTTGCGTTTAGTATACTTATAAAGTTTAGGTATGTCATGACGGCGAATATTATGCCCAACAATAATTTCAGCTTCTTCAATCCTGTCTAAAACACGGTTTAAAGTAGTGAGAGTGATTGGTCTTTGATGGTATTCCTCTCCACCAGTATGGATTAAAGCTATTTCAGACAGCTTCCATTTATTATTTTCTAACTTCTGGCGTTCAATATCAAGCAAAACACAACCTGAGGGGATTGAATTATCAAAATTTGCACCGCTAGATGAAAAAGTCATGACTATACTGGGTTCTCTTGTTGACCATCTGTAAATATGCTCGAAAAAGAATACTTTATTCCTTATTAATATTTAGAGTTCCCAGTTTGAGAAAAAACTAACATAGTTATGACTTATACTGAATCTGTATAAAAAGGTATATAGGAATCCGACTTGATTCTTGCTAAGTATACTGAGGAATAAACCTTTGTATTGCAAGCTTATAAGCAAATTTGTTTTTCAAAAATCAAATATGAGTCCTATATAATTAGCCTGTAAAGGCAAGCTTGGTAAATCTAGCCCCAGGCAAACTATAGGCATAATGCCTTATGATTTTTAAAATTTAGAATTGCTGAGAATTAATATTACGCATTGGCAAAGTAGGCAAGAGGTAAAGTCTCGCGTAACAAGGAAAGCAGTAGGCGAGCGCTAATCATCACGGGCTTGGGTAAATGGGTAATATCTATTTCTTGAGCTAGTTAGATAAATATTAATTAATGAAGTCAAAAAATACCTGCTCAAGTTGTTTTTTACCAGACGACTTGAGTTTTTGACCACGACTTTGTTGCATACGCATGGAATTTTGGTTTCAACTAGCCAAAATTATGCCAAAAAGTCAAACACAGCCAAATACTTCCGCCACTGAAGAAACCGCAGTAACAGCAGCGCAATCAGAAGCCCCTCAAGTAAATGCCCAGAATAGTAATAACATACAAAAGCGTAAATCAGCTATTTCTAAATTTGCCAATCCTGAGTACAATGCGCCGATTAGCAATATCTGCATCTGCCAAGTCATCAACCACATGGAAGCAGAAAAAGTTGGGTTGTTTATAAAAGATAAGTATTTAGCAGCAATTAACTGGCAAGGACAAGAACCAACACACAAGCACACCTTCTCCAGTGGTACGCCAGAAATGGGAGTGTTGTTGCAATCACCCAGAATGCACATTCTTGATGTTTCTCCCAGATATATTGAACAACGCGATGACGGCAAAATTGTGGGGGTGTACGAATCACCTGATGGGTACGAAATGTACCAAGTACTCGGCAAAGATGCCGCAGTATTGAGACGATTCTACTTGTTGCAACTTGTCGATGAAAATAATAACAATCTGCACTCAGTACCAATTGTCTTGTCAATCAAAGGCGTTGCATCATCAAAATTTGGCGAGGCTTACAAACAGTTCCAACGCGAACTAGAGGTTGCATTCGCCCGATTTACTGATACAACTGTCGCTGAAAAACGTGCAGAGTTTCATCGCCTTGGTGCATTTCAACCCACCTTCACACCATCCCTTGAACCGAAAGAAGCAGTTAACCAAAGAGATAAATCTTGGGTAGCAGTTGTCACTTCCTACAAATCACCAAACCCCGATGGCAGCGATTTTCTCGAATTCTTCTCAGAAGGCAAAGAAATCGATATCCAAACAACAATGCAGGCAAATCCCGAATTCTCTCACCGCATCGGTAAAACATCAACCGTTGTAGCAGAACATAACCGCTTGATAGGTGCAGGCGATATGCCAATAGCAGCACTTCCTCCTAGTACAGCAGGTCATGACTATACAGCATACAGTACTGAGATAGAAAAACTGCCTTACTAAAACAAACTACCTCATCTAAGCGAAAAGGGTGCTAGAAATAGCGCCCGTTAAGAAATCATCCACTAAAAACCAAGTAACAAATGAAACTAACAATTGAACAATCTAAACTCGCAGAAATTCTAGAAACCGCTTACCTCGCAATTAGTCCTAAACCCACTGACCCAATTTTAGGAAATATCTTACTGATTGCAGATGAAGACGGGATAGTATCAGCAACAGGCACAAACCTTAACCTCACAATTCATACTACAACCACCGCTAACGTCGAAACTTCAGGTCAGGTAGCACTTCCTGCCAAACTACTAACCGATACTGTTAGTAATGTTAAAGGCGAAATTACTCTAGAAGTAGAAAACCAAGCCTGCATAATTACTCACAATAGCGGTAAGTGCCGACTAATTGGCGGAAAATCTGACGAGTTCCCAACACTTCCCAAGGGGGAAAATCCGACAGAGATAAATTTAAGTGCCAAGAAACTCCAAGCCGCACTTGAAGGGACACTCTATTGCGCCAGCAGCGACGAAACAAAGTTGGTTTTAACTGGTGTCAACTTCAAAATTGATACCAACAAGTGGCAAGCTGCTAGTACAAATAGTCACAAATTAGCGCTAGTAACAGGAACACTCGATAGCGAATATTCTGACCCAATCAACTTCACTGTTCCAGGTAAGTCACTTGGCGAGTTAAACAAAATTCTCTCTCAAAGCGCCGATACGAGCGTGTGCAATATTCTTCTATCAGATAGAACTATCGAGTTTAGCCTTCCTAATACAAAGGTCATTTCCCGGCTTCTGGAGGGAGAATATCCCAAAATCAATAGCTTGATTCCCCGGTCGTTTGAGTATGAATTTACATTAGAGCGCAAGGGATTTGAGAGCGCACTCAAGCGGGTAGGTTATCTAGCCGAACGCAAGCAAAAGGTTGTCAAAATCCTCTGGGAATTGGAAGCTACACAGGCAACACTATATACCGAAGCTACTGATATCGGGGATGCAGTTGACTCGGTACTGATGAAATCAGTAACTAGTAATTCAGAAAACATCAGTATTGGATTAAACATCGACTACCTTATTGAAGGATTAAAGCATATCAGTACTGATGAAATAGTGGTGCGGTGCAACAAACCCACGCAACCAGTCATTGTCTGCCCAATGGGAGGACTGCTCAATCAGTTGTATCTGGTAATGCCTGTAGAAATCAAGCAGGGGTTTGAAAAGGTAAATAGCCAAAGTACAAAGGCAAAAGTTAGCGCTCAAAGTGAGCCTGGTACTGAAGAAGTAACAGAAGTTAGCACTCAAACTGAGTCTGACACTAAAGAAGTAACAAATGTGGCACAAGCAACAGATGATAGTGAAACTCCTCAAGTAGAAACGCCAACCATAGTAGCGAAAGATACCACCAAAGGTAAGTCAACCTCACGATCGCCACGAACGAAAAAAGAAGCGGCGACTGCCTAAAAAATCAAACTTCCTACCAACCACACTGGTAGGGAGTAAATAAAACACCCGTTTATCATCAAAATCATGTACCAACCACTACATCTCAAGTACCGCCCCCAGACCCTTAGTGAAGTTATCGGGCAGGAACATATCGTCCGCACTCTCATAAATGCGATACTCTCAGGAGGGAGTCACTCCGCGATCGCGCAACGCCCGCCTTCTCCTAAAGGAGACGCGCAAGGGACGGCGATCGCACTCCAGAAGATTGCACCTGCCTACCTATTTAACGGTCCCAAAAGTACAGGCAAAACCAGTACCGCCCGCATCATCGCCAAATCCCTCAACTGTCAGTCAACCCAAGAACCGACAACCAAGCCCTGCGGAGAATGCAATTCATGTAAGGGAATTACAGCCTCTTCTTCCCTGGATGTAACTGAGTTAGATGCTGCCAGCAATAGCGGGGTAGAAACAATCCGCGAGTTAATTTCCACTACCCAGTTTGCACCAGTTGAGGGAAGGTACAAAATTTTCATTATTGATGAATGTCATGCCCTAAGCAGTCAATCGTGGCAGGCGCTTCTAAAGACAATTGAAAATCCACCCCGTCATGTAGTTTTCATCTTCTGCACAACTGAAATACACAAGGTTCCTGAAACTATCATCTCGCGCTGTCAAAAGTTTGATTTTAGGAGAGTAGGACTAGAAACACTTGTTGAGTATTTATCAGAAGTTGCCCAGAACGAAAACATCAACATTAACGCACCTGGTATTTGGGCGATCGTCAAATCTTGTGGAGGTTTTATTCGCAACTGTCTTGTATTGCTCGATCAATTGAGCAACCTGGGAGTAGATGAAATCACGCCAAACTGGGTTTGGGAATTATCAGGTGTTGTTCCCGAACATGACCTACTTACCCTAACCGAAAATCTTGCTAAAGGAGACGTAACAGCTAACTTACAAATCCTCCAAGACTTAATTGAGTATGGCAAAAACCCATTCGTCATATACTCAAGTTTAACTGGGTTTCTCAAAGACCTGCTAGTGGCTAAAACTGCCCCTGATAATAGACAAATTACTCAACTGGAGGAAGACACTTGGCAGGAACTCGTTACTATTTCTCAGATGTGGGAACTAACCCAGATTCAGGCAAGTATTGCCCTATTAATGTCAAGACAACAGTTAATGCGTGACTCAGAGGCAGCTAAACTTTGGTTGGAAGCGACACTCATTGAGTTAAGCAATATCAAAGAAGAAAAACAACCTTGGGCTAATTGGAAAACAATCCAAGATGCTATCAATTGGGGTAAGGAACAACTCCCACATTTATCCCAATCTGAACTCGAAAGGTATTGGAACAATCTTACTCCCATTAAAGGTAAAAAAGCACCTGCATGGGTACAACTGGTGCAAGAGCTTCAGATGAAGTCTCAATTACAAACTGCCTAATTCAAATGTTCGTCACTTTGTAAAAACACTTACTTTCCCCAATAAAAACTTTGGGGAAAGATTTGTTCAGGCTTATTCAAAAATTACATTTATAGTATACTTGCATCTACAGCAATATCTACATTGTGCAGTAACTCTCAATATTAATAAAGACTGTCCTGACTTGTAAGCAAAAAATTAAGATATCAAGTAATACCACAACAAAATTTAACAACTGGCATTCTGAAAGTATCTGATTAAAATTATGCCAGTTGAAGCAATTAGCCTTCGTACAGGACTTAAATTACCAGCAGCGAGCAGACATTTGTGCAATTCTCTTAACCTCTCACAGGTGCTTTGCGGGCAACATGAACAGCAGAAAGAAACGAGAGTTGTACGCTATCTCCAAATTTTTCTAGCTTCTGGCGCAATCCTGCAAATAGTAACTCTTTGGCTTGTGGCTCTAGTTTCCGTAAGGTACTCAAAAGCTTGAGGTAGTCATCAATGCTATAGGTAACTTCACACGCAGTTTGCTCGACAACCAACTCTTGAAAACAATTGGAGTCTAAAATCTCTTGTTCAAACCCCCTCAAAATCTCCGCTTGAATCTGGGCACCTTCATATCGAACAAAGGAGGGCGCATAAGCTTGATACACTTCCTCTAGAACTTGGTAAACTTCGTATTTCGGTTCTGGGGTCAGATTCCATAGCAGGATAAGAAAACCGTTATCGCACATTGCCGATGCTGTCTTGGTATATCTAATCTCTGGCGGTATCCAGTGAAAGGCATTAGCAGATAGAACGGCATTGAACTGTTTTGCTTCTAGTTCCCACTCCTCAAATGAATTATTGCAAATTGTAACTTTTGGATATTGATCGCAGTTGTGTTGTGCCAAATGACAAAAATCCTGGTTTGGCTCAATACAGGTCATTGAAAAACCAAATTGAGCAAAAGCCACCGTCGCATTTCCTGGACCACAACCAACCTCAAGAATCGATGCATCTGAGTCAAGTTGGGCTAAAGCCACAGACCGATCAATTAGTTCCTTTGGATAGTGCGGTCTTGCATTGTAATAAACATCAGCAACGGGAGAATACCAAGTCCTTCGCTGTTCTAAATCCATAGAAGCTCTGGCATTTATTTCTTGTCTAAAGTCTTGCATAAGCTAAGGCGTGTCAGCTTTGATCGTCCAATTTCATTTTAGAACCAGCAAGGGATCTGTCAAAATTTTTATTAATAACCACATACGCAGCCGCTTTCAATATTCGCACTTCCTAATAATCTAGACATGATTTTTGAGGTATTTTTATCGTCAAAAAAACCACCAACTAAACCACAAGGATTCATGCCAAAAAAGATTAATTAATTTTGGAGATTATGAATTACAACCACCGAGATTTTATTACCAAATCTGGTAATAAGATTATCGTTGATGAGGAAAGACTCGACATATTCTGGTCAGATACTACCCCAATACCTGAGTGGCATCCCACAGTAAATATTCCGACCTACGGAGCGCTCAAAACTCTGGTAGTCGATATTGAGACGGCAGGGATAAACCCAAGAGAAAATCGTATCTATGCAATTGGCTGTATGAGGGAGATAGGAGAGATTGCCATCTTTATGTATCAAGCCGAAAGTAAAATCCTCCTGGAGTTTTTCAAACACCTAGAATCAAGCAAACCAGAAGTAATTTACACCTACAATGGAACAGAATTTGACCTACCGTTTCTCATCACCCGCTGCGAGTTACACGGCATTTCTCATCCATTTAGAATTGCATCTAAGAAGCGCACTATCCGAACTGCCCAAGTACGCGGCGAACCACTGGAAATTCAGGAGGTATTCATCCGCAACTGCCTGCACGTAGATATCTTTATCTGCGTTCTCAGGTGGGATTTTATCGCCAAAGAACTTACTAACGGGCGATCGCTTAAACAGGTGGTACTGGAAATGGGATTGCGTAAGCAAGCGCGACTGGTTCTCCCCTATGAAGAAATTCTCGCCTGCTGGAAAGCCAGTTCTGGTAGTAGAGGATGGCAGAAAATCAAGGATTACCTTATTTACGACTTGGAAGATACGCAACTCATAGCTAACAGACTTGTACCCTCATATCACTATGAAGCACTGGTTGTACCGGGAATGAACCTCCAGCAGTTAGCCCTCGCTGGTAACGGCACCAAGTGGAAGCAAATATTCTCGCATCACTACCCAGGATACAAACCCAAACCCGACCGTAAGTATAAATTCCAAGGGGGGATAGCCTACTCTATTCCAGGACTATATAAAAAGGTTGGATACATCGATATCAGTTCTATGTACCCCAAAACCATCTTGTCGAAAGGGATTGTCTCTCATAAGGATACAAAGCGAATCGGCTTGAGCATCTTGCAATATTTGGTAAATGAGAAATCAAGGTTGGAACAAGTTGCCAGCACCGGAGACATTGTAGCCAAGGAAAAAAGAGAATCCACCAAAGTTTTAGCTAATTCTCAGTTTGGGTTCTTCGGAACATCGGAACTCGCCTTCAACGATATGGAAGCAGCCGCCTTGGTAACAGCTTACGGTCGGCGCATCCTACAATTCATGATTGAGGTAATCAATCAAGCTGGTGCAATCCCTGTAGAAGTTGATACTGACGGGGTGTTTTTTACTCACCCCAACCCAGAAAAAGTGTATGCCACACTTCAGTCTCAATTACCCAAAGGGATAACCGTCAAATTAGAGTTTATTGCCAATGCAATGTTTATTCCGCAAAGGGGAACTAAGAACTATCTGTTATGGCTGAAAGATAACTGGATTATCCGCAAAGGTAGTTGGAGAAACCGTTCTCGCTCAAGGCTAGAGAAAGAATTTCCTGTTGAATATCTAACCTACTTAATCCAAAACCAATCCACGGCAGAGGAATATTTCAGAGAAGTCAAATCGCAGATTTTATCAGGGAAATACCCAATAGAAAAACTCTCCATTACTCGCAAAATTCGTATTGGGGAAAAAGAACTTCTTAAATTAGGAAAGCCTGGTGATGTAGTAATTTACTATTACGGAATCAGAGGTATTACTAATATTAGCACTAATGAGAGCTATTCACGTCAATACTATCTTGACATTATAGAAAAAAGACGAGAAGAAATCCTCAAAATAGCCGCTCCTGAAATACTAGAAGGGAATGAACGTCAGTTATCTCTTTTCTAGATGAATAAACTTGATATTTAACCTAAGCACTGAAAATAATAAATATCAAGTCTTTTTTCAATTCATAAATTTTCAATAATTTGTAAATAATGACAAATACTTACAAGCAAGTTAGCTTTCATTAAAGCATTTTCAGGCATTAGTACAAATAAAAAGTATGCCGTCAAAAATCAGATTAACAAACACAGTATCAGTCATTAATTAAATGATTAAGTTCGTTAATTTATTTATGTATTAATGGAGATATCATTCTTCAATTACAAAGGTAACTAAATGAAAAAGAAATCCTCATATCGCAAGCCCAGGCTTAATAAAAAACAAAGGGCTTGGGTGAACTCATTCCTTGCATCTCATCCTAATGCCAGAGTTAGAAATATCTATGAATTAGATGGCGATCGCGTTGTTGAAATTGAGTGGTGGGAAAATACAAATCCAATAATATTAGACCCAAAAACCTACATTCAAGGAATTATCAGCTACAAAATGCGGGTCAAACTCAGAAAATTTGGCGATGCGAGAAAAACAGCCGAGTTCTCGTACCGAATCACGCCGCCAGAAAAACGAAGTGCATTATGGCACTTAACAGGTCAACTTTCTCTAGAACTTCCCCAGTGTTACGAAGTTGCAGAACCAAACAACCCAGTTATCGTTAAACCAAAAAGGAGGAATACTAAAACCAAGAAGGTTAAAAAAATTATTCAGCATACTCTTCCTCTATCAGGAATCAGTGCCCAACTTCATACTATGAACATCGAAGATGGTAGTGTTCCTTTATCGGAACAAGAACTATTACTAGAAAGGGTATCACACCTAAATTTAGATCCTGGTAAAGAGACTAAACTTCCAGGAGCTATAGTCAAAATTCTTTCTAAGAAAAAAGCTAGCTTAAAGGAGTGGGAAACAGCTATTGCACTATATGAGGTAACTGGTTCTAGTGGAGTAATAGAATATCTCCAACAATTGGATTCTTGGCGGAAATATTTGGGTACTCAACCAGTAGAGAACTCTGTTGAGAAAGTCTCAAATCAGAAGTCAGTACAGCAAGTATAAGTATTTGCTGCTCGCTATATTTTGCTAGCGGCTATATAACAAATACTGAGGATGTGGAAAGAGCTAATACTAACTCTTATTTTTTTAAACCACCGCTTACGACTAACGCCTGATAAATAAATGTTTATCTAATCTATCATGACTGTATATCTATACTACGGCGAAGATAGCTACTCACTCAATCAAAAAATTGATTATCTAGTGAATCAAAATGTTCATGCGGAATGGAGAGCTTTCAATTACGTTAAGCTATCTGGAAATGAGAAAAATATTGCTGCCAAAGTCTTTACTGAGGTTATGACTTTGCCCTTTGGAGAAGGTAACAAAATTATTCATACAGACAGCGACTCTCTAATTGGAAGTTTATCAAATGAAGATAATAACCAAGAACTTGAAAATCACCTTTCCCGAATACCTTCAAGCAACCTTCTATTAATTACTGGTAATAAAAAGCCAGATTCGCGCAGAACAGTAGTAAAAACTATCCTAAAATATGCCCAACAAGAAGAGTTTCCTCTCGTCCCTAGTTGGGATAAAAAGGGGATAGTTAACTTGATAGGAAAGTATGCAGCCATCCATCAAGTTAAACTCACGCCAGATGTTACAGATTACCTAGCTGAAGCAATTGGCAATAATACTGCACGAGCCGATAGCGAATTCGCTAAACTTGCTGTTTATGCAAGCGAACAAATAATCTCTATTGAGGAAGTAAAACAGCTCGTTTGTAATCATAATACTGACTACATAAAGCTTACTAGTGCTATGTTAAGAAACCATCCAAGTTTAGCAATAGTGCAGGTATCTAAACTACTAGATAATAATGAACACCCACTCAAAATAGTAGCAACACTTACCTCTATTTTCCGCACTTGGTTAATAACCAAATCTGGGGTAGAAACTAAATTATCTGATACTAAGATTGCAGAAATAGCCGAACTGAAAAACCCCAAAAGATTGTATTACCTCAAAGAGGAAGTCAAGTTTGTAGGCGTTCAAAAGCTTAAAAACAGCCTTACTTTACTTGTACAACTCGAAGCCGAACTCAAAAGCGGAGTTGACAACCTAACCAGTCGAATTGCTGAAATTTCTACGATATGAAAAACAACCCATTTACAGAAATCACCGGACAGCATACCGCCAAACTTCTTCTGACTGAAGCAATCGAACAGAATAAAATTGCTCCTGCATACCTATTTAGCAGTCAAGTTGAGGGAGTAGGGAAAGGAAAAACTGCTCTGGCGATGGCAAATGCAATACTCCCAAGAGAGAGTCGCTCCGCGAAGGCAGGAGAAAATAACCATCTAGACATCTTACAAATCAAACCAACCCATCTCGAAAACGCCTCCCAGCAGAAAGGTATACCTGCTATTCGAGTAGAACAGGTGCGCGAGGTAATCGAATTTCTTTCAACTAGTGCAGTCAAGGCCAAGCAAAAGGTGGTGATTATCCACGAAGCAGATATGCTCAACCCTACCGCCGCCAACAAACTTCTCAAGACGCTGGAAGAACCGAAAACTGGAACATTTATCCTGATATCGTCCTATCCTCAAAAGCTATTACCCACTATCAAGAGTAGGTGTCAAATCATACCTTTCCAAAGGTTAACTGATGAGGAGGTTATCTCTGTCCTCAAAGACCAACAAATCGAGGTAACAGAAAAAATACTAGCCATCAGTTCAGGCAGTCCTGGTCAAGCGATCGCCAACATCACAATGTTAGCTTCCATCTCAAAAGAAATCACAAGTCAACTGGAAGTACCTCCTGACGATATTCTCAACGCACTCAGTTTGAGTAACTCCATCTCAAGCTGGAATCACGAGACACAATTATGGCTGCTTACCTACCTGCAACACGACTGGTGGCAGAAATTAAAAAACACTCAATTGCTAGCTAAATTTACTCAAGCAAGGACGCAATTGCTGCATCACGTTACTCCTAGAAGCGTTTGGGATAACCTACTTCTGCCATAGCAAAACACACCCATTATCAAAAAGCACTGCCAGTTAGAACTATTTCTAGCTGGCAGTATTTATTTACACATAAAAAATATGAACCAGCAGCAAAGCTTATTCGATGTCGAAGAAACCATCCGTAACAGCAAAAGCCAAAAAGCTAGCGAAATTCTTACTCCTAGCACTAGAAAGATACTTCAGCTACTAACCAGCCAAGGGATTAACAAAGTTGTAACAGCCAGTCTACTTGATCTAGCAGGAGCAAGTCATGAAATTGTTCAATACATCGTCGGGCCAATTGTGACTCAGCAGAACGGCTGGCAACAGTCAATTCCGTCTTGGGTTTGGCGTGCGATCGCAGTCGATAGATTAGATGCAGCGTTAAAAGAGATAGACAAGGGAAAAGTAGGTAAACTCGCCTCTAGCAGCGAAGTTGTTGCACTTATGATGCCAATTGCTTTTGAAGTGCCGCTTTCATCTGAATGGACAGATGTTTACCTTTGGGCAAGTTATGATGCCCTCATTAGGCACAGACCTTTTGAGAATTTCAAATACGATAAACTGTGGGAGAAAATTGGTACAACCCCAATTCAGTATGAAAAAATTCGCTCTGATTATGAAACCCTAGCTGCTGATATCCGTTCCCGCATAGTCAAACACGCGGCGAAAGAAGGGTGGGGTAAAAGGTCGTCGAATAAGAACAAACACCCTGTTAAAGCAACTACAACTGAAAGTAATATTCAGATGGAGCAATTATCACTGTTCTCATAATTAATTTTCAGTCCTTTTTTCAACACTCTTTTCAAAGTCCTTCCTCTCCTTTTCTGTGAGAGGAGGTAGTTCTTCTTTATAATAAAAATTACCTAATTTCTGACACTGATTGACATAAATTCGTCTTGCTGAATCACTCGCTCTCAAGTCCTGACGTAAAAGTAATTTAAACGATTTTTCACGCTCTTTCAATTCATTCACTGCCACAAGCATTTCTTGTGATATGGCAGGATTTTCATAAGTAGAAGAAAGTTCCTCACTTGATGAATAAACCTTTAGTTTATTGCCAGCAGATTGAGTTAGAAGTCGCTGAGTATTATACGAACGCCACAGACCCAGTTTCTCGCGCCGTAATGACTCAATTTCAACCTCGCCAACTCGGTCTGGAGTACTGGGCCGCACGTAGACAAAACAACCTTTATCAGCTGCTACAGTCAAACTCACTTTCACACCATTACCATCAAAATAAAATAAGTCAATTAAATCGTTTTCTGCATTAACTTCTCCAAGCTTCTCTTTATTCGATAAATCAGGCAACGCTTCTGGATTTAGCGATGGCGTAGCATTATTAACATTAGCTGAGGATAATGATGGGGTAGGTAAAGAATTTGATTCTATAGCCGAGACTTTATCTTCTTTTTCTGGAGATGAACATCCAACGAGTAAGAGTAACACTCCTATAAATAAGTAGTTTTTCATAAATATAAATTTGTATTTGTAAACCAACAGCAGAATATTAATTATTGCTTTCCACTTAACCGACCTGTTTGATAAAAATCACGCAGACTAGGGAAAGCTTTTTCTAAAAGCCAGTTGCACCCAACTTCTGATTCAGGAATATTTGAAGCAGCCATGTAATAACCACTTCTGTAAGCTGCTACACCCAAACAAGCTTGTAAGCTGGATATCGCCCGCGAAGAAGCTGGAATAGCCATCAAATCTTGCAGATGACTAGGATGATAATTTTGCCCTACCAGCATGAAATAAACCAAAGTATGAACCAACCGTGATAAAACAACTGTTCGGTCTTGCCAACGTTCTAAATGAGACTCGATACAGAAGTAATCAGGTAAATCAGCCACCTGAGATTCATCATCAAGGAATAAATCGCTCTGGCTTTCGATAAAACTGGAATCCAGACCTATAAACTGTTTGAGAAAAACAAGCGTTTTCCCCCAACGTTCGTGTCCCTCAGTTTCAGGAGAAAACGCACCTTCTGAATACTGCGAACCGTACTTCTGTTGAAGTTGGACGACAGCCTCTTGATTGATATCACCCTGCCAATCAGATTCAATAAAAAACTCTTTTAAAATCTCTTGTAAATAGATGGGTGAAAACTCATTAATATCTGGAGATTCATCATCAAAATCGTCTTCATAAGTATCAACAATAAATTTCTCTAGCTCGATTTCTAGCTCTTTCTTTCTATTAACTGGTAGTAACGACTTAGCATCTTCTAACGATAGAGGAAAATCTAAATAAGGGTGGCCTTTGGCTAAGTAAGAATCACCTAAATCTGCTAAACTTTCAAGCGCGATAGTCCGGGCAAAATACTCATCTTGTGGATGCACGCATACTCGGTCTAGTTCCTTATCCACTAGCATCATGGGAATTGCCAGTAAGGCAAACCATGACGCATCGTGCAAACAAGTCGGTAAATCAGCAATTAAATCTACTAATTTCAGTTCTAGGATTTCTCCCCAAATGCCTATCCTAGTTGTATTTGAAACATCACAAAAATGCTCTACATCTTCTCCAACAGATGTTTCTCCTAACCAGGTAAGATTTTCTACCCGCAAAGAAGATGAGTAGTCAGAAGTCAGATGGTTTTGGCTATCCTCATCGGACTGTATCCATATCAAAGCCAAAAGCATCAGCTTACAAATACTTACTCGCTTCAGGAGAAGACATTCAGGCATAAGTCATTACTTATAATTTTTAGATACAGACCGGATTAATTGCGATACCACCATAGCACAGGGTAACTTGTCGTTCCCTAGTAAAAACCACAACTTTACGAGAAACAAGAACAAAAAATAACTCATAAGTATGAATAAAAAAGACTGTGGTTTAAATAAAACAACTCGTCAAAATAATAAATCCTAAAAGAACTAATGCTGACGCAGCAATAAGAGAAATATATAAATCCTCGCGTTATGAACTATATCAACAAAGTCATGCTGGTTGGCAGATGCGGACAAGAACCTGAATTGAAATACTTCGAGTCCGGTGCAGTTAAGGCTTCAATCTCTATTGCAGTAAGACCACCCTACAGAAGTGAACAAGCCCTTTGGTTTGATTTAGTAGCCTGGGGAAATCAAGCAGAAGTGATTGGAAATTACGTTCGTAAAGGAACCCAGATTGCAATTACTGGCGAGTTTGGATTTGATCGTTGGGCAGATAAAAATTCTGGCACTATGCGGCAAAAACCCGTAATTACAATTAACGCCATTGAATTGTTAGGTTCACCCCGTAAGGAAGAATCTACATCCACTTCTGCACCAAACGAAACACAGACTGTAGCTAACGCAAATTTCTAGGAAATTACAAATCGCCTATGCACTATAAATCGTAGGCGATAAACCATCTAATCAATCTACAAATAAAACGAACATGATTCATAATACTGCAACTATCAATCTTAAGTCAGTGAACACTACCCACGACAAAGAAGGTTCCTTGATTGCCTTTGGGATCGCCGAATTCTACTACCGTTCCAAGGAAGGAGTAGTTGCTGACGAGATGCCATTCCGTTCCAAGGGCGCACCCGCCGTCGTTATTAACGAACAAGGGGAAGGCGTACACGGCACAGCAGAAGGATATCTCGATTTGCTAGTTGATAACAGAGGTGATTACAAAGAAAAGATTGCCACATTCGTAATCAGAAACTTTATGTCAGCAAAACCCATCAACGAACTCACCCAGGTTAGTAAAACCCCTCACTCGCCAGAAACTCCCGATTTTGCCAAAGAACTACTCGAAGATAACGTTACTTCGACAGATGAAGACCTAGATCAAGAACCTCCGTTCTAGACCCAATTAACTAAATAATGCTAGTACATACAGGGTTACTTGTTAGTACTGGCGTTATTTTTTTATAGACATCCAGAATAAAAATCTACTGTTTGGTAAAGTCGCTTACATCAACTCATCTTATATAGTACATAAATACTTACACAAGAGCTAAATTTAAAACTTTTTTGACATAATTACCCTACGGGTTGGGAATTACCGTTGCCAACTTCATCTGAGGTTATAATTCAAAATCGAGAATGAATGTTTCGCCATCAGGCTCTTCTAGTTTTTGGTCTGTAGATGGCTGGGGAATTGGCTGCTGGAGTCTATTTTCGTTAGTAGTAAGCGGCGTGAAAGCTACTTGTTGTGTGGCTAATCCAGCCTTTATGAAAACAAAATAGCAATCAATAATAAAATAAAGCGTCTCCAGATAACTTTTACCTAGTTGTTGGGATTCTGCAAATATGCGTTCTCGGTAGTTTTCTTTGAGCCTAATTTTTACCGGAGCTAAGTCTTGTTTATTTGTCATTGTTTGTTATAACTTCACTTTCCAGATGTGTTTGGTTAATTCTTGCTCGTAATGGTTTTTGCCATTTCTAGAAGCCCAAAGACGTTAGCTTCTACCGGGTTGTCCAGTATTTTGAACCCGTTTTTCTCTAATAGTTTCTTGAATCCAGGTAAGAGGCAGCCTCCACCTATCGCCCAGATTTCATCCCCTTGGTGCTTGGCATCAAGTGTCAGATTCACCACTTTCTTCAAGTATTTTTCATACCAATCTTTCAAGCAAGCGCTGTAGACATCTTTGATATCGATGTCACGACTGTACTTGGTATGCCCCATTTCCAGGCAAAATCGGATCTTGGATGCATCCCCGATTTTTCCCCCATTTAGATGTTTCATTTTTTGAGAGATATCATCGATGAGAACTTCTACACCAATGGGATAGGCGGTGTGAACTTCTCGTTTCCCCTGGTTGTAACGAGAATACAAAGTCGTACCATTGCCAAAGTCTAAAATTGTTAATTTTTTGGGTAGTTGATGCCCAAATAATGCACCCATCCCCTCTAGAACGACTTTCAGCACTTCTACTTTCACATCTGATTGTTTGCCAGCAAGTATCGGCTGATATTCCCCACTTAGTACTTTTTGCAATTCGTCAGCCAGACCAACATCATGTAAGCTGACAACTAATTTTAAGTGCCAAGCCTTACGGTGTGGCAGATGTGCCAATGCACCGAACAAAGTTAACAACGCATTATTGACTTTGTTTTCATTGTTATCGGTGTTTCGGTCAAAATGATAACCTGTACGGAAAGCTGATTCTCCGACTGTGTAAGCACTACCGTTAAAAACTACCCGTCCGGGTACATCTTCCATGTCGGCTGTGGAAATATAGCTGGGAACACGAACTACTTCAAAACCATCGACTAAAAGTTTTAGGCTTCCATAACCGTTATCAAAGCCAGCAGGAAAAATTTTTTGCAAGGCGTGAATATTTGACATAGGGATCAAGTCAATAGGTTTTGATTTGTGAAAGTTATCTGTTCAGATTATCTAGGGGAGCAGGAAAGCAGGGGAGAAAAGAATAACTTGCTATGAGTCTTTCTCCAGAACTCTGCCCCTTCCCTCTCTAACCTCAAGAGCTTATCATACCCCTTGGGGGCTAAGTGGGGTACAAAATATCAAATAGCTAAATGTACCCTATAAAGCCCCCATAAAGCCCCCATATAGGTGTCAAATTCTCATCGAAGTCCTAACGGGACTTAGACAAAAATTAAGCCCAAATAAAGCCCAAACTAGCTTTATGAGCAGCAAATACGTCACGGTTGAAGGTCAACCAGTCAAA
>NZ_JBALDP010000069.1:0-181237 GCF_036917355.1 Nostoc sp.
TTGAGGTTACAGGTGTTGGTGTTACGGGTGTTGGATCTGTTGGAGTTACAGGTGTTGGATCTGTTGAGGTTACAGGTGTTGGTGTTACGGGTGTTACGGGTGTTGGATCTGTTGGGCTAATTGGTAATTTATCTGTTGGGCTGATTGTGATTGGTAATGTGTTATTTTGCGAATTTTTATTTGTCGGGTTTTCTTGACTAGAATTAGCACCAACGTTACTATCTTCAGTGTTTACCTTGCTGTTGTTACTACTTGGTACACTCTGCTGGTTAGTATTTGTTGAGGCTTGTCCTGTGTTCTCTGAAGAGTTTGCTGAGGAATTGTCTTTAATAACATCATTACTACTAGGCGGATTTGAAGGACTAGGAGTTAGCTGCACAAAAGAGGGGTTTTCAATTACTCCCTCGCCTTTTATAGGTGACTGTGCTTCCAAAGCCGCAGCTGTTTCGGCTTGAACACTGGTGATTGCAGGATCGGGTGTAGGCACAGGACTCTGCCTGTTCAAATCAAGTTCCCGAACCATCTGGCTCGTTTCATAAAAATTTCTGAGATCAAAATCATATAACCTCTGAAATTCGCCTTTAACTATAATCACCATTTGCCCTGCTTCCAACACCTGAGTTTCAGAAGCTTTCTTGTTAGAAACTTCAATGCCGCTATTTGTCAGCGCACCCACAATCGTGGTGTCTGTTTGTTGGTCGTAGCGTACAAATAATGCTGAACCACGAATTGCTGCTGCTGCATTTGGTGTTTGTATACGTGTTTGTCCCTTTCCTGGTGGGATGAGCAACAACACAGTCCCATTTGTCAGTTTAAAGTCACGAGTCTTCGGCAAAAATTGAAATAACGCCTGTTCTCCAACTCGTGCCAAAGAGCCATCATTAAAACGCAAATCTGCTAGAGAAGATCGACCAGTTGACAAACCGTCCCCAGGAGTCATTGCATCTAATTTGCGTGCAGGACGTTTCTTCAATTTATCTTTGGGTATCAGTTGTACGATGTTGCGGAGGTTCTGAATCTCTGCTCGCGTTAGAGGAGTTATAGCACTTACCCGATTTGGCAAAGGCAGTACTAAAAGTCCCCATAAACCAATCACCAATAATGGAAACGATTTATAAAACATAGTTTGAGAAATTTCGACCTTCAACTAATATCATAAAAATTAAATTTTAAGCTAGTGTTAATTGTTGTAGGAGCTTTTTTAGGTAAATTAGTTTAAATTTTAATTTAGATTTAATGCATAAAATGATAGTAAATAAAATAAATGGCTCATATTTGATTTTAAAAAAACTCAGCATACATCTATTACTTTGTTTCGTGTCCACATGTTCCTTATCTATGCAAGCAAGTTCATGAATAAAATTGGATTGCTATATCTATTTAGTTGATTTAGGTTTTCCTTCTGACACTGAAATTCTATGCAATAAAGTCTGTGGAAGGTTTAAAAGCTAACATTTGATATAAACAATTAAACGAGAGGTACATTATATATAATCCTTTATAATCATTTCAGGCAGAAGGTCATTAATTATAGGGGACAATAACTTGCTAAGATTTGTTGTGAAATTATCCACTGGCTGTATTTCACTAAAATTCAAACAGGAATTTTATCGGAGCATCTCAGTTTTACACAAAAATATGGGAAAAATCCGAAAAACAGCAATTTTAGTTTGTAGTTTAAGTATATACCTACAAAGCTAAAATAGATGCAATCAACTGTATCTTTGTAATCGGAACTTCCGATACAGCTTGTGGGTCTACATTTGCCAAACGCAATCAACGCGATCTAACCAGATGCGACTCAAGAACTGGAAAAATTTGTTTTTTTGTATTTTGTTAACGTCCAGTGGTGGAAGCTGGTGTTGCATTAGAGTAGATGCGGCAGAATCTGCAATTACAGATGTTTTGCATCCTAATCATTTAGCAACTATACAGGTAACTCATGAGCAGTTATGTCATAAGTTGGAGCAAAAGGCAATTAACTCTTTGTGCAAGCTGTCGAGTGAGTCACATACTTTAGACTCTGGGATGCCGTTAAATCTGGCACAAAAAACACCAGAAACGACTCAAATCCCAGATCAAACCGAAGAACCTATAGATACTCAAAAGCAAAATGAACCGCCACAGCTAGAATCTCCGCCAAATAATTTGCCCATATCTCCTTCAGACTCAAAGGAGCAACTATTAAATTTACCTGAGAGAGAGTATTCTCAAAGGCGAGAGAGGTTGATAGAACTACTACGATCGCCAAAACAACCGTTCGAATCTAATAGCGATCGCGAATTGGGGTTACGGGTGCGGTTACGACCTCTAGAACAACAGCTACCACCACCGACAGAACAACCTGTACCTCCGTTTAAACCTATCGGCTATCTACAAGGACGTGTCGGCTACTTCCAAACGAGTAACATTTTTTCCTCAAATGATATTCCCATAGAAGATGGTTTAATTATTTCTGGACTGACACTAGCCTCTACATATTTTCCTTTGGGATCTAAGACTTTTGTAAATGGTTCAATTGATGGCAATCTGATTCGTTATATAAATCAGTCACAATATCATTACAATCAGGTGAGATTTAATCTCAGTATTTACCAGCAGCTATCCCAACGAATGTTTGGAGAAATCAGTTGGAGCAATCAACAGTTATTTTATGCCAGCAGCAGCGATCGCCCCGATAGCTTCAAAGCAGGCGATCGCTTTTTAAATGAAAATTCCCTACAACTGTCTTTGGGACGGCGAGATCCCTTAACTTCAAGATTAACCCTAGATAGCTTCTACGAATTGAGTGTAGATTTTGCCGATCCTCAAAGTCGTAATCGGATAATCAATTCTTTTTGGGTGTCTCTGAACTACTACTTGCAAAAGCCTCTCCAGGTTGGTATTGACTACCAAATGAGTTTATCAGACTTTACACAGCGCGATCGAGAAGACGAATTTTATCGGCTATTCGGACACTTAAATTACCAAATATCCGATACCATTTATATGAATGTCCAGGCTGGAGTAAGTTTAGGTAGTTCAACCGCCGAAAATATTGATTTTGATGGTTGGTTCTTCAGTATTAATTATGGTTTGCAATTAGGTCAGTTTTGAAATTTGTCCTTTGTCATTAGTCATTTGTCCTTTGTGATTTATCCTTTATTAAAAACTAATGACCAATGACCAATGACCAATGACTATAAATAGGAAATCCAATCACTCCAGCTACCAGCATAAAGTTTACCCTTGCTAATACCGGCTAATTCTAAAGAAAGTAAATTTACACAAGCAGTAACACCAGAACCGCAATATACAAATATTTCTGCGGCTGTTTCTAGCTTTTCCCACCGACGGCGTTGTTCTTCTTGAGGGAGTAGGTAGCCAGAAGAGTCTGTAACTTTTTGCCAGGGATAGTTGACTGCACCGGGAATATGTCCAGCAATTCGATCGATTGGTTCTCGTTCGCCTCGGTAGCGATCGCTCTCTCTTGAATCTACCAATACTACCTCGTGGCTGTCTTTCCGGCTTTTCACCCCTGTAATATCTACTACCTTTTCTGTTTGTACTTGAGGGACAAACATACCCATTTGGGGAGAAGGAATAACATCTGTAACAGAATACCCAGATTTTTGCCATCCAGCCAAGCCGCCATCCAATACTGCTACTTTCTCATGTCCTAGATAGCGCAACAGCCACCATAAACGAGCTGCAAAGGCAAAGCGCGAATCATCATAAGCTATAACTAAACTTTTTTGATAATTTATCCCAATCGCTGCCAATTTGTTAGCTATATCATTAGGGTTAGGTAAAGGATGTCTCCCACCATGCTTATCCACTGGACTGGAAAGATCCTGATTCAAATCTAAGTAATATGACCCCTCTATATGACTTGTTTGATACTGTTGTTGTCCTAGTTGTGGATTGGCTAAAGAAAAGCGACAATCCACAATAATGACTTGCGGATCTTCTAGATGTTCAAACAGCCAAGCTGGCGAAACAACAAATTGGGGATTAGGCATTAGTCATTATTTAGTTTTTTTTTGTAAGATGTCAGACTTAGAGAATTTTACACCTAAGTTAACAGCAGATGGTTCTTTCACCTTTGTCTCTCAAGAGTTTGGTGAATCTTTTCACAGCCATTATGGAGCTACGCAAGAAAGTTTTTGCAAGTTTGTGGAACCTACTCAACTGGCTATAGCAGCGCGAAAACCGGTCTTGCGACTATTAGATGTTTGTTATGGTCTAGGATATAACACAGCTGCTGCTTTGCAAACAATTTGGGCAGTGAATCCTAGTTGTTGTGTTGAAGTAATCGGTTTAGAACTGAATCCAGCAGTTCCACAAGCGGCGATCGCTCATCATTTGTTCGACAATTGGAGCTGTAACTATATTGAAATTTTGAAACAGCTAGCTTTTGAGCATCAAGTGCAAACACCTTGCTTGAAAGCGAAGTTACTAATTGGCGATGCTAGAACTACGATCGCGCTAGTACGTCAGTCGGGTTTCTGGGCAGATGCAATTTTCCTCGATCCCTTTTCACCACCACAGTGTCCTCAATTATGGACTGTTGAATTTATTAAACAGTTGTCATTGTGTTTACACCCAGATGGTTTATTAGCCACTTATTCTTGTGCTGCTACTGTACGTACAGCACTTTTGGCTGCTGGCTTAGTGATATCTTCTACCCCACCCGTAGGAAGGCGATCGCCCGGTACCGTGGCAAAACATTCTAAAAATGCTGAGTCTAAAGACCACTCTCCACTCACTACCCTCTCAGAAGTTGAAAAAGAACACTTACTAACTCGTGCTGCTATTCCCTATCGCGATCCTCAATTGAGCGATCCAACCGAAGTCATAGTCAGGCGGCGACAACAAGAGCAACAAACCTCTTGCCTTGAACCTGCCTCTCATTGGCGAAAAAGGTGGTTATTGGGAACACAAGGTAGGGATTGTATGGGAACTAGTTTGTAGTTTGATTGCAATATAATACAATATGCTACGTCTATGAACTGTAAGCCTAATTCAACGAGTTTTTACGAGTCAAATAGTTTATCAATATGTTAGTATTCAATATCACATAGTCTATAATAGTATTTAGGTATTGCTATAACTGAGTAAGTAAAAACGTATATCTAATGATTACAATGATTACTATAAAGACTTGAAAGTCAAAATCCGATATTTCGATATAAAAAAGCCAATTATAACGCTTTCTGACGCCAAAAGGCGAAAAAATCTCCGTAAAAAACCTGATTTAAGATTTGTGATAATTTATCATACTGGAATTAGAAGCAAAAAATTTGACAACAAGATACACCTTGTTCGTAACATAAAAGATACATGCTGCGAAAAATCCAGATCGGCAGCCTGACATCATGCATAATCCATATCGAAACTCTGACTCAGATACAGTCGAATCTTAATTTTTTTTTTAATCTGACACTGTTAACTAACTTGTGCAAAAACTCGGAGTGCCTTTGTGATTCAATGGAAATCCAACCATACAGGCTTTACAGAAAAAATTGTTAATGGGTCAAACCTCATTAGCACAGTGAAGAGTATCGGTTCAAATCATGCCGTGGAATCGCAAAATGCTGAGGGTTATTCTTTAGGCTTATCTCAAGGAGACCTTATGCTTGAAGATAGGCAAGCAATGTCTTCTTGGATAAAATCTGATGTTAATTGTGATGATGATTCATTGGTCTCTAGAACACTACAAGCCAAAGGTTCTAAAGTGAATGGGTTTGATTTAGATCCGCCGAAGGTTTTAGTAGTTGACGATCATGCCGCCAGCCGGATGACTGCTGTTGCCCTCTTGGGGATGGAAGGATACGAAGTGATTGAGGCGGACAGTGGTTCTATTGTTGTGGGATTGGTAACTCAAAAACAACCAGATTTGATTTTGCTGGATGTAATGATGCCAGGAATGGATGGATTTGAAGTGTGCCAATTGCTTAAACAGGATGAGCAGACTAGGTTAATCCCAGTAATTTTTATTACAGCGTTAAATGACAGGCGATCGCGCATTCGGGGAATTGAAGTTGGGGCAGATGATTTTCTCACCAAACCCTTTGATCGGGTGGAACTAGCGGCGCGTGTAAAGTCCTTGGTGCGGCAGAAGCGTCTGAACGAAGATTTAGACCATGCCGAACAAGTACTGTTTTCCATTGCCATGTCCATTGAAAGCCGCGATCCCAATACAGGCAACCATTGCGAACGTCTAGTAAAACTGGGACAAGTTTTTGGTGAATACCTCAACCTCTCACGCTATCAAATTCGAGATTTGATGTGGGGTGGTTATCTCCACGATATCGGAAAGGTAGGTATTCCCGATGCTGTGCTGCTAAAAAAAGGCAAACTTACCCCCGAAGATTGGCAAATTATGCAGCAGCACGTTTTGATTGGAGAAAAAATCTGCCAACCACTACGGAGTATGCGGGGTGTAATTCCGATTATTCGTCATCACCACGAACGCTGGAATGGCTCAGGCTACCCCGATCGACTCAAGGGGGATGATATTCCTTACCTAGCGCAAGTATTTCAGTTAATTGATATTTACGATGCCCTAACCAGCGAACGACCTTACAAAAGAGCTTTTACTTCAGCAGAAGCACTTTTAGTAATGCAAGAAGAAACTGATTCCGGTTGGCGTAACCCCAAACTAATGCGGCAATTTGCAGAGTTTATTTGCTCTTGTCAGAAAAAAGGGAAGAGTGGGGAATAGGGAGTAATGATTTGTAGCTGCTGTCAAGAACGCTAATTGGTATGATGATAATCTCTGCTTTTGAGGAGTAAAGTTATACCGACTCCTGAATTCCGACTCCTTTAATATTTTCAGTCTTCTATAATTAGCTGGTATGATTTGAGCCGAGATTTTAAAGTACTAACAGCATTAATCACAATTTCACTGATAGCTGATAGCTAATTATGGTAGTTGTAGCAATTCTAGCGGCGGGACGCGGCACACGGATGAAATCACGCTTACCCAAGGTTTTACATTCTTTGGGTGGGCGATCGCTAGTAGAGAGAGTTCTCGAAAGTGTAGAACCACTTTCGCCCTCACGGCGAATCGTGATTGTGGGATATCAATCCGAGGAAGTGCAAGCCGCCATGCATTCAATTCCCAGTTTGGAGTTTGTCGAACAGACTGTGCAATTGGGGACAGGTCATGCTATCCAGCAATTACTTCCTCACTTGGAAAATTACACTGGAGATTTGCTGGTACTTAACGGCGATTTACCGTTAATACGCAGCGAAACTCTTAAGCAGATGTTACAAACTCACGTCCGAAATCAAAACTCTGCCACTATTCTCACCTCGTACCTACCCGACCCCACAGGCTACGGGCGCGTTTTTTGTAACGATGAAAATATTGTGCAGCAAATGGTCGAACACAAGGATTGTACGGCTGCTCAACGAGAAAATCAGCGGATTAACGCTGGAGTTTACTGCTTTCGCTGGCCAGATTTGGCAAAGGTGCTTCCCCACCTCCAGGCAAACAATGCTCAAAAAGAATACTATCTTACCGATGCCGTGACTCAGGTGGGACAAGTAATGGCAGTGGATGTGGAAGATTACCAAGAAATTCTCGGCATCAACGATCGCTTGCAACTGGCAACAGCATCCGAAATTTTGCAAAAACGAGTCAAAGAAAAATGGATGCTAGCGGGTGTCACCCTCATCGACCCCACAAGCATCACCATTGATGAAACAGTGGAATTGCAGCCAGATGTAATTATTGAACCCCAAACTCACCTGCGGGGAAATACGGTAATCCAAGCAGGAAGTCACATTGGGCCGGGGAGTTTAATTGAAAATAGTCAGTTAAGTGAAAATGTCACAGTGCAATATTCAGTAGTCATAAATAGCACCGTGCAGACCGGAAGCCGAATTGGCCCTTATACTCATTTGCGCGGTCAGGTACAGGTGGGTGCTGGTTGCCGTGTGGGGAATTTTGTGGAATTGAAAAATACGCAATTAGGCGATCGCACCAATGCAGCACATTTGTCATATATAGGCGATACAGTTGTCGGCAATCAGGTGAATATTGGTGCTGGTACAATTACTGCTAACTATGACGGCGTGAAGAAACATCGCACCAAAATAGGCGATCGCACAAAAACTGGAGCCAATAGCGTTTTAGTAGCTCCACTTACCTTGGGAGATGATGTCTATATCGCAGCTGGTTCTACTGTCACAGAAGATGTGCCTGATGATTCTTTGGTAATTGCCCGTAGTCGTCAGGTGGTAAAACCAGCTTGGCGAAGGAAAAATGTTGAAAATAAAACCACAGATCAGCATAAATAATTCATCGGTGTTAATCGCGCTCGATCTGTGGTTTTAGACTATAAACCACGATTTTTGCCAGATGTCTAATCTAGCTAGATTAGTAGTATAGCCAAAATCTCAACACATAACATGCATGGAAGAACTGCTAGAACTTAGGCAATTTCTAGAACAAGGCAAAATCCATGAGGCGCTATTGTTGGTGGATGAGTTAGAAGAAATCAGCCTCAGTGACAAAATCAATAAAATTGATAGTTATGGTGTGATTCTGCTCATCCATTTAATTAAACAAAAGGCTGAAAAACGTTCTACTCGCTCTTGGGATGTTTCGATAGAAAATACAGTGCGGGAAATCAACAAAATAAACAAGCGCCGCAAATCTGGTGGTTTTTACTTGAATCAGGCAGAATTAATCGATATTCTGCAACAAGGATATCAAGTGGCACTAAAAAGAGCGGCGCTAGAAGCTTTTGAGGGGCGTTATGAAGCCCAAGAATTGGCCACAATGGTTAACCAGCAAGAAACTTTAGCCGAAGCCCTGAAACTGATTCAACAATAGCCGATCAGTTCGTTGCCAGTCCATTCCAAAGTATCACCAATTTTTTCGCCGTCATGGTAGGCAGCGAGTAAGATTTCGCTAGTTTTTCCCCAAGCGATCGCTCCACTAGCATCTAAGGCGATCGCTCCCAAATCGCGTTTGTTCTCGTGGGCTTCCCCAAAGGATCGCTGCATGGCTTCCTTCAGTGACATCCCATCTGTGACACGCACTACAATCCGTGCGGCTAAACACTCATCGATGATATCTTCGCCAATGCCAGTACAGCTAACACCAGCATTACTAGTGGCATAATTACCTGCTGGCATCGCCGAATCACTTACCCTGCCAATCCGCTCAAAGCCCTTCCCACCAGTAGAAGTGCCAGCAGCTAACTTACCAGATACATCTAAAGCTACTACACCGATAGTTCCGCGTCCGGCATTGCTGGTTTCTAGCAGTTCAGGTTCTGCTACCACGCCAGCCATTGTGCTTTTAAAATTATCTTGGCGCTCTTGTATCCACTCTTGTAACCGCAAATCAGTTAAAGCGTTGTAGCTGGGAATTTGCATTTCCCGCGCCAACTCAGCCGAACCGAAATCTGATAGCACTCGGTCTGGCGAGCTTTGTAAAAATTGCGCTAAATCAATCGGATTTTTCACCCGCGAGATATTAATCACACCACTAAACCGCCCTGATGCACCATCCATCAGGGAAGCACTCATACGGATTTGTCCATCAGATTGCAATACCGAACCAGTACCAGCATTAAAACGGGGGTTGTCTTCGAGCATTAGGCAACCCTGTACCACTGCCTCAGAGGCAGTTGCTCCTGACAATAGCAGAGAATAAACTTCTTCTATTACTGTATGGAGCGATCGGCGCACCGCCTCTAATCCGCCTTTACCGTGGAGAGAACTACCAGCCCCTCCATGAATAATTAATTTAGGTTGCACCTGTAACTCCATTAATCTCTTGCGCTATTTGCGTCTGTATCGCGGTTGGTTTCATTTTGAGCTTCAGAACGGCGACGACGACAACGTTCTGAGCAATATTTCACATCGTCCCAACAATCTTGCCACTTTTTACGCCATGTGAAAGGACGTTGACATACCGGACAGATTTTTGTGGGTAGGTCAGATTTAGAACGAACACGTCCCATATAAATACTGTGTATATGAGAATTTGATTTCTGAGAGAGATGGAAGATAATTATAACCAGTTTGCTAAGAAGACAGGATAAATTCGACGAACAAATATATTGTCAATCTATCCTTAGACTTACTTGCAATATTTGTTCTAAAAAGAGAGAGGCTTTGAATCTTACTATCCTTCTCTTTTAAGGACTTGCAAAAAATAAATTATCTCAAATTATTTCTAGATTTGTAGGGGCACAAAGACTTGCATTGGCGTCAACTTAAGGTTAAAGCCAGTCTAGAAAAAGCTTTTAGGAGATTATCTCGCTCTCTGTCGGAGGCTGGGAATGCCTAATGGGAGGCAGTATTTCCAGCCATAGGCTGGAAACGAGATTTTAAAGGAGTTTTAGCTTAGGTTGACTGATACCAATGAAAACCATGAAACATCCCTAACCCATTAGGGGTGTTTCATTTCCTAAAAGGTGCTGATTTACAAGCGTTTCAAACCAAAAAATCAGGTGAATAAAAAATATGATTGCACAAGAAAATGGTGATGCTTCCGGCAAGGCTTTGCCAACGCACTGAAATTGACTCTTTAAGATAGTAATTTTTCGATTACTAACTTCACCAAATTGATTGTCTATGCTGTTGTCAATATTCCTAATAGATCGAATTAAATAGCCCTGGAAGTTAGGGAATGTAAAAGTGCCTAAAGCCATAGTGAAAAACTTTTCAAACAATATCTAAATGCTAGAAGTGTCAGTAACTTGATAATACACAGCACGACACTTTTCAAACAATATCTAAATACTAGAAAGTGTCAGTAACTTGATAATACACAGCACGACACTTTTCAAACAATATCTAAATACTAGAAGTGTCAGTAACCTGATAGTAGAATGTTTTTTACTTGTTGAAAGAAAATTTACGTAAAACTACTATTCATCGAATTCTAATAGTGCTATTCTTTGTATGCTGCTAAAAAACAAGTTGTAGTGGCACGACAACAAACAAGTTTACCTTACTAACTCTTAGGAAAGAAAATCATGATTATCAACGATCTTTCTCATGTAGAAACCGTTCTTGAAACCGAAAATGTTCAAGGTGGAACAGCTTTTGCAGATGCTGAAGCAATTGCAAAATCTCGTGGTAAAAACATCGCTATCACCAGCATTGTTACTAAGACCGTTGCTGTCTCCGGCAAATACAGCTTCTCTCTGAGTGCCGGTGCGTCTAGTTCTACTGCCGCCTAAATATGCCTTAGTCCTACAGTGGACTACAGTGCATTTTAGATAGAAAAATTGCTGAAAGTTCTCAAAAACTTTCAGCAATACATTCGTTTTTCAAAGAGAGCTTTTTTATGGAACGATTAAGAATTTCCGATCTCAGTTTTTGTGAAGATGAAGTTTCCGATCTTAGTCAAGTACAAGGGGGAGTTGCATCTGCTTACGCACGTGGTTATACTATTGCTAAAAGTAGCAGTTATAAAGTAGACAAAGACAAGGGCACTATTACAGCTAATTTTGATGCTGCTATTGCTGTCGCTGTTGCTGCCGCTATTACTGATGGTGATAAGGTTATTGCATCTGTCAATACATCGGCAACAGTTTCATAAAGCTGGCATAACCAAATTGTAGGAAGCTTTTATGGACATAGCTCATAAAAGTTTGTTAGGAATATTTCTATACCTCTATCTTGTACCACATATAGTAGTATAAGACAGTAGGTAAAAGTGACACTTCGGCGTTGCTGAATGACTATGCTTGTTTTTGAGTTCAAAGCTTATGAAAAGTCAGCCCAGATAACAGCAGTAGATAATGCAATTCTGACTGTAAAGTTCATTCAAAATAGCTGTATTTGGCTATGGATGAATATTAAAAATACAGCTAAAAAGGATTTGCATAAATTATGGAATTGATTGTGCTGTATTTGCTGCTAACTTTTCTTTTGCTAATGAACTTAACTCAATGGCAAGACTTACCAGTGGAGAACAAGCATAGTCTTCTATCTCTTGGTTTTATGACAAATGTAAAAGGGATACTCCGGGTTTAAAACGATATCCACAGTTCCAAAAATATTTTCGCCCTGTTGATTACAAGAAATTAGGGCAGAAATTTGTGGACGATCGAAAATCTATAACTTTTAACAACAAAAAAGCATTGGGCGATTAAATTAAGAAAGCGTTAATGACCTACACTATCCACTAGAACACACGTTTGTAAGTGTTGCCGTAAATGGGTAGGGACGAAAACCCAGCAATAAAGTAAAGTGCGATTCATTCAGTCGAAACCAAATAATCGGGGGATTACTGGACTCTACAGGGTAATCCATGAGGATTGAGTTCGCAGTTTCATCCCTTCTAGATGACAACTTCATTTTTATCGCTATTCATTTGCATTTCTTTAATGCTTGTCTGTCAGGGTGCAAAATCACAAAATTATCTACATACCTAATGACTTGGGGTTTCCATAAATGCCATTTCCCAGACCTGAACTTTTCTTAGTGCAAACATACTAAACAGACCTTAAATCTTTATTAACCAACAACGCAGCCGAAGAAGCTCTTTTTCGCTTGCGTATTGAGACAGCACCAAACATAGTGCAACTAAACAGCGAACCTAGAATTGTTGAGGGTTCTGGGATAGTATAGACGCTCACCTGATTACTTTTAGATTCTATTAAAGTTAAACGAGTTGACTTATCGAAAGTACGGGAATATTTACCCTTAAAGCTAGTCAAAGCATATTCCTGTGTTCCGCCAAAAGATTTATCAATAGAAGTCTGACTTGAATCAAGAGTTATGTTACTACTCGGTTCAAATACAAAAGCATCATTGTTACCTATAGTTGATAGATTTCCAGAAATCTTGAAAGAGTCTAAAAGATTACCAGTATCGCTGTCGTATAACTGATATAAGAACTCTCCACGAGCATTTGCACGTTCAGTCACTGCATCATCAATGGATGTTTTAAGGTTAAATAAGCCACTGAAATCAAAAGAAAACTCTTTGTCTACTATAAAATCGTAACCGATAATCGCAGCAAAGCTTTCCGCCGACCCTGTATAGCCATCACCCTGACCTTGAGCTTGGCTGAAGGACAAATTAGAGGCAGAGTTGTTTGCATCGATATTAAACTTAGCCTCAGCGTTAGCATCAGCAGTTACTTGACCACCTGTGCTAATTGCTGTGGTTACATTATCAGTCAAAGTCCTAACATCTAAAGGGCTGCTACTAAAGTTGTTGATGTTGAATTTTGACTCAGAATATGCAAGGGTAGCAGCTTGGCTCGGTAAGGTTGCCAATATCGAAGTAGCGATCGCTGGAGTAGCCAATGCCAAAAAACGTTTTACAACTTTGGTGTATTTTTTCATACAATTATTTGTTTTTCTTTTACGATGTTAAGATTGCAAATTTGTCATGCTTGTCTACTGCCTTACTGATGAGTAAGAACAAATTATAGGCAAGCAGGATGTTCAGCTTGGGAACTTTTCAAGCCATGTTTGTCTTATGTAGAAGAAATCTTCTATTTAAGGACGAATTTTTATTTACCAGTTTTACACCTTTGCATAAGTAATAACCGTATAAGCAATTTAGTTATTAAATCTGGGGTGCAGTCAATCGGTTACATATTCATACTAGTCGTACATCCACTAGTTTCTTGTAAAGCTAGAGTAAAAAAGAGCGTTTTTCAATTGGAATTTACGTAAGGATTCCGTAGGGAGAAGTTCACAAATTCAGTAGGGAGGAGTTCACATAAGTGATGTTGAGGCATCCCCAAAAGTGTTCGATTTTCTTGAGAGTGCCATAGGTATTAGACTGCACCAAGCGAGTTATAGCAGTTCCCGTACAAGTTAGGTAATTAATTACTATACATCTGTATAACCTTCACTGTGGAAAAATGAAGCTCATCTGCGTTTAAATTTCAACCCTTAATTCGCCGCGATTTTACGCAAAGCTGCACTAAGAATCATGAACAGCTAACGGCAGCAACAAACGACTGACTACCCGATTATCTGGTAACTGATAGAAATTCAACTCTCCTCCTAGTTCTTGCATGAGGTTTTGACAGATCGCCAGATGTAAAGCTGGTGGTTGGTCGAGCTTAGAAGGAGCAAGCACATCTTTAGGTGTATTATCATGTAGTTCCGTGAGTAGCTGTGGTTCGATCGCACCGTTATACGTTATCGATAATTCTAGGGATGTCTGATGTTCAGCCGTTCCAGTTGTAGAAGAAGAATATTTTATATCTGAGGGTCTTGACGCATCTAAACGGCGACACCAAATATCAATTCTGCTACCAGATTGAGAACGGTTACAGGCAGTAACCAATAATTCATGGATAACTAATTCAATTTTGACAATATCACCAGCGATCGCCATTGCAGATTGAGCGCTGGAGGGAGGAACGCCTCTAACTAATGAAGAATTCTTGGGCGCTTCTTGCTCGTCGATTGGTTGTCCCAATCCATGTACTCCAATCCACAGCTTTTGTTGTTTAAGTAAATTGTCGATCCGTTCGAGCGATCGCTTCAATAAACTGGCTATGGGCATAGTTTCCCAACTAATATGTAGCTGCCAGTGTTCGAGTTTTAGCATTCCACTCATGGAGGTAGCTGTATGATCTAACTGCCGCAGCAATAGCTGGTAGCGCATCTGAGTCAGTTCATTTGCAGGAATGCCCAAATCGTGTATTTGTTTCAGGGAGTGCGCCGTTATTCTTTGAATTTCCTCTAGACGACGATGTTTGTACCAGTTGAGTTGTCGTAATTCTTCGGTTGTGGATTCTAAAAGTCGGGTAATTTGCTTTTCACGACGCCACCAGGCTAATTGAGAAATCAGAGTTGCTGTTGCATTGAGGTTTTGTTCTGACCAACGACGCTCTTGATAGTCTACAAGCAACACGACACCAGTGGTTTCATAATCAGCAGTTGTACGTAATGCCATTACCAAAATTTGACTTTTGTCTGGAACATTCAACCATTTCCTGGTTTCTGGAGGTAAATTATCCACCTTCAAAGTCAGATAATTCTCCGTAACAAGTGCCCACTGAATTAAGGCTTCAGCCTGGATATAAATAGATGCATCAGAAAAAATCCCAAATTGGCTATTGTCAATCACTCCAGGAATAATTTCTGCCCGACTTTCACCAGGTGCCCAGGATAGCATTAGCGCTAGGGGACAACCCAAAATTGAGGCTATTTGTTCGAGGGCTGTACGTTCTAAATGCTTTTTTTCGACCTCAACGCTGTTTTGGGATTGTGTCAGGATGCGTAAGCATTGTTCAAATGCCTGGGAAGTTTTTTGCTGCTGGGTAGTGCGGTTATGTAATTGCCACTGACGAACAATTACACCAATCTGTTGACTAACGGCCCACAGCAATTCTTTTTCTATAGTTGTCCAAGAACGATGGGTGTCATGAGTAATCACCAAAAGTGCTGTTGGGATATGCTCATGAGTACATTTACAAACAAGTAGCGATCGCACATTATTCTCTAACAACAAGGGTCGCCAGTTAAAAAAGCGTAAATCTTCATCTAAGTTTTCAATTTCCACCGCTTGAGTTGAACCTTGCAAAAGCTGCCCATCTAATTCTTTGAGGGTCTGAAGGGTAAATGTCAACGGACGACGATTTTGGGGCTGACTTTGGTAAATAAATTGATAATTCTTCTGTTCGGGGTCATACTGCAACAGCAAAAAGCGGGTAGCACCTAATCGAGCTAAAACTCTTTTAGCACAACTATGTAAAGTTGTCTGAAGGTCATGTTCGCTATAGATACCTTGAGCAACTTGGCTAGTCAGTTGAGCATCCTCTTGAATCTGTTTGATCGTACTTTCCATGCTTTCGGTAGGTGTAACTAGGGAGATTAAACCAGCAACACCCTGAACGAAATTTTTATCTGTGTCTGTCCAGATGCGAGGTTCATTGCTTTCCACCGCCAGAAAACCGACTAAGTTCTTTTGCCAGATAATCGGAGCTGCTAGGAGCGATCGCACGTTCAAACGTTGCAGCAATTTAGCTGTAAAATGGCTTTTTAAAGAACTGCGGGCATCACCAATGGAGACAATTTGGTTAACAGCCAAAGCATAATAAAAATCGCTCAAGTCTTGTACAGTCATTCCCGCTGCTTGCTGACTGCTAGAATTGCGATCCATTTTTACCAGCTGATTGCTCATTCGACACCAAAAGTAGCGTCCTTCGCGCTCAAACCAGTAAACATTTGTTCGGCTGGGGGAGACAAATTTATGAGTTGCTTGCACCGCTGCTTCAAGTCTTTGATTCAGATTGCTGAGGGTGCGTAAATTTTCTAGCAATTCTAATAATGGCTCGTCAGTTCGCCTGGTTTGCTTTTGGTGCTTATGCATTTCATTTTGATAAAGCACTGCCCCCAGTTCACCTAAAACCATCATCAAACGTGCTTTTGTTTCTCCTGTCAGTAGGTAGCCCCAGCGTTCTGAACCCAGTAATACCAAGCCCAAGCAACGGTCTTTGTAGCGAATCGGTAAAATAATCGTTCCTTGGATGTGGAATTTTTCGGCAACTTTTCGCCATTCGGCGGCACGGATTTCAGTTTGCAAATCAGCTACGCCTAAAGGATGCTGTTCAATTACTACTTGCTCTAATAAATCCCCAGGACTGAGAACAACTCTTTGGCGTAAAAAGCTCATGTCGCGATCGGGTGTGATGCCCCCTTTTCCAAATAATATGTGATTCAGGCGATCGTAAAGAGCAATCCAAATCAGTTTATAGTCAAACTCTTCCTTGAGATAAGAAATAGTAGTTTCAATCAGAACGTCAACATCATCTTCTTCTCTAAGGCTCTGGAGGACGCGCCCCAAAGAGAGGATCTGCTGTTCGGCGGCTATAGGTTTTTGTGGCTGCCCCATCTGATTTATTGGTTAACATAACTTGTAATATATAAGATGCCCAGAAAAGCACCCTGAGTAATATTGCCACAAGTGTTTAATGTTGAACCTGGACAGGTTAATAGGACGTTAAGCTAATCGTCATTCAAATTGCATTCCGCATCTTTGCGTCTTTCTAGCGATTTGAACTATACAACTTAAAATCGCTACTTCCTGAATGTTTAACTCAGATTAAACAACTTTTGCATGAAGTATCTTTTATGGCCCAGTGGGTAATTTTCTTGAAAAGCAAATACAGTGTAGCCTTGAGATTCATAAAATTCCTTAGCTTGAAAGTCTAATGTCTCAAGATGAACCCCTACACAGTTTTGCTTTTGACCTTCTTTTTCAGCAATTTTCAGGATGTTGCTTCCAATTCCTTTGCCGCGTAAGTCTTCTTGAACAACTAGAACTCTGATATAAAGCCAATCACAACCGATTTCACCCAGAATTCCACCAACAATTAAGCCTGATTCATCTCGTGCAAAAACTGCTATAGGTTGCCACTGCGACAACGCAAAAAAATGTTGATTGAACTCGCGAATCATTTGGATGACAGTCATCCGATCCTGCTGAGTTACTTCCTGTTCTACTTGAACTGTAATCATCCTGATTTTGCTTCTGGGTAAGGTTTTGAGCCTACTCGTACATAATTTCAGAGTGAATTCTGACTTCTGATTTCTGAGTTATTCTTTATAAAAGCTAATGGATATTTATAAATTTGCAATTAGTCCGCTTTTGTTCAATGTGGTAAAAACAGACCCGGAGTGGTTACATCAGCAGACGATTCGCAGTTTTAATTGGCTATCCCAAACCCCTGCTAGTTGGATAAACCAACGCTTAAAGCAGTCTTTATGCCTGTACGATTCACGTTTAGAACAAAATTTGTTTGGGCTAAACTTTCCAAATCCGGTAGGGTTAGCGGCTGGCTTCGACAAGGATGGAGTCGCTGCGGGCATTTGGTCTAACCTGGGTTTTGGCTTTGCAGAACTAGGAACTGTAACTTTTCACGCACAGCCCGGAAATCCGCGTCCTCGTTTGTTTCGTCTCCCGTCGGATAAAGCTGCTCTCAATCGGATGGGCTTTAATAACAGTGGTGCAGCAGTAATGGCAGCACGTTTGGAACAAGAAAAGCATGAGTTAACCCGATCGATACCCATAGGGATAAATTTGGGTAAATCTAAGATAACTCCCCTAGAAGCAGCCGCACAGGATTATCTCGATAGTTTTCGTTTACTCAAGGATTTGGGAGACTATTTTGTTGTTAATGTCTCTTCTCCCAATACACCAGGGTTACGATCGCTCCAAGATGCTTCTATGCTCAGTGCCATCTTGAATTTATTACAAGACGAAAATACTACACATAAACCAATTTTTGTCAAGATAGCGCCAGATTTAGAATGGGAAGCGATCGCTGACATTATTTCTTTAGCTAAAACCTACCAACTCGCAGGAATTATCGCCACTAACACTACCATCAGCCGTGATGGACTGAAAACCCAGGTGATTGACCAAACTGGCAAATCACCCCAGGAAGAAGCTGGTGGAATTAGTGGTAAACCATTGCGCGATCGCTCCACTGAGGTAATTCGTTTTATTTGGCAGCAAACTCAAGGAGAAATGCCAATTATTGGGGTTGGTGGTATTTTTTCCCCAGAAGATGCTTGGGAAAAAATTACTGCTGGTGCAAGCTTGATTCAGGTTTATACAGGCTGGATTTACGAAGGGCCAATGATGGTACGCCGAATTCTAGCTGGTTTACTTTCCAAGCTAGAACAAAGCGGATTAAATTCCATCAACGAAGCTGTGGGTTTACAAGTAAAAAGTAAAAAGTAAAGCTTTAAAGTTCTTTCTTTTTCCTTTTACCTTTTAACTTTTGCCTTGTTCTTCTTCCTCCACTGGGAAAAACTCCTTAGTTTTTTCCGAGTATGACCAGGCAATATTATCAGGGTCTTTGCTGCGACTCCACTCAGGAAACTCTGGATCGTTTCGCCGTTTATAAACTGTGCTGGAATAGACATTAAGCCGTTTCGCAAGTTCAGATTGAATCAGAGAGCCAAAAATTAACTGTTTTTCCAGCGATAATTTCGCTTCCTCATGTGTTTGCTGTGGCAGTGATTCGGTTTCTAGTTCTTCCTCCTGTGGGGTTGGCGGTGGTGCTAATAGCGATCGCGCTGTTTTAGTAACTGGTTGAGCCGGAAGTTCTTTAACAGGCTCACTACTGTCAAGAATATTGCCGAGAATGCTGGCAGTTATAAAGTAATAAGATTGCCCTGCATCTTCAGAGTTGACTATACTAGCGCCAAATTCCGAGGCTTTACCGTCCAAGTAGCGTTTTGCCGTTGTTCCAGGAAAATTGCCCCTGATTGCCAAGTCCATTGGCGTAAGTCTGCCCTGATTTTCACGAACCAATTGATGAAAAATTGGGTTAACTCGCACAGTCCACTGTTGCCATTGATATTCCTGCCAAAGCTTGAAGGCAATTACCAGCACAATTACCGCCAGTAAAATTCTCCAAGTGGCAACTAGGAAAATAATCAAAAACGAGATGGGCAAAAGTAGAACGAGAAAAGCCTTACCGTTACCTTCTATGGGTTTCTCACTCATGCCGATTTTTGCCAAGTGAATTTTAGTAAATAATATTATCTATCTTGGCAAAAATTGTGTCACTTTTTTGTATCTTTTGGCAAAGTCGCGGCAAATTTGTCGGCAAAATCTTTACTCAGTAAGTGTTATAGGTTTATCATCCTTCGGTTCGCATAAGATTTGGTCTGCGATGCCTACGGCGGTAAACTACGCGCAAAAGTTGTTACCAGAAAAAATAAGAGGGTTTTGATGTATGGCGATCGTAATACATCTCAGATAATATCCCTCGAAATTCTAAGCGACGGTCTACTTGTACGCCTCAGACTTTTCTTTCCAAAGCAATAATTCTAAATTTGCTTGCCAGACCCTTGACAATATATAATACATATACTACATTAATAATACAAGTCAACTTTCATGAGAGAGTTTGCTTTCACCAGTAGCGAATGGCTCAAATGGCAGAGCGCCCACCTTGCCCGAAAGGGCCGACGTATCGAGGGTTATCGCATATAACAAAAACACCCTCGATCAAACTTCTGGAGGTGTAGGTAAAAATCCTACTTCGCTACAGCAAATTTAATGCTTTGAATTTATATGTGGTGGGTAGCTCAGTGGATAGAGCGCCTAAATATCCTTATTCACACCTTGCCTGAAAAGGCCGACGAATTGAGGGTTATCGCCTGCCAAGCGGGAGGTCGCGGGTACCCTACGGGAAGCAAGCTACAATTCCCGCTCCACTACACCAAATCTAGTCCTGAATTTTTAGTTTTTAATTTTTAATTTTTAATTTTCATGTGGCGGATAGCTCAGTTTGGTAGAGTGCTAAACATCCTTGTTCACCCCTTGCCTGCAAAGGCCGACGAATTAGGGTTATCGATTAGGGTTCGAGAGGTCGCGGGTTCAAATCCCGCTCCGCTACACCAAATAATTTTGGATTAAATTTAGAATCCAAAATCGTTCGATTGAGCGACTTGCCTTGAGCGTTCGCGTAGCGTCTCGTAGAGAAGTCGAAAGGAGCCGAAGTCCAAAATCCAAAATTTTTATGTGGCAGATAGCTCAGTTGGTAGAGTGCCGAAAAACATCCTTATTCACACCTTGCCTGAGAAGGCCGACGAATTAGGGTTATCGCCTCTTAAGCCGGATGTCGCGGGTTCGATTCCCGCTCTGCCATCTTTCATTTTTGCCTGCAAGGGCCGGGAGATGAAGCGATGAATTACAATTTTTTCACTAAAAAGAAGACAACTACACCCCAAAATCAACCTATCCCCGGACGAGAAGCAGAAATGGTTCAGGGACGTTCCGGTGGTTGGATGTTTGATGCTGGTATCTGGAAAATGCTGCGCCGCTGTCTTTTAGTTGGCACAGTAAAAAGCACTTACTACGCTGGTAAACAGGAATTAACTGAGGATTTTGTGACAGTTGTCAAACAAGCTGTTGCTGAAAATCCCGGTCGTGTAGCGGAAGAAATTTTGTATGCTAGCGATGGACGCGCCATCAATAACAGTGCGCCTATCTTGGCTTTAGTGCTGCTATCGATGGGTGAAGCACCGGAAGCAAAACAGGCGTTTGGTGAAATATTCCCGCAAGTTGTCCGCACTGGCAGCCACTTCTACGAATGGTTGAACTACACCAAATCTCTGCGGGGATTTGGCAAAGTAGTGCGGGAAGCTGGTAAAACTTGGCTCTCAAGGGAAGATGTCAAGGGTTTAGCTTATCAACTGTTGAAATATCAACAGCGTCAAGGCTTCTCCCACCGAGATGCGTTGCGACTGTTTCATGTCAAACCGCCTACTGAAAATCACCGTCAACTATTTGAGTGGGTAGTTAGAGGCTGGGAAGAATTGCCAGCAGATATCCCCTCAGAAGCGTTGGCGCAGATTTGGTGGTATGAGTGGCTGAAGCGGAATCCAACTCAAACCCATGAAGCTATTTCTCAAGGACGCTTAACCCACGAAATGGCTTCACCTGTGGGCAAAATGGACAAGCTTGCTTGGCAGCTGCTATTTCAGGAAATGCCAATAGGTGCAATGTTGCGTAACTTGGGTTCTTTAACTGAACTGGGTGTGTTGAGAACCGATGAAAGTGCCAACTTGCTGCGAGTGGAAGCAGTTCTCAACAACAAGGAACATCTGCGTAAAGGTCGCATCCATCCAATTGATGTTTTGAAAGCACTCAAAACATATCAATCTGGTGGGACATTAGGACGCAGTAAGAAAACTTGGAACCCAGTTCCTCGGATTGTAGACATATTAGAAAAGGCGGTTGAACTGTCTTTTGATGTTGTGCAGCCCACAGGTAAAGTGTTCATGCACGCCGTAGACGTTTCTGGTTCTATGGGTAGCATAGTTGCAGATATGGGACTGACTTGCTGTGAAATTGCCACCACAATGGCACTGGTGACAGCAAAAGCAGAGAAAAACTACATGATTCGTGGTTTTGCTACCGAATTCCGGGAATTAAGTATCACTGCCAAAGATAGTTTTAGTTCTGCGGTTCGCAAAGCTAGCAATCAAAACTTCGGTGGAACAGATGCGTCTGTAGCTTATGACTGGATGATTAAGAATAAGTTTAAAGCAGATGTAGTCTGCTTTTGGACTGACTCGGAAAGCTGGGCGGGGTATAAGCATCCAAGTCAAGCGCTGAAGGAGTACCGCAAAAAGGTAAATCCTAACGTCAAGGCGGTGTATGTCACCTTGACACCTTACCAAATTACTTTGGTAGATCCTGAAGATTCGCTGTCTTGGGATTTGGCAGGGTTCGACCCAGGTACACCTCGAATCATCCAGATGCTAGCTACTGGTGAATTGTAGATATTGCTGAAGGGTAAAGGATGAAACACTTTATCCTTCATGCTTCATGGCGGGTTATCCTTGTTCGCAACTTGCCTTTCGGGGACGGAGAATTGAGGATTATCGGTTACGTCTCCACCATTGTGGGGATTAGCGGGTTCAATCCCCGCACCCGCCTTTGTTTGATTCAGGATTTACGATGGGTAAGAGTAGGGTGTCTTCGATGTGCGATCGCATTTCTCAAACTTGTCAGTTAAAATTCTGCTAATTAAGTCAAAAATGTTGCCATGAATTTACTGTAATATTGTTCATTTATTCTTAGACTATGAATTGCTTATTTTACTTCCTCAATTTTTCCAAAATTGCATCTCACACACTAAGTTTGTTTCTTCGCCGACATACTTTGCATTAATGTTCTCACTTTCCAGTATCAACCTGTCTAATTCACATTAAGCGAATTACTTGTTTAAAGTTATTATTGGTTAGCCGTAAGCCACTGCGATACCTAGTATTTTCAGTATCGCAGCGGATAGTTCATGTTTCCCCGCCAACCACTACATCTCGAATTCGGAGGCTAGGACCACCACAACCCACTGATAAGCCATTTTGCCCTCCCTTACCACAACCGCCAGATTCATCCCAGTAAAAATCATCACCAAGTGCCTCAATATCCGCTAAAGTTTGGAATACATTTCCCGAAAGCGTCACATCCCGGACAGGTTCAGCAATTTTGCCGTTCCTAATCATCCACGCTTCCCCAGCACTAAAGGTGAACATTTCCCCATTCGTCATCCCACCCAACCAATTACGGGCATAAACTCCTTCTTTGATATCGGTGAATAAGTCTGCAACTGGTGTTTTACCCCGTTCAATCCAGGTATTTGTCATCCGCACAATGGGAGTAAAGTGATAGTTGAGACAACGGGCGTTACCCGTAGGCGCTTCCTCCAATTTGCCAGCAGTTTCACGAGAATGTAAACGTCCCACTAAAACTCCATCTTTAATTAGCTGAGTAGTAGTGGCAGGTGTGCCTTCATCGTCGTAAAAATAGCTACCGCGATGTCCTTCTGGAGCCGCACCATCAAAAATTTGCAGTTCTTCTGGGCCAAACCGCCGTCCGATGGTCATAACTTCCAGCAGATCGGGGTTTTCGTAAGCCATATCAGCCTCAGAAAGATGTCCAAAGGCTTCATGGACGAATAAACCCGTGAGAATTGGGTCAATTACTACAGTGTAAGTATTGCCTTTGACTGGTGGTAGAGATAAAGCGGCGATCGCTCTTTGAGCAGCACCTTGTACCTGTTCATCCAAACTAGTTAAATCTTCGTAAGCTTTGCGAGAGCCAGTTGTTTCCCGTCCAGTTTGTACGGTTTCGCCATTTCTGGCGGTGGCGGCAAAGCGCATTTCCATATCCACCCAAGATTGCTCGATCGAAGTACCTTCGGAAGTAGCAATGATTACTTTTTGGGCGCTGTCACCGTAACGCACCGAGGTAGTGGTAATTCGGCGATCGACGCTTTTAAGCAATTGAGCATAGCGATCGCACAATTGTTTTTTCTGCGAGAGTGGGATGTTTCGGGGGTCAGTACCTTTTAGGGGTAAAATGCATACTGCTTGCACCGGGTCAATGGGTGCAAGTAAAGTTTCTTCATCACCAACCATCCGCGCAGCCGCGATCGCTTCTTCTATGCGATCCTCGATTGTTGCCAGCTGATTAAAGCAGCTCAACCCCCATCCGCCTTTATAACAAGCGCGAATATGCCCACCAATGGAGATGCCTTCACTGAGGGTTTCTACCTTGTCGCCACGCAACAAGATATCAGTCCCTTCTGCTTCTTCAAGGCGAATCATCAGATAATCTACACGCCCTGAGTAGCGAGCGATCAGATCAGAAAGTAAATTTTGTGTGTCAGCAAGTGTAGTCGGCATTTCCAATTAGTAACAATGACGAACTGCATTTATTTTGCAATTATTTGGGGAATTTCTGCTAATCAATATTATGAGGAGACTGGGTACTGGGGAATGATGATACCATTTTAGATTTTAGACTTCGGCTACGCTCAGTCGAACGATTTTAGATTTTGGATTGGGAATTGCCTTGCTGCGTCTGGCTTGGTGTGAATCCATCTGTCGCAATCATTTTTCAAATAGGTATGAGTGAGTGAAAAAACAGGAGAGAAATTGCAGTAAGTTTTTCCTCTGTGCCCCTTTACAATTCTGCCTCTTGTGCCCAATCTCCAACCCCCAATCTTGAGTTACAGTGGGTAAGAACTCAATGATGTGCTAAGATAATCAAGTGAGAATAAAATTCGGTTACATTCTTTGTTTTTAGTATTGACAGGCTTTTCCCTTTTGGTCTTAACAAGCTTGCCTCCGAAATCTAAATCTCTACACACCTATGATTTTGGAGATAATGCATGTCAATTTATGTAGGTAATCTATCCTACGAGGTCACACAAGATGACCTCAATTCTGTGTTTGCCGAACACGGTACTGTAAAGCGGGTTCAGTTACCTACTGACCGTGAAACAGGTCGTCCACGCGGCTTTGCCTTTGTAGAGATGGGCACAGAAGCTGAAGAAACAGCTGCCATTGATGCTCTTGATGGAGCTGAATGGATGGGACGCGACCTGAAAGTGAATAAGGCTAAACCAAAGGAAGATAGAGGTGGTTCTTTTGGTGGTGGTGGCGATCGCCGCGGCAGTGGTGGTGGTGGTGGATACAATAGATCCCGCTACTAAGCTTTAAGATCAAAAATTAAGTTTTAACGTCTAAAGGGCAGAATCATTATCTGCCCTTTTTGCGCTCCGGTCTACTGGATGGCTTAATTGCCCAGTACCAATTAAGTAGGAGATGATAGATGACCCAAGTATTTGTGGGCGAAAATGAAGGAATTGAGTCAGCCTTACGTCGATTTAAGAGGGAAGTTTCCAAAGCAGGTATTTTTCCAGACATGAGAAAGAATCGCCACTTTGAAACGCCTTTGGAAAAACACAAGCGCAAAGAAGTCGCTCGACACAAACAACGCAAGAGAAATTTCCGTCGTAATTAACAATTAGCAATACCTTCGGTTAGTTATGCTAACACACTCTCATTAGATTCTTAGCTATCGAAAAGGCGATCGCTGTACTCCAAAGAAGAATCTAATGAGTAAGTTTTGAACATCGGCAACCTTTCCTGATATAAGCTATCTCTCAAAATTCTTATAAATTTGTTTGAGTTACTGCTGTTCTGTATTAATCAGAATTTTCAGGGGTAACTAATTAGAAAATAAGTCAAAAATATTCTTAATAATAGGCTGTACCCAATACTGCTCGGTTAAGGGGAAAAAGAGTAGAAGGCTCGATATATAAGGTTTTTCTTTCCCCTTTCCCCCAAAACCAGACATCAATTCCTTCTAAGCACGAGTACGCGTAATCTGAGCAGTATCAAAGTCTTGTAGCCGAGTCATATTTCCACTGTTCTTATCAACAATAAACACAGCATTAGGTGTCTCATATCTCATCGCTCCAAAGGCGAGGAGTTGACCTGTTGTAGAGCAAACTAAGCTTTGTAAGCCATTATTCCATGCTTGACCATTAACTTTCAATTGTCCTAGTCTGATGGGCTTTTTTTGATTTGGATCTATCTGCACCAGAGTTGTATCACCATACGCACCAACTAGAGAGGTATAAAGTATTCCATCTGGGCACTCAGCTAGATTGCTGACCCGCTCATCATCCAGGAATTTAATCTTACTAATAAAGCTTATCTCTCCTGTTTGAAGGTTAATATCTACCAACCTGATCGGTGGTGTACCATTCTTCTTTCCTACTAGACCAATGAGTCGCCCATCATTAGTACCTAGCAAACTCCCAAGCTGTTGATTTGGTTTAAGTCCTGATACTATCAAAGTTTTTACAGGCGTACCCAAAAATGTAATGCGAGTAGGTGTCGGCTGTCTCCGACTAATCGCAACAGGAGTAATGGCTACAACAAGGGTGCCATCGCTTAAAGAGGTAAAACCACTCAATATCTCATTAGGCTCTAATAGAGGTGTACTTTTATCCGTAAGTATCTGAGCCTTTCCTGTCATTAAGGATTGCAAAACTAGTCCTACAGGCTTAATATCTGTGCTTACACTGTTTAGGGCAGTGTTCTCTACTAATTCAGTGGTGTTTACCTCTGTAATAACCGTTTGGTCAGTAGTAATGAGCGGGCTAGAACCTATACCTACAATATTTAAACTTGGTGTTTCTGCCAAGGCTTTCTTGGTTAGATAACCAAGTCCAGATACTACAGTTCCAGCAAGTGCCAACTGTCCAAACCGTCGACGTGATACCTTGTAATTCATATCTTCCTTCCTAGAATTGATGACTTTTATTAGGCAGCAGTGTGAACATAAACAGATAAGGCTAAGAGGTTGTTTGAAAAGTCTTCAAGCGTGTGTTTCACTACCCTGGCTATCAAGAAACTGCTACGAGAGAATCGGAGTTTTGGAATTTAATATCGCGCTCCTGAGTAGATTTGAGGCTCAAGCAAACGCTTTTCAAACATCCTCTAATATATTTGCGTCCAGGTTGCTACTGAGGGTGTTCCATTGTTGTCACTAATAAAAAGCATGTACCAGCCTGGGGGTGCGATGTTTCGATTGTTTATGACCCTGACCTTAAGAGAAGTAGCGTTTCTAGAAATAATGGGTGCATCCACTAACCTTTGTTCTGTATCGCAGGAATGGGTAGTTGCCATTGGTCTAATAAAACTAACCCACTTAATTTTCGCAGCTTGGGGTGTCTGAATCGTAAATTGCTGCCCGTAGGTAACAGTTTGAGGAGCGCTCTGAATAACTGGACGCGATCGCGACATATACGCAGGACTGTAGATTTCTAATCGCAGTTCATTGACCCTCCGTTGAGGGTTCCCCCCAGCTGCGACGACCCTACCATCTGGTAGCAGCAAGGCCACCGAGTGATATACGCGGGGGACAGTTTGTTTAGCTACTACTGTCCAGGTATTGGTAGCTGGATTGTAGATTTCTGCTGGCAGCATTGATTGCGTTGTATCTTCATTCATTTTGCTACCATTGCAAACAAACACTGTGCGATCGGGCAATATAACTGCGCTGTGATGCATCCGAGCATAGTTTAAAGGCTTTGCTGCTACATAAGTTGGATTACTAGCTTTTAAATCGACAATATTTACCCTCTTTGTTGCGGTCTTACCACTACCCCCACCGAGAATCATCACCTTTTGATCTTGTGCAGGTGGTAAAAGGAGACTGGCAGCTTGATCGCCAAAAGCTATGTCTTGCAGCCCTGTCACCACTGTTTCTGTAATGGATTGTGTAAATGTTTGTGGCAGGGTTAATATCCTTGGTGTCACTCCAGTGCCACCCATCTGCGCACCTGAATAAAAAATTTTCCCACTACTTAGTAGAAACAAATGCGCGTATGCCGGTAAAGCACTAGTTGTTGGAAAAGCTTTCCAACCATTTGGAAAGAAAGCAGAATAAATTTCTGGTTGTCTATTGAGCTTGCCATCTTTATCCGGCCCAGACACTGCTAAGACTCGACCGCTGCCTAGCGTTAACACAGTAGGATACCAGCGACCATTATTCATTGATAGTATCTTGACCCATTTCTCAGCAATGGGATCGAACATTAGAGCATAGGGTGAACCATAAAATGGGTCATAGCGCAAAGTTCCACCTGCAACCAGTAACAGACCATCAGGGCGGAAAGAGTGACCAGCGCAAAAAAGATCCATAGGTTGATTGTTACTATCCAATGGAGGCGCTTGCCGGGAAAAGGTTCCCTTGTTGACATCCCAGACCACACTGTCATAGGGAGTATTTAACCGATTGGGATCGTTACCTGAGCCACAGAAAAAGAATATCTTACCAGTACGAAGTAGAGCGGCATGTATAGGTAGGATTGGAGCACTGTACGACAATACTTGCCATCTATCTGTAGTAGTAGCCAGAGCAATGGAAGTCCCTAAATCTGTTTCCTCTTGAAGGTTAGTCTTGTTATTAGGTTGAGTCACTTTATTTACAATTCTTTCTAGGTGAACTTTATTTTTTGTACTTTATTTTATTAATTGATTTCTCAATTTATATCTATACTTCTTTAGGCTTATTTAGGATTAAGATATGATGTGTTTTATCATCAGCAAATGCAAAATCCGCTGTTATCAATAGTAATTGTGCTATCAATCATACATCCTATAGAGTATCTAGTTTAAGCCTTAACTACATTGCTACTATCAATAATACTACATCTCATTCACGAAGTTTTCTTATAGGATATCTTCTCACAGGAGAAAATAAATATCTTTGGTTTTGCGGCCTCAATTGATGAAATCATCGAAAATGTTTAGTAACTTTTGGATAATCAGATAAATTAATAAAAAGCTTGTATAGCAATGGTTTTGTAGGTTCAAACTAGCAACATTAATTTGTGAATGTATATTAATCAAGAATAATTATTCAAGACCATCTCTATCCCTACAACTATTTAATGTAGCGGATTACTTCGGCAACTGACCAAGCTTGAGCGATCGCTCCTCTAGGTGTGTGAGGTGAATCGCCATCAAAAATCTCAGAAATAGAACCAAGACAAGCATCAAAGAAAAAGTGATCTAGCAAGGGTTTCCAATCAAAAGGCAGTGATTGTTGTGGATAAAAACGTTGCCAAGCCCGAATATACGGCCCAATTAGCCAAGTCCAAACAGTGCCTTGATGATAAGCGCGATCGCGTTGCTGTTGATTGCCCTCATATTTCCCTTTGTATTCTGGATCTCCTGGATCGAGACTGCGAAGACCATAAGGTGTGAGCAAGCTGGTAGTTGCCAAATCTAATATCTGACACCCTTGTTGTTCGGAAAACCCACAATGGTGTAGCGACAGCGCCAAAACGGCATTCGGACGAATTTGAAAATTCCGGCGATCGTCCGGCTCAATAGTATCGTATAGATAACCTAGCTGAGGATTCCAGAATTTTTGCAGTGAGGTTTTCACGTGTTGTGCTTGGTTAGCATAACGCTGTGCTTGCTTATTGAGACGCACTGGTGAGCCATACTCCATTTGGCTTAAGCGCTCTGCCCACTGACTCAGCCAACATAAAGCAGAATACCACAGTGCATTGATTTCCACCGGCTTGCCGTAACGGGGTGTGACGGGGTATGCCCCAATTACCACATCCATCCAGGTGAGAGCTACACCACGAGCATCCCAACTAACTAGCCCATCGGTAGCATCAACCTGGATATTGAAATGTGTACCACCGACAAATGCTTTATAGATTTGCTGTACTACAGGGAATTGCTCTGCCAAAAAATCCCAGTCTTGGGTAGCTTCTAAATAAAGTCCTAAAGTTTCAATCCACCACAATGCCGCATCAATGCTGTTATAAATTGGTTCGCCATTGAGATCGGGAAATGCATTCGCAATTAAACCGTGGCGACAATAATGCCCAAAAGTTCGCAATACTCCTTTTGCTAGGTCAAAGCGCTGTGGAACTAGTGCCAACCCCGGTAAAGCGATTAATGTATCGCGTCCCCAATCATTAAACCAGTGATAACCAGCAATGACCGTAGGGCCTGCAATTGAGGCTCGATAGACAATAAACCGATCGCTTGCTTTGAGTAGTTGTTGCCAAATTGGGAATTGGGCATAAGAGGCAGAGGTGCCAAGGGAAAGAGGGGCAGAGGGGAAAAACTTACTGCAACTTCTCCCCTGCCCCTCTGCTCCCCTGCCCCCCTGCTCCTCTGCCCCTCTACCTCCCTCTCTCCATCCAAAAATCTGTGAGAGCCTTTCTTGCTCTGCCTCCACAGCTTCTGCGAAGGTTTTGATGGTGAGAACACCTGGCACTGAGTCAGGAAAACCGACTCGTGCTTCTAAAGTCACCGTATCTCCTGGTTGAAGTGTGACTATCAAGTAACCAGGACTGTGGAGGTCTTCCTTGTCACCTAATCCCCGTTTTGTCTCCTCAGACAATCTATAATCCCAATACCAAACTGCATCTGGTTGATAATTTCCTTGTGTCCAGCGCAAGTGCCAAGGTATTCCAAAGCGCCCAGATTTGATTGCTTGTAAACAGACTTGCTGTTCCCCTAGCAATTGTGAAAACTGTAATTCTTGACTAGCAGTCTGCTGGTGATGAAAGTCACGTTCTGCTATCAACAGTCGTAACCGTAAAATCGCTGTTTCAGTTCCCTCATAGCGATACTGGATTAAAATTCGATGGCAAAATTGGGCATTGGGTATAAGAGGCAGAGGGACGGAGGGGCAGAGGGGCAGAGGGGAAAAACTTTCTGCAACTTCTCCCCTGCTCCCCTGCTCCCACGCTCCTCTGCTCTCCCGCCCTTCGTCCCCAATCCCCACCAAACCATAGGGCATCACCAATTGTCTGGTTAATTGCCAGTTCGCTTGACCCCAAGTCCATTTAGGAACTGGGTTAATATCAAAACGGCGTAGCTGTTCGTAGCCAGTTCGCTCAATCTGACCGTTACCCCAAACATTTGTCCCCAGTGCCACAACGCTCCCTAATATTTCTAAGCTAGCTTCTAGGTGCGAAAACAGCAAAGTCCTTCCAGAAGGTGGGTTTGTCGCGGCAAACAGCCAACCATGATAAGTGCGTGTACGGACATCAGAAACTGTACCACTGGCAAAACTTCCTAAGCCATTGGTAAGCAACCATTCTCTTGTATCTAAATCAGGCATTTGCTACTCAAAATCGTTATGAGTATGATATATTCGTAACAGATCGTAATTAAACTGTGAGAGCGTGGATGGGTGAATTTTACTTGACCCAAATTCCAACGCTACTAAACCGATAAAGGAGAATTAGGTTAATGTCCCTTACTTACGGAACCGAAGGAAGCCTCCGCGTTGGTCAACAAGCTCCCGATTTCACAGCAACGGCTGTGGTAGATCAGGAATTTAAGACAATCAAACTTTCCGATTATCGCGGTAAGTATGTCATCCTGTTTTTCTACCCACTAGACTTTACCTTTGTTTGTCCTACTGAAATTACAGCATTTAGCGATCGCTACGAAGAATTCAAGAAAATCAATACTGAAGTCCTTGGGGCTTCCGTTGACAGTGAGTTCTCTCACCTCGCTTGGATTCAAACAGATCGTAAGTCTGGTGGCGTCGGCGACCTGAATTATCCTCTAGTCTCCGACATTAAGAAAGAGATTAGCGCCGCTTACAACGTTCTTGACCCAGCAGCAGGCATTGCCTTGCGTGGTCTGTTCATCATCGATAAAGATGGTATCATACAGCACGCCACCATTAACAATCTAGCTTTTGGTCGTAGCGTTGATGAAACCCTGCGGACATTACAAGCAATTCAGTATGTTCAGTCTCACCCTGACGAAGTTTGCCCAGCTGGTTGGCAACCTGGTGACAAGACCATGAATCCTGATCCAGTGAAGTCTAAAGTCTACTTCTCTGCTGTCTAAATTTCGCTAGCTAAAAAACTCTAATCCAGCCTTTTGGAGTTGAAAGCAAAATCAATGAGAACCACAGATAAACAGAGATACACATTAAACAATGTCAACCTCCGTAAATATCTGTGGTTTTTTATAAAATAGTATTTAAATAACCAAGGTTAAAAATATGTTGACTTCAACTGACTTTAGTGGCTTATTAAATGAGCGATTCTTCCGCAATTTTTTACCAGTTCCAGCTAGCAATCAACTCAGATTGGGAGTGGGAACACCTGATTTTCAACTGCCAGATATTACCAACGGAACTTTAGTAAAATTGTCTGATTATAAAGGCAAACAACCAGTGTTACTTGCCTTTACTCGCATTTTTACCGAAAAGCAATATTGCCCTTTTTGTTTTCCTCACATCAAAACTTTGAATGAAAATTACGAACAATTTAAAAATCGCGGTATAGAAGTTTTAATGATTACTAGTACCGATGAAAGGCAGAGTCAAATAGTTGTTAAAGATTTAGGCTTAAAAATGCCACTATTGAGCGATCCTAGTTGTCGAGTATTTCGTACATATCAAGCAGGACAAGCACTAGGAGCGCCTTTACCAGCACAGTTTGTATTAGACAAAGAAGGAAAACTGCGCTACTGGCATTTATTTTCTTTTTTGGATCGCAATGCTAGTGTTGAGACATTGTTAGAACAATTCAATTGACTATAAATATTAAAAATAAATTGCATTTGGTGTTGAAAACTAGGGATTAAGAATTGGAACTCTTAAGATTTGAATGGTAATTCAAACCCTAATCAGATCATCAAATCTTAATAGTTTCACTTGTTTAAAAAGTATTATGAATTAAAAATTATCTTTGAGGATAATACTGAGGATTCGCAACCGGGGGCTGATAACCGTTTGTGGGTACTGTACTTCCGATGCCGTTAGGTACAGGAGTAACAACAGGAGGCTGATAAATGCTCATGGGCGCAGTGCCTGTTGTACCGTTAGGTAAAGCAGGATTCGCAACCTGGGGCTGATAACCATTTGCGGGTAGAGTGTTTGTAGTGGTGTTGGGTGTGACAGGATTTTGGCTAAACTCTTGGTAGGCAGCACGAGAAATTGAGCTAATCAATTTTTCGGCGCGGGGATCGTTTGCTGGACGTTGTACCATTACAGAGGCTATGTAGCGCTTGCCAGTTGGAACAACAATTAAACCTGTATCTGCCAACATTGTGCCGATATCACCCGTTTTGTGGTACGCTCTTGCACCTGTCCCCAAACCTGATGGCAGCAGAGTGTCTTTTTGGGTGCGACGCAAGATATCAAGCATGAGATCGCGTGATGGCATACTGACTAAATTTCCTTGACTTACAATTGCCATCAAATTCCCTAGTTCTTTGGGGCTAGTAGTGTTTGTCCCTTGCAAATCTGGGAGTTGATTACGAATTGTTGTGGTTGTCAATCCCCAACTACGGAAACGCTGGTTTAAAGCGTCCATTCCTCCCAGTCGGGCAATCAGCATATTTGTCGCCGTGTTATCGCTGATTGTAATCATTTTAGTGACTACTTCCAAAGCGGCGTACTGAGTTCCTGGTGGTTTGTATTGCAACTCTCCCGAACCGCCGGCTACCATATCCTGTTGCATGGTCAGCATATCATCTAGGCGAATCTTCCCCGCATCTACATCCTGAAAAAAGGCAATCAAAATCGGCACTTTAATCGTGCTAGCCGCCGGAAAACTGGTAGAGGCATTGATATCTACATAATTACCAGTATCCAAATCTACTAAGAAAATTCCCGGTGTGAGATTTGGATTGGTAGCCGCCAAATTTTGCACGGCATTTTTCAACGAGGTAATTTCTTGAGATAGGTATAGACTCGAAGCTGCGGCTGGGGGAGTTTGGGTAGGTTGTGGCTGCGATCGCGCCACATTACTAACATTATTATTAGATTGCGACGCCGAGTTCGTGCTGATACGATTGGCTGGGTCTAATACTGACAATACAGTGCCCACAATTGCACCCATCCCAATACCCACAATCAATAACCGCAAAACATACAATACGGTTTTGGCCATTGGCTTTAACTGGGTTTTTCGCGATGAGCGTCTGCCTGTTTTTGGCTTTTCCATCCGCACTGTTTTAACCATCACAGCACCCGGTCGGAAGGGAGGAATTTTTCCTTTTACACTAGGTATTGGTTTTACTGCCGTTGGCATAACTAACCCCGATTTTACCCTACGTGTAGCGCCAGAGATCGGGGGAGGACTAATTTGATTTTTTGGGCGTGTTAGTACCCCTTCTTGCCCATTTTTAGTTTGCTGCTGATTGTTAGCTTTAACTCTCTTCTTTACCACTTTTTGAACTTTTTGTGGCTGCTGGCGGCGATTTAAGGGTTGACGCCGCGAGAAAGCTGTTAGTTCGCCACTTGATTCTGACACCGTTACTCCTTGTGACCCACTTGACTGTTTTCTTGCCGACTCTTGACCCCAAACTTAATCTTTAAGCAATATTAATACTCAAATTCCACTTTGCCACTAAGTAGCATTTTTGTGTTTAGTTTAAGCCATATTAATTATTTTGGGGGGATGATTGCGTATATATTAAACGAATAATTACAAGTTTTCACTATCCCTCTGGTTTTTCAGGGCCCATTCTACCTGCTGCAAAATTCCTCGCAGCATGGCCACCTCCCCAGTTTTCAAGTGAGCGCGATTATACAATTGGCGAAATTTTCCCATACGACTAGCTGCCGTATGAGGATATACATAACCAATTTTCAGTAATAGTGATTCTAATTGCTGGTAGTATCCTTCCACAACATCTAAGGGTGCGAGTTCAGTTTGAGGTAAGGTTTGAATGTCAAGTTTTTGGGCAGATTGTGACAATTCATAACAACAAATTGCTACAGCAGTAGCTAAATTGAGGGCGACATAATCTTGACTTGTGGGAATGCCAACAAACCGCTGTGCATAATTTAATTCCTCATTGCTTAATCCCCGGTCTTCTCTGCCAAAAATCAGTGCTGTGGGTTTTTCTGGTTCCTCCAGTAACCAGGGTAGTGCAGTGCGGGGATTTTCTAAGGGTGTTTCTAAACTACGAACGCGACCAGTAGTAGCGATCGCCCGTACACATCCATGCAATGCTTCTGGTAAGGTTGCCACTATTTCCGCAGATTCTATAATTTCCTGAGCGTGAACAGCCATCATCAAAGCTTCCGTCGATAGCGGATCGCATTGGGGGTTTACTAATACTAAATTATATAGACCGAAATTTTTCATTACCCTGGCGATCGCGCCGATATTGATCGGCCCAGCTGGTTCTACCAACACAATTCTTAATCCAGCCAAGCCCATTTTTTGCCTCCTGCGATCGCACCAGTACTTACAGACTAATTTTCAGCATCGTGGTTCTGCTGAAGAGTTTCCTTGAAATCATTTTAGCTGTGTAAGTGAATGCCTGCGTCAGGTCTGAAGAGTTCAGCGCAATCTTTGCCGTTCAGCTAGTCGTTCGTCACTATTTATTTGTAGCAATCTAATCGTTGTACGTCCCATAGGCGTTAATCCCACTAGATTCAGTTCTGAAAAGATTCAGTTCTGAAAAGGTGAAGTGTTTAGCCCATTTCTGGGTGCGTGGGTTAAAGAGAAAACTAAAAGCCCCTGTTTCTGGATCGAAAGATCCTAAGTCAGTGCCTTTATGACGATTACATCGCCAGCAGGTGAGGGCTAAATTATCAGCATTTGTTGCGCCACCGTGCTTTTGAGCAATAACACGATCAATCTCATGGGCAAAAAAAGCAACTCCTGCGGGTAATTGGCAATATTCACATCTGTAGTTTGCGCGTTCTTCTACCAGTCGGCGAAGAACAATCGGAATATAGGTTGCACCCACGGTCAGCTGGTCAAATAAGATAAGTTACCTGCTTTAATCATCACAACTAAGTGTTCAATACGTTCATATTCATCTAGTTCTTTCAACTCCGTGGGTGTGAGTTTACCTGCGTTACTGCGTGTTAGCAAGGTACGCAATCTTTCTTGCATTTCGGGAGTAGGTTTAAATTCAGCAATTTGTTCGGGAGTGGGGTTGCTAGCCAAAAAATCTAAGATATATCGGTAAACTTGTGCTGGTACAGCTGGTTGTTGGAGGCTCAATGCAAGTAGTTCAGGTAAGCGATCGCCTACTTGTGCTAATTGTTGAGATAATTCCTCTGATACTTCTAGAATGATTCTTGGCATGGGGATTGCATTGGCAATTTACTATTATTAAATGATATATCCGAGATATATCATTACTCTGGCGATCGCTCCGACATTACTCACTCCAGCTACCTTTACCAAGACAATTCTTAATCCAGCCAAGCTCATTTCATTTTTTACCTCCTGCCCCCTGCCTTTCTTCGCAATATACAGACTAATAAAATATGTCTCACATTCTTGTCGAAAATCTCAGGAAGACTTTCTTTGTGTCTGAACGTTCCTCTGGGCTTTTCGGTTCAATACGAGGACTTGTGCAGCGAAAAACTAAAGAAGTTTATGCCCTCAAAGGAGTTTCGTTTTCCCTGGAACGGGGAGAACTTGTAGGATACATTGGTCCAAATGGAGCCGGTAAATCGACCACGATTAAAATTTTAAGCGGTATTCTCGTACCTTCCAGTGGAAAATGCCTAATTGGCGGACGAACTCCTTGGAAAGATCGAATCAAGCACGTTAATCGTATCGGCGTAGTATTTGGTCAAAGAACACAACTCTGGTGGGATTTGCCAGTGATTGAATCTTTCGATTTGCTGCGGGATATTTATCGCGTTCCCCAATCAGAGTATCGCCAGACACGCGAAGAAATGATTGATTTGCTTGGTCTTGGAAGCTTACTCTCGACTCCGGTGAGGCAGTTAAGCCTTGGTCAAAGGATGCGATGTGACTTTGCAGCCGCCATGCTTCACAGACCGGAAATTCTTTTTCTTGATGAACCCACTATTGGGCTTGATGCAGTTTCCAAGCTTGCAGTCAGAAAATTTATCAAAGCGCTGAATAAAACTCATCACGTAACCACGATCCTGACCACCCATGATATGGATGATATCGAGGCATTGTGCGATCGCATAATTATTATTGGTGGAGGTGAAATCCTTTGTGATGGAACTTTAGCAGCACTGCGTTCTCAAGTTTCCTCGCGTCGGTACTTAAGAATCGACCTAGCAAACGATGATTTCTTCTTTGAAGAAGAAGGAGTCAGTATTATCTCTAAAGAGGGTCGCACCGTAACTCTCGCCTTCGATCCCACAAAGCTTTCTGCTGCCTCTTTGATTAGCCAAGTTACCTCACAACATGAAGTAGAGGATCTTTTTGTAGAAAATCCACCTATTGAAGAGATAATTGCCGAACTTTATGCAATTTCAGCAGGTATTGTCCCATGAAAGCATATTGGTCACTGTTTGTTGCTAGATTTACACTGCTATTGCAATACCGTGCTGCTGCTTTGGCTGGTGTTGGAACTCAGCTTTTCTGGGGGTTAGTGAAAATAATGGTTTTACAGGCATTCTTTACTCATACAACCTCTGCTCAACCTATCACTTTTCAACAAGCTGTAGGATATGTCTGGCTGGGACAGGCGTTTCTGATGGCGATTGTCCCTTGGGGAGGTGATAGAGATATTCAAGAACTCATCCGAACTGGTGCTGTCGGATACGATCTTCTTCGACCCACAGACCTTTATAATTTTTGGTTTACTCGCGCATTGGCACTTCGTACAACGCCCCTGATACTTCGTAGCATTCCGCTTCTTGGTGTCACAATTTTCCTTTTTCGCATTTTTGGGCTTGATGAATGGTCGCTTTCTTTTCCACCCTCCTTTGCTTCTTTTGTTGCCTTTTTTATCTCTTTTATTGGCGCAATTTTACTTTCGTCCGCATTAACTATGCTTCTGACTGTATCAATGATGTGGACAATTTCGGGCGAGGGAATTAATAGTATTCTACCTACTCTTGTTAGTATTTTCTCTGGCATGATTGTTCCGTTGCCACTTTTTCCAGAGTGGAGCAAGCCTTTTGTGAATGCACTTCCTTTTTCAGGATTAATCGACAAACCTTTTCGTCTTTTTACTGGAAATCTTCAACCAAATGCCCTGTTTAATATATTGCTGCATCAAGCTTTTTGGATAGTTGTCATTATTATCCTTGGGCGTGTTCTTGTGAGATATGGCATCAAAAAGCTTGTAATTCAAGGAGGATAAGTAAATAATTCGTAATACTTCGGCTACGCTCAGTACAAGTTCGTAATTCGTAATTCGTAATTCGTAATTTTTTAAAAAGTAAGATAGTTTAAGTAATTTATTTTATATAAAAATGACAAAGCGACTATGAATGATTTTTTACTTTACTTTCGATATATTTCTGTATCTTTCAAGTCGCAAATGCAGTACAAAGTTTCTTTCTGGCTGCAAGTCATAGGGCAGTTTTTAGTAACTGCTGTTGAATTTTTTGGAGTCTGGGCACTTTTTAGTCGTTTTAATAGTATTGGTACATGGACTTTAAATGAAGTTGCTTTATTTTATGGAATAATTAATATTTCTTTTGCTTGTGCTGATGCCCTTGGAAAAGGGTTTGACTCATTTACAACAATAATTAAAAGTGGAGACTTCGACCGTTTACTTGTTCGTCCACGCACCACAGCACTTCAGCTTTTAGGTAAAGAGTTTACTTTGAAACGAATCGGAAGATTATTTCAAGGAATTGTTGTTATGTGTTGGTCACTTTCATCTCTCCACATACCTTTAACTTTTAAAACTTTATGGCTTTTAGGCACTTCCCTTTTTGGTGGAGTTGCGCTCTTTGTTGGCATTGTCATTATGCAAGCAACCATCACCTTCTGGACTATTGAATCTCTCGAAATTATGAATATCCTCACTTATGGAGGAGTGGAAACGGCTCAGTACCCTCTTGCAATTTATAGCAAGTGGTTTCAGCGATTCTTTACTTTCTTGATACCGCTTGCTTGCGTCAGTTATTTTCCTTTGCTTGCAGTACTTGAAAAAGAAGATGCTTTTTTAGTGCCTTTGTGGTTTTGTTATGTCTCGCCAATCGCAGGCATTATCTTTCTAATAGTTGCACTTAAGCTTTGGAAAATAGGAGAGCGATACTATTGTTCTACTGGCAGCTAGTAAGCTATTGCGCTTTTAATTTGCACTAATATTTTTCCAATATGATTGTGGGGTGGGCATCTTGCCCGCCCTGATAATGCAAGTTCTATACGTAACAGCTTACCCTGAATTTTAGCTGTGTACTCAGGTGTATTTTAAATGGACAGATCGCACTTTTCTAAAGATTCTGATTTAATACCTTGTAGGATTGCCTAATTTCACTAAACAATGCCACGAGAAGCTCTGATGAAAAACTCCAGGAAAGGTTGGTTACGTAAAAGACTCAAAATTACTCTGATTTTCCTGTTAGTGCTAGGGCTATTGTTAGTGGGATTTTCTACCTACACTGTGCGTCAATCCTTTGCTCAAGAAAGTGGCACAATTCAATTACCTGAACTGAAAGCCGAAGTAAGCGTCCAGCGCGATAAATGGGGAATTCCCCATATTTATGCTGCCAACTCCCACGATTTATTTATGGCACAAGGCTATATCCACGCCCAAGACCGCTTTTGGCAAATGGACTTTTGGCGACACATTGGTTCTGGACGACTCTCAGAAATGTTTGGTTCTTCTCAGGTTGATACTGATAAATATCTGCGGACAATGGGTTGGGCAAGGATGGCGCAGCAAGAAATTCAGGAAATTAATGCAGAGATGAAGGCATACCTGCAAGCTTATGCCGATGGAGAGTGCAGAATGTCCATACAACGTTTCTGGCTTTTCCTTTGCGGGAATGATTGGGATAATTATTGGTCATAGCGATCGCATTGCCTGGGGTGTTACCAATGTACAATCTGATGTGATGGATTTATACATCGAGAAAATCAACCCAAATAACCCCAATCAGTATGAGGTCAATGGCAAGTGGGTTGATATGCAACTCGTGCAAGAGACGATTCAAGTTGCCGAAAGTCAGCCGATTGTCCAAACGGTACGCTATACCCGACATGGACCGATTCTCTCTGATGTTTCGCCAAATCTAAAGCGATTCAAGTCAAATCAGCCGTTAGAATTACCGCAAAATTACGCCGTAGTCCTGCGCTGGACAGCCCTAGAACCTTCCAAACTAGCGTATACTGTTCCCCAAATCAATCGCGCCCAAAATTGGCAAGAATTCCGCACTGCTGCCAGCAATTATGATGTCCCGGCTCAAAACTTGGTCTACGCTGACATTGATGGCAATATTGGCTACCAAATGCCTGGTAAATTCCCTATCCGCGCTCAGGGAAATGGGCGTTATCCCGTTCCTGGTTGGACGGATGAATATGAATGGCAAGGCTATATTGACTTTGAGAAATTGCCCAAAAGTTTTAATCCACCTCAAGGTTATATTGCTACTGCCAATAATTTAGTTATGCGTGAATATCCTTACCTGATTACCGCAGACTGGGTTTATGGCTACCGAGCCAAGCGGATTGTTGAAATGATTTCACAACAAACGCAACCAATTTCTCTAAAGGATGTGCAGCAAATACAGGGTGATAATAGCAATTTAAATGCACAGACATTAGTGCCACTAATAAAATCGATCGCTGTTAATACTCCCCGTTTACAAGCAGCCCAAAAACTGCTGCAAGGTTGGAATTTGCAGTTAGCAATGACATCGCCTGCCGCTGCTCTGTTTGAAGTATTCTGGAAGCACTTGCTAGCAGATACATTTCACGATCAGTTGCCTGAAAAGTACTTTCCTGATGGAGGCGATCGCTGGTATGCTGTGGTAGCAAATCTGGTCAAACAGCCCAACAGTTCTTGGTGGGACAACCGCAACACCCCAAAAGTTGAGAACCGCGACCAAATCCTCCGGCAGTCCTTTATAGAAGCCGTGGATGAACTAGAACGAATTCAAAGCCAAGACCCGAAAAACTGGAATTGGGGGAAGCTGCATACCATTACTTTTCGGAATGCCACCTTGGGGAAATCTGGGGTTGCGCCAATTGAAGCTTTATTTAATCGTGGTGCATTTGCTACATCTGGCAACGGCGAAACAGTGAATGCTAACCGCTGGAGAGCAAATAAATCCTTTGAAGTGACTGATATTCCTTCAGTGCGGATGATTGTAGATTTAGGAAATTTGGATAACTCAGTAGCAATTCACACCCCTGGACAATCAGGACATGCTTTCCATAGCCATTACAACGATATGGTTGAACCTTGGCGCAACATTGAATACCACCAGATGTTATGGGAATCAAAGAATGTTACAGAAAAGACGACTTCAACACTGAGATTAATTCCAAAATTGGTAGAGTAAAGGACGACACCACTATCTAATTTAAAATTGCCTTATTTGCGTGTAATTACATACACGTTATCGAAAAAATGAAGTATAAAGTAACAGGGCAGAAAGAAAAAATCAAGTTTAGAAAAAGTATTTTCTCTAACCATCCATTCCTACTGTCCAACTTTCACGAAACATAGTTGGAGATCATAGAATCTATGCAACGCGTATTTAAGCAAAGTTTTATACTTTCAGTCACTACTGCGATCGCTTTATTATTTGCAGGTTGTGGCGAAAGTAAAGTTGCTCAATGTAACAAAGTTATAAAGGTTGCCAATCAGGCATCTACTCTAGGTCAGGAATTCGCTAAAAATCCCAATCCCGCAAAAGGTTCCAAAGCTTTAACTGAACTTTCTGCTAAGATAGACCCACTTGCTAAAGAGATGAAAGCACTGGAAATTAAAGATGAAAAATTGCAAGGTTTCCAAGGACGCTTTCTCACACTCTATCAGAACATCAGCAAGGAATTGAATAATGCAGCAACAGCCATAGATAAAAAGAATCTACCAGCAGCAAAGGGCTTTTTAGTATCTCTGCAAAAGAGTAGTAGCGAAGAAAGTTCAATAGTCAACGAAATTAATAGCTACTGTTCTGGCAAATAATCCATTTTCCTCTGCCTGGAATCTCGATCGCAAAAATAGCGGTTAAATACTTGGTCGATAACCACCAAAAACAGCAAAGCTAAAATTTTTGTACCAGCAATCCACATTTTGGAACCCAGCCGCTTCTAACCAGCTAAGTTGAATATCCAGGGTTGCCATGCGATCGTATTCCATGCGTTTTTGTGCAGCCTTGAGATCCTGTTCTGAGATATTCTTCGCGCGGACAGAATCTAACCAGTGTTGACGGTAAAGTTTTTCTAAATCAGGCGTTTTACCGAGAACTTGATCGGCGTTGACAAATATCCCTCCAGGATTGAGGACATCATAAATCCGTTGATAAAGAAGTTCTTTGTCAACATCTGACAGATGATGAATCGATAAGGCAGAGATTATCAGATTATATGAATCACCTAAATCAGTTTCAATATAATCACCAATTAAGATTTTGGGAGATTTACCCATCTTGCTAAATCTCAATTTAGCTTTTTCTAACATCTCAGGGGCTAAGTCTAGCAAAGTGAACTCTGCATTCGGGAATATGAACTGAACCATACCTGAGTAAAGTCCAGTACCAGCACCCAAATCTAGAACTTTCAGTGGTGCAGTGCGATCGCCTGGGATGATTTCAACGGCTGTTTTGTAAAAGTCATCAAAACAGGGAATTAAAACACGACGTAGATTATCATAATCTCCTGCGGCAGAATTAAAAGCTTCTTGAATATTCATTTTTTTATTTTTAATAGAGGTAAAACTTTCTGTTTTTAAATCTAGACCTTATTCTGATAGTTCTAAAATTTCACCATTTTCAGAGAGTTCATAACCATCTTTATAGTCGCAAATAATATCATTTATTTTATCCCTAAATTTTTTCTGGCCACCTTTGTTGTCAAATGTATGATAATGCCAACCACAATTAGCATAAGTATGATGGAAACCATCAATAGGCTTAGATATCCAATCATGTAATAATTCGATCGCATCGAAGAAATCGTCTTCACTATAATTTACGCACTTGTCTTGGATCTGCCATAAGTTAGGCTTTCGCAAAGTTCTAAACATTTGAGCTTCAATATCACCTCCTAACTTACCTGCTACTCCTCCCTCGTCTACGCATTCATAACCGAAAGCCTCTTGAAAACAATCGTTTGATTTAAACTCCAAATAGATATCTCGAAATAAGCGACAAAGCATGGGCAAATCGAAGCGAACCGCGTCTGAATTTTTGCCTGTACGTGTAGAATAGTATCGTCGATTAACCATAACTATTTTTTAGATAAATACGTCTAGTACTGATTAAGAAATTAATTATTTGGCAGGGAGCAAATAATGCCTCATATCATAGCTAATAGTTAAAGCTATCGTCTAGTGAAGTGAGCAGTTAAACTGTTTAGTCTACCTCTTATCAGATGAAATAAAGATACTACTCAACTAATTCTCCTGTCTGCTGTAAGACTTGTTTATAGAGTGTAGCATTGACCCAATATTGGGCAATATCAATCATGGCATCAAGTAGTGATTGTACTTGAGGAATAATTTTTCTATTTTTTGCTAACGAGAGAATACCAAGAGTCCCAATTACCTGTAATCCTAAATTTTTAGCTACTTGGCGAGCCTCCCGTTCATCTAACAAAATGTTTAGCTCACCAGTTTCGAGAGCTAAGGAAATGGCTTCTTGCTCCCCATCATCTAGCTCTGGGGGGATGCTGAGTGCTATGTTTGAAACAGGACGAACTTGTAGCCATCCAGAAGCAATTGCTTGCAATATAAATTGTGAACTTAGGAAGCCTGAACCTGTAGTTTCATTGTAGACAGCTTGGGGTATAACAATTGTCCCAAATACTCTCTGTAAAATATCAAGACGATAGATAGCAGCGAAGTTAATCAAAGGCGTAGCGTTGCAAATAACTGTCACAACTACCAAGAACCTGTTTTAATTGACTCAATATCATCTGCTAAATCCATTTCAGTATAATGGCGTGAAATTTTTTGTTGCCCTAAAAGTTGCTGAAATTCCCATACAGATAGATTAGCCAAGCGGCGTGCTTGACCAAAAGTAAAAATATTTTGGTCGTATAACTGCAAGGCAATTTCTTGACGAATAGCCTGCTCACCTTGACTTATGGAATCTGGAGATAATTGCAGGTTAATTGAACTCACAAATTGACTCATATCCAAAAACAGCGTTTTACTTATAGCTTACTCTGCGATCGCTTCACTTAAATCATGAATTCTTTCTGCATTTTCTGAAGCTTTTCTAAAGCTACTTGATGAATATTATGTTGTCGATCGGTTAGCTAGGTATAAAAATTTTGGATCAAAGCAAAATACTTCTGAAAACAAAATATTTTTGAGAGATGCCTTAAAACACAAAGACGCAAAAGCACTCTCTGCACCTCTGCGTCTCTGCGTGATATATTCCCTACTACACCATCTCAGACGAAGCCTGTGCCATCTGCTGCGGCTGCGGCTGGAACATGAACAACGAGTAAACCACATCTCGGCGAATGTTAACCATCATATCCAAGAAGAGTTCGTAACCCTCGCTCTTGTATTCAATCAGCGGGTCTTTTTGCCCATAACCACGTAATCCCACTGATTCGCGCAAGGCATCCATTTGTTGCAGGTGTTCCCGCCACAATGTATCAATGCGTTGCAAGATAAAGAAGCGTTCAGCTTGGCGCATCAGTCCGGGTTGAACTTGGTCAATTTGCGCTTCTTTGAGGTCGTAAGCAATTCGTACCTGTTCGTGGAGGAAGGCTTTAATCTCACTGACTGTGATATCTTCTAGTTGACTCGCTTGTAAATCCGCTAGCAAATAGACAAATTCTTTGACTTTCTCAACCAACTTTTCTAACTCCCACTCTTCCGAGGGCAAGTCTACGTTGATGTAGTAGTCAACGATGTCATCCATCGTTTTTTCAGCGTATTTAATCACCTGTTCTTTCAAATCTTGCCCTTCTAGGACTCGTCTGCGTTCGGCGTAAATAGCACGACGTTGATTATTCATCACCTCGTCATACTCAAACACCTGCTTCCGAATGTCGTAGTAGTAAGTTTCAACTTTTTTCTGTGCGCCTTCCAAACTGCGGGTAAGCATCCCAGATTCGATGGGCATATCTTCTTCCACTTGGAAGGCATTCATTAACCCAGCAACGCGATCGCCACCAAAAATCCGTAGTAGGTTATCCTCTAAACTGAGGAAGAATCTTGTGGTTCCAGGGTCGCCTTGTCTTCCTGCACGTCCGCGTAACTGGTTATCAATCCGCCGTGATTCGTGGCGTTCTGTACCAATTACGTGCAAACCACCAATTCCCACTACTTCATCATGTTCGCGGGTAGTAAATTGTTCGTATTCCTGCTTGACGCAGTTGTATGCTTCCCGCAATTTCTGAATTACAGGGTCATCAATGGGAGCTTTTTCTGCCGCCACAGCTACCTTGTCTTCTGCTTCCAATTCCGGTAAACTGCGATCGCCATACTCACGCACTGCAATTTCTACTGCATCTTTGAGTAGTTTCTCGGTTTCTTTTGTTAACTGAGTCGGGAAAATTTCTGGTGAAGCTCGCCAAGTTTTGACTTTCTTACCAGGGACAAAGCCTTGACCACCACCATGTCCTGTAGGCAATCCGGCTGCTCTTTGCACGCCAAAGGCATCTTCATCTTCTGGCATGACGATCCGGGGCATAAAGTATTCCCGCAGCTTTAGACGCGCCATATATTCGGAGTTACCACCCAGAATGATGTCTGTACCTCTACCAGCCATATTAGTAGCAATAGTAACAGCACCTTTGCGTCCAGCTTGGGCGACAATTTCCGCCTCACGTTCGACGTTTTCAGGACGGGCGTTAAGTAATTCGTGAGGAATTGTCAATTCCTTCAGCAGCCTACTCAGAAGTTCAGATTTTTCTACACTAGTGGTTCCTACTAATACAGGTCTACCGAGTTCGTGCATTTCGGCACATTCTCTAGCGATCGCTCCCCACTTACCTGCTTCTGTCTTAAAGACCATATCAGACAAATCTTCACGTCTGCGATCGCGGTTGGTGGGAATTACCGCAACTTCGAGTTTGTAAATTTTTTCAAATTCTGGTTCTTCGGTTTTTGCTGTTCCAGTCATTCCACCGAGTTTTGGATACAGCAAGAACATATTTTGGTAAGTAATTGTCGCGAGAGTTTGAGTTTCTGGCTGAATCTCTACGTGTTCTTTCGCTTCAATTGCCTGGTGTAATCCATCACTCCAACGCCGTCCGGCTAGCACCCGACCAGTAAATTCATCCACAATTACTACTTCACCATTGCGGACGATGTAATTTACATCCTTGAGGAAAAGTTCCTTGGCTTTAATAGCATTGAAAATGAAGTGTGCCCAAGGATCTTCTGGGTCAAATAAATCTGTGACTCCTAAAAGATTTTCCGATTCCGCAAACCCTTCATCTGTCAATAGAACGTTGCGAGCTTTTTCATCTACATCGTAATGCTCGTCTTTTTTGAGTGTGAATGCTATTTCAGCGGCTTGCAGATATTTTTCTGTAGGTCTTTCCACCTGCCCAGAAATAATCAGTGGTGTCCGCGCCTCATCAACTAAAATCGAGTCCACCTCGTCAATTACGCAATAATTAAATGGGCGTTGTACCACATCTGCCATTGATGTCGCCATGTTATCCCGCAGATAGTCGAAGCCGACCTCACTGTTGGTAACATAAGTGATATCGCAGTCGTAGTTTTTCTGGCGTTCACTAGGAGTCATGCTTGACTGAATTAGCCCCACACTCAGCCCCAAGAAGCGATGCACCTGTCCCATCCATTCAGCGTCCCGACGAGCTAGGTAATCGTTTACGGTAATGACGTGTACACCTTTACCAGTAAGGGCATTTAAGTAACTTGGCAAGGTAGCGACTAGTGTTTTACCTTCACCAGTTTTCATCTCGGCAATTTGCCCCACGTGCAAAATGATACCGCCAAGGAGTTGGACATCAAAATGCCGCAAGCCTAATACTCGCCGTGCTGCTTCCCGGACAACCGCGTAAGCTTCTGGCAATATGTCATCTAGGGTTTCGCCTTTAGCGAGCCGTTGTTTAAATTCGACGGTTTTACCTTTTAACTCATCATCGGAAAGAACCTTAATTTCTTCCTCTAAAAGGTTAATTTCAGTAACAGAAGGTTGGTATTTTTTAAGCTTACGAGCGTTGGGGTCGCCCAACAAAAGTTTTAGCATGGCAGGTTATAGAACTGAATCAAAGGGGATGGGAATTAAAGGGTTGGCATTGATTATAAACATTTAACCCAGCCCAAACGTCTTGGTCGTGGATGGGTGTGAAATGAGAATTACCTCAAAAACAGGATAAAAACTAGCCAATCATTTAATAAACTGATTGGTTTGAACTCTTATCTTATATTTACTCTTTCTTCATAGTATCATTTTGCCCCCAGATGAGAGAGCAGGGGGGTAGCACTTCGGCTCATTTCGGCTACGCTCAATGACCAACGCTCAGTTACCGAGGAGCAGGGGGGAACTTTCTCAGGATCTTTCCCCTCTGCCCCCTATCTCCTCTGCCCCTCTGCCTCTTGTGATGTCAGGCGGCGGAAATTGTAATCATTAGCACTAGGATGACAGCTGACACAGCTGCCAACCTGGACGGGACGTGGTAACTCAACTCCTGGATGCAAAGCTTTGAAATAACGCGAGTTGTTGACGCGATATGGTGTTTCTTCATCGTCTAGCTGCACGCGGGAGAAAGTCGAAAGATATTTCCACACCAAGATGCGTTGCGGATCGACTAAAGGCTGGAGTTGTGCGCCGTAGTGCTGCGAGTCTTGCAGAATATTTTTCCAAGTTTGGGTAGGTAAAACTGCTGGTGGTATGGCAATGTGACATCTAGAACAGCTTTCTAAATACAGTTCTTGCCCCAGTTGGTATTGTGCAGGTACTACATCAACAGTGCCAATTTCAGCGGGAGGAGTCGCACTTTGGGCGTTAGTTGCCAAGGCTAGAAGCCAGCCCATAGCTAAACTCCACGTTACAATTACCAGAAGTAAACCGAAAAATTGGCGTTTAAATTCACGTTCGGCGCTTGGCTGTAGTGGTTGGCGTTGGCGTAGCCCGCCGTAGGCATCGCGGATTTTGCGCTTAACAAAAATTGACATTCCTCACATTCCCAAATATTTAAAAGTGGCGCTTGTGCTAATCATAAGACTTACGCAGTATTGGCAGTGTTTCAAATTTTGTGTAAGTAGTTTTGTCAAGCAACACATTTTTCATATCGACAACAGTAATATAAATATTTATTCAGCGCACTACTGACTATGCAAGGAAAAATGTTCTAGTAGTTTTAACCTGACTCACTAGAAAAATCAGCCACAACATCTCGGATTTCATTTGCAGCAATATCTTCTCGGTCAGATTTGAAATAAATAGTTAGTAGCAAAATATTTGTAGGTGACTCAACTTGATAAATTAATCGGTATCCAGCACTCTTACCTTTTTGGATACTACTGTTACGGATTCTCACCTTATAAACAATATATTGCTTTACCAATGTCCGCGAGCGATCGCCGACAAAACTCCCTTGTTGTAATTGCTCAATAATCGGTTGAACATCAGAGCGAATATTGCGAAATCTTTTTGATAGTCTGTAAAGTTATTGCTCAAACTCATCGGAAAATCGAATTAAAATTGCATTATCACTCTGCATCAATCCTGTCCCACAGCTCGCTAATTGATCTAGTTTGACCAGCTTTTGCTTGCTGTAAGGCTCTCCTCAAACTAGCTTTAATCTCCTCAACGGGTGTATCATCAGGGTCAACCTCTTCTGCTTCTGCTTGTTCTGGAACTAACACAATCACCCGAACCTGATGAGGATAAGTGTTTCCCTGAATCGGCTCATCTAGAACTAGATTCCCTTGAGAATCAATCCTGCCGGTAACTTCGATCGCTTTCATTTATTGTCTACCTGATTTTGTAGGAGATCCTAACACGCCCAAATTCCGGCAGGTTCAGGAAACTTAAGTTCAGTCAAGTCTGAATATTATGAGGTATTTACTAAAATGGTGATGAGAGGAAATTTACTTGATAGTTTGGATGAATTGATACGCAATGTGCAAACTGACGCAGAAGGAACCGGAGTAAAAGCGTAAAAAAATATTTTCCCCAGCAAGAAATAGAGTTATCGCCACCTCGGATAGCTGTTTTTTAGCTTGTCGAAGTCACGTTACCTTAAGGAATAGAAACCGATCGCAATAATCGCTCAACAACAGTTCTTGAATTGCGTCCTCCTCTAGGAATAAGGCGATGGCACAGAACATAAGGGACAAGAAATTTCACATCATCGGGAATGGCATAATCACGCCCTAATAGAAAAGCTAAAGCTTGGGCAGCCCGTTGTAATGCTAATGTACCACGTGGACTTACACCAAGGGCGATTTCCTCATCTTGACGTGTTGCCCGCACTAATTCGAGAATGTATTGTTGCAAGGAAGTTGCTACTTTTACTTGAGAGCAGAGGTAACGCAATTTCTGTACTTCTTCCAAGGTAATACAAGGCTGTAAATCAGCAACTTTGATACCATTTTGAAGATTTTGCAGCATCAGGAGTTCTTCTGCCTCAGAAGGATAGCCCAAACTCAGCGACAACATAAACCGATCCATTTGCGCTTCTGGCAGGGGAAAAGTACCTTGATACTCAATAGGGTTTTGAGTGGCAATGACAAAAAAGGGCTGGGGAACTGCACGAGAGACACCATCAACTGTTACCTGATGTTCCTCCATAACTTCCAGTAAAGCTGACTGAGTGCGGGGTGTGGCGCGGTTAATTTCGTCAGCTAATAGCACATTGGTAAAGACTGGCCCAGGTAGAAAAGTAAATTCGCCGCTTTTTGGGTTCCAGATGTTGGTGCCAGTAATATCAGTTGGCAGTAAATCGGGAGTGCATTGTAACCGTTGAAACTTGCCATCCAGCGAACGAGCTAAGGATTTAGCAAGCAAGGTTTTACCAACACCAGGGACATCTTCTAGGAGAGCATGACCACCACCTAGCAATGCTACTAGCACTAAACGTATTGCCTCAGCTTTGCCAACGATGGTAAGAGCTAGATTTTGTGTTAAAGCGTCGATTTTTTCTCTCATGCGTTGTAGGGAATGGGGAATAGGGAGTGGGGAGCGAGGAATGGGGCGAATGAGGGAAGAGTTCTCACAATGCCCTATGCCCAATTTCCCTAAATACATTGTTCCCACTCACAACTCCTAACTCCTAACTCCTAACTTTTAACTTTGCACTCCAGCACTCAAAACTTCTCTAGCAATAACGCAGTCAAGTTGAATTTGTGTTTTCAGGGCTTCGAGAGAAGGAAATTTTTGTTCGGGGCGCAAAAATTTAACTAGCTGCACGACCAGTTTTTTGCCATACAAATCACCTGACCAATCGAATAAATGTACTTCCGCAGATGAATAAGTACCGTTTACAGTTGGACGATTACCGATATTCATGACACCCAGGTTCTCACTAGGAGCGGTATCTGTTGTTTCATCGAGAGTGAAAACACGGACAGCGTAGACTCCTTGGCAAGGCAAAAACTTTTCTTTTGGTAATTGGAGGTTGGCGGTGGGAAAGCCAATTGTTCTGCCCAATTGTTGACCTTGAACGACATCACCAAGGAGGGTGTAAGGGCGTCCTAGTAATAGATTTGCGTTTTCGATATCTCCCTGCTCAAGGGTTTGGCGGATCAATGAAGTGCTAATGCGGGCATCCTGAGTTGGAGTAGTACTGGCGCAACTACTTTGGGTGAGCGAATCACCTGTATAAGTTTGTAAGGGAACGATAGTAACGGGAATATTGTGCTTGGCGGCGAGTAATTGCAAATCTTGAGCAGTACCACTGCGCTTTTCGCCAAAACAAAAATCCTGCCCGATGCTAATTCGTTGGCATCGCAGTTGTTGCACGAGAATTTTTTCGACAAATTCTTCGGGGGTCAACGCAGACAATTCTTTGTCAAAGGGTAGTAGTACTAATTGTTCTACCCCAAGCGATCGCAATTGTTGGACTTTTTCATCCAGTGGCGTTAACAAAGTCCGGGGTTGCCCTGTAAAGAACTCTTGTGGATGGGGGTCAAAGGTGACAACTGTTGAATAGGTATATTCTTGATTTGTCAGTTGATTTCTCTTTGAGTGCGGACTACTAGTTCCTGACAAGTGACCACCAGTGTGCAAGACTGGTTGAATTACCCTTTGATGACCAAGATGAACGCCATCAAACTTGCCAAGGGCAACAGCAGTCGGCGTTAGTAGCCCTTTGCTCGAAAAAGCAACCCGCACAGAACACCCATTTTTAGACAAATTTAGCACGTGGATTCTGAGATTTTAGGTTTATTTTAGCTCTCAGCAGGAAGCTACCCTATGGTAAACCGCCTTCAGGAGCGCTGAAAGCCTCCGATCACCAATCTAATCTAAAATCTCCAATTCCTCCGATCGCAATATTTAAGTAGAAAACTTGCTAACAGGAAAAGATTCTGATAAGACAACTGAGGTCGGAACCTGAAGTACCAATCCTTCCCGTGCCATAATAGCCCCAGGAAATTTTTCAGCGGCTTCTTTGCCGACACGATCCAAAAAGTCGTCGTCGTGCGCTGGATCGTGGTGGTAAATCACCAGAGTTTTGACGTTAGCAGCTTGTGCCACTTTTACCGCTTCTTGCCAAGTAGAATGTCCCCAGCCAATTTTCGGGGATTTTGGCGAGTGGTATTCTTCGTCTGTGTAGGTAGAATCGTAAACCAGAATGTCAGCATTACGAGCTAGCCACAACACATTGTCATCGAGTCGATCGGGAAAATGTTCGGTATCAGTGATGTAAGTAGCTGCACCACCACGCCAGTTAACGCGGTATCCGACAGCTTCACCTGGATGGTTTAAAGGTGCTGTTTCTACGATTAGGTCATCGATATGGATTGGTTGCCCCGGTCGAACATCGTAGAAATTTAAATTGGCTTGCATAATTTGCAAGGGTACGGGGAAGTTCGGGTGCAACATTTGATCGTTGAGGCGCTGTTCTATGGTAGAACCATCAGGTGCGATCGCGCCGTAAATATGAAAGTCATTCCCCTTCACAAACCCTGGCGTAAAGAAGGGAAAACCTTGCATGTGATCCCAATGAGAGTGGGTAAAAAATATGTGAGCTTCTAACGGCATTTGGCGCAACAGAGATTGCCCCAAAACATGTAGTCCCGTGCCAGCATCGAAAACTAAGCGTTTATCGCCCGCTTGCATTGATATGCAAGGGGTATTACCGCCGTAACGAACAGTGTTTGGCCCTGGGCTGGGGATGCTGCCGCGAACGCCCCAAAATTGTACGGTAAATTGATTCTCTATCCTAGACATGGGTGTTGCTTGCTGGACTGAGCGGGCGATAAATGAAAGAATTGTTACTTATTTTGTCTAAGTTTATGCTGTCCCTCCGATTTTGCTAAAGGGAGGATTTCTTGGTAAAACAGCATATCCTGTTTCTGGCTGATTGTGTAAATGTGAATGAAATACGTCAGTGAGAATTTCCCAGGTTTTGGGGTGAATGTGTATCGGTTATTTCAAGAGTGCCCCTACGTTATAGCCTACATTTTTCCGTGATGCATTTGAATAACCACATTTTTGTCCTGATAAATCAAATGATTCCAGGAAAATTGAATTCCCACTCCGATAATTTCTCTAATCCAGTTGCGTAGGTAAGATTGTATTGTAACGGAGTAATACTGATGTAGTTTTTACGTACAATTTCCACATCTGTAGGTACATTTTGAGGCAGATTTAATCCGCTTGGGGGTTCCATATCCTCAATTACCTCTCCGGTTAACCAGTAGTACGTTTTTCCACGAGGATCGACTCGTTTATTAAACACATCAGTGTAATGCCGTAGGCCTTGACGAGTGAGAGCAACTCCGGCAATTTCTTCCCATTTGACCGCAGGAATATTGACGTTGAGCAACATTAAATCTGGCAGCGGTTTTTGGGCTAACTGGTCTACAAGAACTGTGGCAAACTTAGCAGCAGCTTGAAAGTCTTTAGATGTGTGACTCATCAGACTCAGCGCTACACTGGGAATCCCTTCTATTAAACCTTCCATTGCCGCAGAAACAGTGCCAGAATAGAGAATTTCAGTTCCCAAATTCGCACCTTGATTAATACCAGAGAGAACTAAATCTGGGGGAGTTTCCAGCAAAGCCCATAGCGCCAATTTGACGCAATCTGAAGGCGTACCATCGCAAGCCCAAGCTTTGACAGCAGGATGAAAAATCCCTTCAACAATTTCGGCGCGAATCGGTTGGTGTAAAGTTAACCCATGTCCAGTTGCCGATCGCTCTCGATCTGGGCAAACTACACTCACATCATGACCAGCCTCTGCCAAGTAGTTGGCTAGGGTACGAATCCCCAAGGCAGAAATGCCATCATCGTTGCTAATTAGTAATTTCATGGTCATTAGTCATTGGTCATTAGTCATTGGTCATTTAGTTATTAGTTATTTGTTATTAGCCATTTGTCAATGTCTGAGGTCACAAGCAGCAAAAAAATATTTATACTCACTAGACAGTGTGGCGAAATTTTGCCTACCTTTAAGACAAGTTGCTCATTGTTAAGTGAGATGTTAACTGGATTTACCCGCCCGCTGTACTAGCCCAATCATCTCTAACTGATAAACAGAGGTTTGGTTTCAACCCTCACCTTTAGCTGATGTTAATGGTATGGCTGTAAGTTTATTTATCGACCGCTTCATAGCTTTTGAATATAGACTAATGACTAATGACCAATGACTAATAACTAATGACTAGCAATTTAGAAGCTCAACTTTTAGCACTGCGGCAAGAAGGAGAAAAAGCGATCGCAGCCGCTGACACCTTAGAACGTCTGGAGGAACTCAGAGTTAACTATCTGGGTAAGAAAGGGGAACTGGGGGCGCTGTTGCGAAGTATGGGGCAGATGAGCGCAGAGGAGCGACCAAAAATTGGAGCGATCGCCAATACAGTCAAAGAATCCCTGCAAACTAGTCTAGACCAGCAACGCGTCGCCCTGGAAGCTGCACAAATTCAGGTACAGCTAGAGGCGGAAACTCTGGATGTAACTATGCCGGGAATTTATAGCCCCCAAGGTCGCATTCATCCCCTCAATGGAATTATTGACCGGGCACTAGATATCTTTGTTGGTATGGGCTACACCGTAGCTCAAGGACCAGAGATGGAAACAGATTACTATAATTTCGAGGCTCTCAACACCCCGCCAGATCACCCCGCCCGTGATATGCAGGATACCTTCTATCTGCCAGATGGGAATCTTTTACGTACTCATACCTCGTCAGTGCAAATTCGTTACATGGAAAGAGAAGAACCACCCATTCGGGTTGTGGCTCCAGGGCGAGTTTATCGGCGAGATAACGTAGACGCGACTCACTCAGCAGTTTTCCATCAAATAGAACTTTTAGCCATTGATGAGGGACTAACTTTTACAGACCTCAAGGGCACAATTAAAGTATTTTTACAAGCAATATTTGGCGATTTACCTATTCGCTTCCGCGCCAGTTATTTCCCGTTTACTGAACCTTCTGCTGAAGTGGATTTGCAGTGGAATGGGCGCTGGCTGGAGGTGATGGGCTGCGGGATGGTCGATCCAAATGTACTTAAGTCTGTGGGTTACGATCCAGAAGTTTATACTGGGTTTGCTGCCGGTTTTGGTGTAGAACGTTTTGCAATGGTGTTACACCAAATCGATGATATTCGTCGATTGTATGCTAGTGATTTGAGATTTTTGCAACAATTTTAGGACTTATGTAATGGTTATGTACTGCAAGCAAGGTAACAATAAACAATGACCTCAGTTTCCAGGTTAGATCAAGTTCTAGAAAACATCGAAAACTTATCAGTAGATGAACAAGAAACATTAATTGATCTGATAAGTCATAGGTTGGCAGAACGGCGGCGTTCTGAAATTGCTGCTAATATCGCTCAAGCACAAGTAGACTACCAGACGGGTAAAGTGTTCCGTGGTACAGTTACTCAAATAATGGATGAGTTACGCAAGTGATAACTGTAGTTCTGGCATCATCGTTTAAACGAGCATTTAAGCGATTGGTACGACGACAGCCAGAATTACAAGAGCGGATTGGAGAGCGGTTAGCACTACTAACCGCCGATCCATTTGATCCATTGTTGCAGACTCATAAACTTAAAGGCAAACTGTCTGGAGCTTGGGCGTGTTCAGTGGACTATGATTGTCGCATTGTCTTTAACTTCGTGCGTGCAAAATATAGAATCTGGGGAAGAGGAAATTTTGCTAATTGATATCGGCACTCATGACGAAGTGTACTGAGTTTTAAATGCTGTTCTAGTATTTTCCTACTGACAAATTTTGGATTTAGGATTGAATAATTCAATGACTGCGATCGCTTCTACTATTTTCCCAGAATTACAGCTAACCGCAGAGCAAGTACTCAACGCTGGAGAAAGCAATACTTAAGCTTTGTGAAATCAAATAATTATGAGGACTAACTTCACATTTACTTTTGCTAAAATCCCATTGAATTTGATGCTTTGTTTTTAGGTGCTGTATGGTAACTTACACCGTTGATGAAATCCTAAAGTGTTTAGATAAAGCTCATGGAAATCTTGATTTTCCAGGTTTCAATAAAATCAACATTCACATGGTATCTGCTCGACTGACAGGCTTTTGCAGTGATACTCACTGGGTTATTGTATTCGAGCAACTCGAAAATTGGTATGGTCTTGCTGGCATCCAACCTGTATTAGCAATCTCTGCTTTCAGTAACCGTTCAGAATTAAAAAATGGACTGGTTGAGACTTTATTCCCAGTAGCAATTGAGAACGAAAACGACTGGGAGCATACAAATACTTTACATTTGATAATTCGTGGCGAAGCTTTGATCTTAAATACCCAATTAATTGAACGACATCATCGCTGGAATTTTGGTTTCGATCTTCTGGTTCACCTACTACCTGAGTACCGTAGTAAAATGTTAGCTACTGAAAATGAGCTACAGTTAATTGCATCAAATGATTTATTACAAGTCATTCAACTAGATAATTGGCATCATCCAGATGTTTTTGGATGGAATTATCAAGCGGATAGGCATTTTCAACCGAGCGATGCTAAGTCAATGCAAATGATTGCTAATGTTCTTGTTACGGGCGATCAAAACCTTTACAAGCCGTGTGAAGATCCAAATGTTGATTGGCGAAAATGGATGAAATCTTAACAAACAGCTACATGGGTTACATATTCCAACATCTTTTAGCTTTAGTGTTTACTGGATTAAAAAATGAAGGTGGTCGGTGAATTACACTAACCATCCTTTTGAGACTTTATTTAACTATTCCTGAATGACCTTAAATATCTCCCAAAGGTTCAAATCTACCACCTAAGTATTTGGCGAGAAACTCTTCTGCGATCGCGCTTCTACTATTTTCCCAGTTGGGCTGGTTATAAGACAATACAGTTCAGTTAAGACTAAAACTCTTTGTCAAAGTCAATTTTTTTAACGTAGACGCATTCACGTAGCGTCTGTCTGCGACACGCTGCGCGAACGTAGAGAAGCGGCTTGCCGCAGGCTACCACAGAGGCGCAGAGAAGCCAGTGCGCCCTTGCGGTTCCCCTTGGGAGAAGCAACTGGCGCGGCACTAAGAGAAGAAAGAAATGCTTAACTCAACTATGTTGGGTTATAAGAGGAGGTTTTAAAAGTCAGAGTGAGCTAAAAATTATGCAAGCTGTCGAACCATGATTCGTATCATGGTTGCTGTTTCCACGAATTGGCTATCAATATATAAAACTCATATTTGATTTCTGAAAAAACTCAGTACACCTTAGAAACCCTTCTTTCCTGTTCCCTGTTCCCTGACTACGTAGATCGTTTAAAAGATCAAACCGGATTCCTATAGGAATCAAAATGTTAACTTTTTATAGTTAAGAGTTATTAAATTAATTTGACGAACAAAACAAAAAATAGTTTGATAAGTTAATAAGAGTTTCTCTTGCTAGGCTTAAGATGATGTTCGTCCATAAGTAGCAATGGAACAGAAAATCACACTAAGCCCAATATTGTCTAAAATAAAAGTAAGTTATTGTCTTATAAACGAACTACAGAACTAGAGCAAACGTATCTTATTAATAAAGGTCATTGCATTATATTTAGCGATAAATTTATCAATAGCTGACCTTTATTGATAATTCAGATATTGATATATAGCATAGCGTGAAGCCGAAAATACTATTGATATTTTCTGGCTAATTATAGATATATTTACGCTGGCTATAACCTGGATTTTTGCGTTTATTAGTGCTTTAACTTTCCTTAGCCATTTTTCATCAAAACATCTTAGGAATCAAGAAAAATTACACCTCTCACGAATAGTTTAGTGAGGATAAAAGCATGAAAACTAACTTTACAAAAGTAAGTTCGCTGAACTTCAGTCGTATCGCTACACTCCTAGCAGTTGGAATAGCAGTTTCTATAGGAGTACCTGCATTAGCTGCTGTTTCAAGGACTACGGTGAAACCCAATACTACTTCTAGTAGTTATATTAGAGGTGGCACTGAGGATAATGGTAGAAACATATTGTATGTTTGCTCTGCCATTGTTGATGGGGAGTATACGCCTGGAAAATACTATCCACCGAATGGAAGATGCTACGTTTCGTGGGGAGGTAAAGAATATTATCCCTCCTCTAGAATTTACCTATACAAAGCAAATAGCTGGACATGGGGAAATTTTCCAGGGTACACTGTTGGCAATAATCCGGTAGGCGGCACTGAAAATAATGGTAAGAATAAATTATATTTTTGCCGAGCCAAGGTTGATGGAGAGTATACACCTGGAAAATATTATCCACCAAATAAAACCTGCTACATTCCCTGGGGTGGACGAGAATACCAATTTAAGAACTTCCAGATTCTCTTTGCAAACTAAACTGGTTATTGGCAACTTTTGGTAAAGATGGAGAGAAAGAATTTTTCTCACCGACTTAACTTATTGGCGGTGGTTAGTGTCATTCACTAACCACCATGCGTGAGACTTTATTTAACTATTCCTGAATGACCGGGGATATCTGCCAAAGGTTTAAATCTTCCACCTAAGTATTTGGCGAGAAACTCTTCAGCGATCGCACCAGCCTTCTGCTAACCAAAACTATTGGTAAACTAGAGGCAACGCCAGTTCTGCTGAGTGATTTGTTCTATGTTCGCTGAAACCTCCTCACGCTACGTTACCCGTAACCCTGAAATTTTGAGTGGAGAGCCAATTATTATAGGTACTCGGACATCTGTTCGTGCCATTGTCGGTTTGTGGCGATTGGGGATTATGCCAGAAGAAATCCTGAACCATTTGCCACATCTGACGCTGGCACAAGTGTTTGATGCCTTGAGTTTTTATCTCGATCATCAAACCGAAATTAATGAATATATTGAGCGAAACCGAGTACCCGATGAATTAATACACCCATCTGTAAAAGCTATATTGGGCACATCGTGACGATTTTTGCTGCACTTTACAGTGATGAGGATATGTCAGCTTTGGTTGCTAGATTGTTGCGTAAACGCAAAGCGGTTTGTCGCTAGACATCGCGCGGTCTGGATATCACAACTGTTGCTGAACAAGCAACCCTCGGCAAAACTGACCGCGAGCAACTTGAATTTGCAACTTCTGTAGGCAGATGTATTCTGACACATAACCGTGTCGATTTTGAGCGGTTACATCTCCAGTATATAAATGAGAATAAAGAACATTTTTGAATTATCGTTGTGCCTCAGAAAAATGCTTATGAAGTCGCGCAACGGATTGGCATTCTGGTCAGCACACTAACGGCTGATGAAATTAGGAATCAGTTGTTGTATGGATAAATTCTTCCAAATTAAAAATATTCAGGTGGTCAGTGAATTACACTAACCACCATGCGTGAGACTTTATTTAACTATTCCTGAATGACCGGGAATATCTGCCAAAGGTTCAAATCTACCATCTAAGTATTTGGCGAGAAACTCTTCTGCGATCGCAAAAAAGTGCAACCGATTTTCTGGTCTGGCAAAACCATGTCCTTCATCTGTATAAAGTGCATATTGCACAGGTAAACCAGCTTGCTGCATTGCGTTGACAATTTGATCGCTTTCTGATTGTTTCACTCGCGGATCGTTTGCGCCTTGACCGATGAGTAAAGGTTTTTGAATTCGGTCAGCAAAAAATAAAGGCGATCGCGATTTCAGAAACTCCTCTTCTGTCTCTAAATTACCAACGCGATGATAAAGCATTGCCTTCAATGGTTCCCAATAAGGCGGTATAGTTTCTATCAGCGTAATTAGGTTACTTGGTCCAACAATATCCACGCCAGCCGCAAATATTTCTGGTGTAAAAGTTAATCCTACTAGAGTGGCGTAACCTCCATAAGAACCGCCCATAATCGCAATCTTTTGCGGATCGGAAATACCTTGTTCCACCAGCCAGTTAAAACTATCAATTAAATCATCGTGCATTTTGCCAGCCCATTCCCGATTCCCAGCATTCAAAAATGCTTTACCGTAGCCAGTAGAACCGCGAAAGTTGACTTGCAGCACGGCATAACCTCGGTTAGCTAGCCATTGCGTTGTGGGAGAGAAACCCCAAGTATCCCGCGCCCAAGGACCGCCGTGAACCAGTAGTACTGTTGGGAGATTCTGCGTAGGTATTCCTACAGGGGTTGTCAGGTAACTGTGAATAGTTAAGCCATCCCGCGCTTCGTAAGAAATCGGTTGCATTGAAGCTAACTGCAACGTTTCGAGTTTGGGTTGGTTACTAAAGAGGAAAGTGCTAGTTTTGGACTCTCGGTTGTAGGCATAGTAATAAACTGGGCCATCGTCAGTTCTATAAGCTACTAACCAAGTTTTATCTTCCAAATCGCGGCTAATTATGGAGAATTCTCCAGGACGCACCTTAGCGATTTCGTCAAAATCAGTGGTGATACTGCGATCAATTACCTGCCATTCCTGTTTATCTTTGTAGAAAGAAACTGCTTGGATAACTCGCGTCAATGGGTGAATAATTATCCCCACGACATCATACTGCTCATCTTCAGCAATGACAGTTTCTTGACGGCTATCTAAGTCAACAGCTAGCAGACGTTTGGCATTAGCATCGTGATTGCCTTGAATATAAAGGGTTTTACCATCATCTGAGAAGCTAACAGAATTCCCTTCTTCTTCCGCTCCCCAGTGGCGAAGAATTTCCCACTGTTTATCTGGTTTCTGTAACAACAAATCGTAACCACCATCGGGTGTGCTAGCTGTAGCTGCACGTATTTGAAAATCAGCGTCAGATGTCCAGCTGATAATATTACCGGGGTTATCGGTGTCGAACTCAACTGCACCATTTTTAAGGTTGATGCGGTAAACGTCAAACTTTTGAGGATTGTTCAAGTTCAACGCTACCAGCACTTGATCTGGAAATTTCGGTTCCAGTTCCACAAGTTCTGCTTTTACACCCTGGAATGGCGTTAAGTCACGCACAATCTTGGAGTGAATATTAACCAAGTGGAGGTGAAAGTTCTCGTCGCCATCTGAGTCTTGCATATAAATCAACTGGTCGGCGTTATAAGTCCAGAAGAAAATGCGGATACCGCGCTTTTTATCGGCAGTTAGTATCTGGTCGTCTTCTTGTCCTATAGTTCGCAACCATACCTGCAAGACATTTTTTTCATCAGGGGCGATATATGCCAAGTACTTGCCATCAGGGGAGAGTTGTGGGCTAGTTTTTTCGGGATTCCCAAACAGAATTTCGCGCGGAATCAACGGTGGTAGGGAGGGGGCTTGAGCAGATGACATCTTTTTATCCTCTACTTAACTACCTTATTGTCACTTGGTGGTGAAAATGACAATTCATCCTATTGGATGAACCTCATTGGAGAACAAGGGATAAGGTATTGATCTCCTGAACAAGTCTTTGATACTCATAAACGAGGCTTTTAGCTCCGTTCATCCACCTTTTATACTCGTGAACGAGGCTTTTAGCTCCGTTCATCCACCTTTTATACTCGTGAACGAGGCTTTTAGCTCCGTTCATCCACCTTTTATACTCATGAACGAGGCTTTTAGCTCCGTTCATCCACCTTTTATACTTGTGAACGAGTCTTTTAGCTCCGTTTATCCATCTTTGATACTCGTGAACGAGTCTTTTAGCTCCGTTCATCCACCTTTTATACTCGTGAACGGGGCTTTGATACTCATTGACCAGAAATAAAAAGGTACAGAGCAGGTAAATTTATTTATGAGGTTCAAAATTTTTGACTTTTGACACTTCGACTCTGCTCAGTGTTAATTTTTAAGGGGCTGACGGCAATTGTCGCAATGTCCGCAACGCAGGTTAGCTGCTTCTTTGTCAAAACCAAAGGCATTTAACAAAAACTGCCAACGACACTGCTTAGTTGTTAGGTATTGCTGCATCTGTTTAGCAGCGTGTAATTGCGTCGGTGGCTGATTTCCGGCTTTTTGCCCAATGCTGTAATGGAAAGGATCGAGCCAGTTTAGCTGACCGTTGCTATGGAGTAAAGCTAGTGCCGTTGCACCTTCGGGAAATTGTCGAGTTACTGCATTCACTTCTCCCTGTTTTGGTAATTTTTTCACAAGTTGCTGCGCTATTTGTTGTTGCGATCGCATTTGTTCTTGAAAAAACTCCTGTCTTTGCTTATCCCCTGAATCTAACCACCCCGTAGGTTCACTCACCAACGTTAACGCTTCGGCGGGTTTCCCATCCCTTCCAGCGCGGCCAATTTCTTGCACATATTCAGATAGCAGATGCGGCGCGTGAAAATGTGCTACCCAGCGAACGTCGCTTTTATTTATCCCCATACCAAACGCACAGGTACACACAACAAAGGGGATTTTGCCACTTAACCAGCTTGCTTCTACTTCACGGCGTTCTGTTGCACCCAATCCTGCATGATAACTAGCTGTAGCGTAACCCATCTCTGCTAACCATTGGGCTAAATCTTCACTATCTCTCCGAGTGCGAACATAAACTAATCCCGATTGTTGCGGTCTATTTTGAATAAACTTTAATAATTGTTGTTTCCTACCTCGTGGTGTCCAAGCGATGCGAACGCTGGGATGTAAGTTCGGACGGTAAGGATTCAAGCGAAAAATCTCTGGTTGCTGTAATTGTAAAACTGTTTGAATAATTTTTTGGGCTGAGGGGTCAGCAGTCGCGGTAAAAGCGGCGATGCTAATTTTTGTTCCTGGTGGTTTTGATTTGAGCAATGCCGGACGCACTGCCCCTAATCTGCGATAAGCTGGGCGAAAACTATCACCCCACTGCACCAAACAATGAGCTTCATCTAAAATCAAACCATTAATTTGCAATTGCGGGTGGCATAATCTTTCCCACACTGGGACACTTAGCAAAGTTTCGGGCGATAAATAAAGTAATCTTAGCTGTTGGCGTTCTAAAGCTTGCAGAGTTGCACGGCGTTGAGATGAAGATAATTCACTATGTAAAAGTGCTGCTTTTTGGTGGCTTTGTAGTAATTCCTGAACTTGGTTTTCCATTAACGCCACCAAAGGCGAAACTACCAAAGTTAATCCTGTTTGTAGCAATGCGGGAAGTTGAAAACAAATCGACTTACCGCCACCTGTGGGCATAATAATCAGCGCATCTTTCTGTGCCAATAAACTGCTGACAATTTCTCCCTGTGGTGGACGGAAATCTTCATAACCCCAGATTTTTTTAAAAGCAGTGCGGACTTCTTGCCAAGATTTTGTTGTAGGCTGATTCATAATCAATAACTAGATGCACCCATATCATTAGACTTCTTGCAGAAGAGGGGAAAAGGGTAAGGGGTAAAGGGTAAAGGTATGGAATTTTCCCTTACCCTTTAACCTTTTCCCTTTAACCTTTCCCCAACATCTTGCAAAAGTAACTAACTTTTGCAAGATGTCTATTGAATGCTGAATATAGCCTTTGTTATCCAGCTAATGGTTCAGTAATTTCATCATCTTAACTAAACTGTATTGAGGTAGAAAGCGGGTTCCTCCTGGCTCCTGAACTGTTTATTAAATCTCTACTGATAATCCTGGATTGAAATAATTATTTGGTTCATCTGGATAACCACGCGGATTACAAATAACGCGAGTCAAACCGATTTGATAATCTAATTGATTGTGAATGTGGCCATGAATCCATAATAATGCTCCAGACTCCTCAACTAAAGTATCAAGATTTGAAGCATAAGCAGCACTTAAAATATCTTCTTGATATTGAAAAGGTATAGACTTTGCACTAGGAGCATGATGACTGATAATTACATTTTTCCCAGACAAGCCAGATAATGTATTTTTTAACCAATTAACTGATTTTTTACAAATTAGAGCTGTGTCAATAGTTCTTAACTTTGAGTATTGAGGACTTAATCTAATTCTCTTGTAATCGTTCATGACTTGACTAGCTTCTACACCTGCCATACGTGGCTCACCAAACAGTTTAAAATCAGTCCATAAAGTACAACCTAAAAAATTTACACCCTCAATGGTAACTAAATCATTCTCTAGAACATGAACATTAGTTCCTAATGAATAATCTTTCAGCTTCTCAACAAGCCTTGGATAAGCACTTCCATAGTATTCATGATTACCTAATACATATATCACTGGTTTATTGGGAATGTTTTGAATTGCCCATTTAATTCCTCTTTCTCTTAAATCAATATCTCCAGCTAAAACAACAATATCTGCATTTATATCAGGAGTGTTAAAGGGTTTAAATTCAAGGTGCAAATCACTTAATATGTGAATTTTCATGCTAATTCCATAAGTGAATAATTACTCATTCAGCAGACTCCTCAGCAATTAGACGGTAAACCGCAATTGTATTTTGTAATTGCTACCCATAACCATCGATATTTACTTTCCTCGTACCAAGGTGTTTCGTCAAGGTGTTGTTAGGCACAAACAAAAGATGCTCATGGACTTTATCGACGTTATGGATTTAAAAATTTGACAGAACCAGAGAAAATTACGATGCGTTTAAATCCCAATGCTAACCAAGCTTGAGCAAAGCGGGGGTAAACCAGTGCGTATGCGTAGCCCGCACTTCGACAAGCTCAGTGACCATCGTAGACATCGCTAACCCACATTGACAGTTAGATTACAATCTTAGGTATAGTTTCTCTGACTGGAGTTGTTCATCGGGTGATTCAATCCGATTCAATGACAAAGCATACCAGACAAGTATTACTTAGTGCGCTCAAAGTAGTTGTCTTATGCCTGACACTGTTCCTACTATGCACAAGCAATAGTTGGGCGCAAATCACTACTGACAGCAAAATTGCTCCCCTGATTGAGAAGCTGATAGATAACGATGCCCACATCAGAAGCCTTGCAGCAGATGCATTAGTTAATATCGGTTCGGCAGCAGTGCCATCTCTGATTGAAGCTTTGAAAAATCAGGATATTAATCTTCGTTGGCACGCCGCTTCGGTTTTAGGAGATTTGGGTGCAGAAGCAGCACCAGCCGTTTCTGCTTTAAGTGCGGCATTACAGGATGAAGATGGACAAGTCCGCCTGTACGCCACTTTAGCTTTAGGAAATATTGGTACAGCAGCCAAAGCAGCAGTTCCATCGTTGATGGCGGCATTACAAGATAAGGAGCAATTCGTTCGCATTTATGTTCCTTCTGCACTCAGAAAAATTGGTGTAGAAGCGAAAGTAGCTGTCCCAGTATTAACTGCTGCCTTAAAAGATAAGAACCCCACTGTACGTTACAATTCTGCCTACGCTTTGGGTGCAATGGGTACAGAAGCAGTATCTTCTGTCCCGAATTTAATTGCCCTGTTGAATGATAGCCAGTTTTATGTGCGTTTAGGTGCTATCAAAGGTTTAGGAGGAATAGCGGCAGGCTTTCAAGACAAAGCAAATGCTTTACCTACCTCCAAGTTGCAGAAAGTCATCTCAGACTTTGAAGAGGTATTGGCAACTATACAAAAATACAAAGATAAATTCACAGAGACGGACATTAGGCTGATACGTCGCCCTCTCAATGCCCTGAAAGCAGAAAAAGAAACTCGCCTCTTTGATAGAGTTCTAGAATCGCTATTTAAGCATAAATTACTCTTGGGAATTGCCGCTTACCTTATCTTATTGCCTTCTATTTGGTTAATTCTCTTGCGGATAGCCCCTTTATGGTTGTTGAAAATTAACAACGCCCTCAAACCTTACACAGATTTTTCTCTCCCATTTATCAGTGTTAATGTACCTCTGCGATATGTGCTATTTGTTGGCTGGTTTCATTACCATCCCAGAGTATTAGATGCGTGGGTAGCTAAATATATCAAAGCAGCCCGCGAACAATTTCCCAAAAAGGATACAGTTAGCAGTCGCGCCTGTTACATTCCCATTCCCGTTGTTCTGGATGGTACAACAGTTCCCCAACTGATGAATGAGAATTTGCGCTCAACTTTTGAGAAACAACGTAGCTGCCTAGTAATTGGTGGGGAAGGAGGTGTAGGTAAAACCAGTTTAGCGTGTCGAATCGCTGGGTGGGCAATGGCTGAGGATGAAGACCAACAACTCTGCAAACATTTGATGTTACCTGTGCTTTTAGAAGAAGAATTTCGGGTAACTGAAGGTAAGTCGCCGCTTTTAGAAGCTATCAGAGGACAGTTGCAAGCTTTAATAGATGAACCAGAGCCGATTTGTCAAGAATTACTGTTACGTTTGTTAAGAAAGAAACGCATTCTAGTAATTGTAGACCGGTTCTCAGAAATGAATGCCACTACACGAGAAGCAATTGAGCCGGAGTCGCCAGAGTTTCCGGTGAATGCGTTAGCGATCACTTCCCGAATTGAGGAAAAGCTGGGGCGGGTTAATAAGACGATAATTAAACCCTTGCGGATTGAGGCGAATAAACTATCGTCCTTTATGGAAGCTTATCTCATGCAGCGAGGTAAACGCGATCGCTTTACCGATCAAGAATTTTTTGACGCTTGCAACCGCCTATCTCTCATGGTCGGTCAAAATAATATCACTGTCTTGCTAGCTAAACTTTATGCTGAACAGTTAATTGCCAGTAAAGACGTTACATCTAATATTTCTGCGTTACCAGAGAATATTCCTAATTTGATGCTGGGTTATATCAATGAACTCAATCGTGATGTTACAGACAATCAATTTGATGACCGCACTGTTCATCAAATTGCCAAAACCATAGCCTGGGAATGCTTGCAGCAAAGTTATCAACCAGGAACCGCCAAGCGTGCAGATGCGGTTGCTGCATTAGCAGCTTTGGGTATTGATGACCCCGAAGCACACCTCAATTATCTGGAAAAGCGCCTGCACCTGATTCAAACTATCGGTTCTGCCAAAGACAGAATCCGTTTTTGTCTCGATCCTTTAGCTGAGTATCTTGCAGGTTGGTATTTAATCGAATTGTATGGCAATAACGATGGCAAATGGCGATCGCATTTTTTCAAAAAGGCAGACGATTTAGTTAAAACAGGCGCACCAGATGCCATCAAAGGCTTGTTGTTGGCAGTGCGAGATTGCTACTTATCTGAGGTTCAAGGTAGCAAAGAAACGGACTTTGTACCCCAAAAGTCGGGTAAACTGGCTGGATTTACACCTTCACTCAATACACCAGCTACTACTGTGCAAACACCAATACCATAAACGACATTTTTCAATTTATTAAAATTTCTTCGCATTCCCTTCTATTGCAGACTTTCGATGATTATAATCACACAATCGGCACTCACTGCTGTTTGCTAAGAGCGCCGATGAGCGTGCTATTCGACAGACTTATAACTCAATCAAAATTAGTGATTATTCTGATTTTGAGAACGGAAAGGACAACCACCTGCCGTTAATTTCTGAAGAAAGATATTATTATCAAAATAATGCTCTAAAGACTCAATCTTCAAATCATCAGTGACGCGAGCAATACTAACTCCGACAATTTCGATTGTTTCACCTGTGGGTGCATAGTCCTTATAGGAACCATTAAATGTTCCCCAATGTCGCCACTTAAAGGTAACATTAGGCGGCCCCGAAAGGACTTCTGTTAATTCCCAAAGGAAGCCATTAGGAAAGGCTGTATGAAAAACTTGAAATGAAGATTCAAAGGTTTCTGTTTCAGAGTCATATTGCTCAGTTTTACCCAAAAACAGGTTATAAGTACCTTCATCTGCAACATCCTGAGCAGTGAATTGTTGTCCGCCATTGGTACTCATCTTAAACTTATCAGCAACAATCGAAAGCCACTGTTGAGGATTAGATTTATTAGAAGCTTCCATCTCAAAAGTGCGGACTAAGTTTTGAGCGATCGCTTCTAAAGAACCTTCTGGATGTTGAAATTTACTCTCTTGATGAAGAAATTCATTGGTGTATGAATAATCCGGGCGTTTTCCTTCTCGCCACTGTACTTCTTCATCATGAGCAATGACTATATCTCTATCTTGTACCCAGAGTGGCAATTCTGTAGTTTTTTCGCTACTCATACAAGCTGACTGATTATAAACATCGTTTCTCAGAATAAAGTTTTATGCTTATCAAGTAAATCAAAAAATCCAAAAAATTAAACAATATTCATAATTAAATCAATATTGCACAAATGCGAACACAAGCAACCACAGATCCATATTGAGCTAGAAACTTAACAACTACAAGGCAAAAAATTGCTGTACTTAAATCAAATCTAATTGCATTGCATTCCCTTCAGAAAAACCAAGGCTGGAGTAAACTGGTTTACCTAATGGCGAGGCGTTAAGAACTACTCGCGTACAACCGATCGCTTTTAAATATTCAATTGCTCTATTAGTTAGCGATTTGGCAATTCCTTTTCTGCGATAAGACTCTTCGACATAAACGCCCCAAATATATCCAAATTTGCGGTATTCATCTTTTAAAATATTCGGGTATAAACCTGCAAACAGTTGACAACTTACAGAACCCACAATTGTATTATCCATCTCTGCAATAAAAGCCTGATAAAATAAATTTCGACGTGCTTCTTCTATAAATTGGAGGGTAATATTCTGCCACTCCAGAAGAATATTACTCTCATCAACTCCAATATCTAGCCACATTTGGTAAAAGTGTTTTACAATCAGTGAATCTTCTTTGGTGGTGGCTTCTCTGATAGTTATATGTTTTTCTGTTAGCATAATTTCTAACAAATTTTTGGAACTCACAAATAACACCAATTTGAAAAAAGAATGCGACAGATACATACGGACATACCTTTGTTCTGTCTGGCTTTCTTAATTTTTTAATTTTTAATTTTTAATTTTTAATTGATATAACTCCTCCCCAAAGTTGGAGAGGAGTTTGTTAGCATCAGCTAAAAACTGGCAGTTTCACAGATTCCGATCTCAGACTTTCTGTGCAGTTACTTCCTCTGGCTTTTCTTGAGTTTGCAAAGATGCATACAACCTATTCAACGCATTTACATAAGCTTGTGCGGATGCCACGATGATATCTGTGTTCGCTGCATGACCAGAAAAGACTTTAGATTCATAACGTAAACGAATCGTCACTTCGCCAAGGGCATCAATACCGCCTGTTACTGACTGCACAGAAAACTCAATCAACTGGTTGGGTACATTCACCACACGGTTGATGGCTTTGTAAACTGCATCCACTGGCCCAGTACCGATCGCAGCATCGGTTAATTCTTCACCTTCTGGGGTACGCAGGGTAACTGTAGCAGTAGGGCGGGCGTTGCTACCGCAGGAAACTTGCACCAACTCTACCCGGAACAAATCGGGTGCTTGTTGGATTTCATCATTAACGATCGCTTCCAAGTCCCAATCAGAAATATCTTTCTTTTTATCTGCTACTTCTTTGAATCTAACGAAGGCTTTATTTAATTCAGTATCCGACAGTTCAAAGCCCAATTCTTTCAACCGAGTACGGAAAGCATTTCTCCCTGAATGTTTGCCCAAAACTATTTGATTGTCTGTTAAGCCAATCAATTGGGCATCCATAATTTCGTAAGTGAGTTTGTTTTTTAACACACCATCTTGGTGAATTCCAGACTCATGGGCAAAGGCATTCGCCCCCACAATCGCTTTATTTGGTTGTACCAACATTCCCGTTAAATTAGAAACTAAGCGTGAGGTTTTATAAATTTGTCGGGTGTCGATATTTGTCAGCGATTCTTGAGAACCTTCTGGTCTGCCGAGATAAGGGTTAAAATATTGCCGCCGCACGTGCAACGCCATTACTAATTCTTCTAGTGATGCATTGCCGGCACGTTCGCCAATGCCATTGATGGTACATTCTAGTTGCCGTGCGCCGTTTTTTACGGCTTCTAAGAAGTTAGCAACTGCCAAGCCTAAATCATTGTGACCGTGAACGGAAATAATCGCTTGGTCGATGTTGGGGACATTTTCGATAATGCCCTTAATCATTGCTCCAAATTCGCTAGGAGTTGTGTAACCAACAGTATCGGGGATGTTAACTGTTGTTGCACCAGCTGCGATCGTTCGCTCTAACACTTGGTACAGAAATTCTGGATCGGTACGAGCCGCATCCATCGGCGAAAATTCGACATCTGTCATGAAGGATTTAGCATAAGCTACCATTTCTTCGGCGATCGCTAGCACTTCTGCCCGTGACTTTCGCAATTGATACTCTAAATGAATATCAGAAGTCGAAATAAATGTGTGAATTCTGGCATTAACTGCTGGTTTTAATGCTTCCGCAGCCGCTTCAATATCTGCTTTAATCGCTCTTGCCAAACTACAAATTACCGGGCCATTTTCTGTCCCGACAATTTGAGCAATTTTCTTGACTGCTTCAAAATCTCCAGGACTAGCAAAGGCAAAGCCTGCTTCAATTACATCTACACCTAGACGCGCTAATTGCTTGGCAATAACTAGCTTTTCGTCTATATTCAAAGTCGCTCCCGGACACTGCTCTCCATCTCGCAATGTTGTATCAAAAATGATGATTCGATCTGTTTTGTTTGTCATTTGCCGTTTGGTGTTTGGTGTTTAGTGTTTACTTTTGGCTTAATATATCTTCAACCCTAGTTTTTCTTTTACTCTTATTTTTGTAAATAATTGTTAAAGCTACTAACCTTCAGTTTTTTCTATTTGATCTCTGATATCATTTAAATCTATATATCTATCAGTAGCATTGCGTAGTTCTCTAGCAATCATTCCTTCAGTTGATACTACCGTAATATGTGTATTTTTTGAGCGTAATAGTTCGATTGCTCTTTCAAAATCTCCATCACCACTGAATAATACTACTCGGTCATACTGGTCTACTGTATTAAACATATCTACAACAATTTCAATATCTAAATTCGCTTTTTGCGAGTAACGACCGGACGTATCATCATAATATTCTTTCAGAATTTTAGTTCGTACTGTATATCCTAGACTAATTAAAGCGTCTCTGAAACCTCGCTGGTCTTGTGGATCTTTTAAGCCAGTGTACCAGAAGGCATTAATTAAAGTTGTTTCTGATTGCTCATGTTTGAAGTATTCTAAGACTCGTCGCGGGTCAAAAAACCAGCCATTTTTTTGTTGAGCATAGAACATATTGTTTCCATCTACAAAAATAGACAGACGATTCATTGGAGAACCCATACAAATTTACACCTAATAATATATATGAATTTAGATGGAACAATAGATTATAGCAATTTTCAAATGCCTTGTTTGCTAATATCTATAACGTAGTTCTTTATCTATAGCTTTTATCCTACCTCTTTCAAGACATAAAAACGCCTGCAATATTGAAGTTGAGATCCTGGGTGTTAACCTGATTCACCTCCAGCACTGCAAGAGCCACTCGGCATCAAAATCTACCCATAAAATTGACCCAGTAACAGCATTCATCGCTGCATAACACTAAAGTTTACTCCTAAAGAGGTATAACATAGGCTTAAGGTAAGATATAAATGAATGCCTATCTTTCGGTAAAACTGTCAGTATCAGAACACGCTTTCTGGAGATTACCAACATTGCACCAGAGACAGAAGACAGCCTTGGGACTGCTTCTGGTATAGCACCCAGTTAGTAACGTAGTTGTTGGTTAGGTAAGGGTAAAATCTTGCCACAACCAAATTCACAGGTAGAGTATATCCGGCTCCGATCTATGAGACAATCACTACTTGTAACTCATTCAACAGAAAAAGAATAAATTAAGTAGTGGTTGAGTAAGAATTTATTAGGGGCTGGCTCTGCCAATAAAAATTTGTTGATGAATAGAAGATACTTTACAAATGTATAAGATTATCATTTAAGTCTTATTTCAATGTGCTTACACTAAAATGCGGTCTGAATAAATAAAAGTGTTGGACTAAAATCAATCAGTAACACGATATGGCAGAAGAACCTACATCTACCTTAACTAAAAACTATGTCTCTACTGCCAATAGACTGTCAAGTAAACCAACAAAAGTGACTTCAACAGCATCTGCTCGCCACTCCCGGTGGATGGTTCGCTTAGGTCATCTACTGGCAGGTACTTGGGCAATTGGGGGCGCACTATTGAGCGCTTCTGGTGGAGAATTGGTTCAATTGATGGAAAATCAGGTGCTTTCTGGCTTTTTTCAACTGCGCGGGCCGATTATGCCTCCAGAAAACATTGTAATTTTAGCAATAGACGATCAGTCAATATCGGTTCCCGAACAGTACTATAAAACCGATCCGAAACAGTATGCCTACTTAGAAACACTGAAATCTTATCCTTTTAAACGGGCCGCATACTCTCAGGTAATAACAAAATTAATCGAAGCAGGTGCCCGCGCTGTAGCATTAGATGTAGTTTTTGATACAGCAAGCAGTTATGGAGTGGCAGACGATCGCCAATTTCAGGCAGTATTGCAAAAATATGGCAATAAAGTTGCCTTAGCAGCCATCTACGAAAATTCCCAGACGCACCAAGGGTCTTTTACGCAACTAACAGACCCACAACAAATGTTTCGTACAGGGTCAGTATCCATTGGCTCAGTTAATTTTCCTTTAGAAATAGATGGAAAAGTTCATCGATTAGCGAGTGAGTATCCCAAGTTATTAGGTGAAGATAATTTATTTACCAAAAAGCGACTCTCTTTTGATGAAGCCGCGCTGAAGGCAGCACAAGTAAATTATCCCCGACCAAAGGGCGATCGCATTTATTTTTGGGGGCCTGCGGGTACGTTTGAGCAAAAACCTTTTTGGCACGTACTCGACCCACAAAACTGGAACACCTATTTACAGCAGGGAAAGGTGTTCAAAGACAAGATCGTGCTAATTGGTGCAACAGATAAGTTACATAATGATTATTATCCAGTTGCTGGTAATAATAGCACTGAACCGATGTCGGGCGTGGAAATTCACGCCAATGCGATCGCAACTTTGATGTCAGGCAAAGCGATCGCCCCAGGAATTAAGAGTCTACCATTGCAGGGTTTGTTTGTGCTCATGCTAGTGGGCAGTGCAGCCTTGATGATTAGCAGACGCAAGCGTAGTATCCATAGATTTTTCTATAGCCTCGCCCTGTCTGGCGCTTGGGGAGGAATTAGCTATGGGTTATTTGTCTATGGCCAGTTAATTTTTCCCACTAGCGTACCAACGATCGCGATCGCCATGACCGGAGTTTGCTATTTGGCAACCTCAGTCATCAGAGAAAGCATCAGAAAACGCCAATTAGTAGACATTTTTCAGAAGTATAAAACTTCACCTGTTGTTCAAGAGATTATCAGCCAACAAGATGACTTTCAACACCTAATTCAGCAACGAGATTTAGCCTTATCTGGGAAAGTTTTGGCGAGACGCTACAAAATTGTCAAAGTTCTCGGTTCCGGTGGATTTAGTGAAACCTACATTGCCGAAGATACCCAACGTCCTGGAAATCCGCGATGTGTTGTCAAACAATTAAAACCAGCCAACACCAAACCAGAAGGATTGCAACTTGCCAGACGTTTATTTCACTCAGAGGCACAAACATTAGAAAAATTGGGAAGGCACGCTCAAATTCCGCAACTTTTGGCGTATTTTGAAGAAGATGAAGAATTTTATTTAGTCCAAGAACAGATAATTGGTCATCCTTTAAATCAAGAACTTCCAGCAGGTAGAGCAATTGAAGAAATTGCCGCGATCAAAATTATCAAGGACTTATTGCAAACATTAACATTTGTCCATGACAACCACGTGATTCATCGAGATATTAAACCTAGTAATATCATCCGGCGACACTCAGACGGAAAACTGGTATTGATTGACTTTGGAGCCGTTAAGGAAGTCGGCATCAAACAGCTAGATCGTCAAGAGTCAACCCCTTTCACCATTGGTATTGGTACTCAGGGTTACGCACCAAGCGAACAATGTTTTGGGCGTCCACAGTACAGTAGTGATATCTATGCAGTTGGCATGGTTGGAATTAAAGCCTTAACTGGTGTAGCACCCCGCGAGCTAGATAGAAATGCTGATGGGGAGATCAAATGGAGCGATCGCATTCAGGTAAGCCAATCCCTAGCTAAGATTCTCAGTAAAATGGTGCTGGATGACTTCAAAGAGCGATATCAGTCTGCATCAGAAGCTCTTAAGGATCTCGAAGCTCTTAAGGATCTTGACAATTTGGTAAATTCCCAACACAGACACTATATCCCAGAAGATGACTTATTAATGAATACTTTAGACGATTTAGGCATTCCCACAAAATCTTACTCAGAAGGACAAGAGACTTCCAAATAAAAAAATCTCCAATCGCTGTGGAAGCTGTTCTTAAGTAGGCAAAGCAAAATCTGATAGTTGTATTGGATACAAAAAGTTGAATAATTTATACTAATTTGAAAAAATAATGCGACAAATAGACCATTTGTAGAGACGCGATTCATCGCATCTTTACCCAAGGATGCGTTGCTATCATTAATTGAACTAGTATTAATTTTTGGACTTATCAAAGTATAATCAGGCACGAAAATAGGCAGATGAGAAGAAGGATTTCCCCCTTCTCTGCTTTTGGCTTTTTCACTCAGTCCTGCACATGATTTTAATTTAACGACAGAAATTCTTCTCCTGTTGTGGGGTGAATGCCTATAGTTTGATCGAAATCTTGCTTGGTAATGCCTTTGCGAATTGCCACGCCGAGGCTTTGAATGATATCTGCAGCATGTTCTCCTACCATGTGAGCGCCTAAAACTTGTCCAGAATCAGCATTAAGCACTAACTTCATAATGTTTGGCTCATTTTGTTCGATCATCTGATACAACAGTGGCTGGAATTGAGTACAGTAGCATTCTACAGATTCACCAAATTTTTTCCGTGCTTTCGCTTCCGTCATCCCTACACTAGCCGCTTCTGGACGGCAAAAAACAGCAGTGGGCACATAATCATAATTCAGTTTTTGCGCCTTGTTCCCAAAAACTGTATCGGCAAAGGCAATACCTTCTGCCTTCGCCACTGGAGTCAATTGCACGCGGCTGGTGCAGTCACCCACAGCAAAAATATTTTCTTGACTGGTGCGGCTGTATTCATCTACTTTGATTGCACCATGTTCGCCAAGTTCAACATGGGCATTTTCCAAACCTATATTCTTGGTATTTGGAGCATAACCTGTGGCAACTAAGATGGTATCTGCTGTAATTATTTCTTGGCTCTCACCAGTAATAGTTAACAACAAACCCTCGTCTGAGTATTTGATTTCTTGAACAGTGCTGTTGGTGAAAAACTTAATTCCGCGTTTAATTAACCCCTGTTGTACAGCAGAGCAAATGTCATTATCAAACCCCGATAAAATCATCTCGTCTTTTTCAATCACCGTCACCTCACAACCGAAAGCGTGCATCATACTGCAAAATTCCACACCAATGTAGCCACCGCCAATAATTGCTAAACGTTTCGGCAGATAGGGTAACTGGAACATCTCGCGGGATGTGATGGCGTATTCTATACCGGGGATATTGGGCTTAAGGGGTTGCCCTCCCACAGCAATTAAAATTTTGTCTGCTGTAACTTTGCGTCCATCAATATTGATAGTATGGGCATCGATGAAACTGGCATATTGGGAAATTAATTCAATTCCAGCTTTTTGCAATTGCTGAAAATAGGATTGGTTAACTTTGTCAATATGCTGATGTACTGACTTAATAAATAATGTCCAGTCAAAGTATGTTTGACAGTCACTCCACCCATAACTTTGTGCGATTTGATTTTTGAGGGCGAAGTCAGCAGCGTAGACAATCAGCTTTTTTGGAACGCAGCCGCGATTTACACAGGTGCCACCAACGGCTTCTTGTTCGGCAATGGCGACACGTACACCATAACTAGCTGCTTTTTTAGCTGCTGCCAATCCTCCAGGCCCAGCACCAATGACAAACAAATCGTAATCAAATGTCATAAAAATCTGTTCCTCTTTCACTTTTTGGAATGCAGAGCTATTTCATCCCTTATAGTTATTCGAACAAAACCTCATCTACTGTCTTTGGGTGGACAATTTGGGATGAAACCAGGCTAATATTTAGCAGATTGCTGCATTAATAGTCTTAGATCGAAAAGAATAGCGATCGCCCAATGATTACTAAGTTATATTACACTTTATTGACAAATAAAGCATCTTGTTAAATACAAAAAAATTAGAAGTGCGATCGCTGACGGCGAGATATAGCCCATAGCCTAATTTGGGCAGCAGCCATACTAGAAAACAACTGGAAATGCGATATTTGCAGATAATTATGGGCAATCTAGTAAAGTTTGCATCTCCTCTGCATCCCTTGTCATTCCCAAACGCTCAAAACTATTAATAGCCTGAGTGGATAATTGGCAAGCTTTTTGGACACTTCCCCACTTTTTCTCCCAGCGCGCAAGAGAACGTTGATAACGAGCTAGACGCCGTTTATTGTTGCTGCTTTTGGCAACAGTTAAGCCTTGAATTAATAGCTTTTGAGCTTCATCGCGATCGCCTTGTTCGATGGCAATATCAGCAAGCCAATTTTGAGCAGAATTAATCACCCGATGCCAATTAATTTTTTCTGCACTTTTCATCACATCTTGAAATAGTTTCTTGGTTAAAAGATATTCCCCTTCTGAATACAAGATTTCAGCCCGATGGTAAAGAACGGGAATAAAATAGCGGATGTGCTGTCGCTCGTCTAGATTCGCATTGATCGCTAATTTTTCTTCTACCATTAGCCAGTGACGCGCATCTGGATAATTATTCTGTCTGATTCGCAGTCTAGCCATACTTTCGGCTAAGTCAGCTTGAACGCATGAATCTGCACGGTCGCGTAAAACCCATGCCCGCTGCAATATTTCGTCTGCTTGTGTAAGACTCTGGGGCGAACACTCCCGAATTAGCAGCCAGGTTTTGCGGATCATGAATTTTACTAAAGATGACCATTCACCACGTCGTTCTGATTGTTCTATCAGCCATTGCAACCAATCGAGGCGATCGCCCCAATAAGCATAGAGATTGGCGTAGTGGTTCAAGAGCAACCACAAATCCCTAATTTCTGCATAATGGTCTTGGTTTTTACACCAATAAAGTACTGCCCGTAAATTTCCTTCCTCTTCCTTTAACCTGTTGTAATGTATCCATTTTTCCCAATCTTCTCCGCCGTAACTGTAAGCAAAATCTAGATACCATCTCACCCAACGCATCCGTGCTTCCCTCTCAAAATCTGGGTAAGCGGCTAATTGTGCTAAGGCATACTCACGAGTTAGAGAGAGCATCTCGTATCGCTTAGTCTCTGGGTTCAGATTCACTAACGAGAGTTGCTGCAAACGTACCAAGCCATTATTGACAGAATCAGGATCGGATGTCAGTCCAGCAACTTCAGCCACAGCAGCTTGGATAGGAGCGTCAGGAAAAATCGCCAGTGACATGAGTAACTTATGTGATGGCTCTCCCTTCATACCTTGCACTGATTTCTCAAAGCAAAAACGAGCCACATCGCCTGTAGCGGAGGCTAATAACTGCTCCAATACGAAGTTCAAAGAGTAGCCACTAGAAACTTGACCGAGTGCGTAGACAATAGCGAGAGGGATTCCTCCAGTGCGATCGTAGAGCAAGCTAGAGTCTGCATCTTGGATAGTTATACCTTTCTCTTCAGCTTGTTGCTGAATCAACTGCAAACCATCATTCAGGGGCAAGTTTCGCAGACTGATTGGCAGCAGGGCAATTCGTTCGCGGGTAGTAATTACTACTTTGACGCAAATGGGTAAATTGTATAGAAATTCTATAACCTCATCCCTGTCCTCTATAGTCTCCATATTGTCCACAATTAGAAGCGTTCGCTGTTTAGAAAGACATTGGCGTACACGCTCAAATTGATCGTTGGGAGGAGATTGAATAATAGTAGAGTCGTTTAAGGCATTGGCAATCACCCGAAAAATCTCGCGCAGGTTACGCTGTCCTTGCTGCCGTTGCAAAATCATATCGGGAATCAGTTCCTGTTGTTTGGCTGAAGTGAAAATAATTGCATCAAATTTAGGTGCATCAGAACTGTTTTCGTTACTAGCTTCTAAGCACAGATAAGCAGCTGCTAACACCAGCGCCGTTTTCCCTACGCCACCAATGCCATGTACTGTAATCATGTGAGCGCCATGCTTTGGCGAAAGGCGTTCCAGTAGCTTTTTCATATCTGCCTCGCGCCCAATAAATTCTGTGTATGTTGGTGATGGCAGATTGTGGGGGACAGCAACACCTTTGCGATATCCATGTCTTTCTAGAATGCAAATAAGGTTGCTTGACCTCACGCTGTTGTCTGGTTCTCCTGTCAAAGTTTCAATATCTCGATAGATATTGCTCAATACCACTCTCACACCAGCTTGATCTCTGTACAAGTCCTGACTTATCTTTGTCAAGCTATACCCACACAGCAACCCAAGTAACAGGTCTTTCTTAGCATTTTGTCTGTATCGCTTTTGAATTCTAGACTCCAAGTCAGTCAATAAACGATCTATATCCCAGTCTTGTAAAACCTTTTGATACCAGGTTTTAGACAGATTCCCACCCTCCGACTCATCTGACATAAATATCGCCCTATTAGTCTTTGATTAAATGTTGTATTACGAACATTTTAGTTGTATTACGAACATTTTAACGGACAAAATTTTCAGATATTGTATCAATCTATTTGACTTACAAAACATTAACATGTTGTTAACTTTGCAACTGGCTATTAATAGTAAATATTCGTATATTAGTATCTAAATTGATTTTTTTCTTTAGTAGGTAGGGAGTTACTCCAGATAATGCCTGCTTCTAATTTATAAAACTTCTCCAAACTGTTTACTCAACAAAACTATGAAAGATACAACATTCAGGTTGTTAAGTATCTTATTTAGACTAAAACAATCTCGGCGTTATTTCCCAGAAGAAAAACAAGTCTGTGTATTCAATAAACGTCCCATACTGTACCGAGATTTTTCACCAAACTCTGCACAGGAATCGATCAATGAACTGCAAGAGCGACTGCAAGCTCAGGGTTTTCTCTCAAATACTACTGGTAAATTTGACATAGAAACAGAAGAGGCTGTAATAAATTTTCAGAAAGCCAATAATCTTCAGGTGGATGGAATCGTTGGGCCACTGAGTTGGGCTTGCCTTTTCTACCCAAGGCTTTATCGTAATCAAAAAAGTATGTCTCCAAAATCACAGGATGCTGTTAAGGATCTGCAAACTATTCTCAATGAAGAAGGATTTTTCAAAAAAGAACCCGACGGGTATTTTAGTCGTGAAACTGAAAGAGGCGTTAAACGCTTTCAAAGAACTTATGGGCTAAAAGATGATGGTATCGTTGGGGCTGCAACTTGGGCTGTACTTTTGGGAATGCGACAAAAAATAGACAACAACAGCTTTCTCCAGTTAGTTTATTTTCTACCACCCAAATCCTGGTTTTTATGGGAGCAGTTTTTAATGATCTCTTTCATTATGTTGGGTATTTATTCTAGCCCCATAGGAAGAGATGCTCCTGAATGGTATATAGCCTTAGCAACTGCTTATGCACTCACCTGTATAGTGCCTTTTCTCTTGGATTGCTTACCCTTGAAGCCATCGAAGCAGCCAAGCTTACCGCTTTTGCAATATGCTCCCTATGTGTTAACTGGTATCTTTTGGAAACCAATTATCAATTTCATGGGGGGATTATTTAATTAACCATTCGGTAGTTGAATAATTGATGAGCGATCAAATTTTTGTGTTGTGTTTGTAAAAAAGTGCGATCGCCTACGCTCGGACGGAAGCGATCGCACTTTTAAGCCAAAGCATATAAATAACAGCCTAATCTTCAGTTACAATCTCATCTCAGACTAAAATTTCTCACAAATGATTTAGGACTGCTATAGACGAACACACAATTGAGTATAGCGATCGCTTTGCACTAATGCTGAAATTTTTCAGGTGGGCAACATCCCTCCTAAGTATGAAATTAGCTCATAACTCTAGGTAGTAGCGCCAGTAGTTAAGAATAGCTAATATAAATTGAAGTGATTATTCAAAATTTACTTTGGTTTAATTCACCACAATGATTCTCAGTTGCGCGTGCTGTGAATTTACTGCCTGTGTGGGTAAGCTGGATAGCCTCAATTAAACGTTCCTTAGCACAGCGACAGATATGAAAGCAGATCAACTCCTGAAAAACTATGCCGCAGGTGTCAGAGACTTTACTGGTATTAACTTGAGCGAGGCCAACTTAAGGGAAGCCAATCTCAGTGGCGTAATTTTAGATCGAGCAATTTTAGATGGAGCTAATCTGAGTCACGCTAATTTAGCTCACGCTAGTTTGATTGAAGCAGACTTAAATGGAGCAGATTTGAGCAATGCGGATCTCAGTAGTAGCAACTTAAGCGGAGCAATTTTGGATGGAGCAATTTTGGATGGAGCAGCTTTGGATGGAGCTAATTTGAGTCACGCTGATTTGACGGTTGCTAAATTGATTGAAACTAGCTTGAGTGAGGCGGATTTGCAGGAAGCAAACTTGATAGCGGCGAATCTAGATGGAGCAGATTTAAGTGGTGCAGACTTAACTGTAGCCGACTTATCCCAGGCAAATCTCACTCAGGCAGATTTGAACCAAACAAATTTGAGCGGAGCCAATTTGGATGGAGCCAATATAGAAGGAACTATTTTGGATGAGCATGTTTAATCTCATTTTCTTACAGAGCAAGGGTTCTGGGTTGCTGACTCAATACATTAACCAAAATAGTACCTCGGAACACTGAGATTAAAACTCGAAACTTGGGCTTCATTCTATGTTTGTTTGATTACTTAATTAAACCCGAAGAACTTCACACGTCAGATGCTCTACTTGGGAAGACTCCAGACGCTCGCAGACTCGCTAACGCTCTTGGAGTCTCCTCTTCTCCCAAAAGAAGAGGCTAGCGCCAAGGGAGAAGACCGCGCTGGTTCGCTTAATCTCCTCTCCACAGACGCGACAGCTTACACAGAAGTTTTTTAGAGTTGCAATGGCATTGTTTCGACTAACAATGCCATTGTTCCGGCTGACAATGCGATTGTTTCGGCTAACGGACTTCCAGTTAAACAAATATTCTATTGTAGGGGCGCAAGGCATTGCGCCCCTAAAAATATACAAATAATTTGGGATAATTTATTTTTTGCAATTCCCTAACAATACCATTGAGATGAGAACTTGGAATGTTGCACAAGAGTCTATAACTTTTGTGTACATACGATCTGCTTGTCAGAAAAAGTCAGGTGGATATATTTTCTATACACAAGGATATTACTGTGAAAAAGTTTGCTACAAGTAGTGTTATTTACGATTGTCATAATTAAAACAATTGACTCTCAACTATCAATGGTGAACTCTACCCTCGTTGTCACACTCTATGTCAACCCTATGACAGGGAATGATACCAATACTGGTTCACGGTTGAGTCCTTTTAAAAGCCTCACCCGTGCTTTAAAAGTAACCAAAATCCTGACGATAATTCATCTGGAGTCGGGGACTTACAACGCCGCTAATGGTGAGGTGTTTCCACTAATCGTCCCTAGAGGAGCGACAGTGGTGGGTAATGAAGCTAACAAAGGTGCAGGGATTGTAATTTGTGGGAGTGGCGAATTTCAAAGTCCCAGTTTTGGTATACAAAATATTACGCTGCTCTTAGTAGATAATGCCAGTCTTTTAGGTGTAACTGTCACTAATCCCTCAGCTAAAGGTACTGGTATCTGGATTGAATCGGCTGCACCTACTTTAAGTAACAATACTCTGAGCAACTGTGGGCGGGAAGGTGTGTTTACCACTGGTACTGCCAAACCCGCAATTTTGGATAATGTATTTGTGCAAAATACTGCTAGTGGGTTAATAATGGCAGGTCATAGCCAGGGAGAGGTACGGCGGAATGTATTTCAAAGAAACCCTTTAGGCATAGCAATTAGTGACTTTGCCGCTCCAAAGATCGCCAATAATAAATTATCAGAAAATCGCACAGCGATCGCACTTTCTCGCAATGCCCAACCTGTGCTACGTCAAAATCTCATTGCTAAAAATACTCAAGGTGGTTTATTAGTCAATGGCAATGCAGTCCCCGATTTAGGTAATACCGAAGATCCAGGTGATAATATTTTTCGCGATCATAGTGAATTTGATTTATATAATGCCACTACACAAAAGCTAGTTCTCGTAGGTAATCAATTAAATCCGTCTCTAGTCAAGGGTTTGGTAGAATTACTCCCAACTAATCGAGTAACGATTAACACCAGTCCCTCTGATACCTCGACAGAATTCCCACTTCAAAAACCCCCCTTGTCCCCTTTTCCCCTTGTCCCCTTGTCTCCCCCTCCCCTTCCCGCCTCTCCCGAACTAAACGGACATTGGGCAGAACCATTTATTCAGGCATTAGCGAGGATGGATTTAACTTATGCGTTTGCCAATGGTAGCTACCAGCCAGATAAACCCATGACTCGCGCCCAGTATGCAGCTTTGGTGGCGATCGCTTTTAACCCATTTCCTAAAATCCCGACACCTGATTTTACGGATGTACCCAAGGATTTTTGGGCTTATAGCGCTATCCAAATCGCGGCTAGCGGTGGTTTTGTTGGCGGATTTAGCGATCGCACTTTCCGCCCCGATCGAGGTGTACAACGGCTACAGGTGATTGTCTCCTTAGTAAACGGACTGGGACTACCAGCTGTCGATCGCGATGTTTTAGAAATATATAGCGATCGTCATACCATTCCCGACTACGCCCAAACAGCCGTTGCCACTGCTACACAACGGGAAATCGTTGTCAACTATCCAGATCCGAAAGTGCTTGCACCTTTACGTTTGGCAACACGTGCCGAAGTTGCAGCGATGGTTTATCAGGCATTAGTCGCCATTGGGCGAACATCTGCGATTAAATCAGTCTATGTGGGGTTGCATTCTAGAAGTTGACAAGTAGAATAAGGAACACTGCCTATTGGCTTGACAACTCTTGGAAAAATAAACCATGTAGTTAAAAGCACGCTAGGCTAATATGCGATGGGTGACAAATCTTAGACCTATTGCCTAAAGCTAATAGCCCCATGTTAACAACACTTCCAGACACCTCTGCCAACTTGGCGATCGCCTTATTAATTAACTATAGTTTCGATCTCAGTGGGTATAGTGCCAATGAGCTAGTTGAGCGTTGGCAAACGCAATATCCCCTTAATTGGCTACACCTGGCAGTGATTGAGGCACTATATCAAGGTCGTTATAAAGCCGTTTCCGTGCAGCAAATTTTAGTATTTTGGCAGCGCCGGGATCAGGCTACATATCATTTCAACATGGAATTTGAACGGATGATTTGTAGCAAATTTCCCCAAAGCTTAACCTCATCGGCTGCGCCAGCTCTACCACCAGCCAAGAGAAAACCCACTCTAGAGCAAGTGACGAGTCCTCAATTACCACCAGCTAAGATTCGCAATGGCTATCAACACAGCAATACAGCGACTCTCCAACTGAAAAGTTATGAACCAAAGACATCTTTGAGTGAAGAAGAAGCAAAGCAGAAAGATAGAGACAATAAAACTGTCTTGAAGTCTCCGCTTTCTGGGAAATTTACCTCTTCGGCAACCCTTGAGCGATTATCTGCTGTCAGCCAGAGGCAAACTTCACAAGAAAGCCCAGCGCCTGCGCCATCACAAAACCATCATCAACGACAGCCAAAACTGCTCCCACCTGCTCCTATTCATGCCCCAATCGGGCAATTTACCCCCGAAACAAGCGATTGCTCTGATTCTTTCACATCTAAACTCAAAGCCATGTCTGGGGAGCAGGGGAGCAGCACTTCGGCTACGCTCAGTGACCGGGGAGAATAATTAATGACAGACGACAAATGACAAACAACTTTTTATTCTGCAACTAACAGCTTAAAGCGCTCATCGTCGGCAATATCATCAAAATCGAGGTCAGTTGCTGCGTCTTCTTTATACCTGGGATTGAGTTCAATCGCTTGTTGTAAAGTTAACAGGGATCGGTCAACTTGTCTTTGTAGTGCGTAACAGGCTGCTTTGTTGTAATAGGCACTGGCATAATCTGGCTTAATTTCTAAGGCTTTGTTAAAACTAGCGATCGCTTCATCATCGCGTCCCAATCTTACCAATGTATAACCATGTTTATCCCAGATTTTGGGAGAATTAGGTTGGAATTCCAGCGCTTTCTCAAAGGAGACGATTGCCTCTTCATATTGCTCTAATGCTACTAGGGAAAGACCGCGATTTAACCAGGCAACGGCATCGTCAGGTTTGATTTGTGTAGCTCGATCAAAGGAGGCAAAGGCTTGCTGATGTTGTTGTAAGTTTCCAAAAGCAACGCCGCGATCGCACCAAGCTTGATGATAATCTGGCTGAATCGCAATCGCTTTATCATAAGATGCGATCGCATCTTGGTAGCGTTTTAATCTTCCCAGAGTTAGACCAAGTTTTAACCAACTCAGAGGTTCATCAGGTTGGATTTTCACTGCTTGGTTGTAAGCTGCGATCGCATCTTCATAGCGCCTTTGAGAAAACAGATCGTCTCCCTGTTTTACATACTCATCAGCAGTGAATTCCGGTTGTTGTGGCTGTTCCTGTATTTCTTGTTCAAATTCAGAATTTACCACATCTAGAATCGATTCTGGCGTAATTTCAGTTAGTTCTTGAAGAATCAGATCCTTTCTTTCTTGGGCATCCAATTGTAACTCCGAAAGTTGAGAAACAAACTCAGTTTCTAATCTTTCTAACTTCTCTAAAATGAGAATTTTTTGTTGTTGAGCATTCCATTGTAATTCCGAGAATTGCGAACTAAACTCAGAACCAGATTTTTCTAAATTCTCAATGATTAGCTCTTTGGATTTTTGAGCATCTAACTGTAATTCAGACAATTGAAATTTAAATTCTGACTGTAATATTTCTAAACTTGCAATAATTTTATTTTTTTGTTCTTGAGCATCTATCTGTAGTTCAGATAATTGAGATTTAAGTTCCTGCTCAAATATAGTTAAACTGTCAACGGCAATCTCTTTTTGCTTTTGAGCATCAACCTGTAATTCAGATAACTTTTCTACAAATTCTGACTGGAACTTTGCTAAACTCTCAAAAATTATATCTTTTTCTTGTTGAGCATCAGACTGCCATCTAGAAAATTGAGATATGAACTCAGACTTTGATATTTCTAAATCAGCAACGCCTACTTCTTGCTGTTGTTGCACACCTAACTTTAACTTAGACAGTTCTTCTGCGATCGCAGATGCCAATTTTCCTAAATTCTCCAGTGCTATATCTTTTTGTTGTTGAGCATCAAACTCTAACTTAGATAACCCCGAAGCAAATTTTGACTCTAAACTTTTTATATTTTCTTGAGATTTTGTGAGTTCCGCTTCTAATCTACTTAATACCTGCGCTTTAGCTAAATCTAGATCGGATATTAGAATAGATACATTTTCTTGTTCATTTTTAATTTTTTGTTGTAAAGTAGTCCTTTCCTGTTCTAATTCATAATTTATTTTTTTTGCATCTTGAATAACATTTTCAGCTTCTTGTTTAACTGTGGTTAGCTGATTTTGTAATTTTTCCATTCCCTGGACTTGTTGCATTGCCCTATCAACAATTTCCCGAATTATCACCCGTCGCAACAGCCATAACAAAGCAATGACTGCGACTGGAAAGAGACTTAGTATAACTAGCCAAACATCAAGTAAAATAGTTGTGCGACTAAAAGTGCTCTTAAAATCAGATTGGACTTGCTGTTGAATTCGTTTTTCTGCTCGTAGTCGTGCTAACTCTTCCCGTTCTGAATTCGATAACACCGGAGTCGGAGTTAGTGCTGGGTTGGGTGATGGTGCAGATTGTCCACTGGCAATTCCAACGGATAACAATAAGGGTAAAAATACAATCGTGCTTTTTACAATTAAAGCGAAAACAGCTTGATTTTTGCTCTGCATAACAACCATCTGAGTCTGTTGGTCAGTTTTTGAAGCGGCTTGCCTCTCTCCAATCTATAACAGAATTAAGTGGTTAAATGTTGTAGAGGCAGTGTAAAATTCTGAGCAATGCTTAATTACTTCGTTTCCTCTTCCTTACTGTACGTACAACGTTAGTTAGAGAGTGTAGTCAACTTTATGACACTTTTTGGTAAAGTACGCACTGTAATATTAGTACGCTGTGACTACTGCTAAAGATGTTGAAAGTCAAGCAGTAAAAAGAATAATTTATCAATCAGTAGAAGACTAAATGCGAAAGCATCGAGGCTTTGTTAGACCATCCACCGAACAGGGTTCAGACTTTGTTTTTACAGATAACAGGGCGTTGAAACTAGAAGTTCTACCTGTATGGGAAGTGTCATGTGTGGTTACTTCGCATTAACATTAGATTATCTACGGTAAGTAGATTACTTGTTCTCAAATTAACTTAACAAAGGCGGTAGAAAATGGGTCGCATAAATCCTTACACACTGCAATTGCAGATTACCCGAATGTTTGAGCAAGGGCAATCATTTTTTGCCACAACCAAGGTACAAGAATGGTTGAAAGAACGTAAACATAATCCAGAAGATTATGACATTATTTTCCATAAAAAACCTGCACCTCCTGGTTCCAAAGAAGTGATGGTTGTGGAAATTGAATTACGCCGCAAAGATGGACAACCTGTAGATCCGTGGTTGCAGGAACAAGCAAATCTTCATGCCTGATTTTTGCAACTATAGCAGTCCTAAATTATTTGTGTCTACTGCACCTAATGCTTTGAGCGAGGCAATTTCTGCTTCGGTTAGCCCTGTAACACCTGTGATGTTCATGTGATCGTAGGGTCTTTCATATTCTAAAGTTTTCATGTGTTCTGCTTTAATGTGCCAAAGTTGAACCTTGCAATCAATAGAGCCACCAGCAAGTATTGCTCCATCTGGACTGAAAGTCACTGAAGTTATACTCTTGGTATGCCCCTCCAATATGTTGCAGCATCTGCCACTTTTGACATCCCATAACCTGACTGTGTAGTCTTCACTACCACTAGCAATGTTCGTCCCATCTGGACTGAAGGCAACTGAATTTACACTCTTGGTATGCCCTTCCAAGATATTGCAGCATTTACCACTCTTGACATCCCATAACCGTATAGTTGTATCGAAACTACTACTAGCAATGGTCGCCCCATCTGGACTGAAGGCAATTGAATATACTCTATTAGTGTGCCCCTCCAAGATATTGCGGCATTTACCACTCTTGATATCCCACAACCGTAAAGTTTTATCGTGACTACCACTAGCAAGGGTCGCCCCATCTGGACTGAAGGCAATTGAATATACCCAACTTGTGTGCCCTTGCAAAGTGTTGCGGTATTTGCTACTGTTGACATCCCACAATCGCACCGTGTGATCTTCACTACCACTTGCAATAGTCGCCCCATCTGGACTGAAAGCTACGCAATACACCGCATTTGTATGTTCCTGCAAAGTGTATAAGCAATTGCCACTGTTGACATCCCACAATCGCACCGTACGATCAGCACTACCACTTGCAAGTATTGCCCTATTTGGGCTGAAAACGACCGAAGTTACACTATCAATATGTCCCTGCAAAGGTTTGCGGTATTCTTTGCCACTATTGACATCCCACAACCGCACTATGTGGTCTTGGCTACCACTAGCAAGGGTCGCCCCATCTGAACTAAAAGCGACTGAAGTCACCCTATTAATATACCCCCACAAAGTGTTGCGGCATTCACCAGTGTTGATATCCCACAACCGTACCGTGTGGTCAGCACTACCACTAATAACGCTCGCCCCATCTGGACTAAAAGCTATGGAACGCACCCAACTGGTATGCCCCTGCAAAGGTTCGCGGCATTCTTTGCCACTATTGACATCCCACAACCGCATCGTGTGGTCTTGGCTACCGCTAGCAAGGGTCGCCCCATCTGGACTGAAAGCGACTGAAGTTACCCAATTAGTGTGTCCCTCCAATATGCGGTATTTACCAGTGTTGATATCCCATAACCGTATTGTGTAGTCAGCACTACCACTAGCAAGGGTCGCCCCATCTGGGCTGAAAGCCACGGAATGCACCCAACTGGTGTGTCCCTGCATAGGTTCGCGGTATTCTTTGCCACTGTTGACATCCCATAACAGTATTGTGCGGTCTTCGCTACCACTTGCAAGTATCACTCCATCTGGACTAAAAGCTATGGAACGCACCCAACTGGTGTGTCCCCGCAAAGGTTCGTGGCATTCACCAGTGTTGACATCCCACAATCGTATTGTTTGGTCATCACTACCACTAGCAAGCATCGCCCCGTTTGGGTTAAAAGCGACTGAAGTTACCAAACTGATGTGACCCTCGAAAGTGTTGCGGCATTCACCAGTGTTGATATCCCACAACCGTACCGTGTGGTCAGCACTACCACTAGCAAGGGTTGCTCCATCTGGACTAAAGGCTATGGAACGTATCCAATTAGTATGACCTTTATAAGTCAAAATTTCTCTGCCACTAGCAGTTTCCCACAAGCTAACCACACCATTGCTACCACCTGTTGCAAATAGTTTCCCATCAGGGCTAAAAGCCACTGCCCAAACAGCACCCAATATTTTAGCAAAAACTGAATTAGCCAAATTCGCCTGTGTAAAATTGACACCACATAGGCTGGCTTTAGTGAAATCAGCACCTAGAACTACGGTACGTGAAAGGTCTCTGCTTTTCAGCCCAACCTTATCAAGTTTCACCACCAGTGTTGCTGCATTGCCACCAACATAACCGACTTCCTCCTCACTTTTTCCCCGTGTAGATTCAATCAGTTCAATAATCGTCTCCTTTGTCTCGATATCAATCATCGACAACAGCAAATCCGTCATAACTTTTGTCAAAGGTACTTTACCAAAAGTATCTCGCAATTTCTCCAATGGCTCCCTTCTAAATCCCCTTAAAGGTGGTATTTCAAAATAATTTTCAGTCTCATCTAATTGACGCAAAAAATAACTAGACCATGTATAATTTTCAGGGATTTTGCTCTCATTCAAACAAGATTGCTTTTGTGCTAATTCTGTAAAATCCGATGCTAAAACTCCCAGCTCGGCCGCAAATTTATATGCGACAAAAAACTCTAATAGTGATCTATGTGAGGGAGTATAATCACCATCCACATTACGAATCAGCATTGTCTGCCCCATCATGTCATGATGCCAGTAGTCTAAATTCTGTTCCTGAGCAACGGAACTAAATAAACGCCTAATTCTCTCAGGGAAAAGCCGATAATTTAAGCTCATTTGGTTGGTAAAAAGCATTTCCCAAGACAGTTCACATAAAAAATAGAGTTTATCTGCTAGAGAAGTAAAAGTACGCTCCGCCTTAATATCTTGTTCCATCTTCCGTCGTACTGCATACAGGTAAACTCGTGACATATCCACAGGTTTATCTGCTTCAATCTCTGGTAATGCCTCCAAAATTAACTCAGTCATCACTGGACGACGGGCTAAGTCTAATAATTTTGGGTTACGCATTATCCGTTTGACTACAGTAGTTTCTGCAAAGTACGACAAAATCTGCTGTATTTGGTCATTATTGAATTTCTCTAATTCCAAGACTTCAAACTGGGGTTGGTCAGCTGTCAAATTTGCTGTTGATGCTTGTAACTCTGCATTTAACAAAGCCTTTACTTCCTTTGCTTCCGGAAAATATTCCGTGCGACAAGTGAGAATTACTTTAGCACCAGGAACTACTACCTTCGCCAACTCCCAGAAGTTGTTAATCATCTCCTGTTGGTCAACTCTAGCTGCCATTTCGTCAAAACCATCGAAAATTAGCAGCAGTTTACCCATAAGGTTGAGTTGGACAAAAGCATCATAGTGCGGTATTGGAATTTTGTGTTGGCGAAAGAAAAACTCAGAAAACAGGGACTCGATACTCACTGCCTTGGCATAGTCCCGCAGAGGAATTACTAAAGGCAAGCGAGGGAGTTCAGTTCCCCGTTTTTGAGCATCCCGATAACGTTGCAATGTCACCCAAGCGTAGTGCAAGGCAAACCAAGTCTTACCAGTCCCAAATTCACCTAGTATAGAAATATGCTCTTTGGCTGGGTCATCAAGCCAACGGTCAATATACCCATCAATCCAACCTTCTTGCTCATCGTAATGGCTAACTGCTATCTGGCGCTTGGTAACTGGGTCAATTTCTTCTTTGTTACAAGCAAGAGGCACATATTTGGTATCAATTTTTTTGCGTTTCACTTCAGCTTCTAGCCAATCGAGATATCCGCTGAAGTCGGCATCCTGAGCTAAAAGTTCATCAAAGGTGTAGCATCCCAAGTTATGATTTTCCTCTTTTTTAACCTCGTCACGCGCTGCCCGTGAAATGCGACGGGCTGTTACTAACCAGCCACCATCGGTGCGTTGTTGTTCTACTGACTGGCGTAAAGCCATAACATCGCTTATTCCTGCTTCTCCAGCAATCCCACGTATGAGAAAACGCTGATATCCGTTGCGCCAGATTTGGATATTTACAACCCACTCAAAGTAACCATCTTGCCAAACTTCATACTTTTCAAACCTATATCCCAACGTCTCAAACCAGCCACGCATTTGTTGGGCGAGGGATATGGCTTGACAATTATTTTCTGTAGCAGCATAAGCCTCTGGTAACGCAGGATAATTCTCCGTCGCTAACCGTGCTATTTCTGTACGGATTCCTTCTAAATTTGTCAGTCTGGTAAGTTGTTCTTGAATGCCAGCAATTCGCTTGTGTAAAGAACCAAGTTGATGACTCATCAAAACATCCGCAGGTGTGCGGCTGCGTTTGACAACCTCAATAAAAACAGTGGCGAATTCAGCTACTTCTCGCCGAACATCAAGCCCTAAATTGCGGATTTCATGATCTATTGCATAAGTATCAAGAAAAGCATCAACTTCAGACAAGAGAATTGAAGGGTTATTGTGGTCGAATGCTTTACGGAAGGAATGTTTTATTTCTTTTCGCCGGAAAATTTCAAGCCAAGTCTTCGGTTTAGCAGTACCGTATTCTACCAAGGTGTAAGCATACACACCAGTAAAATCGCTGGGTGGATGCTCAGGGTCAAGCTTAAATCGCTGTAGTAGCTTAATTACAGTCTCATCGCGCTGAACTTTGTCCTTGATAAATGGACTAGCAATGCTGGCGATCGCTTGAATTATTTGATCTATAGGTGGTAATAGCACAGGGCTTTTGTATAAAAGTATGTATACAGCCTGTCAATTATAATCATTCTGATAGCCTGTGACAAAGAAAAAATACGGATTTATTCGTAGATTATCACAACTGTTTACTATTTAAATTACATTTTAAAAGTAAGTGTAAACACTGAATAATTGCACAATACACACTCTTGACAATAGAAGCCAATAGCTAAAGGATGAAATCAACAATGAAACAATGTCTGATTATTAGTTAGGATGTTGGGTTTTATATTTCGACCCTACCTACAAATTTTTTTGCATCAATTTGGTCTTGCCACACTAAAGTAATTTTATTTTTACTAACATATTCCACTAGTGGACTAGGATGCCAATTAAAAATGATCCAAGATATCAGGTTAAATAAACTTACTGCGAGAATTTTTCGGGCGGATACCAATTACAGACGGTCGGGGAACACCTGTAGCTTGCTCCTTACCACCATCAGTTTTTGAGATATTACTCGGCCAACTACTGCCACGAGGTAAACTCCGAGTTTGATTGAATGTACTACCATTCAAATCTAGTAATTCAATGCTGCGACTCAGCATTGTGCCATCGTTAATTGGACAATCTTCACCAGGATGTTGTACTGAAATAATCAGTGTATTTCCGACAAAAGTTGGCCCGGTCATCTCACAACGCACTGGCCCATGAGCAAATGGTATTACCTGTCCGGCATTTGCACCACTGGTAGGGATATAAAACAGCCAGTTATTACCGAATACTCCGGTAAAATCAGAAACATTACCACTAACTGTATGATCGATTTTGGTTTGCTTACCTTCAGCACCTACATTAAAACCGTTGTGAGTGTCGGTAGACATATCCGTAACACCCCAAACATTTCCCTGATTGTCAAAAACTAGATTGTCAACATTGGCAAAACCAGCACCATTAACTGAACCGGCTTCGCCACCTTGGGCAAATCTCTGCCATCGGAAGGTTAAACCTGTGGCATCGGCACTATCTTCAATAATTTTGTACAGTCCTCCTGATTGCTGAGTAGCCTTGGCATCTGTGCTTAACTTAGCAACTTGAAAAATCCGCGAATCAGGATAACCATCACTTCCCGGCGCACCATCAGTATAGGCAATAAATACTTCTTTAGTGGTTGGATGCACTTCTATATCTTCGGGACGCGCTGTAGGAGTTCCCCCGACTAAGTTGGCAGCTAAAAAGGCATCGCTTAGAATAGCACCTTGGCTAGTGTAGAAGTCAGAGAGTTTCTTATTTTGATAATCAGGTAGTGCTTTTGCTTCGTTAGTGCGATCGCATTTAAATGTACCACCATCTTTGGTTTCACTTGCAATACCATTGCGTCTTGGTAGTGGTAAAAGACCTTCTTTTTGTACTTTCTGCAATGCAGCAAATTCTACAGAAGATAGAACTGTCGGCGTAATTGGATTGGTAGCAGTAGTTAAAAGTAACGGTATCCATTTACCTGTACCGTCTGGATTGTAACGGGCAACATACAATGTACCGCTTTCCCATAAGCTACTGTTAGTTTTACTGGTGGGTGAAGAAATAGTGTTTGCGCTGACAAATTTCCAAGTATGTCCCCCACGTCTGTCATCACCCAAGTAAGCAACCAATTTCTTACCTTTTTCAACGCGCAGAGCAACATTTTCATGGCGAAAACGACCCAACGAAGTGTGTTTGCGGGGACGAAATTTCGGATTTTTGGGGTCAATTTCTACAATCCAGCCGTATTTTTCGCCAACTAATCCAAAAGCCTTGCCAATCGTTTTCTCTGTATACTCTGTCTGAGTACCATTAGCTTTGACTCCTTCTGTAAAGCTATTTTGGAAGTTCTCTTCCGCAGATAAAATCGTTCCCCAAGGAGTTTTACCGCCAGAACAGTTGAAAGCTGTACCAATAATTTTGTTGCCCAACTCATCAGAGGAGAGATTAAAAACTTGGCTTGCAGCTGGGCCAGTTCCGATTAAATAATTTTTGTCACCTTTTTGATGATTGCGACTTCCCCAAGCTGTGATAGTTTTGTAGTCATCATTGCGTTGGCTATTGATTCCTAACCCAGATAACCCATGAATGCGGCGATTTTTGGCATCTTTGACTACAGCAAAACGTTTATTTTTATTCTGGCAAGAGATACGAACGATTGAGCCGCCTTGATTATATAAAAATTCCCCTTCAACTTCAATATTTCTGCTGGAGGGTAAAGCCCAACCAATGACGTTTTCAAATGCGTCGGGCAGTCCTTTCAGATCGGATGAATCTTCTATGACTAAAGTAGAAAATGGAAAACTAATATATTCATGATTTACCCATAAATACCCGACATCATTAGTTTTCCCAAGGGGAATAAACCCAGTGAAATCGTTGTTGTAGCCGAAATAATCATCTTTGTTAGGAAATACGCGATCGCCCCAACTGACAATTACATAACGTTCGTACTCTGGTGGCACTATCACATCATCAATAACGTTATAGTTACCTAACTTAATATCCGCAGATACATTAACTACTTCTCCCTGACCAATTCCTGTTGGCAAGAAATTTTTCTGTTGTTGATAAATTGGTAGGGGATGTGGTAAGCGTACAGGTGTAAAGCTAATACTGGGCGTTTTTGCAACTGCATCACTAGCAAAACTATTTAGAGGTTTGTCTCCCAGAATAGCAGCACCAGCACTGCCAGCAAGAAATATTAAAAGTTCTCTCCGACTTAATTTAGACATTCAATTTTCCTCTGTGTGGCAGAAAAAATTAGTAGAAATAAACTCTAATTTCTGAAAATTTACTGTATTTGAAATACCTAATAAGTTTTTAAGAATAAAGGGATGTTTATTTTATTACTTACTCTATTTGACAATGATTAAGCTGAGGTTATAAGTTAATTAACTAAAAATTATCACCTCCTACTATTTCCTTAGCCAAATCAAGTAAGGAACAGTGTCAGCGCCCCATCTGTCCTATCCTGGAGATGGATAAATCAATAGTGTTGTGGGTGAGACTGTGTTTTTCAGCGTTGTGATACCGACTTATAATCGCCAACCGATTTTAGAAAAGTGCCTCCGCGCCTTGGAGTTGCAGGAGTTAAGTCAGCCAAGTTCGGTTACTAATTACGAGATTGTCTTGGTAGATGATGGTTCTACTGATGGCACATTGGAGTGGTTAGCAGCACACAAAGAAGAGTTTCCCCATGTGCGCTGGTTTCAGCAAGATCATGCTGGCCCAGCTGCGGCTCGAAATTTGGGGGTAGAACAGGCGCAGGGAGACACAATTATCTTTATTGATAGCGATTTAATAGTGCTGAAGAATTTCCTGCAAGCTCATGCTGACGCCCTAGTGGAGGGGAAAGAGAAATTGGGGAGCGATCGCTTTTTCACTTACGGTGCAGTTATTAATACTTGTAATTTCAACAATCCAACGGCTGAACCCTACAAAGTAACAGATTTTTCAGCCGCTTTTTTTGCTACGGGAAATGTCGCAATTCCCAAACATTGGTTAGATAAAGCGGGACTTTTTGATACTAGTTTTCAACTCTATGGCTGGGAAGATTTAGAATTAGGTGTGCGCCTGAAAAAACTAGGTTTAACACTAATTAAATGTCCAGAAGCAGTAGGATATCACTGGCATCCAGCATTTAACTTAGAACAAATTCCCCGATTAATTGACCAAGAAATTCAACGCGGACGTATGGGAGTTTTGTTTTATCAAAAGCATCCCACATGGGAAGTGCGAATGATGATTCAAATGACTTGGCTGCATCGCTTACTTTGGGGAATTTTGTCACTTAATGGTGCGTTAAATGAACGGACAATGGCTCCGTTATTGCAATGGCTAATTAATTTAGGTAGACCTCAATTAGCTTTAGAAATTGCCCGAATTTTCCTCAATTGGTATAACGTAAAGGGTGTCTATGAAGCCTATGAACAAATGCAGCAAGTATTGTGATTTAAACACCTTTGGTAAGTACCACCGTGTAATTCACCGTGTAAAGATGCAGGATGTCGGGTAATAGGGATTAAGCGACATAGGGTAAAAAGCTTCTGCTCTAAAGCATTTAGCGCCAGATTGACTTGCAAGCGATAGAGTCAGGTAATTTTCGGGAAACATATTAACAGACGACTCGTTACACTTGACCTGAAAAATGAAAAATCATCGCCACTGTAAACTTCCAGAGAATTGGGATAACCATGAACAATGGAATCAGTATTGGGCTAATCAATCAGATGCGCTCCCCCAGCCTCAAGTTTGGTCAACTTGGCGCAATGAATCTGAATTGAGATTTTTAGACTTCGTGAGGAATCAATCACAACGCAAGGTTTGGTTTGCAGGCTGTGGAATCAGTTTTGCACCTATTTTTTATGCCTATGAAGGTTGTAATGTGCTTGCTAGTGATGTCTCTGTTGTGGCGATCGATTTTTTGCGGCAGGTGAATCAGCAGGGGATAACATCTTTAGTTTCTAATGCTGAAGAAATGAATGCTGACCTTAAATTGGAGCAGAGCCAAGCAACTAATCTGCGTTTTCTAGTTCATGATTTTCGTGAACCGTTGGATGAATATGATTTTGATGTAATACTCAACATTAAAGCGTATCAAGGTCTTCCTACAACCAGTATGAAGCAAGCTGCAACTACCTTTTATAACGCTCTTAAAACAGGTGGTTATGCTATCTTCGATACTCAAAATGTTCAAGGAGATTACCGCAATCAAATTGAAGATTCATTGCTTGATGTAGGTTTCTATATCCCATTTCACAAAAGTGAACGTTGGTATAGAGAGCAATTGAACTCAACAGGAATTGTTTATGTAATGGTGCTTGGTGGTCCCATAATTCCTCAATGGGGGCAATATGGTGATGATGATTGGAATACTAGAGCATCTCAAGACCAAGAAATTCTGTATTCATTTCACAGTGAATATCAAAAGCAACGGGAACAAGAGTCAAAAGAGGTTCAGGAAATATTAAAAGGCAAGCAGACGAAAATAGCCTATGTTGTCTACAACACAGGTTGAAGCTCCGACTGGGCAATAGAGATGCACAGCACTGGTTCTCATAACTCTTGCTCTGGGTCGTTTGCGGCAACTACAGTAAGAACCTCCAGGGGACTTTCAAGGAATAAATTAGTTTTAAAAGTTAGGAATGCATAGTCAGTTTCTCTTTTAAACTAACTAAGATATGTTATGTCAAAATCGCTCCACCCATCAATCGCTCATATCGATACTTCAACTCTTCTTTCATTAAATACCAACGCTCTAAAGTAACATCCATTTCTATTATTTTTTCCGCTGCTTGCCGTGCTAAAAGTAAGACTTCCTCATCCTCAACCAAACTTGCTAAGGTAAAATCTGGCACTCCTGATTGACGAGTTCCCAGTACTTGCCCTGGCCCACGAAAACGCATATCCATTTCAGAGATGAAAAAGCCATCCTGAGATTGTTCCAACACCTTCAGGCGTTGTTGAGCATCAGGACTTCTGGAACTGCTCATCAACAGACAGTAAGATTGAGCCGCACCACGACCGACGCGCCCCCGCAGTTGATGCAGTTGTGATAAGCCAAATCGCTCCGCATTTTCGATGAGCATTACTGTAGCATTAGGTACGTCTACACCGACCTCGACAACTGTAGTAGAAACCAAAACCTGCGTTTGGTTATCACGGAATTTGGTAATAGATTCGTCCTTCTCGGCTGAACTCATGCGACCGTGTAGCAGCCCTACTTGAAAGTCGGGAAAAACGCTTTCTTGTAACTTTTGATGCTCGTCAACAGCCGATCGCAAATCTAATTTTTCTGATTCTTCCACCAAGGGCAAAACCACATAAACTTGTCTACCTTGGACAATTTCTCGGCGAATCAGGTCATAAGCATGGTTGCGTTGCTGACCTGACAATACTGTTGTCTGAATCTTTTGTCGTCCCGGTGGTAACTCATCAATCTGGCTCACATCTAAATCCCCGTGTATCGTCAGTGCTAAGGTTCGGGGAATTGGGGTAGCTGTCATAGTTAACACATGAGGTTGATTGCCTTTTTGCTGCAAACGTGCCCGTTGTTCTACCCCAAAACGATGCTGTTCATCGATCACTACTAACCCTAATTGTTGGAAGTTTACAGGGTCTTGAATCAACGCATGGGTTCCTACTAACAAAGGTAATTCACCAGTTCCTAGCTGAGAATGTATTTGTCTTCGTTTCGCAGCTTTAGTGGAGCCTGTAAGTAATTCCACTGGTAAATGCAGTAGATTAAACCAGCTAACTAACTTGCGATAATGTTGTTCTGCTAAAACTTCTGTGGGAGCCATCAGCGCCGCTTGGTAGCCAGATTGAATTGCTGCAAGGATAGCCAGCACAGCGACGACTGTTTTACCAGAACCGACATCACCTTGCACCAAACGATTCATTGGCACAGGTTTTTGTAAGTCGTTGAGAATATCGTTGAGAACTCGTTGCTGTGCGCCAGTGAGTTGAAAAGGCAGTATTTCGTTAAATTTCTCTACAAGTTGACCGCGTGGGACAAGGATGGCGCTGGTTTGAATCGCTCTTGCTTGCTGTTGACGTTGCAGTAATCCAAGTTGTAGGTAGAAAAATTCATCAAAAACTAGGCGACGACGGGCAACTTGTAGGGCAGCGCTATCGCTGGGAAAATGGATATTAGCGATCGCATCTTTCAATTCCATCAAACCATACTTCTGCCGCAAACCACTTGGCAAGGGGTCTTTCAGGTTAACCGCAGCAGGCAAAGCAGCAATTACCGCCTGTCGCACTGTATTCGCCACCACGCCTTCAGTTAGTCCATAAATTGGTACTACCCGCCCAATATTTAATGATTCAATCGTATCTCCTGGACTTGCCAAAACCTCTAGTTCTGGATTATCTAGTGTCAAGCCGTATTTACTTTCTTTCACCAATCCACAGGCCGCCAGAATGCTACCTACTGGATAACGGCGTTTTAAACTTTCTTGCCAAGCGCGGCTGCTAAAGCGCGTACCTGCGTAAAAACGGCCAATTTTGATTTGACCGCTGTTATCTTTTACTACCAATTCTAAAATTGATAATTTCTGATTTTTAGGGCTAGAAAAGCAGTTGCAACGCTTCACTGTAGCCACTATTGTCACCGTCTCACCCGCCTGTAACTCGCGGATATTCACCTGACGCGCATAATCAATATGGTCACGAGGATAGTAGAAAAGCAAGTCGCGGACGGTATGTAAACCAAGCCGTGCCAAATTATCAGCTTTTTTAAAACCTATTTCTGGTAAATCACTAAGTTTTTGCTCAATTTTTGGTGCAAGTCTCCGACTCACCTCAGTAACAATTGGAGATTTTGGACTTCGGCTACGCTCAGTCGAACGATTTTGAGTTTTGGATTTATAAATTCTCCCTTGCTCCTCTGCTCCCCCGCTCCCCTGGTTACTGAGCGCAGTCGAAGTATGCTCCCCGTCCTTCCGCTGCTCCTCTTGCTGTAGTTGGGAAAGATACCTACGAGTCTCTGCTACTAAATGCTGCCTTTCTTCCAGTGCTAGATGTGGATAACTAGCAAATTGCACCGCTAATCCTTGCCAACGGCGGCGTTCAATTTGGGGTAAGCCTGTTGGGAATTTGCCCAAAGTTAGGCTCAGAAATTCACTGAAACGGTATTCTCTGCCCATCAAGTCTGTAAAGCCACGTTCAGCTTCTATTGCCAAGGCTTTATGCAATCGTATCCAATCTGGTTTTTCATTAGTCATTGGTCATTGGTCATTGGTCATTAGTCATTGGTCATTGGTCATTGGTCATTTGACTCTCGACAAATGACTAATCCTCAAACCAACTAGCGCGCCATGCAGCTTCCGCTTCAGCGATCGCCTTTTCTTTATATCTCTTTTTATACTCTCGTCCTAGTTTGTTTAGCTGAACTAAAATACTGCGGATTCGCTTGCGATCGGAGGAAAGTGTCACATCAGCAAATTCAATTTCTCCTAGCCGCAGGTTAATAGCCATAATTTGAGTCAGTCCAGAATCTTCTGACTGTTGCTCATTTTCAATTTCAATTACTAAGTTTAATAAATTGGGTGGCCCTGGCATGACCTCAGCAGATGCTTCTGATGCTGCCGCTGCTGCTGCTAAAATCGGTTCTGGTAATTTTTTCGGCAATACTCCAGCTTTTTGTAACAAAAGATTAGCATCATGCGAAAGTTTTTTCAGTATATCTTGCGCAGCTTCTTCTAATTTCTGTTGCCATTTTGCTAGTTCTATCGGATCGGAGGTGTTGGCAGTGAGATACTGAGAACTAGAAGTGTTCAGAAATAGTGAAGATGAAGAGGGTGTTACTTCCTCATCCATCTCATATTCCTCATCTATATCGTCTTCCTCATCCACCTCATCTTCCGCTGATTCTTCACTTGTAAGATAAATGAGCAACTGTTCAGCTGCCAGTTGACCCAACTTACGGATGGCTTGTTGCAATTGTTGGCGCTGATTCAATGACAAATGCAAAAAGTTTTCGGGATATCCTTGAGTGCAGAGGTGGTAACTTGCGAGAATCAACTGTTTGCGTACAGCTAGCCCTAAGGTATTTAGATAACTAGCATAAGCGCTTTGTAGTTCGATTGCGATCGCCCGGATCGCTTCTTGGAGTGCTGCAATATCCTGCTCAATTCGCTCGATTGCTCTTGCCATATTTTTTCGCTCTTGCCCATCTGAACCATTACATAGTACAAATGTACAAACTTATTTTAGGATAACTTTTCAGAGAATTTTATATTTTAAATTAAATGCGAAATTTTCTGTCTTTACTAAATAAAATACAGGTCAGGCTATTTGCTTGACCCGTACTTTAAACAGTTAGGAATTAAGAATTATAAGTTATGAATTATGAAGTTAACTTCCTATTAACTCCTAACTCCTAACTCCTAACTAATATTACTTAGTGCCCATTTGTGCAGCGACTTCATCAGCAAAGCTGATTTCTTGCTTTTCAATGCCTTCGCCCAGTATGTAACGGACAAAGCGAGTCACTTGAATCTCTTCGCCTAATTGTGCCTTCACTTGCTTTATCAAGTCTTCCACAGAAATACTTTGATCGCGAATGTAAGGTTGATCGAGCAAAGTTAATTCTTTCAAGCGTTTTTCAATCCGTCCCTGAACAATCTTTTCTTTGATGTTTTCAGGCTTGTTCGCCAAATCATCCTTGCCCATTTCAATGTCTTTTTCCTTTTGGGCAATTTCGGTGGGGATTTGATCTACGCTCACATACTCGACATTGGGACAAGCTGCAACTTGCATTGCAGTGTTCCGTGCCAAGGTTTGGAACTCTGAATTAGCAGCCACTGACTCAGTTTGGGAACCCAGTTCTACTAATACACCAACTCGACCGCCAGTGTGAATGTAGCTATCTACTACACCTTGTGTGCCTTCTGCTATTGCAAAATTAACAAAGCGGCGCACTTGGATGTTTTCACCAAGAGTGGCAATAGTTTGCTTGATGGATTCTTCTACAGTCGCACTTTTATTCTCAATATAGGGTTGAGCCAGCAAAGACTCAACACTATCAGCTGTCGCTGCTTGCTTTGCTAGATTCTTAACTAAAGCTTTAAAAGCCTCGTTACGAGCAACAAAGTCGGTTTGGCAGTTGACTTCTATGAGTACACCCACTCGACCTTCAGGCTGAATGTAAGTCTCTACTAGACCTTCTGCCGCAATGCGATCGCTTTTTGCTCCCGCCTTAGAGATGCCCTTTTTCCGTAGCCAGTCTGCGGCTTCTTCTACGTTGCCTTCAGTCTCTATCAGCGCCTTTTTGCAGTCCATCATGCCAGCACCAGTTTTTTGGCGTAGCTCTTGGACGAGTTTTGCAGATATTTCCGCCATGTTCCCTCAATTCCTAACTTGACCTTGAGTTGTAATCACTCACCTAATTTAGTACTGAGTACTGAGTTTTGTTAGCGTTAGCTCGGCGTTTAGCCCGTGCTGAGTTTTGAGTGTTCAGTTATCAATTTTATTCTTCATTGACAAATCACAACTTACAACTTCAAAAATCAAGACTCAGCACTATTGAATTTGCTGAGTCTTTCTATCTTACTCAGCACTCAGCACTCTTAACTCAGAACTATTCTTCTGTTTCCTCGTCGGGAATTACGGCATCAGTATATTCGGTTTCTTCGTAGTCATCGTCATACTCACTACCGTCGTAATCTTCGTAATCATCTTCAACATCCAGCTGACCATGACGACCTTCATAAATGGCATCTGCCAATTTTCCGACTATCAGCTTAATTGATCTGATAGCATCGTCGTTTGCTGGGATGGGGATATCTACTACATCGGGGTCACAGTTTGTATCCAACATGGACACAATGGGAATATTCAGCTTTTGGCATTCTTGAACTGCGTTATATTCCCGGCGTTGGTCTACGATTACCACGATATCAGGCACTTTTCGCATTGTTTTAATGCCGCCCAAGTATTTCTGAAGCTTCGTCATTTCCCGACGTAGCATTGACGCTTCTTTTTTCGGCAATAAATCTAGTGCGCCAGTTTCTTCACGGCGTTCTAAATCTTTCAGACGGTCAACCCGTGTTTTGATGGTTGCCCAGTTGGTCAACATTCCGCCCAACCAGCGTTGGTTAATGTAGTGGGAACCACAACGGCTAGCTTCTTGGGCAATAATTCCAGCTGCTTGACGCTTGGTGCCGACGAAAAGAAATTTCTTCCCTTGTTCTGCGTGCGATCGCATGTAGTTGTAAGCATTATCCATCAACTGGGCAGTTTGCACCAAGTCGATAATATGCACGCCATTGCGGGAAGTATAAATGTAAGGAGACATTTTTGGGTTCCAACGCCGGGTCTGATGCCCAAAGTGAACCCCTGACTCCATCATTTGAGCCAATGAAACTACTGGCATATATTTTTCAACTCCGATTCGGGTTAAACCTCCATCCAAGTGTATTTCCCAATCGGGAAACACCCGAATTCTTAGATGTGCGAGATTAGTTAACCATACTAGGTTAACATATTCCGGAAGAGTTGTAGTTGCTTGACCGAGTGAGGTCAAAAAAATAGTGCTGCCTACTCAACAATCGGGCAGCACTTAGTAATGAAAATCTTGCTGTTTTAAAGGTCTACTCGCGGTTTTCTCGATCTTGGGGTTTGGGTTTTTGTCGCCGTTGTTCGATCTGATCGTCGATGGTTTCTCTCATTTTGCGATCGGCAGCGTCCATCGCAGAATACTTAAAGCGGTTGATTATGCCACTGAACAAGTTGCCAAAGAATCTTTCAATTTCTTGCATAATTTTATACCTCACTTTTTAAAGGCAAATTCTTATTAATCTTGGACTTTCTAGTGGAAGTAGGAAATAAAACGCTAATCTATCCTTGAAGTATCTGTTAATCTCTTAGCGTCTCTGGGTGCTTAAAGGGCTGGCGGTTTATTTATCCTTTGATTCAGTTTTACTTGGGAAGGACTGTATAAAACAGTCTTCTCAATTAAATTAGTATTGTTGAGACTTACTAGATTGAAACGCCTTAGAGATTCATCTATTGTATTCTGTCTCAGGTAATAAATGTAGCAAAAACACAGGTAACAAATTGTCTACTAGTTCATAACACCTACTACGTCTACGACGGGCGTAGCTATAGCAATTTCTGGTGCATGTTACTCAATAGTGTCGGGGTCTACATTGAGCGATCGCAACCTTGCCTTTAACTGTTCTATCTGCAATTCTGCCTGTTCAGCTCGTTGGTGTTCCTGTTCAGCTCGTTGGCTTTCCTGTTCAGCTCGTTGGCGTTCCTGTTCTACCAGTTCTTCTGCTTGCTGTCTTGCTAAAACTTCCTGCCTTAAAGCCTGTGCCAGTTCACCAGGGATCAGTAATTTTTCCCCTGTATCCTCTCGATAAAACCCAATTAGCCTTCCCTCAACCACCAACCGCAGTTGTAACGGTTCACTGCGTCCATCCTCTATAGGTTCGTAGATTTCTCCCCGCAGACGATAGCCACGTAACTGTTGTTCCACCCACTCGCCTTTCGGGTCAAATAGCCAGTATTCCTTGACACCTAGCTGCTCATAGAGGGTCTTTTTGAAGATTTCGTCTTGTCCCTTTGTCCCAAAGGATGTCATTTCAAAAATAACTGTGGGTACTTGCCCCTCTTCCCAAACTTTATAGTTGTCCCGACCGCCAGGTGCAACATCAAAAATCACCATTACATCTGGGGCTACCCGCAATTTGGGAAAGCCCTGTGCATAGTAAAGAAATTGATTTCCCAATACTGTTGCCTGACGATTTGCCAAATACTGTTTCAGGACTTCTAAGGTAGTTAGTAAAGCATAAAGGTGGTCGTAAGTTTCTGCCACTGGTTGACCATCAGCACTGGGGTAAAATATTTCTGATTCGACACTAACAGGTAAAGTAGCAGTCATGGTTGTAAAATCAGTGCTACGAGATTATTGTAGAACAACTCTACTTCTCTCTAACTTGAGATATGCAAGCTTTTCAAAATATAACTAGATAACTCACAAAATCCTTCCCCTTCGGCAGCAGTGGTAATGTAAGCAGGCTGATATTTTAACTGATTCACATATTCCAGAACATTTGCCACACCTACAGAAACAGGAAAATAACGCCGATCAAATAAACTTTCATCATTGGGACTATCGCCAACAGTGACAATTTGTTCTGATGAATACTGGGGCAAATATTCACGCAATACCTGCAACAATCCCACGGCTTTATCTTGTCCTTGGGGTTTAATGTGACACTGCACATTGCTATAGGTAAATCCCCAACCCATTTGTTGACAGAGATTATCTAGGGTTTGTAGTTCGTCTTCACGCAAACCAGCTACATCAAAAGTCCAGTCGGTGACGCGAAAGGGATTATCAGCAGATTCTTGGATTTGGGGAAATTTAGTTTGTAAATTCTCAAAAGTTGTAGCCAAGTGCTGGCGATGTTGAACTAAATCAGGAATGGGTGTTAAAACTACTGGTTTCTGATTTCCAGGTGGAAAGTACAAACCGCCATTTTCTGCCATCGCACCTGCCACTGGCATTAAGCTACTCAATCCACTTACCCACCCAGCAGAACGTCCGGTGACAATTAGTACTTTAATGTCAGCTGCGGCTAAATCCTCTAAAGCTTGCAGCAGTGCAGGAGTAAATTTTCCTCGTCTAGTCAGGGTGCCATCCATATCTGTGGCTATCAGACGAATATTGCTCAGGCAAGTAGATGAAACCTCAGATAGGGAAGCGAGGCTCAAATCTCTGGACATATACGGTTTGTAAAAGGCTTGTAAAAAATATTAATGATACAGCAATATGGGATTGAATATTTGGGCATCCTAAACATCAGGAGTCAAGTTTTTCAGTTTCCCACCATGTCCACTTCAATGTTTCTTGCCCAATCCTCCGGGAAAAAGACTACTAAAAAGGCATCCCAGGAAGTGCCAGCAAGTAATCCTCAAATACCATCATTATTGTTGGTAACTTCTGGAGGACTGGCTTTAGTGGTGATTGCTTTGATTGTGTATACTAAACTCCAGAAGGATAAGCTGGATAAAAAACTTAAGTTTGAACAATTCCGCGCCAGAGAACTAGAGAAAAAGTTTAAGCTGGCGCTGGAAACAATTCGCAAAATGGAAACTAATCCTGATTTGGTGAATTCACGGGACTTTAACCTGGATTATCTGCGGATGCGGATGTCAGAGGAGGTGTTTCATTTTGCAATTCTTAATCAAATAAAAATTCAGATCAAAGAAAAAATTTCTCAAGCCCTGCGTCCAAGTCAAGCCCAACAAGGATCGGTTGGAATTGCTAATAGCGCTGGACGGCAAGTAGATGAAATTTTTGATGTCGAGTATGAGACTGGTAGTCCAGGTAACTCTGCCAAGCGAGTGCTGTTTCGGATTCAAATCAAGTTAATGAAGTTACCGACGCAAGCAACGTCTGCGACTATTAGTCAAATTATTGATTGTATAGAAACTTACCTAAGCCCTATAGAAGACGAAGATAGTTGGCAGCCAATAATTCAAGGTCGGATTGCTACCATGCATTGGGATCAAAAGGCTAAACCTACGCCTTTACTAGTACTGGAACAATCGAATGAAGGGGTGAATGTAACTTTCCGTACTAGTCGTCAACCAAACACTCCAACTCCACCAAAGTCATCTGGAATTAAAAAATCAGGCTCGGCGAGACAATAAATTATGGTTGTGATTAGTCAATTGGTCATTGGTCATTGATCGTTCACAAAGGACAAATGACTAATGACTAAAAATCATGACTGAATAAATGTATTGGGGGAATTACGGGTTAAAAGACCATCTTCCATTTCGACGATGCGATCGGCTATGTCTAAAATGCGGTTGTCGTGTGTCACTAATAAGATAGTAGTTCCCTGATTTTTGGCTAGACTCTGCATTATTTCCACAACATCGCGTCCTGATTGTTTGTCTAATGCTGCTGTTGGTTCGTCCGCTAGTACCAAGGGGGGACGGTTCACTAAGGCGCGGGCGATCGCAATTCTTTGTTTTTGTCCACCAGAAAGATTGTCTGGGTAGTAATCAACTCGTTCTTCTAGACCAACAGACCCCAGCATAGCTTTTGATTTAGCCATTGCTTCTGCTTGAGAAATATTATCGTTCAATTCCACTGCCATTTGCACATTTTGCTTGGCTGTTAAGAACCCTAGCAAATTGTGAGCTTGGAAAATATAACCAATGTTGCGTCGCATCTGCACTAATTTGTTTTGACTGACGCCAATAAGTTCTTCACCTAAAAATTTTAAACTTCCTTCTTGTACAGACCGCAAACCACCAATTAAGCTTAGTAATGTTGTTTTACCTGAACCTGATGGCCCGGTCATAATCACAATCTCACCTGGATAAATGTCTAGGTTGATATCAAATAATATCTGTTTTCTCAGTGCACCTTTGCCATAGAAGTGATTGAGATTTTTAATGGCGATTACAGGTTCTTTTTCCATCATATTTTTGTTAGTTATAAATTATTAGTCCCAAAATTTAACTGTAGTGACTGTCAAAAATTAAATTTGCTTAGTTTTTATCATAAGTCAAACTTATTATTAATATCTTTTAATTAATACAATATTAATTAAAAGATATCTGCTGGATCGGCAGAGCGTAATTTTCTAACTGCGATCGCACCAGAAATAATGCACATCAGCATAGTCAGAATTAATACCATCGTCGCTCGTTCAAAACTCATAAAAACTGGTAAAAGTGTTGCATTTCTGGCACTGTCATACATAAATAAGGCAAAAACTATTCCAGGAAAATATCCTAAAACTGCTAATAATAAAGCTTCTTGAAGAATGACCGTCAATAAATAGTTTTGTGTGTAACCTATCGCCTTGAGGGTAGCGTACTCGGCTAAGTGATCTGCAACTTCTGTATAAAGAATTTGATAAACAATCACAGTCCCCACAATAAAACCCATGACAGTCCCTAATGTGAAAATAAAGCCAATAGCTGTACTATTCGCCCAGTAGCTCCGCTCAAAATCAATAAATTCTTGTTTAGTTAAAACATTCACTTCATTAGGTAAATACTTTCGTAATTGCTGGGCAACAACATTAGCATCTGCTCCCGGCTTTAATCTAATTAGCCCAATATCAATTAATCCTTTTTGACGATTGTTGAATATTCGCAGAAAGTTGATATCGCTCGTAATTAAATTACCATCTGCACCAAATGATGCACCTAATGTAAAGAGTCCTTCTACTTTAATTCGCCGCCTTCGCACTTCTGCTGTTACAGGCTTGCCTTGGTCATAATTAGCAGCAATTGGCCCATACTCTACCCTAGAAGAACGGTCAAATAGAACTACATCAGGTAGTTTAAGTTTATCTAAATTTTCTTGAACTCCAGGTAAGTTAACTAGGTTAGTTTCTGGGTTCATTCCAAAGATTAGAATACTCCGAGGACGCCCGGTTACAGGATTTTTCCAGATTGTAAAATCCAAATATATCGGATGTACTGATTGAACTGCGGGTAATTCTAAAGCTTTATATAATCGCCGTTGCGAAAAGCTTCTCATCGCCAATATAGCGTTAGATTGACTATTAATTAAAACAATATCGCCTTGCAAGCTGTTATGGAATCTAACGTTACTATAATACAGAGCATCCCGAAAGCCGAGTTGCATAAACATTAAAATATCGGCAAAAGCAATTCCTGCTAAAGCTACAGCTAGGCGAGTTTTTTCCCTTGTCAGTTGTAGCCACGACAGAGGTATTTTTTGATTCATATAGGCGTCTCAACAAGTGTAGCGATTTTGATTTTCAACCCATTATGGTGACACCCGTACCGAATTGATAGAATGTTTAAATTTGATTAAACAGACTATTAAAGAATATTTTGAATCCAAAATATCAAATTATGGATTAGGATTACTGCTCACCTACAACTTAATTAATTATTAATATCGACAATAACTTTGGCGTAAGTTAAACCAGAAACTTTCTGGCTATCTTCTGGAGACAGAGCAATTTTCACTTCTACAACTCTGGCATCTACATCTGCGGCTGGATCTGTATTCAGCACATCTTTTTTACCAATTTTTCTGCCAATTTCAGTGACAGTTCCCTTTAATTCGCCGCTAAATGCGCCGTTATCACTGGTGATAGTAGCATTTTGACCAAGACGTACTTTACCAATGCTGTCTTCGGCAACTTCAGCAATTACAAACATTTGGTTAGTTTGGCCAATTTCAGCAATGCCATTTGCGCCGATCGCTTCACCCGATTTGGTATAAACTTTTAAAATCTCCCCAGCGATTGGTGCTTGAACGTAGCTTAATCTTAGTTCTGCTTCGGCCTTTCTAACATTTGCGATCGCATTACTAACTTGGGCTTGCGCTACTTGCACATCGGTAGGACTAACATCTAAAATTCGGCTTAGTTTGGCCTTTTCTTCATCGATTTGTCTTTGCAAAGTTGCGACATTTTTATCGCGGTTAACTTTAGCTTCGATTAACTGCTGTTGCAAAGTTGCTAAATTTTGTATTTGGTTGGCTCTAGCCTCAGCAAGTTGCTGCCGCAAGGTTGCCAATGTCTGCTTTAGGGTAGCTTGGCTTTCAGCCACCTGCTGATTAGCAGTTATTGCACTCAAGCGTCTTCTGTCCCGCTCTTGCTGAGAAATAGCACCTTCTTTGTATAAATAATCATAGCGTCCGGCATCGACTTGAGCATTGCGCTGTTCGGCTTGAATGCGCACAACAGTTGCTCTAAGAGCATCTCTTTGCCCACTAAGTTCAGCTTCTAGGCGATTCACAGTTGCTTGTTGGACAAGTTTATCACCACTTAACTGAGCTGCAATCCGTGCGATCGTGGCTTGCCCTGCATTCCTTTCGCCAATTAACTGCGCTTGTAGGCGAGCAATAACTGCTCTTTGAGCTTGAATATCTCTTGGAGAGCCAGCCCTGACTTGCGCTAAATTCGCACTGGCTTCTTGGACTTTCGCTTTTGCCTCTTGTAATCCAGCTACTTGGGTATCGCGGTTGTCCAAAATTGCCACAATTTGACCTTGCTTTACCCGTTCACCCTCTCTCACTAGAAGTTGCTGAATTCGTGACGATGGCGCTAATCCTGATGATGGGGCGGACAATTTAACAACTTCGCCTCGCGGTTCCAAACGCCCTACAGCACTAATGCTATTGGTAGATGGCATTACGGGTGCGGATGTAGTTAGTTTTCTTAACTGCTCGATTTTGGCCGTACCTAGTATCCCAGCGGCGATTACTACTGGCACGGCTACAGCGATACCCCACCAAATCTTAGGTTGTTCATGATTTAGTGTCTGTTCACTTGGCTTCGGCTTTTCAGTCACCCTTGACATAGTATGTTGCCCATTTACCTGAATTGTGCTGATGGAAGTAAAAATAAAAAGGTTTTTAATCAACAGCCAGCTGTTAGGACAAACAACAGTGGTTTCAAGCTGGGTATGGCTTAAAAATCCATTGTGTGATGAACGTTCAACACTATGGCTTTACAAAATGGTGTTTTCTATAGCCGCTCATTATGTATGCAATACACTTTGACCTCTCTCCAAACCTCTCTTTTAAAACGAGGAGGCTTGGAGGCTTACTAGGGCGCGGGGTTAGGTCTGTATTGAAACTGAGAAACGCTATAGTAGCTGACTATTCAATAACTCTGAGTATTATTGAGACATGAGTGCAATGGGAGTTAGCAGAATTCACAAGCAGTATGAATTTTTTATAGAGACGCGATATATTGATTGCATCTCTATAAAAAATTCTAAATTGGTATGATGCGGTACTTTACTGCTACATTCACTACAGCTATAGTTAGTCACAAAATTCAAAAGAAACATCAAAAATAGACTGTTGCCTTTGTTGGACACAATCTTGCTAAAAAAGTTAGTCTTCCTTAAGTCAATCAACGATTAACTAACTAAAAAATATCTGTTCACCCTGAGCGAAGTCGTTGGCGTGGTCACTGAGCGTAGTCGTTCGCGCAGCGTCTCGTAGAGAAGTGCAGCCTCTCGTAGAGAAGGGTCAATTTAAACATTCCTAACATCAGAGTTTCCTTAACTTTCTGGTCAATGAGTTAGCTGTCTCTAGTTGTTTGCACCTACCAAGACAACAAACCATTTTGTGATATTCGCTTCAAAGACCTTACTATTCTCCCTGTTCTGTTTTGGAACTCCATAAAACTCTCGTTGAATGAATTCTACATTTATCCATTAGCTGAAAACGTAGCAGAGCCTACAGATGGAGGAGATGAGGGAGATGCAGAGGATAATTAAGTTGGCAGGTCGAATAAAACTGTGGTCATGTAATTTTCTGCCCAAGCTGGGCCAAAGGCTTTTTCTAGGACGCGTCGCGTTTTATCGTTTTGCTGCTGTTTGGTGCAGTAGTTGTGTTGTCCGGCGAGATTTTGGGTGACTTGTTCAACTGAAACAGGATGTGAGGCGATCGCTTGGGTACAATGAATGTCTAAAAATTCTCGCACCCGCGAGAGAAACATTGTTTCTTCTTCAGGGGAACTGGGGCGGACAAAGATACAAAAATCTGAAAAAATATTTCCCCATTCAGGTAATTCACGGGGTTGGGAAAAGTTAAGCACTGGTAGCTGTGTCAGCGCAGAACTATAAGATTCTGGTAAGGTGCGTTCTACTCGGATAGGAGAAAGGTCTGCGATCGCAGCACTAATTTGACCTCTACCCCCAACTAAATCACAACCAAACATCGGCAGGTTGTATTCTGGACGGGGAAACATGACGCAGTGCAAAATATCCAGCATATTGCCGATTTTGGCCAGTTCCAAGTGCATTTTCCGAAACTGGGGCGTTTGATAGCAACGGTTTTCAATCGTCAGTTTTTCGCCTTCTAATCTACCTTCCACATACCCCAACTCATTAGGCAAATGGTAAGGGGATAAATCCAGGTGCTGATGCCAAGCTGCCTCAATACAATCAGCTAGCTGACGAATTAGGGGATGTTGTTGCTCGCGCAGCGAGGGCATAGAAGTAAATGACATATTCTAGTTGGGAATGCGATCTAGTGGCCAGTCTACAACTTGTCGTGCCATACCTGTTGTGGTCTGCAATATAAGCAAACACTTACACCCAGCCAACGTAAATTTATAAGACAGATACTTTTCACAAGTATTCTTTATTTTGTAGTCTAGGTTACAGAAATAATTTTAGATTAGTCCATTTGTGAAGGCTAATAGAAAGCTATGAAACTAGATTCTCATAGACCTGATTTTGCTATGCAAACAAGAAGGCACAATAATCTGGAAGGCTTACAGAGGTTCAGAGCTTCTACTTGGGTAAACCTTTTACAACTTCCCAACCCCTTTAGTTTTGACGAAGCACTTTTATTGTGTCCGGTTTCAGCAGATGAGTGGCTAGCCTGGATTCCAGATCATGGCGAAGCAATACTCAATATCAGGCAATTTAGTTATTAGTAATTTGTCATTGGTTAATAACTTTAGACAAATGACTATTGCTGCCAGAAATCAGTGACATCGTATCCCAATTCACTTAGCATCTGGCGCAGCAGGGGTAAACTGAGTCCAATTACATTGGTGTGACAGCCTTCAATTTTTTCTACGAAGAAACTACCAAAACCTTCAATGGCAAAGGCCCCAGCACACTTGAGTGGTTCACCTGTGGCAACATAAGCTTTAATTGCCTTTTCGCTCATTTGAGCAAAGTAAACTCTTGTAACTTGAGACTTGACTAAAGTACGATTTTGCTGATGGTCAATTAAGGCGTGACCTGTGTACAAGTCGCCAAAGTTACCTTGCATTATCTGCCAACGGGCGATCGCTTCAGAGAAGTCTGCTGGTTTGCCGTAAATTTCACCATTGATGGACAAAACTGAATCACAACCGATAATCAAAGCTGATTCAAACTGTGGGGCTACAGTTTCCGCTTTATACTGGGCAAGAGTTTTGACCAATTCTGCTGGTTCACTTAGTTCAATTTGCGACTCATCAAAGTCACTAGGTTGAACTATCGGTTCAATACCAACAGTTTGCAGCAAGCGGCGTCGGGCTGGGGAAGCTGAAGCAAGTACAAAAGGTGGGATTTTCATGAGATTTTAGAAAAATTTGTTAATTGGGCATTGGGTATTGGGTATTGGTGATTAAATATATTCTCCATCCCTATTTCCCATTCCCCATTCCCCAATTAATAAACAGCAAAAGAATTAACAACCTCATCAATCATCCGTTTAACTTTCTGCCAGCGTTTTTCAGGAATTGAGGCGTTGAAGGTAAAAAGTTTACCACGGCTCACAGCAACGCTGGCAATATTGTGTCGTTGCTGTTGATTGGGGAGTTTAACCTCATACTCTAAAAGGTAGTATGTTTTACCATCTACTTCTCGCTGGGCGGCATTGACTAATTCAGCCGAACGACCAGAGTCAGGAGGCGCGAGAGCCGCTTTTCCTAATTTGTATCCTACTTCTGTTGGGGTTCCCAATTCTGACAAAGTTTTGCCTTCTGGAACTGGGCTAATCACAACCGAAACATTTTCAGACACCTCAATCAAATCATGAAAAACTACATCTGGCCCATTGGCAACTTTAACTGGTAGCCAGCCGTTAGGATATAAAAACTGATAGCCATCACCACTGTCTACAAAGCTTTTGAGTCCAGCAGCAGCCGCAACATCCGAATTACTCAGACTGAAGCTCAACACCAATAGCAAAATTAATACAATTCGTTTCCACATTTCTACAGATTCCTTTGGGCTGGAGATAACACAAGGCTTGCATCATTTCTCGTCTTTATTCTCCCACCAACCGGGACGCTTCGGATAATAAATACATTAGATGGTGAGGTATAAATGCTTAAAGTTTCCAATGATATTAGTCTTTCCAGTTTGCTGATAGTGGAAAGCAAACATTGAGCTTCATGATGAATGAGTTTTATCATGAAGCTCAATGTTCCGTAACACCTAATTATAAAAAAGGAGAGGCAGATAATTCTACCTCTCCTATACGGGGATAGACAAATTACTTGAACTATCCCATGATTAATTCCAACTAACTAGACTTAGTATCTATTGGGTTTGTGAACAAGGAAGCTAAGAACTTGGCACTGCTTGATGTTGTCAAAACCCACAACACGGATATAGCTGTTGTTGAATTGAGAGCGGCATCCTTGAACTTCGCTCAATACTTCTTGAGTAGATTTAGCACCGAACAAAGGCAACTTCCACATTGTCCAATATAATTCTGTTGGCTCAGAAGTTTCGTTAAACTCGATCGCAGGAATGTAACCTTGATTCAAGATGTACTGGACTTGTTTAGCGATTTGAGCATCAGACAGAGGGGGAAGATAAGAAAGGGTTTCGTAACGACGCTCTTTTGGTAAAGTTTGCATAGCTTTTGATAATTGGTTGCGATTTTTACTAGTAGATTGACCGAACTAATTGGATAAGTTATCCAAATCCCGATCTGAAGTTGTTTGCTGTTCTGGTTCCAGACTGGGGTTAGATGTGTCTATTCGTGTGATGCGTTCTAAATGCTGGCGACGCTGCTCCATATTGGCTTGTTGAATGCCAGTGCGAACCATTTCTGGTAAAAATTCTGCAATTTCTTCCGCAATGTGCTCTCTGACAGTCATGATTCGCAAAGCCAAATCTGGTTTTTCTCGCAACAGTTGCTCAATGAATGACTCACCATTTTGAATTTTGCCAGACGAAAAGTTATGCAACCAAAGTTCTAATGGCGGATTAGTTTCGCCTAGCTGTGCCAATACTGTCCTTAGAGCCTGATAAGTCAGATAGCTTTGGAGAGTTTTGGCTGTGTCCTTCGCAATTTGCTTAAGATTCATGCTTGACCCCAGCCCTGAAGAGTTATGAGTTATGAGTTATGAGTTATGAATTAATGCAAATCCTAACTCTTGTACAGACGCGATTCATGAGCCAGCGCGTTGCGGGGGTTCCCCCCGTTGTAGCGACTGGCGTCGCGTCTCTACTTCTAACTCTTAACTCTTAACTGTTAACCCAGATCAGACGGTATCCATTGCTTCAAACTCGAACTTGATTTCTTTCCACAGTTCGCAAGCAACAGCCAGTTCAGGAGACCACTTGGCAGCTTCGCGGATGATATCGTTACCTTCACGAGCCAAGTTACGGCCTTCGTTACGAGCTTGAACAACGGCTTCCAAGGCGACGCGGTTAGCGGTTGCACCAGGAGCGTTACCCCAAGGGTGTCCTAGAGTACCACCACCGAATTGTAGTACGGAGTCATCACCAAAGATTTCTACCAGTGCGGGCATGTGCCATACGTGGATACCACCAGAAGCAACTGCCATTACACCAGGTAGAGAAGCCCAGTCTTGGGTAAAGTAGATACCACGAGACTTGTCTTGCTCAATGTAGTTTTCACGCAACAGGTCAACGAAGCCCATTGTGATGCCGCGCTCACCTTCCAACTTACCAACTACTGTACCAGTGTGGATGTGGTCGCCACCAGATAAACGTAGGGCTTTAGCCAATACACGGAAGTGGATACCGTGGTTCTTTTGACGGTCAATTACAGCGTGCATCGCACGGTGAATGTGCAGCAAGATACCGTTATCGCGGCACCAACGAGCCAATGTGGTGTTGGCGGTGAAGCCTGCGGTCAGGTAGTCATGCATGATGATGGGCATTTTGAGTTCTTTAGCGTACTCAGCCCGTTGCAACATTTGTTCGCAGGTAGGAGCGGTGACATTGAGGTAGTGACCTTTGATTTCACCGGTTTCTGCTTGAGCTTTGTTGATAGCTTCAGCTACGAACAAAAAGCGATCGCGCCATCTTTGGAATGGTGCGGAGTTAATGTTTTCGTCGTCTTTGGTGAAGTCCAAACCACCGCGTAAGCACTCGTATACAGCGCGTCCGTAGTTCTTAGCGGAAAGACCCAATTTGGGCTTAATGGTACAACCCAGTAAAGGACGACCGTATTTGTTTAACTTGTCACGCTCAACTTGGATACCGTGAGGAGGCCCTTGGAAGGTCTTGATATAAGCTACTGGGAAACGAATGTCTTCTAGACGCAGTGCCCGTAGAGCTTTGAAACCAAATACGTTACCAACAATTGAGGTCAATACGTTGGTTACAGAACCTTCTTCAAACAAGTCCAAAGGATAGGCAACGTAACAAATGTACTGGTTGTCTTCGCCGGGAACTGGTTCGATGTCATAGCAACGACCTTTGTAGCGATCGAGGTCGGTGAGCAAATCTGTCCACACAGTTGTCCAAGTACCTGTGGAGGATTCAGCCGCAACAGCCGCACCTGCTTCTTCGGGAGGAACACCAGGCTGAGGTGTCATACGGAACGCAGCTAGAAGATCGGTATCTTTTGGTGTGTAATCCGGTGTGTAATAAGTTAGTCTGTAATCTTTAACCCCGGCTTGATACCCAGATTTGCTCTGAGTCTTCGTTTGAGCGTAAGACATAATTTTATCCTTCCCTGAAATCACTCTTTTTAATTATCAAATCACGTTTTGTGCAACTTCCCCTCACCCCGCTCTTGCCCCCCTTGAGCGAGGGGAAGATCGGAAAATTTTTTTGTTAGGAGTTGCCTTTGGCAAAGGTTAGCAGTTTTTTTGCGGCGGACACTTTGGTAGCGGTGGTAGCCCTCCTCACCAGTGTTTCCCCTTCTAGGGGTACACGACCTAGCGCTTCTACTGTTTCCTCTTGCTAAAAATCAAAATTCTTTTTTACTTCTTCTTCGCACCCAACTAAACCTTCTCAATTTCACCAAAACTTCCGCCTTTTGTGGGCAGCATTTAGATAATTCCCCCATAAATCAGGGTATTCAGGGGATTGGGCTGGCTGGCACACATTCCCGCCTTTACACTCCTTATATCTTTCCCTTTGATGGAAAAGATACCAGAAAAGAATTTACTTGACAGAGATTTAGCAGAGTGGTGAGCAAAAGATAAAAGAATTGCACACCACGTAATTTGTAACTTGTTTCACAATATATCAAGAATTCGATAAGTTATTCTTTGAAAGTTTTTAACTTATCTATTTAATTTTGTTATTACATAAAGATTTAAACTTTTTGTTACAAATGCTTTACAAAATGTCATTAATAACTGTAAAGAACTGAAAAGATCGGGTAGATGGAGAAATCCCCAGTCCCTAGCGATGCACTGAGTTTCGGCTGCGCGGTAATCGAGCGACTTGCACTGAGTTTCGACTACGCTCAACTACCGCGGCGTCGAAGTGAGTCGAGATTCAACTACCGCTTGTGGTTGGCGTAACCTCTCCAAGAGTTGTGTCTCCAATCCCCAATGTTTAAAAAATCCCAGCAAGGGGAACACTGAAATTAACCCAAAGCCAGTTTAGGTAAATGCTATGGGTACTGTCTCCAAAGGAAATGTCACCGTGGTATTGTTTTACAAGCGTACTAGTTTATTAATTACTTCTATCTTGCTGGGGTTGATAGCTTTGCCAAATATGGGATGGGCGCAAAAAACCCCTGACATTAATTCATCCGATCTAACACCCGCTTACCCAGCTTCCGCACCGCCACCGCGAGTAGAATCTTTGCCCGATGAGCGGGGAGTTGAAGAAAATTCGCCAAAAACTGATTATCGTGTTGGTAACTTACTGGGAGATGTTACAGGTAATCTTTGGGTAGGTTCTTGGCGCGGACTATCGCGGATCGATCCGAAAACCGGCAAGATTATTTCTCGTGTGAGCTTACCGAATGTTGCCATTGGTGCTTTAGCTCAAGACAAAGTAGGACGTTTGTGGGTAGGAAGTTATGAGGGACTAGTTCGAGTTGACCCCCGCACTAACGAAATCACTGCACAAAATTTATTTTTGCCTTCTAAACGCGTATTATCACTGTTACTTGACAAACGGGGTTATTTGTGGACTGGAACCGATAGCGGTTTAGCTCTCATTAGTCCCGACCAAGGCTTGATTATGACAACATTAAAAAATCTGCCTGGTGTCAGCGCTAATGCCCTGACTTTAGATGCTGAAGGTCAATTGTGGGTTGGTACTCTGGATGGATTGGTGCGGGTAAATACTGCTAGTGCTGCGATTATGAAGCGAATAGCCGATTTACCTGGGGCAACTGTACAAGCTTTAGCTATTAGTCCAGAAGGGTTAATTTGGGCCGGAATGCCGAATAATTTGCTTGTTATTAATCCAAAAACTGGCGCAGTATTACGGTCTGTAACTCGCTTGCGCGGGCGTGACGTGACAGTGGTGCGTTTTGCTAAAGATGGTAGTGTCTGGGTCGGGACTAATAATGGTTTGTTACGATTAGATCCAAATACAGGTGCCGTATTAGATGGAGAAGTTGCTGGACTTCCTTCTAGTCGGGTTATTACCCTTGCACCTGATATCGGCAATAAATTATGGATTGGCACTAGTGAAGGTCTAGCTTGGTTAATGCCCAAAACCGACAGTGCAAAACCCCATATTGCTTTCAGTCGCGCTGTTAAATGATTAGTTAAGAGTTATGAGTTAGGAGTTATAAAAAAAAATTTTAAATTCAAAACTCCTCACTCCTAACTTTTAACTTCTAACTCAGCACGGGCTAAACGCCCCGCTACCGCTAACACTACTCAGCACTCAGCACTCAAAAAATGGCAATCACTACCCAGCAATTAATTCAATGGAAACAACAGGGACGGTCAATTGTCGCGTTGACCGCCTGGGATTATGCGATCGCTCAACTTCTCGATGCAGCTGGTGTAGACTTAATCCTCGTGGGTGACTCGATGGCAGTAGTTTTAGGGTATGAAACAACACTGCCAATCACTTTGGATGAAATCATCTATCATGCAAAATCTGTGCGCCGTGGGGTGAAACGGGCATTAGTAGTTGTAGATTTACCATTTTTGACGTATCAAGAAAGTCTCCAACAAGCGATGCACTCAGCTGGGCGAGTACTAAAGGAAACGGGCGCTCAAGCGGTAAAGGTAGAAGGTGGCTATCCAGCAATGGCCGAAACTGTGGCTCGTCTAGTACAAGCTGGAATTCCAGTCATGGGTCATGTCGGTTTAACACCACAATCAATACATCAACTGGGTTTGCGCCAACAAGGAAAGACGCAAGAAGCCAGTGAGAGGATTTTACAAGAAGCGATCGCTCTCGAACAAGCAGGTGTATTTTCTTTAGTGTTAGAGCATATCCCCGCAGATTTAGCAATGCAGATTTCACAAAAATTAAGTATTCCTACAATTGGTATCGGTGCGGGAATTCACTGTGATGGACAAGTTTTAGTTACTTCAGATGTCCTTGGACTTGCTCAAAAGCATCCACCATTCGCCAAAGTTTACACAAATTTGCGCGAGACGATTACCAAAGCCGTGCAAGATTATGCCGCAGAAGTGCGAGAGCGGAAGTTTCCTTGACTTCATCATTAACTATGGCTGAAACTGAAGCAACAAATTTCTTAAGGTTATCAATCATTAAATATTTATCTAAGAGGCTATTTATAAAGTAAATCTAAAAGCGAGGATAAAGAAGTTACGGAAAATATAAGATACCTTATAGACAGTGTACTTACATAGTTGCTCATGGCGCGAAAGTCTTACCCCACAGACTTAACAACTCAAAGCTTTTTTACATCAGTTTTCTCCAACTCCCTTAAAAATAATTGTTAATAAGCAGCTAATGAAGAAAATAAAAAACCCCGACTAGATAGCCGAGGTAAATGGGAGAAGTCCAAATGTCGATGGGATATTCCAAAACCGAAGTCTGTTTTTCTTAGTTAACACCCAACGCAACCAAAACTATATAGGTAATAGACAAGGTGCAATTTTAGCTATGCAGCTTAACTTTAGGGCTTTACTAAGCTATGTAAATAAATATAACAATAATATTACAAATGGTCAACTAGACTTGACAAACAAAGGCTGATATATTTTATAAGTAATACTTATCAAAGCAGTACGATCGGCAAATAAAACGGGTTACTGGGTAAGATAGTGCAATGAAAACCAGAACCGATCTTTTGGGGAGTAGAAAAACTAAGCGATTAGTTGCACAATTCAGGGTAGGTGGAATTAAGCCAGAGATTTGAGAAGCTAGCTACTAGATCGCCAAAGTCTTTACAATTCCCTTGTTGACTCAAAAAGTATTTCTCGACCTATGACGAATCAAGCTCCTATCCCGGTTATTGTCAACGGTGCTGCTGGCAAAATGGGCCGTGAAGTGGTTAAGGCGGTGGCACAAGCGCCTGACTTAAACCTAGTGGGTGCAATTGACTACAGTTTAGAACATCAAGATAAAGATGCTGGGGAGTTGGCGGGTTTAAGCGAACCTTTGGAAGTGCCGATTACCAATCAATTAGAACCGATGTTGGGGTATGTGGCTGGCGACAGACAGTCTCCTCCAGGGGTGATTGTAGACTTTACCCATCCCGATTCAGTTTATGACAATATTCGCAGTGCGATCGCTTACGGTATTCGTCCTGTAGTTGGTACTACTGGGTTAAGTCCAGAACAAATTCAAGATTTGGCAGACTTTGCCGACAAAGCTAGCACTGGTTGTCTAATTATTCCTAATTTTTCCATTGGGATGGTACTGTTGCAACAAGCTGCGATCGCAGCCTCAAAATATTTTGACCATGTGGAAATTATTGAACTGCATCACAACCAAAAAGCTGATGCTCCCAGTGGTACTGCGATTCAAACGGCACAGTTATTAGGAGAATTGGGTAAAACTTTTAACCCTGCTCTTGTAGAAGAAACGGAAAAATTAGCAGGGGCGAGGGGTAGTATCGCAGATGAAGGGATTAGAATTCATAGCGTCCGCTTGCCGGGATTGATTGCCCACCAAGAAGTTATTTTTGGCGCAGCAGGACAGATTTATACTTTACGACATGATACGAGCGATCGCGCTTGTTATATGCCAGGAGTGCTACTAGCGATTCGCAAAGTCTTAGCGCTAAAGTCGTTAGTATATGGATTAGAAAAGATACTTTAAACACACAATTGGGCATTCATTACTTAGCACTCATGTTAGTACCACTGACTCGCCAGAAATTTGAACAAGTTGTCCCGCTAATTGCCACTGGTTTGCAGTACAAATACTATTGGGGGAAGTTCTCAAATTTTTTGCAACGGCTGTTAATTTCTGTAGTTGCGGTAGTTGTGATTTTGCTTGCAACAGTTATTTTCAAGCTTGAGTTTGCTTCAATAGTATTTGTGCTAGGGGTAATTAGCGCTTTTTTTTGGCTGTGGTATCCAGTGTTTCAAGCAAGTATGCGGAATTTACAATGCCGTCGTTACAAGTACGGCGGCTTTTTCCGTGGTCGAGTCTTAGATTGGTGGATTACAGACCAGTTGATGGGTAAAACCGAAACAGTCAATAACAAAGGCGAATTGGTGATTATAGAAAACCGAGAAAAACAGATAAACTTAGAGATAGGTGATGACACAGGATTTACCATTGAGTTTGTAGCACCATTGCGTCCTGCTCACAAAGTTATTACTCGCGGTCAAATTGCAGAAATGGTAGTGATGTCAAATCGTCCAGATTTGAGCAGTATTGAAGAATTCAGCGATATATACTTTCCCAATCGTGACCTGTGGGTTAGCGATTATCCTTATCTGCGGCGGGATTTCTTTAACGAAGTCGGTCGCCGCTTGCGTGAAGACCAACAACAAAAGCCGCGTCGTCGGCGTCGTCGAGTAGAGGAGTGAAGAGGTAATCAGTATGAGCTTCTCTTTCAGAAACGTACAATAGATAGACCTACACCCTGCGTGAATGCAGGGTGCGATTAATTTAATAATTACGAGCCGAATATCGCAAATATCTTGGCAGTTTGCTTTCAATCGCAAAACTTCTCAATGGTCGTCCAAGAGGTTCGAGCATTTAGATTCGGGATAAATCTCTCCTGCCTTCTTGCTAACGAGAGCATCCCACTTGGATGAGTTTTCCTTGCAAACGATAAGTCACTGTCCCACACGTAAAACCTGCCGACTTAGGTTCTACATAAGGACGTGTTGGCGGATTTTGTTTATCTAACCGCGATTTCCAATCACCAGATATTTTTTCTAAGGTGGGATACTTGCTTAAAAATTGTGAGCCTGCAACAATATCGTGAGGCCCTTTAACATTTATTTTAGAACTATTCATATAGATATTATAATCATAAATAACGTTTTTATTTTTAGTCTTATTATTAATATTTTTTCCAGGAAAAGCATAAAGAATGTTTCTAAGAATTCTGACATCAGATGACGTATGAGCAAATATTTGCCCGCCATTAAGTTCTGGACTCTGATTATTTAAAACAGCTGTGTTATTTACAATATCAACATGCTCGCTTAAAAATGCATGAATACCCGATCCACCATTATTAAATGCAAGATTATTTTTAACTAAAGTATATCCTTTATATGCAGCCAATTTTGAGTTATTCCGATCGTTTCTAGAGCTATCGATAATAATCCCATTACCATCTGTGATCTTTCCGACTGCAATCCAAGGGATGTACATACGATTATTGTAGGTTTTGTTGTTGGTAACAAACATCTTGTATCCCCGTTTGTTGTCAGAATTCCAACTATTCAAAATCGAAATGCCACTGCAACCATAAACGCTATACCAGGCATTATCAAACACTTCGTTATTATCTATTGTCACATAATCCGATTCGATAGCTGAAATGCCTGCTCCTCCACACCCGTGTACCTTGTTATTGACAATACGTATATGGTGACTACGACCATTTTTTCGTCCATCTATGTTAATGCAGTTTCCATTCGTTAGCGGGTTTAGTTTGTTAGTTTTCTGACTCATTGCATAATCAAGGGTTATGTTGGCATTGTTTCCTATCACCTCCAACCCATTTATCTCAATATATGACGCTCCCTTGTGAATGAAAATTCCCTGCCATCCATTGTGTTGAATTTTCGGCTGATGTCCAGGATATGCTTTAAACTTAATCCATGCATTTGCTGTTCCAGAGCGAGTAATAGATACTACGTTCCCACCTGGTTTTGCATTCCTGTAGACTCCGTTCATAATCAATACTGTATCGCCAGGATTAGTCAGATTTGCTGCCCTTTGAATTGTCCTAAAGGCATATGAAGTAGAGAGTCCGCTATTTGTGTCATTTCCAGCACTACTAACATAGTATGTTTTTGGAGTTGCCCTAGTGCTGATTAGCTCACGGCTGGATAGAAGCATTTCCTTGTTAGTAGATACCTGACGAATATTTTTAACTAAAGATACTTTTATTCCTTCTCCATCAGCCAAAAGACTGAATACCACAGGAATTGAAAGATATGCGCTTAAACTGAAACCTTGAATTACCACAAGAAAAGGCTCCTTGAACGGCACGACTTAACAAAAATATCAGGATATTCAATGATTGATGAATACTTTTTTGGATACAAAATACAATAGAGCCGACTTTCCTAGCTCCCCCGATTTCCATCTTGTCCATAGGCTTGCCAAGCTAAGTCTACCAACCCATCAACGATCGCAGCTGCTACAACTGCATTACCTTTGCGGCTGTCAATTATAATGTGAGGCACTAGAGACTCTTGTAAACGCTCCTTAGCTTCATCAACATTTACAAATCCCACTGGAGTTGCGATTATTAAAGCAGGTCTAATTTCCTCAACTTCAATTAAATCTACCAGTGCAGTCAGTGCCGTTTGTGCTTGACCCACCACAAAAATGCCCTCTGGATAACGCTTTGCTAAGGTTTCTATTCCCCATGCTGCGCGAGTCTTTTCTTTTTGAGGACGTGTTAGAGCTTCCATGCTGCAATACACTGGATTCGCAAAGGTGTTTTGAATGTCGTAAGCAATACCTACTTGTACCATCGGCACATCTACCACAATTGTGGTACGTGCGGCTAGCGCTGCTGCTCCAGCTTGCAAGGCACGCTCAGAAAAGCGAATCAAAGACTTATACTCAAAGTCAGCCGTGGCGTAGATTACCCGACGTACAATCTCATACTCTGCGGGTGAAAAGACATGATCGCCAATTTCACTATCAATGATTGCTAAACTTTGAGCATCAGTTACGTGCCATTCCATTTTTGTTGAGCTTCTCAAATATTAGCTTTCAGCTTATCAGCTTCAGAGAGTTAAGAGTTAGGAGTTAGCAGTTATAAGTTAATTAAACTATTCACTCCTAACTACTCACTCATAACTCATTACTAGAAGAAGACCGACTGAAAATAGGAGATAGGTAGGCAACCAAGACGCCAATGAGAAACCCAGAGATATTGCGAACTAAAGGCAACCAGTCGCTTGTACGCGTCACAACTGGCCCAATGCCGAAGGCAATAAACAAGATTCCCCACAAAGGTGAGAAAATTAAAGCCCATTGCCAAGCAAAAACTTGTCCTTTATCGCGGGGTTGAGCGGCAAATCCACAAATCACCCCACCAATAATTGAGCTAATCAAGGTGAGAATCCATTGCTCTCGTGGCAGTCCGGGGACAACATTGCAACCCCCTTTGAGCAAACAGCCTTTAACCGATTCTAAAGCTTGCAGAATGGCTTGGTCTTCACCTTGTTCGCGGACAAAATACAAATTACCGAAGCGGGTTTGCAGTTCTATCCAAAAAGTCCGAGGTAAAAGTTCATAAACAGCATCACCAACGCTAAAACTGAGGATGTTACCGCCACGAGAATCAGCAACAAGTAGAATGCTTTTGTCATCCAAACCCCAATATTTGATAACCGCCCTACCTGGGGTGCGGTCATATTGGGTTAATACTCGCAATTTCCAGCCCGTGTCAGCTTCAAACTGCTCTAAATCTTTGACAAGCTTTTCTTCTTGCAGCACAGGCAGAGATTTAGCTAAATCTACAACTGGGGTAAAAGTGTCAGGAAGTAACTCAGGATTGTCATAAGCCAGTGCTGGGGGAGAATGCATCACCCAAATTGACCCAGCCAGGAAAAATACTGCAATAGATACTAGAATTCGTCGCCAAAAACAAGATTGCATGGACGTTTTTATACAAATATTAACGGTAAAAGCGAACAAGTTGTTTTAAAAGAGTACTAGAAAAATGATAGTTCTTTACACTTGTTTACTTTACTCTAATCTAAGGGATCAAAGCAAAAGCTTTTTGGGGAGTAGGGAGTAGGGGGAGCGAGGTAGATGAAGAGAAATAACCAATGCCCTTCAGGAGTGCTGTTAGCAGTAGCGGAGCGCTTAAGCCGTGCTGAGTAATGAGTGGGGAATCTCACTTACTTTAATCAGAACTCGGAACTCAGAACTGTTTTGCTCCATGCCCTAATTCAATCTTCGTCATCGAAATTGGTTTCCCAGCTAGCAGTGTCGTTGTAACCGTCATTAGCACGGTACACTTCTGCTTTGATTCGGCGATTTTCTTGCTTCAGCACTTCTCGTTCTCGCAACGTCAGAGGTGGTTTTTCATTGCTTGGCAAGCGATCGCTCGTCCGCCTTGGGGGTTTTTGGCGCGTGAAATTTTTCCAAGCAGCTTTCGCGCCAATCAAGATGCTGCGCGTACCTACTTGCAAATTTTGAGCCTGTTTTCTTGCAGTATCAAGACTTTGGTCAACTTGCTTCACGACTTGACTAGCACTTTTTACACCTTCGCTGACATCATCAGTTAAGTCAGTGATTTCTAAGCCAGTCACGCGGATAGCTTCTAAAGTGGGTGGTAACTCCCGCGAGAGGGTATCAAAAAGCTTTTCTGCACTGCGAGCTGCGCGTGCTAACTCCTGCAAAGCCGGTATTGCCGCCACTAAAACCGCAGTCAAGCTTGTGGCGACTAAAAGTAAAGAAAGTCCCAACCAAAACAGGGGTTCAATCACGGTTATATTATTTATGAGCGTTCTAATGGCTGGGGAAGCGAATCTGAGTCTTCCACAGATGTTTGTCGCTTCAAGACTTGGCTTTCTCGCTGACTAGCATCTACACCTGCTGCGATCGCTTCCCGTAATCTATCTAAAGTCTCATCCCAGTTTCGCAGTGCGCTAGCAGAGAGACGATCTGCTTGAATTTGCACACTCATTGATAAATCTTCTGCCAATTCTGGGATAGCATTGGCAGATTTTTTCAAAATTTTACGCGTTTCGCGCCCTGTGCGTGGAGCCACGAGTAAACCGGTTAAAGCACCGATGGTAGCTCCCAGCATCAAACCGCCAATAAATACTCCAGAACGGTTATTAGACATCTTATTGTTTCTCTCCTTACACCCATTTTAGGTGGGTTTTCTCCCCTTGTAAGACTCAACTGATTTTATTCAGTTAATCTATGGTGACAAAATATCAGCCAGAAAAGTTGCTTTTGTTCATTAATACTAAAAGCATTAATTACTTATAATTCAAAACCCCCGTATCTCTCAAAGTTTTGATACCTCTGGATGGGCGTCGCTTTGTGTTATGTCTTGGGTAGTTCCGTACCCTTATCCTGATGGAGATGCTCTTACTAACAAAGCCTTGAGGGTATGGAAAGGGAAAGCGATGCTTGCGGCGGGCTGCGCCTACGCTAGAAGCCAATGCATTCTATGGGATCTTACTACGAACCTATCCCACTAATAATATTTTGTGAATCCAGATGTGGATAGTGGCGACGAAAGTTTTAGCAGTACTGCAACAAGGGTTAAATTCAAAAGAACACGCTGAGTTTGTTGAGGGTTTAACTTAGCAAAACTTAAATATAATGTCTTGAAAAATACAAATTATTAATGTAAAACGTGATATTAGGAGCCGGGAAAGTTTTCCCTATTTTCACACAGTCTCCCTGGGGAAGTGAGTTAACAGCATTTTTGGTGTGAGGTAATTCCAGAAAGTCCCGGCTATTAGGGAGAAGGTATTTGGCAAAAGTCTTTGAAAACAGCTTAATTCTCAATTCTTCAAAATTGGGAAAGTTTGTTGTCACCGATTTATAAACAACACAGTTATGTCCACAACTCTAGGAAGAAGCGAAAGCGGCAACCTGTGGGATCGTTTCTGTCAATGGATTACTAGCACCGACAATCGGCTTTATATCGGCTGGTTCGGCGTTTTAATGATTCCTACGCTATTAACCGCTACCATCTGTTTCATTATTGCCTTTATTGCTGCACCACCCGTTGATATTGACGGCATTCGGGAGCCAGTTTCTGGTTCTTTATTATACGGCAATAACATTATCACTGGTGCTGTTGTACCCACATCTAATGCAATTGGTTTGCACTTCTACCCAATTTGGGAAGCTGCTTCAATGGATGAATGGCTCTACAACGGCGGCCCTTATCAGCTCATTGTTTTGCACTTCTTGATTGGTATCTTCTGCTGGCTTGGTCGGCAATGGGAGTTAAGCTATCGTCTAGGGATGCGTCCTTGGATTTGCCTTGCTTACTCTGCTCCTGTAGCTGCTGCGACTTCGGTTTTCTTAATTTACCCAATTGGTCAAGGTAGCTTTTCTGACGGAATGCCTCTGGGCATTAGCGGTACTTTTAATTTCATGTTGGTATTCCAAGCCGAGCATAACATCCTGATGCACCCATTCCATGAATTAGGTGTAGCTGCGGTGTTCGGTGGTGCTTTTTTCGCAGCAATGCACGGTTCTTTGGTGTCTTCCTCTCTAGTCAGAGAGACAACTGAAGCTGAATCCATAAACTATGGGTACAAGTTTGGTCAAGAACAAGAAACCTATAGCATCGTCGCGGCTCATGGTTACTTTGGGCGGTTAATCTGGCAATATGCCAGCTTTAACAACTCGCGTTCCTTACACTTTTTCTTGGCTGCTTGGCCTGTAGTTGGTATCTGGTTGACGGCATTGGGCATCAGTACGATGGCGTTCAACCTCAACGGATTCAACTTTAACCAATCAATTCTTGACTCCAAAGGTCGTGTAGTTAATACATGGGCAGATGTGCTAAACCGCGCCAATTTGGGTATAGAAGTAATGCACGAGCGCAATGCTCATAACTTCCCCCTGGATTTGGCAGCCGGTGAGGCAGTACCTGTGGCAACGAGCGCACCTGTAATTCACGGTTAATTGTAAGTTAAAATTTACTGCGCTCTCTGTATAGAGGGCGCTTTTTTCATGCATGAAGCTATAGTTATACAAATATTTACACAGATAAAATATAAAAAAAATATCTGGTGTATTTGGGTACAATTACTAAATTGTTACTCATTTATATTAGTAAATGCATTGGTATAAATAAAAATAATTATCAAAACTATAAGCAGTGGATAAACTAACTACTGAAGGTTATCCCTGGAGTTTACATACATTATGTTTCTACAGACTACAAATCTCAGATTTTAGTTTTTGTCTCAATTCAATATAAAATCTAAAACTTAAAATCCAAAATCAACATGGCAGACCTAACTCCTAATTCTAGTTTTAGTTTGACGCTGCGCTTGCAGATTCCCAATCGTGTAGGGATGTTGGCGTCGGTAACACATGCGATCGCAACTACTGGCGGTAATCTTGGGCAAATTGATTTAATCGAGCAAACCCGCAAAGAGTCCACCCGCGATATTACTGTGGATGCTGCTAGTACTGAACACGCTGAAACCATTGTGCAAGCAGTCAAAGCATTGCCAGATATCAAGTTACTCAGTGTTTACGATCGCACCTTTAATTTGCATCGCGGTGGCAAAATTAGCATTAGCAGTAGAATTCCCCTGAAGAGTGTGTCTGATTTAGCAATGGCTTACACGCCCGGAGTTGGTCGAATTTGTACAGCGATCGCTCAAGATCCAGAGGAAGTTTACAACTTAACCATCAAACAAAACACCGTTGCCATTGTTACTGATGGTAGCGCTGTTTTGGGTTTGGGAAATCTCGGCCCAGCAGCCGCCTTACCAGTCATGGAAGGTAAAGCAATGCTATTCAAGGAATTTGCTGGGCTAGATGCTTTTCCCATTTGTCTCGCCACCCAAGATACAGAAGAAATTATCCAGGCAGTTAAGAATATTTCTCCGGTGTTTGGGGGCGTGAATTTAGAGGATATCGCTGCACCTCGCTGCTTTGAAATCGAAAAGAGATTACGCCAAGAGTTAGATATCCCCGTTTTTCACGATGACCAGCATGGTACAGCAATTGTCACCTTGGCAGCGTTGTTTAATTCCCTGAAACTGGTACATAAATCCTTAGCAGAAATCAAGATCGTGATTAACGGTGCTGGGGCGGCGGGAGTGGCGATCGCTCGGTTACTCCGTAAAGCTGGGGCAGAAAAAATCTGGATGTGCGATTCTAAGGGGATTATCTCTACCAATCGCACCGATTTGACAGAGGAAAAACTTGAATTTGCTGTGAAAGGTCAGGGTACATTAGCGGGTGCAATGCAAGGGGCAGATGTGTTTATTGGTGTCAGCGCACCAGGAGTTTTGACACCAGAAATGGTGCAATCGATGGCGAAAGATCCAATTGTCTTTGCAATGGCAAATCCGATCCCAGAGATTCAGCCAGAATTAATCAGTAAAGATGTTGCTGTCATCGCGACCGGTCGCAGTGATTACCCAAATCAAATCAATAACGTCCTCGCTTTTCCTGGGGTATTCCGTGGTGCTTTAGATTGTCGGGCACAGACAATTACCATCAAAATGTACCTAGAAGCCGCAAGTGCGATCGCCTCTTTAGTCAAGCCTTCAGACTTGAATCGGGAACATATTATTCCTTCAGTCTTTGATGAGCGTGTTGTCACTGCTGTTGCTGCTGCTGTGCAACGTGCCGCGCGTGAAGAAGGTATCGCGCAAAATTAATTAAAAGAGAATTCAGAATTCAGAATGCTTTTCCATTGGAGATTTAGACCAGTCACTATGAAAGTTGTGAAAGTTGACCACCAAATTCAAAATTTGGTGCGATGTTTGACCGTTTATTCAGACGCTCCAATTCAATTCTGTAGCTTGCTTCCCTGAAAGGGTATTCTGGCTCACCTCGACTGCGCTCGGCGACCACCTGACTCCTGAATTCTTTCTTGTTAACTACAAATAATCACTTTTATGGGATGGGCGTCTTGCTCGTCCCTGAGCTTTTAGGCTGCAATCAATTTGGGCTATGAACTGATGTTAAACAGATAAGAATTGATGCATGATTGGTGATTAGATGAGTTGGAGCTACCAATTGAGGAGCAAAATAACACATCTAAAACACCATCATGTCAACTGTTTGCAATGAAGTATCAAGTTGGGGACGAGTTTTTACAAGAACTACCACTGATTTTAGGGGGGCCAATCCTCAAACATACTGAGCCAGAGTCTGTGACAGTATGGGTGGCACTAAAACAATCTTGTCAGGTAGAACTTAAGGTTTACGACACAACAAATGATGGTGAAACACTAGGAAATTGCTTATTGGAGGGAGAACGCTCTACCTTTGCTCTGGGTAAGTATCTTCATGTAATTGCCATTACGGCTCGGTCTACAATTGGACATTGCTTAACTGGAGGTCGCATCTATGCATACGACCTCCAGTTTACTGTTGCTGACCAAACCACAGAAACTCTGCAACAAGCATTATGTTCAAACTCCTCTCCTCTAGTCAGCATCAGCTACTTCGATCATCAAAAACCAACCTTTGCTCTACCGCCAAACCGTCTTCAAGATTTGCAAATTGTCCATGCTTCCTGCCGTAAACCTCATGGTCATGGGTTTGATGCATTGCCAATTCTCGATAGTATGATTCAGGCGTCAGTAAATCAACCCCAGCACCGACCTCACCAGCTGTTTCTCACGGGAGATCAAATTTATGGAGATGATGTAGCAGATCCATCGTTGTGGGTTGCCACTACTCTTGGTGATGCCCTCTTGGGTTGGGAAGAACAACTTCCGGTGAATGGAGTGTACTGTACTCCCCAGCAGCTATCTCCTGGAGAGCGGGCTGACGCTGCTACAAATCAAGCTGGCTTGACCGCAGGATTACATAATAAAGCTGAGAAGGTCAACAGTCATCTTTTGAGTCTGGGTGAATATTACGCTACTTATTTACTAGCTTGGTCGCCAGTGTGCTGGCCGACAAAATTTCCCAAAGGAGAGCAAGTAACGCGCGATCGCCATGCTATCAAAGACTGGAATCGCGCAGTCAAGCATTTACGACAATTTATTTATACCCTTTGGAAAGTGCGCCGCGCTCTTGCCAATATCCCCATGCACAGCATCTTTGATGACCATGATGTTAGTGATGACTGGAATTTGAACCAAGCTTGGTGTTTGCGAGTGCTGGGGCGGCCATTAGGGCGAAGAATAGTCCAAAATGCCTTGTTAGCCTATACTGTGTTTCAAGCTTGGGGCAATACACCAGAGCAATTTACAGAAGGAAAACCAGGTGAAAAGCTGTTGGCGGCTGCACAAGCTTGGTCAGCTTCTCAAGGAACGGATGCAAAGGCTGATGAAGCGATCGCTCGTTATGTAGGAATGCCAGCCAACGATCCCCACACAGACTTACCTGTTTTAGTCCGAGACGGTGCAGTGTTCATTTTGGATCGAGATCCTGAAGCGCTGACTTGGCATTACATAGTCCGCAGCGATTGCCATGAAGTAATTGTGCTGGATACACGTACATGGCGGGGTTATCCAGCCGATCAAAAACCAATTGCTCCACCGATGCTGTTGTGTCCCAAAGCCTTTGAACAACAACTACTTTTGCCTTTACAAGAAATAGATGAACAAACTCAGATTAAAACTACATTTGTGATTGCGCCCACAAATGTATTTGGATTACAAGTGATTGATTGGATTCATCATTGGCAGTTAAAACAGGAGAAAGTTTTTTCAACAGATGTTGGAGATGCCTGGAACATTAATGTTGAAGCATTGGCGAAATTCCTAACTACTTTGTTTGAGGAACGCCAACAAGTCGTGATTCTATCTGGGGATATTCACTACAGTTCAGTTGCTCACTTATCTTATACACGCACCCATTCCAAATTACAATCTGTCTTAGTACAGTTAACCGCTAGTGCATTGAAGAATGAAGAGATTTTGACGCGGCTGATTCATACACGATTGAAAGATTGGCTCCTCCCAGAACAGGTACGACATTGGATCGGCTGGAGCAACCCACCCAATATGGTAGAAATTTCCGAGAAACAATTACACCATAATCGTCAGCTGCTGAATGACCCTGACTGGCATTGTGTACTGGAGTGGATACCTAGAAACAGTGTTCAGACTTCTACCTACACAGCAGATATATTATCCTTGATAGCTCCTTGGAAACGAGCCGAAAATGCCAAATGGAAATGGTTACAACCCCTGATTTTTTGGAAATCTCGTTGGTTTCAGGAGGGACGAGAGGTAGTTGGATTGAATAATTTAGCTCTGGTTCACTTTGAGTTAGCAGATGAGAGTAATTCTTGCAAAGTTATTCAAGATTTATACTGGTTTTCTTGTTGGTATCCAACCCAAATTGTTTACAGTCGTTTTGAGAGCCAGTTAACGCCCAATCAGTCTTTATTACGATGACCAGCTTTACTCTGCGAATGAAAATTTTGATTGTATATCTGGGCACTCTAGATGAAAGAAACTTACTGGAGAGTGATTTCTATGTCTACGACCCCAATTAGTGCAGCATTGGCATAGACAGACAGAGATGCTGTGTTGCAAACGATCGCTACCATTAAAGAAAAGCTACCATTTTTGGTTGATTTGAGTGCCGACGATCGCCAGACTTTACCCAAGATGGGCGATAAGAGTCGGGCGTTTGTGAGCAAAACATTAGAAGGTGGCGGTGCAGAATCCAGAGTTTTTACCGCGATCGTTTGACTTGGATGAAATGCGGAAGGATGTGCAATTATTTGAAACGTTGTATCCGGTATTGTTGTTGTTGACGCAGTTACAAGAGTTGGTAGATGATACATCTCTTGCAGTCGGTAGTGAAGCTTATGCAGCCGCGTTGCAGGTGTATAACTACGCCAAAGCCAGTGGACGAGGGGTGGGTTTAGATGCAGTGGTTGCAGAAATGGGAAAACGATTTACTCGTAAACCTGTAAAGCTGGAGCTTAAAAAACCAATGTTATAGAAAATAAGTCGGTAGCTGCACCTCAAAAGTGCAACGTGTGAGCTTCAGAAGTTGGATGTTGGAGTTAAAAACACAACATTCCGAGTTCTGAAGCTCTACTTTTGGAGTTCAAAGGCTCAACGTTCGAGTAAAAAAATGCAACTTCCGAGTTCAAAGGTGCAACGTTTCAGCAAAAAGGTGCAACTTCCGAGTTCAAAGGCTCAACGTTCGAGTAAAAAGGTGCAACTTCCGAGTTCAGAGGCTCAACGGTCGAGCAAAAAGGTCGGACTTCCGAGTTCAAAGGCTCAACAGTCGAGTAAAAAGGTGCAACTTCCGAGTTCAGAGGTTGAAAGTTGAGATTTTGAGAGCGATCGCACAAGCATAATATCCCAAAAGCTCGTTTCTCATAGAACAACATTAAGGATTGGGTGCGGTTAACATAGTAAAAATATTCTCAGCCTGTTGTAAGTAAAAATGCCAAGTCAGCTTTACACATGGAAGCGCTTCTGGTGTCCCCGATCAGGTAACATCGGTCTAAGTGATGGTGGATATTTAGTCAATCCAGATTCAGAGTGGGGACATTTTTACAAATCTGATTCAGTTGCTTTTGAAACTATATCTGAGATCCCTTGTTTGGTGCTGCTAGGTGAAGCTGGGATGGGTAAGACCACAGCAACCGAACAAGCATATCATCAAGTTTCTCACAAGTTTAGTGGCTCAGAAAACGTTTGTTTATGGTTCAGACTTGGTGATTATGATTCGGACAAGCAGCTATGTGATGCAATTTTCCGCGATGAAACATTGCAAGCTTGGCGTAGAGGAACAAATAAACTACATCTTTTTCTGGATAGCCTAGACGAGGGATTACTTTCTATCAAAATCCTTGTCAGAATTCTTAAACGTGAAATAGAACAGCTACCTTGCGATCGCCTGTATTTTAGGATCACTTGTAGGACAGCTGATTGGAAAGATAGCTTGGAGCAGAAGCTAAAAGACAAGTGGGGAGAAGCTAATGTTGCGGTATATGAGCTAGCTCCTTTATGTCAAGTAGATGTAATTGAAGCAGCAAATAGGTGTAACATCAACTCTGGTGATTTTTTACAGGAAGTCTTTAATAAAAATGCTATTCCACTTGCTATCAAGCCAATCACATTAAAATTACTTCTGGGTACTTATCAAAATAAACGATTCTCTTCCTCTCAAAAGGATTTATACGAAGAAGGTTGTTTACAACTATGTGAAGAGGTGAACTCAGATCGCTGTGATTCTGGCTTTACTGGGAATTTAGATGCAAAACACCGATTAGTTATAGCAAGTCGAATTGCAGCTTTACTTCTATTTTCTAATCGCTCTGCCATCTGGATAAGTCCAGAATATGGAGATATGCCCAATTCTGATATTGCTATTCGAGATATTTCCATAGGTAAAGAAAGTATTAATCAGCAAGAGTTTTCACTTGATGAAAACTGCATTAAAGAGGTTTTGTCTGTCACTGAACTATTTTCTTCGCGCGGCTCGCATCGAATTGGTTTTGCTCATCAGACGTATGCTGAGTTTCTTGCTGCACGATACTTAGTTCACAACGAAACACCTTTAGAACAAGTAATGAAATTAATTGCTTCCTCTGAAGATTCTGAATTTAGGTTAATTCCCCAGCTTCATGAAACTGCTGCTTGGCTAGCTAGTATCCTTCCTAAAGTTTTTAGGGAAGTAATGAAAACAGATCCCGATGTACTACTCCTAAGTGATGTAGCTACTGCTGGTGAAACTGATAAGACCGCTCTAGTTGAATCGCTTCTAAGATTACACAATGAAGAAAAATTAACGTACCAATATCATACTTGGCTATACCGAAATCTAAATCATCCTAAATTAGCCGATCAGCTTCAACCTTATATTTGTGATTCAACAAAGAGTATAAATGCAAAGAACGTAGCTATTGATATTGCAGAAGCCTGTAATGTAAAAGCTGTACAGGAATATCTTGCCGATGTTGCTCTTGATCATCAGCAACATTCTTCGGTTCGCATCAATGCAGCAGTGGCTGTATGCAATCTTGGTGATGAAAAAACCAAAGCAAGATTAAAACCTTTAGCAGTTGCTAAAATTCAAAATTATGAAGAGGAACAGCTAAAAGGGTGTGGAATCCGAGCAGTTTGGCCAGGCAATATCACAGCAGAAGAGGTTTTTAGTACCTTAATACAGCCAGTATCTAAATCTAGTGGTGGAAGATATCAGGACTTTATAGCAAAAGAGCTTGGACAACATCTTCAAATATCTGATTTACCAGTAGCTCTAAGATGGCTAGAAAAACAATTTAATAGTCGTGGGCGCGATTTACATTATAGTTTTGAGCATTTATCAGATGCAATTATGTTGAAAGCCTGGGAGCATCTGAATCAACCAGAAGTAATGCAGGCATTTGCTAAGGTTGCTTTATTGCGGCTGAAGAATCATGATGTAATTGTATATGATGATTCATATCAAACAATCAACTTCAGCCATATTTTAAGAAATGAATTTCAAACCCGTTATCAAATTATAGAGTCAATAATCTCTATAGTTTTACAAACTAATCATGATTATATAGACTTTGCTAACTATATTAGAGAAATAATTTATGAAGAAGATTTTTCTTGGTTAATTCAAAAATTTAAAATATCAGATACTGAAGACAAACAACGAAGTTGGGCAAAATTGATACTTTGGAATTTTAAACTTTCCCAATTTGAACATGTCGATCCAATACTACAACTAAGCCAAACTAACTCAGTATTAAGAGAAGAATTTGCTTATTATGTTGAAACGGTTGAGTTAGACTCGCTAATAGCACAGGAGGAAAAAGAAATTTATTTGGCAGAACAGGCTAGGCGCAACAGAAATAAAAATAAAATTATTTTAGAACCTTCAGCAAAGGAAAGAGTGCTTGATGTTTTAAGTCAGATTGATGCTTCCCAGCCTAATATTTGGTGTTCTTTATGTTGTGAGTTAACTCTTAAAGTTGATAGTACTCATTATGGAAATCCATTTGAGTCAAGTCTGAAAAATCTTCCTGGTTGGATTGAAGCAGAAGAATCAACCAAAAAAAGGATTATTCAAGCTGCAAATTTGTATCTAGCTCATGCTAATCCAGACAATCTAGATTTGCTGGGTACAAATAATTATCCCTACTCTGTATTAGCAGGTTATCAAGCATTACTTTTATTAATACAAGAAGCATCAGAATATATACTCAGTCTATCCACCAAAGAATGGCAAAAATGGACACCAGTAATTCTTGCACATCCTAACTGGGATCGAACTGAAGACAACAAGAAGCATCGCCAAGAATTGATTAAAAAAGCTTATCATAATGCTCCTGATGAATTTATCAAAACATTAATATTTTTGATTGATAAAGACAATGAACAACATGGTTCTATTCACATAAATAATCAAGTAAGTCATTGTTGGGATGAGCGTCTATTAAGAGTATTAATGGATAAAGTAAAACATGAGACACTCACGGCTACAAGTATGGGTGATTTACTAAGAGATTTATTAATCAATAAAGTAAATCAAGCTCAAGATTTTGCAGAATATCTCGTTTCTTCACTTCCTCCTAAAAGCGCTGAGGAAAGAGCTAAAGCAATTGTTGCAGCTCAGATGTTGATACTTTATGCAGAAGATGCTGGATGGTCAGTTGTGTGGTCTGCTATTCAGAAAGATTCTGAATTTGGACGAGAAGTTATGCAGTCTGTATCATATTCCATTAAGTATCAAGGAAGTACTGAACAAAAACTGAAGGAAGACTGCATTGCTGATTTGTACATTTTTCTCACAAAACAGTATCCTGATCCACAAGAAAAACAAAAAGAAAGTTCTCAAAAGGAAGAACTCACGGGTATTGAGGCTTATGAAGTAAGACCTGAAGATAGTGTTAGAACTTGGAGAGACTATATCCCACAACGCCTACAAGAACGTGGTACTCCTCAAGCCTGTGAAGCACTTCGCAAGATTATTCTTGAGTTTCCAGAATTAAAAGATAAATTGCAATGGAGATTACTAGAGGCTGAGGCTTTAATTCGTCGCCAAACTTGGCAACCCCTTAAACCAGAGCAGATTCTTCAGATTGTGAGTAATAAGCCAAAAAATCAAAGTACATATATAAATCAGACAGGAGTTTTTATTACTATGCCAGATTCAAACAACCCAAACCTAAACTTTAGTGGATCTGTGGGTGCAGTCAATCTCAATAGCACGGTCAATGGAGATCAGATTGGAACACAGCATAATTATGCTCAAGAGCAAAATCTCATAGAAGCTTTTGAAGAGATTCAGCAAATCGTAAATCGTATAACTCAGAATTATCCCACTCAAACTGAAGCAGAGAAACAAATCATTATTGCAGAAGCAGTAGAGCAGGTGAAGCAAAATCCAACTTTAAGGAAGCGCTTGGAAGTCGGAGGAAAAGCATTTATATTTGAAGCATTTCAGAAAGCTTCAGATCAGTGGTGGGTTGCTCCAATTGTGAAAGCAATTGAGGCTGTGGTGAAGGGAGAATAAACAAATTGAGAAAATAAGGCGATCGCCTTCCAAGCCTCATCATCCAGACTCAGATATCTAAGAAGCAGGTAAAATTAATAGAATGGTAAAACAAAATTTTCAACCTGAACATACGCCGATATCTCCGTTAGATAGTTCTGAAAACCTGTCAACTACCATCAAGTTTAGCGAGATATCCAAATTAAGTGAACTTTCCTTTGACCCCGATGCTGTGTCTATTTGGGAACTGGTAGCTGAAATCTCCGCCCAAGTCCCTGATGAAGAATGGCAAAAACTACCTACTGATTTAGCTAGGAGATTTGATTACTATCAGAAACAGAAACGCATAAGGGTTAGGCAATGAGTGAAACTCAGACCCAGTTACCGACAGATACATGGATTTGTGCTTCTTGGGAGGAGTATGAGCAGATAGTTACCAACTTGCTCAACGAGAAGGCAAAGAGTTACTACTATAAGGGGCACATGAGGCTGGAGATGGCACCAGTTAGTTTTGATCATGGTAAAGACCATGTTGTAATTATTTTTGCAGTGACTCTATTCGCAGCACTTAAAGGAATACTGGCGACAGGTTTAGACACAACGACTTTTCGTAAAACTGGAGTTCAGGATTGTCAGCCGGATGTAGCGTATTACCTCAGAGAACACGCCCAAGCTATCCCAGCAGGTACAGGAATTGTCAACCTCGATCGCTATCCTGCACCGGATTTAGTGATTGAAATTGCGAAAACATCTCTGTTGGATGATTTGGGTACAAAGCGATCGCTCTATGAAGAATTGGGTATTGCTGAATACTGGGTAGTGGATGTCCAAAATGCCGAAATTATAGCTTATGCGATCGCAGATCGAGGCAGTAAACGTATTCAAGAATCACAGGTATTGCCTGGATTGGTAATTGCAATTTTAGAAGAAGCTTTACGCCAAAGTCGTGAAATGAGTCAATCTGAAGTTGGAACTTGGTTATTGAGCCAGTTTCAGCAAAAGGAGGGATAAAGCAAGCTTTAGTTGGGATATCCTAGAGGGTTGAGATGATTATCCCGATTTTAGATATGCGTCTATTCCAAGAAAAAGAATGGTTATTCAGCTTACTAATAATATCTCTATTTCTATGGCTGATATTTTTGGGAAACTCCCCTTTGCGAGATTGGGATGAAGGTACTGTGGCACAGGTTGCCCGTGAAATTTGGCGTGCCCCGCTTGGTTCAATGCATTGGCTTTACCCCACCTTGGGAGGGGAACCTTATCATAATAAGCCACCCCTGATGCACTTATTAATTGCTTGGACTTACTCGATCGCAGGCGTAAATGAGTGGACAACGCGTCTACCTAGTGCAGTGTTAACTGCCTTGGGAGTGCCTTTGCTTTACTTGGTGGGATGTTTGCTTTTTAACCAAAGTTTACCAGCTCTGTTTAGCGCTTTAGTTTACCTGACAATGTTGCCTGTGCTGCGTCACGGAAGGCTCGCAATGCTAGATGGTACAACTATTACCTTTTTCTTGCTGTTGTTATTTTGTTTGCTAAAAGCACGTCAGAATCGTCGGTACGCTCTAGGTGTGGGATTTTGTCTAGGGTTAATCACTCTCACGAAAGGGATGATAGTTTTACCGCTAGGAGCGATCGCTTTTTTATTCCTGATTGCAGATCGGCAGTTTGCTTTGTTAACAAGCCCCTATTTATTAGTAGGAATGTTTTTAGGAAATGCACCTGCGATCGCTTGGTTTGTTGCTCAATGGCAACATTACGGCGAAACTTTCTTCCAAGTGAACTTTCAAACACAAACTTTTGATCGCCTTACACAACCTGTTGAAGGTCATAGTGGGCCACCTTGGTACTATTTAATTGAGTTAATCAAGTATAGTTTTCCCTGGCTATTATTTTTACCAGGAGGTTTTTATCTAGCTTGGAAAAAACGTCATACTTCCTGGGGTAGTTTAATTATTATTGGCACAATTATTTACTTAGTAACTATCTCTTTAATGAGAACTAAGCTCCCGTGGTATGTTATGCCTGTATATCCATTTTTAGCTTTGGCGATTGGTGCTAAACTTAGCGACATTTGGCAGTATGGTCATTTTAAGGTGCGAAGTTTGACAATATTTCTGGCTATTATCGCCATTGCTGGTTTAGGAGGTTGTGTTTACTTTATTGTTGCCAAGAAAGAACCTAGTCTCATAGTCATGAGCATTGTTTTGGCAATAAGTATGAGCATCGCAGTATGGTTAATTAGACAACGCGATCGCAACTTTATTCCAGTCTTATTTTCTGGGATGTACTTAGTTTTAGCACTATTAATGAGTTCGCAATCATGGATTTGGGAATTAAAGGAAGCTTTTCCAGTTAAACCAGTAGCAGAATTAATTCGGTCAAATGTTTCAACAGGAACACAAATTTATACTTCTTTTGCTTATGGGCGTCCTAGTTTAAACTTTTACTGTGATTGCAAGGTAACTCCTGCACCTGTCCCAACTTTACAACAAATGTTATCTAATAAATCTTATTTACTGTTAGACAATGGGGCTTTGCAGCAAATCAATTTAACTGGTAGTAAAATTATCGGATCGGCTAAAGGATTTACACTGATTTCACCATAAGTTAAATATGTAATACCAATTCAATTAATGATTGCAACACACCCTTGGGTAAAGACGCGATTCATCGCGTCTCTACAAATGGTCTATTTGTCGCATTCTTTTTTCAAATTGGTATAAATTATCCAATTTTTGGAATCACAACGACTTTTCCTCCCCCTGCCCTAAAAGCGATGGGATAGTTTTTTATTTGGAAGTCCCTCGTGCTACTACGAGCCTTCATTTGTTACTTGAAGAATCGATTGACTCGATTGGGCTAGATAGATACCCGCTAAAACTACGGCAAAAGTAGCCCAATCAAACAAACCTACTTGTTCTGAAAAAATGAACCAAGCAAAAATGGAAGCTAAAACTGGTTCTAGAAGAAGTGTGACAGCGACAACGCCTGAAGATATTCTACTGAGGCTATAAGCTAAAAGTCCCTGACCCAGCACTTGACAGAAAAGAGCTTGGAAAATGATGAAAAACCAACCCGTCCAGGAATAGGGAAATAGTCTATTTTCGAGGAATGGTAGCACTGGTAGTAGAAACATTGTTGTCACTCCACAGCGCCACAGCATGATAGTTGCAGTACTAAATCTGGTTCGGAGTTTTTCTATCAGCAGCATACACGTAGCCATGAAAACCGCAGTTAGCAATGCTAATGCATCACCTAGTATTTGATCGGTTGCAAATTGCACCTTATTGAGTTCAAATGCGATCGCTCCCCCCAAGGCTATGACCAGACCAATCACGAATCTGTTGTCGAAACGCCGACCAAATAACAAATACCCAGCCAAAGCAACAAATAAGGAGTTCAAATTAGACAATAAAGCTACGTTGGCAACACTAGTTTGACTCAGCGACCAAGCCCACAATAGAAGGTAGGTTCCAGCAGAGGTTCCCATTGCCAACAATAGCCACACTTCTTGACTTGTAAAAGGCTTCTGTTCTATGGATTGATTATCAAGCAAGGCAGGAGTAACACTGCCTGACGCTTGCGGACTCGCTAACGCTACGCTATCTATCTCCTGCTTCCTGTCTCCTTCAATAGATTGTTGGTAGCGGAAAGCCTCAAGTCCATTCCACAAACCAAAGACAACTGTTGCAATCCAACTGCGATGAAACACTACAGCATTTGCACCAATTTCTTGTTGACACAATTTGGTCAGAGATGGTGCTAAAGATATGGGAATGAGAGCAAACAATAATGAGACAGTTCCTAATAAAGCTGGTGTTTCGGAGAATTGTTGCTTTAGTAATGACAGTTTAATCGTCATACTTTTAACGAAAGTGTTAACTATATTGTTGACTGATTCCTGGAACGGGTAATTAACAGCAGCTTGGCTAGATACGGCTAAGTATAAACCCATTAAAACTACAGCGAAACCTATCCAATTGGAGAAAGTTAATTTTTCTGAAAAAATTACCAGAGCGAAAATGCCGCTCAATACTGGCTCTAACAGATGCACCAAGGACACAACCACAGAGGAAAACCTAGCAAGGCTATAGGTCAAAAGCCCATGACCTAAAACTTGGCAAATCAGCGCCAGGAAAATTACCCATAGCCACCCACTGACTGTAGAGGGGAAAAGCCGATCTTGAGTGAACAAAAGTATGGGGAAGATAGCTAGAGCCGCGATCGCACAGATCCACAACTGAATTGTCGCCGGAGAAAATTTGGTTCGTAATTTTTCTACGATCAGCAGGTATGCACTCAAGAAAATCGCCGAAATAATTGCAGCCAACCCTCCTTTAATTTCGCCTGTGGCAATTTGCAGCTCCTCAAATTCAATGGCGATCGCTCCCCCAAGGGCGATGACCATGCCAATCAGGAATTGCTTCTCAAAACCCTTACGAAATAATAGCCAAACCCCTAAACTAGTAAATATCGGGGCGAGATTATGTAAGACACTAGAGATCGCAACGCTAGTTTGAGTCAGCGACCAAGCCAAGAAGACTAAAGTAGCAGCCCAAAAAATACCAGCACCAAGCAATAGCCACAGATCCTGACTGGTGTAGGGCTGCTGTTGTACAGGTTTTTCTAAGGAAAGTTGCTGACGAATCCTCTTGTATCCATTCCAGAGCAAGAAGATCGCACTACCAAGCCAAAGGCGATTAAATACAGTGGCATTGGGACTAAGTTCAGTTTCACTCAATCTTACGAAAATAGAGCCAAAAGATATGGCACCAACACCTATAAATAATGAAGCAAGGGCTATCTTCGTTTGATTGGATAGATTCATTAGGAAATTTAAATTCAACTTCTTACCAAGAAAGAACCAAATACAAATATATGGATCAAACCTTCTAACCAACCCAGTGGTCTTGGGCAAATCCTACAGCTATTTTGGCTAGTAGTGTCACAAAAGCGCCCAATATTAAATATCCTTGACGAGGATGGCGAGATAGCAGCACACCAATTGCTATGTTCAAAGGCACAATACCGTAGGCGAGACGGCTCAAGGAAATAGTGCCTCCAGAGGCCAACAGTAAACCAATACCACAAAAGCCATAAATAACCGTAACTGGGGTCAGTTGTGTGTGTAAGCGCCACAACACATAGCCACCACCTAAGACTATGAACAAGTTGAGGAAGTTATTGATCCACTGTTCGCTTGCCTGAATCAACAAAAATAAGACTAAACCATAAAACCCATAAAATAATTTTACAGAACTAAAACGTTGACGGAAATGCCATAAAAGATAGCCACTGGCAACGAGCGCGCCAAATAACAAGAGATACCAGGGGTCTTGAATAGCACCAGAGGAGTTTTGAACCCAGCCAAATTGCCAATTTTTACTGCCAACGGCAATTTGCATGAACATATTTAACCAACCCTGCCAATCAAACCCTAGAGTTGGTCTCCATCCCCGCTGTGCTTCGATAAAAGCTAAAGGGTTGCCAAAATAAATCGCACAATACAAACTGAATAGAAGTGTGCCAATAGCGGTAGTCAAACCAGCTATATAGGCAATGGGTGGTCGGCGTTCTTTCCAGGCTGCGATCGCCAATGCTGGAATTAGTGCCATACCTGTAGGACGTGTTGCTGTCGCCATTGCTCCCCAAAAAGCAGTCCAGGCATACTGCTTTCGATCGAACGCCCGCAAAGTCGCCGTACTCAAAAACAAATACAGCCCCTCTGTGTAAATCACTCCCGTAAACATCGAAGCTGGATACAAAGAAAGCACAGCAGTTACCCAGTGCGCTGTATTGATGCCATGACGATCCTTGACCCAAAAGTACAAACAGTAAAGCGCTGCAAAAAATGCCAAGTTGTTGACTAAAGTGCCTGCCAATTCAAACGGTAAGCCCAACTTCATCAAAAACCAGATACTTAAGGGAAATAGGGGAAAGAAGGCTAGATTGTGTTGCTTACCGTCATTCACAAATTCATAACCAGAAGTTGCGATCGCACGGTAATGTATACTATCCCAGGCATCAAAAATCCCCCAGCTAAAACGAGGCAAAAATTCCTCTGCGGGTAATGGTAACTTTGGCGCAACCAGCAACATAGCTGTCCAAATAAATATTCGACTGCCAAACCATATTGCTGCTGGAAACAGGAAATTATTTTTCCATAAAACTTTTTTTATAGCTATCTGAACTTTGACCATAGGGTTGAGTGCTTCAACAAACTCCTTTGTGCATCTTTTTACCTATGGCTGTAACACAGCAGTTTATGAGTAATCTTTTGCATATTAACTCCTCCACCAACACAATTAACAAACTGGATAGATTACCAATTAATTGAAATTATTTCCTATTTGGTTACTTTTGCCAATTTTCTCGGAATTTATCTTTAAAATATAGTATTTATAAATACAATTTTTGTCTAGTTACAGCAGTTATCACTGGGGGAAAGATACTGAAAGAAAAAATTAATCACTCAGGAGCGCACAGCAAGCTGTGTGTCCCTACCCGTGTACCTCATTCAAATAAGAATCGCTTTTAGTACTTTTAAGTAGAACGTCTTCATTAAATTAAAGCTCGTAGTAAGCGGCTTTAGTCCTTGAGAATCTTACATAGAGAGAAAAATTGCTCACTATGAACAAAAATTTTATCTTACATTTAATTATGTCTACCTACTTATTCGCTAACAGTCGTATCGAGTTGAAATTAACGGATTGGAACTGGTGCAGGCACAAGGGCACGGGGAAACTTCTTTTCTTTCTTGCATCAGTGTATCGATTATTGTGATTGCTGTGATTAAAGAGTCCTAAGCAATTTATAGTGAGAGTTGTTTGTAAATCCTTAAGCAATTGTGAAAGCGATTACTCTCGTTGGTTCCACTGGTTCTATTGGTACTCAGACTTTAGATATTGTCACTCAGTACCCAGATCGGTTTCGGATTGTGGGATTGGCAGCTGGGAACAATGTAGAGATGTTAGCTACTCAAATTCGGCAGTTTCGGCCGGAAATAGCAGCCATTTGCTCAGAAGATAAATTACCAGCGCTCAAAGAAGCTATCATTGACCTCGATCCTCAACCGATTCTACTGGGTGGCGACGCCGGAGTGATAGAAGTCGCTCGTTACGGCGATGCCCAAACTGTTGTCACTGGGATCGTTGGTTGTGCTGGTTTGCTACCCACGATCGCAGCGATTGAAGCTGGTAAAGATATTGCCTTAGCAAACAAAGAAACTCTGATTGCTGGCGGCCCTGTGGTTCTACCCCTAGTCGAAAAACATGGTGTAAAATTACTTCCTGCCGATTCCGAACATTCCGCTATCTTTCAATGCCTGCAAGGTGTTCCCAAAGATGGCTTACGGAAAATTTTGCTCACTGCATCTGGTGGAGCTTTCCGTGATTGGGATGTAGAAAAGTTAGCAGATGTAACTGTTGCTGACGCTCTCAAGCATCCTAATTGGTCGATGGGGCGTAAAATCACAGTAGACTCTGCTACTTTGATGAATAAAGGATTGGAAGTAATTGAAGCTCACTTCCTGTTTGGCTTGGATTATGACGATATCGAAATTGTCATTCATCCCCAGAGCATTATTCACTCACTGATTGAACTGCAAGATACTTCAGTTTTAGCTCAACTCGGTTGGCCAGATATGCGCTTACCTTTGCTGTATGCTCTATCTTGGCCCGATCGCATCTACACCAACTGGGAACGACTAGATTTAGTCAAAGCTGGAAATTTAACCTTCCGCGAACCAGATCACCAGAAGTATCCTTGTATGCAGTTGGCTTATGCTGTGGGTAAAGCTGGTGGTTCGATGCCAGCGGTGTTGAATGCCGCCAATGAGCAAGCTGTAGCTTTATTTTTAGATGAAAAAATTCGGTTTTTAGATATTCCTCGGTGTATCGAATTGGTGTGCGATCGCCATCAAAATGATAACCGTGCTAATCCCTCTTTAGATGACATTTTGGCAGCAGATCAATGGGCAAGGCAAGAAGTTTTAACAGCGACTGAAAAGTTAGAAACTCACTCGCGGATAATTTCTCTGCGATAAAAACCTTCAGTTCACATTGGACTGAGGATTAGAAATTGATGCCTAGTCCCCAATCTCTAATCCCCAGCCTCTTATCCAATTAATATGGAAATTATTTCATTTGATGCCAAAGACATACTCACCGAACTATAAAAAGTAATCTATTGAAGATAGCCAGTGGCTTCCGGATCAGCCATAATTTTTATGTATATCTATAAATTGATCTTCAAAAACAAATTAAAAATATTTACAAAAACTTTGCAAACGATCGGCGTAGCCTATAAATAATTATCTCATTTTTCGGTAAGATATCCCCAGGCTAATTATCACAAAAAACCATTTTAGTGAATATTAAAAATTGGTTTTATTATCTTTTATACTAGTGATTTTTACCAAAACCAAAGCTTACCCTTTCTGAATCGACCCACTCTTAGACAAGGGCAATTATTAAGGAATTAATATATATGATTATTACGTTGATTATAGCTTGGATAGTCTTCATAATATTATGGAAGTTGCTGAAAGCAACCGTGAGTACTGCATTAACTCTTGCGGCAATCCTTGTTTTATTAAATATTAGTTTTGGCATTACTCCACAAGATATTTGGCATTACGTAACGCAGTTTGCTCAAAATCTGTCACAGATCCAAACTGGAAAGTAACAATCTATACTTCACTTTTCATTAGCAAAAGTGAAGTATAAAATATGAAATGATAACCTTTATTGGTCAATCATTATTTAATGCTGAAATCTTGGCTAAGGCATCCTTAAAACTCGGCGGCAATTGACGCATAATCTTGCCTCTTTCGCGATCTAAAGCCACTAATGTCACCTTAGCCGTGACGTATAATTCTTGTCCATCAGTTGAGACAATGGCATAATCCCAATTGATGCGGACACCTGTGACCTCAGCCATGCGTGTTTTTACCAGCACTGCCATACCCAATTGAATTGAACGGTGATAGCGCACCGACAGTTCTACAACTGGTAAATCGCAGCCTATAGCGACTAAATCAGCAAATTCAATCCCTATAGATCGTAAACATTCAATCCGCGCTTCTTCCATCCAAGCTATATAGGAACCGTGCCAGACAAGACCGGCATAGTCTGTGTGGTGGGGTTGCACTCTGACAGGATATTCAAACCAATTCCCAAACTCGTGACTGGATGGATTGCCAAGAGCGCTGGTTGGTGGAAGTTTTGGTTGGCTAGGTTCTTCTTCTGACATCTTCAATTTTCTCAGTACCTATAAATTTTCCAAATTATTGAATAGCATAAAAATTAATTGCGTTGCCGGACTTATTGATTTAATATTTACCTTCCGAGCATAGGGAGTGTTTTGTTATGCAGCCTAATCTCCGGCATGTGAGTGTTGTTACTTTATCTCTACTTAGCTTACTAGGTTTTGGGATGGCATACCCGAACAATAACCAGGTAAACACAAACGCAAGATTGAGGTACAAATCTGGAGAAAAAGCTCAAGCTTTACCCAAGAATAATCAACTCTCAGAAATTGCCAGGCTTAACGAAGAAGCTATCAAAGAATCTCGGCAAGATCAATCGAAAGAAGCGTTGCAGAAATTACAGAAAGCATTAGCCATCAGCAGAGACCTTAAAGAGCGCTCTTGGGAAGCGGTAACATTCAACAACATCGGCAGAATTTACCAAAGCCAAAAAAAGTATTCTGAAGCACTTCGATCCTATCAGCAAGCCTTATTAATTAACAAAGAACTTGGGGATTTAGTTCGACTTGGCAAAACATACAGTAACATAGGTTACTTATTCGATATCCAAAATAAGCCAGAGTTAGCAATTTTTTTCTACAAGCATTGTTTGATTAATCGTGAGAAAGCTCGCTTGAATCCATCAGCACTGAGTGCGCCACAACCAGATGCTTACAACATAACTGTTAGCCAGACATATCGCATTTTGGGTGAACGATTGCTGAAACAAGAACGTGTTGCCGAAGCACAAAGGACAATGGATTTACTCAAAGTTGAAGAACTAGAGGAATATCTCCAGACTGTGCCAGGTAATCAACGTACTGTCAAAGGTATTAATATAGCGGCAACAGAAAAACCAATTAAACAAAAGTTGGATCAAAGTGTGGATAATGCTGTTGTGCTGGGTAAAGAACTGACAACACTACGGAAAATTTCCCCCCAACAGCGATCGCCCGAACAGAAACAACGTATCGAGCAATTAGTCTTAAATCAACAGCAACTTTTAGATGGATTTAACCAATTTATCAATAGTCCTTCCGTGAAAGCACAGGTAGAGCAAATTAGCCGTACAGCTAGGCGGCAAAATTTGGATTTGGAAAGTCTCAACGAACTTCGAGATAATTTGGCGCGATTACCTCAAAAATCGGCATTACTCTACCCATTGATTTTAAAAGACAGTTTGGAATTGGTATTGGTAACTCCTGAATCCCCACCAATCCATCGCACCGTTGCTGTCAAGCGCGAAAACCTCTATCAAACAATTGATGCTTTCCGCCAAGCTTTAATCAATCCCAGTCGAAATGTCAAAGCACCTGCACGCCAATTGTATGACTGGCTAATCAAACCGATAGAGAAAGACTTGAAGCTATCAGGTACGCAAACTCTGATTTACGCTCCAGACGATCGGTTACGCTACATCCCGTTAACTGCTTTATATGATGGCAAACAATGGCTAGTGCAGCGCTTTAATGTGAATCACATTACATCGGCTAGTCTGACTAACTTAAACACCCCAAAACAATCTACTTTGCGGGTTTTAGCGGGTGCTTTTACTAAAGGTAATTATCAAATCAAAGTTGGTAATCGACAGGTTGCTTTCGCTGGCTTACCCTTTGCAACGCGGGAGGTGGAAAGTCTAGCCGCTGCGGTTCCTGAAACTACGAAGCTTTTAGACGATGCCTTTACTCCTAGAGTCGCTGTACCCCAAATGGATGATTATACAATTGTCCATTTAGCGACTCATGCAGCCTTTGTGGTCGGTAAACCAGAAGATTCGTTTATTTTATTCGGAAATGGCGATCGCGTTAATTTTAGAAATGTCGCCACTTGGTCACTTCCGAATGTAGATTTGGTAGTATTGAGCGCCTGTGAAACCGGCTTGGGAGGCAAGTTAGGTAATGGTGAAGAAATTTTGGGCTTTGGCTATCAGATGCAACAAACCGGCGCTAGAGCCGCGATCGCCTCTTTATGGTCTGTAGATGATGGTGGTACGCAAGCACTCATGAGTGCTTTTTATGGTATCCTCTCTACTAAAAAGCTGAGTAAAACTGAAGCTTTACGCCAAGCTCAAGTCTCATTAATTACTGGAAATTGGAAGGAAATAAGTCATAATGCACCCGTAGCAGCAGTTAATGACTTTAGTCATCCGTACTATTGGGCACCTTTTATTTTAATTGGCAATGGACTTTAGATATTCGCGCAGTGTCTCGTAGAGAAGTTATCGCGTTTTGATGAAATTATGGCAAAAGAGGAGCGCTCAACTAACTAACCTCTGACTTTGCTGTGTTTTAACACCTTCTAGCTAGAGGCTGAAAATCAAGATCGTAAGGGTTTGGCAGATACAAAAAAATATGCGATGGGCCAGCCATAGCCAATCACTTGATGATAATGGAGAAATAGGTAAGAGCGATCGCTAACTAAGCCGCTATTACTGATTAACAGTTACCGATAATCAAGTTTTAATTTGCTATCGATCTCTGAAACCTCAACACTTTTTGGCTAGAGTCTTAGAGCCTGTATCACTTTGCATAGATTGCTTGACAAGATCGGCCAGTTCGTCTAGCTGGCTAATTGCCTCCGCACCCTCTAGCTTCATTAATTCGCGGTCATCCCGCATTTCCGTCCAAGTAATGCCGTAATCTGACACTAAAAATCGAATCAGATGGTTATCACCCAAGCTAACCATAAACGATGCACTGTTCATTTGGTCGCCACAGGTATAGCAGGATGCAGGATACCCACGACGCTCTAATACAATCGCCAAGGCTTGCAGGTTCATTACTAAGTCTTGGACGAATTGTCGATGTTGATGTGCTAGTCTCAGAAACACTTTTGTCCTCCAGACACCACAGTAATTTGAGTTTCTTTTATATTTTCTTTAGATTTTCTCACCCATTGGTATTGTAAACTATTCATTACAATTACCTGACAGATGATATTGAGTAGTGAATTGACTACTTTGTTTAGGGTAGTGGATCGGGATTTTGAGGGCCGTATCAAACTATTCAGTTTGTAAATTCAAAATCTCGGACAGAATTGCTAAATTTAACTATATCTTTATACATTTCTGTCAGGGTAGATTCTTAGAGTAAGAGATCCGCTTTAAGAGTAACTTAAATTTAGCACTAGTCAACTACAGAAAAGCTACATATTTGGTTTTTATTGGTTATGTGCAGTCAAATACACTGTTATTAAACGCCATAATGTAGTTTTCCATCGTTATACTGTCTCTTGCTTAGATGTTTAATCTGTTATGTTTTTAACGTAGATTTTGGTATAGACAAATAATTAGTTATACCGAGTTCTTTCCTCCTATATATATATATAAAGTCAAGCAGATGACAGTGCGAATTATAGGTTAAGTAGTTGCAAAGGGATAAATCCAATAGTTTATACCAAGCTAACGTACATAGTAGACAAGTGTGAGTGTAGAATCCACAATGGGAAACTTAACACTGACAATACCTAAACTCGGCAGAGCAATGTTGCCATTTAGGCAATATTCTCAGGTATTTTTGGATTATTTTCAAAAACTTGTACGAATCAAAGCACGATGAATTTAGAAGGATTCTTATCTTAATTTGGTTTTGCCAAATTTAATGCATATATAATATATTTCGATTATCTATCTAAAATGAGTAATTATTTTTTATTAATAACTCAGTTAACTAGTTCGTAATTTGTCATCATGCTTTTTACAAGAGGCTACGCCTAGCTTGCTTTCCCATAGGGTACGCGAACTCCCTACCGTTGCGCTAACTTCATAATTATTGGCGAGACACTTGGGCGTTATTGTCTCTTTTTTCGCAGTCTTGAATTAGTTGGAGTCTAGATATCCAACTAATTCAATTATGAATTAAGAATTAATAGACTACCTGCCACCAACCGAAAGCTGGGCCGATAAAACGGATTGTTGCCCATCCTACAACCATAAGACCAATGCCTATCCAAGCACCACGAGTAGTCCAAGTGACAAATTGTTCGCCTTGAGTTTTTGTGATTGGAACCCAAGATAAGATCCGAGTCTCTTTACCGTATGTTTCCCCTAATGTGGTTTTACGACGTTTTGCTTCACCCATAATCAGCAACTCAAATTCTACTTAGGTTCTAAATTTATTTTGCCAGGAATCATGCCTACAGAAAGGCAATGAATCGCATCACCTTCTATAAGCTGATAATAATGCTTGCTTTTAGGCGATCGCGCTTTGGTTGACAAAATTTAAATTGGGCATTGGGGAGCCACTGCGGTGAGGCAGCCCCCGTCTTCTCCCAAGGGGAGATGCGAAGCGCGATGGCGGTTTCCGTCGTTAGCGCTAGCGGTAGCGAGGAACGAGCGTCTGGAAGACTGCCGAACCCAAAGGGTCTTGGGGTCTCCCCAAGTGGAGCAAGTGGCGTCACTGGTAACTGAATTTTAAGCAGAATTCTCCTCATCGGTATTGGAAAACAGGCTGGGATCGAGATAGTTAATGCGTGCCAGAGGACTTAAAGCTGCGAGAATTTGAGCGCCGTAGCTGCGGTTAACTACACGACTATCCAGCAAAGCCACAATTCCTTGACTTTCTCGTACTGGAGCGATCGCTCGTTGTAATTCATTTAAAGCTGCTGGCAACAAGTATAAACGGAACCAATCTTGATGCGATCGCTTATAAAGAGCTACCCTACCAGCTACCAGGGGATTTTCCAAAGATGGTAGGGGCAAAGTCGCAATAATTAACAGATGGGGCGCTGGCAAGACTCGTTGATGTTCTCGCCAAAATTCCCAACCGCTAATCAAAATACCATTTTCATCTAAACAAGTTTTTTCTACTTGCACCCGCGAACCAAACTCTGAAGCTAGAATTGTCGCAACTTGAGCCTTTAGTGGTACATCCCCCACTAAGACAACAGTTAATCCTGGTGCTGTCGCACTTAGACAAACCAGTGTGCGAACTTTGTGAATAAATGCCGCTTGAAATTCTGGCGTGTTGGGTAGAGGTAACTTATAGGGTACATACAGTTGAATTGCTTCTGCTTGACTTTCCGAGGAGAACTTCAGGCAAGTTAAATCGTCCAAACCCAAACGCTGGCGAAAAAGGGGAGCCTCAGTTTCCGGTTCGATAGCGCTGCCAATTAAAACTACTGGTTGTCGCTGCCAAATCGGCGAGAGTATTTCCCCTAATTCCATAGGTGCGTAGTGCAAAGAAAATAAACCTTGTCGATGGGCAATAGTCGCCCAGAAGAGAGGAGGGGAAGCAGACGAGGAAAGATTTTCATCAAGGTTTTGAAATTGTTGCCAGAAATTTTTCCACTTATCTGGGAGGTTTGCTCGATCTAAAGCCAAATACAGGCGATTTAAAATTTCTATTTCTGGCTGGGAAATTAGATAGCACTGATATGGATTAGCAGGATGCTGAAAAAGTTCGTGTGTTAGTTGTATCCGTGCTTCACGAATTGCCTCAGCTTGGTTGGGACAAGCCAGTATGAGTTGATCCCAATCATCAGGTTGAATATCTTGGGTAAGTTGATGACGCACCCAATCTTCGAGATCGTCTACCCCATCAATAATTGTGGGGATGCCTTGGGGAAAGCGTAAGCCACCAGCCAATTGTCCTTTTAACCAAGCTTCTGGGGAAGTTAAGAGTAGCCCTTGGAACTCAGCATCAGGCCAAGCATCACCTGTCCTAATTGATTTATTGGTTGGTAACCATTGCTGTAGCCGGGGAATTTCCACCCGCAGTAGAAGTTGCTGCACAGTTTCTTGAGCAACAATAATTACAGGACCATGCCACATCAGGGCTGATGCTACGAAACTAGTACGATACCGCCCTTGATAGCCACTAACTGCCCCTACTTGAATTAGGGCGCTACGTCCCAGGCGCAAGGCGCGTGCTACCAACCGTGCCATCGTCAAATGATGGGGCCAGGAAGGGAACCCCGCTTGCGATCGCAAAAAGTTATGTAGTGACAAATGAACTTCTGCCTCAATCACACGCTTTCAATTCCATACAAAGTGATTTTTACTTCCAATTGCCCCATTTCTATTATCTTGTTATTTGTCATTTGTCCTTTGCTAATGACCAATGACCAATGTCTAATGACCAATCACCTAATACCCTAAATTATGCCAACTTACACAGGAATATCTAGCGAAGCCTTCAGGCATCCACTAGATCGCCAAGCCGAGCAAGCTTTACGAAATTTGCCAGGATTTGATTTAATCGCTCGTAAATTTGTGGAATTTATCTACGAACGCCCTCAATTAGTCTATCTAATGGGTAACAGCATCCAAGTCGGGCCGCGTCAATATTCCACTATTTACCAGATGTTTCGGGAATGCGTCCGAGATTTGGACATTTACCCAGAACCAACACTGTTTGTCTCGCAAAATCCCCAAGTAAATAGCTATGCCCTGGGGCAAGAAAATCCTTACATAGTCATAAATACAGGGATACTAGACTTACTAGACGAAGCCGAGATTCGGACGGTGCTAGCCCATGAACTGGGGCATATTAAATGTGGTCATACTATTTTAATTCAAATGGCGATGTGGGCGATGAGTGCTGCTTCGGCATTAGGAGAATTGACCTTCGGCATCGGTAATATTGTTACCCAAGGCTTGATTTACGCCTTTTTTGAATGGCGGCGCAAAGCCGAGTTATCGTCAGATCGCGCTGCATTACTAGTGATGGATGACTTGAATCCTGTGATGTCAACGATGATGAAACTCTCTGGTGGTAGTAACAAATATGCCAATGAATGTAGTTTACAAGAGTTTATCAAGCAGTCAGAAAATTATCAGGCATTGGATGAGGATGGACTGAATCAGATATATAAATTCTTGATCTACAATGGCGCTCAGGGTATGATGTTGAGTCATCCTTTCCCTGTTGAACGCTTGCATTACTTACGGACGTGGGCTGTATCCGAAGAATATCAGCAAATTCGCCGAGGAAATTATCAGCGATCGCCTGCTTCTGGATCGGTAAATGTTTCAGCAGAATCTTCCGAAAATCAAACAGAAATTTTACGCCGCCAAATTGAAGAATTACAACGAGAAATTGACAGAATCAGAAGGTCTGAGTAGTTTTGAGTACTAAAGAAAGATTAGTAGCGTGGAATAGTGCCTACTAAATCGTTGGATTTAGTTCCCCGATTTCTTCGAGAAGTCGGGGATCTGCGTTTACAGACATCATCTATGGGAAATTAAAATACTTAAGAGTTGAACCAGATAATTACTCCAGTTCCCAATACACAAATAATTCCCGCCAAGCCAGCTAGAGGTTTTTTATTTTTACCTGTGAACCAGTCAGGGATTTTACCTGTGTAAGTAATTAGTTCTGCTGTATCTATGGTAGCGATCGCCCATACCCATCCTGCGTGCAATCCCCAAGCTAAACCCAAATTACCACTTGTAGCAAAGCGTGCTAATACCAGCACCATTCCCATCAGCCATAATCCAGGAAGTTGGGGTGCAGTTTCGCGTTGCTCCCAAATCAGGTGTAAAAAGGCAAAAATCAAGCTAGAAATTGCTGCTGCTACCCAAAGTGGGTAATCCTGTGCTAATTCTGTGAACAGGAAACCGCGAAAAACTAACTCTTCTATCCCACCGACTAACAACGCTATCAAGAAAATTGGTAGCAATATGGGTAGTAGTAACTTAAAATTCGACTTTTCAAAAGAACACCAACCTAACCAGAATTGTCCACTAAATACAATAGCTAGACTCAGCACTCCCAAACTAAAACCTAGTGCTAAAAAACCAAGAGTTGAAAAATTGCCTACAAAGCCGTAATCTGAAAAAGATTTATTAGTCAACCAAGCAACTCCCCAGAGGATCGGGGGAGCTAATAGGTAAAGTGACACCAATAACGGCATTTTTTGCTCTGGCTGTAAAGGTTTAGGAGGTTGCCAATTAAGCAATATTGCCGATACTGTTGCTACTGGCAGCCAGCAAACTATCCAGCAAACAAAAAATGCCGTCACTATAACTAGTGGCGGTGCATTTTCTATAAACGCCAGTAAGGCGTTGACCGAAGACTTAAAGAAAGTTATCAAAATAAACAAAAAAACACGATAGACTTCTTGCATTATAGATTTCTTGCTGATTAATCAAGACTCTACTAAATTTGGTGAATTCTGCAAGGGGTCTAATCGTATTTTTTACTTGGCTACCAATTTGCTGTTGGGGTAAGGACAAGTTATCATCAACTGAAACTTATCCCTACCATCAGCAAATTTACTCTTCGTCTTCCAAATCTTCGTCTGATTCGTCAGAATCTATATCTTGTGAGGTTAGTTTTTTATCGCTTTCACCTAGTTGAATCAGGTGAATATGTTTGTATCCCAGCCTAATTTCAAACTCATCTCCAGCCTTCAAGCCCATTGCTTTGGTATATGTAGCACCAATTACAATCTGACCATTTTGATGGACACTAACCCGATATGTCGGTTCGCGACCACGACCATCTTTAGGTGCTTCTGGACTTAGAGGAATTCCCCTAGCAGACAGCAAAGCGTCATAAAAATCGGTGAGATTGACACGAACTTGGTTATTCTTAGTAACAGTGTAATAGCCGCACTGTTTAGCTCTTTCTCGGCGTGGTAATGTGGAAAGTTCTTTTACTTTAGCAAGTAGTGCTTTTCCAGTTAATGGCGCGGTTGCAGTTTCAGTCATTATGCTCAAATTTTCCTTACTCTCTCCAAACTGATAAACTATGTAGTCTCATGCCAGCATTTAATTTTTTAGCATTTGCATAGAGCTACTGAAGACCCTAGTGTAACGGGTGAATTCCTGCCGATAGGAGCCAAAAGCACTTCTATATATGGTTGTCTACAACCAACTAGAGGCCATAGTTGCCACAGACATTAATTTTGGTGATGTTACGGCACTTTTAACCATTATTCGCCATCAGAAAGAAAACTATTTTCTCCTTTGGCGCTACTGTAGCGGTGTAACTTTCAGCCACCTTTACAAATGGGGTTAGGTTCTACTGCAAATAAGTCGTAGACCCAAAAAATTGCAGGTTTTTCACTTTCAGTGCTTGCCTTTCTTGGCAATGAGCAAGTAGAGTTTTCTCCACTCGTCCTCTCAAGCTTAGGACAGCATAGTATTTCAATAGAGTCCTACGGGCATACACCCTTTTGTCCTACCAGTAGAGACGCGAATTTTCTTGTCTCTACATTACGAATCAACAAAGCAGTAGTAACCGCGCTGATACGGCTATTGATTCTGGTTTTGCTACTTCGTAATTTTATATTAAATACTAGCATGGACTAATAATAGCAAAATAGTTGTTTAATTTTGAATTAAAGTTGCTGGTAAATTTTTATTTAAATTCCTGGACTAAAAGAAGAAAAAAGCAGTGACGATTTTCTTAACCCTTTCTTGCAAGCGTGAGCATTGCTATCTGGCTTTTATAAAAATTTATATAATTGAGACGAGCAGTTTTGACCAATGAGTTCAATCCCATATTTTCTTGATTGAGAGCAAGCCAAAAAGCGAAAAGTCTCTCACCTCCGGGTTTCGCGGTGCTCTAACTTTTCTTTGAAAGTGGTGGGGATTTTTCCTCGGTTTATTATCTTCAGGTCAAAAGCAGTCAGAGGATTTTGCACGTCTGTCTATGGGAAGAACAAATCTCTTAACATCTGCCTAGTGCTTGATTGCCACTACTATATATTAAACATGGGCTTTCACACTTCTATATAATCAAAAAATCCCGCCTTCGCTACCTAATTGACGAAATTTTACTGTCAGGACTGCTTGACTCAAGTTGACATCAAGACATGTTGCTAACTTCACATACATTTCATTTGGATACGATCGCTAGGTCAAAGATCAACTTAAGTTACTTTTTAAGCAAACCCTCTTTCCTTTACATTTCCAAACAGGGAAATTTAATGCAAAGCTGCGATTACATTTTTGGCGTTTTAACTCAAAATTTGACGAAAATCTTGCCTACAACGCTACTACAAGTAAAATTTTAATGGTTATCCTTAAACAAGAATCAGTCGCCCTTTAATCGTCAGCCTATTAACACCAGGGTTTGAATTAGGGGCAAAAAGTATAACTCACTTTTCGCAACTACCTGCTTTGACTCATGATTGTTGAGGCTGGTGAAGTAATTTTAAAATTTTGGTTAGTAGTTATGGAAGTTATTTTTAAGGTCATTCGACAGCAACAAAATTCCTCCCCTGTTGTGCAAACCTATCTAGTGGAGGCCGAACCAGGTAATACAATCTTGGATTGCCTCAATCAGATTAAGTGGGAGCAAGATGGAACTTTAGCATTTCGCAAAAATTGCCGCAATACTATTTGTGGTAGCTGTGCTATGCGAATTAATGGGCGTTCGGCTTTAGCTTGTAAAGAAAATGTTGGGAGTGAACTTGCCAGATTACAAGAAATACCATCATCCCCAAGTAAAGTAAATGCTATTGCTGAAATCACGATCGCGCCTCTTGGCAATATGCCCGTGATTAAAGATTTGGTTGTAGATATGAGCAGCTTTTGGAATAATCTAGAGGCAGTTGCCCCTTATGTGAGTACAGTAGCACGACAAGTACCAGAAAGAGAGTTTTTGCAAACACCACAAGAGCGATCGCGCCTCGATCAAACTGGTAACTGTATTATGTGCGGTGCTTGTTATTCTGAATGCAACGCCCGTGAAGTTAATCCAGACTTTGTAGGCCCCCATGCCCTTGCCAAAGCTTACCGAATGGTAGCAGACTCCCGCGATAGCGATACCGAAAATCGTTTAGCAAGCTACAACGAAGCTACTAAAGGCGTATGGGGTTGCACCCGTTGTTTGTACTGCGATTCAGTTTGTCCAATGGAAGTTGCACCATTAGAACAAATCACCAAAGTTAAACAAGAAATTCTCACTCAAAAACAAGCCAGCGATAGTCGCTCAATTCGTCACCGAAAAGTATTGGTGGATTTAGTTAAAGAAGGCGGTTGGATTGATGAACGCCAATTTGGTTTACAAGTCGTCGGTAATTATTTTCAGGATTTAAAAGGATTACTTAGTCTTGCACCCCTCGGTTTGCGCATGATCCTTCGGGGTAAGTTTCCCCTATCATTTGAAGCTTCAGAGGGTACAGAACAAGTGCGATCGCTTATTGAATCTGTGCAACAAGTAGAAAACAAAAGTTAGAAGTGAGGAGTTAGGAGTGAGGAATTTTAACTCCTAACCCCTAACTCCTAACTATTAACTTCTACCTATAGTTCAACGCGGTTCTTGAGGTATATTCAACGGTTGTCCGTAACGGTCATATACTAAAACATCCCACTGACCATTATTACTAGACTCAAAAGCGATTCTGCTACCATCAGCGCTAATTGTAGGGTTGCGGACTTCGGCTTGCAGGTTGTTGGTCAAATTCCGCGATTGGCGTGTTTCTCTGTCGTAGAGAAAAATAGCCGATCGCCCCTGACGACTAGCCGCAAACACAATATAACGACCATCTTGTGAAACGCTAGGATGATTTGCGATCGCATCAAAGGAATTTAAACCTGGCAAATCAACCAAATCACGATTTACCGTATCAAACATATAAACATCTTGGCTACCGCGTCGGTCAGTAATAAAAACAATGTATCTCCCAGAAATTTGGGGGTTTAATTCCGACGCTAAACTATTGAGACTCCGACCCCCCGGATCAAATGGATAACTCAAAATACGGGGGTAGCCAAAACATCCAGTCAATAAACTTAAACAGAAAAATACAGGTATAAAAAAAACACGTTTCATATAATTAGTCATTAGTAATTAGTCAATAGTCTCACAACTCCTAACTCCTAACTCCTAACTTTCTCCCCTACGGAGGTGAACCAACGGTTGCACCGTTGGGAATATCTAACTCAATATTTGGCCCCCGGTCTAGGACTTCAATATCCCACTGACCACGAGCGGCGGTTTCAAAGACAACATAACGTCCATCTGGACTTATATTTGGTTTTCTGACCCAGCCGCGATAAATTGGTGTGACAATTTGCGACTGTTGCGTAGCGCGATCGTAAAGCGCTACCACTGGTCTACCTTGATCGCTAGTAAGATAAGAAATATAACGCCCTGTGTAGCTCAAACTTGGACTTTCAGCAATTGTTTCTTGTCGGTTTATCCCCGGTGTGCCAATAAAAACTTGCCTCTCCAAATCGTACACTAGTAGCTGCTGATTACCATTGCGATTAGATACAAACGCTAAAAAGCGCCCATTTCCACTCAAAGCAGGTTGCTCCTCGGTGTAGCGACTGTTAAGAGAAGTAGGCCCTATGGGAATATCGCTAGTACCACAAGATACAAGCAAACTTGTTAAACCAAAAACCAGGCTCCAATGAATTGGTCTTTGGAGCCAAAATGTAGGCGTAAATTTTTCCACCTCAACTGTTTTCCGTCGCCTCTAAACCTACTTGCACGCCAACTGTTTTAAACATCATCATCAAAATCGGTTAAATTATCTGATCCCTCATTTGGTTTTTCAATTGGGTTGTATGGCACATAATCAGTTGGGATGGCATCATCATCTTCGCGCGGTCTTCGAGGAGTTGAGTCAGCGGGTGGACGACGCCTTCTCGGTCTGGAAGAAACATCATCTTCACGACTTTCGGGACGCTGGGGCCCGTTATTACTACGGCGAGAAGGTTTTCTGACTTCCCCACCTGAACTTTCCCAATCATCAACTTGCCTAGATGAAGAGCCCCAATTTTCATCTTCAGAGCTTTCAGAAGGGCGATTCACGGGACGACCAGAAGTCCGCCGACGCGTTCTATCAGATGGAGCCTGTCTTTCACTACTACTGTTGTTGCGGCGTTCTGAACGACGAGGGGGTTGCTCCTCGTAGTAGTTATCACGAGTGGAAATCTCATCCCTGCTACCCCGAATCCGGGCACGCACTGGGCGTTCTTCCTCGTCTTCATAAGGCAGTGGTTCTAAATCTGCATCCATTTCAGCTTGATACTTTCTGCGATCGTTGTACGAATAGCGATCGCTAACTGGTCGGTCTTCGTCCACAATCGGAGTATTACGCTTTGCTTGCTGGGTAGCTATACTCCGCAAGCGAATACTTTCAACTGCAAAAAACACAGTTGTACCAACTAAAAGCAATTGACCAAATTGTAAAATTGGGTCAAGCCGCCATCCTTGAAAGACAAGAATGAAGCCGCAAAGCAAGCCGACTGCTGCAAAAAAGATATCTTGATCTCGTGACAATTCTGGGCGCACAGTGCGGAGAAAATACAGTGCTGCCCCAGCCACAGCCAGGAAAATTCCTAGAATACTGGCTGAATTTGCCCCAAAATTAACCTGAGCCAGAAAACTGGCTGAGTTCAGCCCAAAATTTATCATTGCTGTTTTCCCAATATCAAATCTATGTTAGCGAGTCACAATTAAAATCACTACTCTAATTAGTCACGATATATTGAAGCTTCAAAGCCTCTGGCAAAGAAGCTCTGAAGCTGTCCACCGAAAAGTAAAAACACCTATGTCTGTCATCTATAACTGCCACCAGCCGCAGTTTATGCCGCTTTTGATGAAACAAATGTAGATAGCTGACAGCCAATCGATTATGAGAGTTAAATTAACTCTCATAAGCATTATGAACGCTGTATTTTATCTTTTTGGCTAATGAAAATTAGACCAACTGTAACGGGTATTACAACAATTGCTGTACCCCATAGCAGACTCCAAAGAAAATTTGCTAAAGAAGGCGTCATACTTCTCAACCTTTTTTTACACAGTTCATCCTAATTTTAATAGTGTATTACTTTCTTGAGAAGCCTCTAACTCTGAACTGCTAAACTTGGTAACTGCTTTCACCATTTGTTGAGTTAACCACGTGGGCGAGTTCACTTTTCTATTTCAGAAGGAAGTGACAGCATTTAGTTAAAATGATGATCGGAGTGCTTTACAAAGCTTAAAACTTGTTAGTGATGTCTACGATGGGCTAATCGGCGTTGCAAAATGCACATAGCCGTTGCCTAAGTTTTTTCTTTCTTTACAGATAGATAGTACCTGAAACCGATGACTGGTGTTAACCTGACTGCTTGGATTCTTGGCCCTGTGTTAGGGGTGATGACATTCTTATTTATATTTCGTATCATTCTCACTTGGTATCCGCAAGTGGATCTGAATCGTTTGCCGTTTAATTTAATAGCTTGGCCCACTGAGCCATTTTTAATCCCATTGCGAAAGCTGGTGCAACCTATAGGCGGGGTAGACATTACACCTATTATTTGGGTTGGTATCTTTAGTCTCCTGCGAGAAATCTTACTAGGTCAACAAGGATTGCTGACTATGCTATCTCGTGTTAATTAGGGTACAGGTTACAAGGGACAGGTTACAGGTTATAACCCTGCCCCCTGTAACCTATACCCTGTAACCTTCCCACTCCCCTAACCGTTCATTTCCTGCACAAAATTTGTATAAACGTTACCCTGTAAAAACTGTGGAGTTTCCATAATTTTTTGATGAAACCCAATGGTGGTAGGTAGCCCAGTGATGGCACATTCTCTCAGTGCGCGTTTCATCCGGTTAATCGCAGTGGGTCGGTCTGGTGCCCAAACGATTAACTTGCCGATTAAGGAATCGTAGTAGGGCGGGATTTGGTAATCTGTGTAAACGTGGGAATCAATCCGCACGCCAGGCCCTCCGGGGGGCAGATAGCTACTGATCCGTCCAGGAGAAGGGCGAAAGTCATGATCGGGATCTTCGGCGTTGATTCGGCATTCGATCGCATGACCTCGTAATACTACTTGGTCTTGGGTTAGCTTGAGTCTTTCACCTTGGGCAATGCGAATTTGTTCGGCAACCAAGTCTATCCCAGTAATCATCTCTGTTACAGGGTGTTCTACTTGAATCCGGGTGTTCATTTCCATAAAGTAGAATTTACCGGATCTATCCAAGAGAAACTCAATAGTACCAGCCCCACTGTAGTTAATGAATTGGGCAGCTTTGACAGCAGCTTGTCCCATTTTCTCACGTAGGTCTTGGTCGAGAGCCGGACTAGGAGCTTCTTCTAACAGCTTTTGATTCCGGCGCTGAATTGAACAATCTCGTTCACCCAAGTGGATGACATTACCGTAGTTATCCGCCAAAATTTGAAATTCGATGTGGCGGGGACGTTCAATAAATTTTTCTATGTAAACGCCAGAATTCCCAAAAGCTGCTCCTGCTTCGCCTTGGGCTGCGAGAAAAAGTTTCACAAATTCGTCTTCTGAACGAACTAGGCGCATACCCCGTCCACCGCCACCTGCTGTAGCTTTGATCATTACTGGATAGCCGATATCCTTGGCGAATCCTAATCCTTCTTGCTCGGATTCTACCAATCCCTCAGTACCCGGTACCGTCGGTACTCCAGCTTTTTGCATGGTTTCTTTGGCAGTGGATTTATCGCCCATCCGTCTCATAGCTTCTGGAGTTGGGCCAATAAAAGCAATATGATGGTCGGCACAGATTTCTGCAAACCGGGCATTTTCTGCCAAAAAACCATAGCCTGGATGAATGGCAGTCGCATTGCGCGTCAGTGCAGCAGCAATAATATTGGGAATATTCAAATAACTTTTACTGCTAGCGGGTTCGCCAATGCAAACCGCTTCATCAGCAAGTTGGACGTGCAGAGCATTACGGTCAACGGTGGAGTGAACCGCAACTGTGGCAATTCCCATTTCTTCACAGGCGCGGAGAATGCGAAGGGCGATTTCTCCCCGATTGGCAATTAATATTTTGTCAAACTTCATTTTTTAGTTTCGATATCATTACCAGTAGATTGACATTTTCTCCGATCCAACTTGAAACAACGCTTCCGCATTATTTCAAATTATTGCAGGAGATTCGCCACCCTGATCCTAAGCAAACTTGCATATTGCAGGCTTGCTGCCTCTACGGGTCTTACTACACTAACAACATTGCTGCTGTAAGTCTTGGCTAGACTACCAAGTTGGGCTTTTGCGACGCCGATAGCGATCGCGTAGCGTCATAGCCCGTCGTAAACATCGCCTACAGCAGACGGATACGCGATCGCACCCCGCCAAACACACACAGTAGCTCTACCCTTTTCAATATCCCTTGTACAGCTGCTAAATTTCTGTCAGTCTGATACCGCCTTGAAAAAATTTATATTTTTGAGCAACTGAATTTAGATATCACCTTACTATAATTATTTTCTTATGCTATAGTCTATTCTTAGACAAATCATGCGGATGTGGCGGAATTGGTATACGCGCACGCTTGAGGTGCGTGTGGCTTTGCCTTGGGAGTTCGAGTCTCCCCACCCGCATTTTTGCTTATTTAAACATAGGGTCAATAGTCATAGGTCAAAAAACCTTAGACTATTGACCCTTAAATATTAAGTTTGTAGTGAAGACTTTAGTCCTTTTCGGAACCACTCAGTGGTTACTATATATTAAGCATTGCCTTGTCAAAGTACTAGTTTTTTATGCTTTTATAGAAATAGGTGAAGTTTTGTAAAAAGCATTGACTATTTCTTTTCCGCCGACAAACAACCTAACACTGCCACCAGCTTGGCATCGCCTCACTCCGATTTGGCAAGGAGGGGAGGAAATAATTCAACAAAGTTTACCTCACACTCAGCTAGCACCTGCATGGCAACTGATGCTTTTGGGTGACGGCTCTCCAACACGTCACTTAGAATTGCTCACAGGTGAGCCTGTAGAAGTAGATGTTATTGATATGTCATTGATTGGCATTGACTTGGATGCTGCTCCTGAGTTAATCCAAGCTGTCCCAGAACCGCGATTACGGCGACAAGTTTGGCTGCGTACCGCTTCTGGTCAAAGATTAGCCTATGCTACTTCCTGGTGGGAAGCCAGTCATGTCGATGAGTACTTACAAAATCGTTCATTACCAATTTGGGCAAGTTTAGCTCGTCTTCGTACAGAATTGTATCGGGATGTTCGAGGAATTTACTACGGTGACTCATTGGCACTAGAGTCCGGTTTTGGTGTAACTGGGCCTTTTTGGGGTCGCCACTACTTGTTTTGGCATCATGGGCAGCCACTGACATTAATTTATGAAGTTTTTTCACCTTATTTGACCAAATATTTGGGGGCTATGCAATTAAATTCCAAAAATCAGTAAGAAGCCATGATGTAGTCCGATCGCTATCGAGTAAAACTAAGTAGCTGAAATCATCCAATGAAATTATCAAAGGAACGTTGAATTATTGTTGCAGCGATAGCTTCTGGTAGTAGTGCCGTTAAACTAATGAGTTTTCGGTGATGGTTTGCCATTGTTGTGCGATCGCATCCTCTTTAAAATAGAGTCATTCCCCAAGATCAACTATAATTCAACTCAAAACCCAACTCACCCTCAAAGAATTTCTCACACTTCCCGAAGGTGATATCACTAAACTAAACGCGATACTGATAGTTTAGAAGATTCATTATTTGAAGGGCTACAAATTACACCTCAATAAATCTTCCAACAAGCAATAATTTCCTACTGATGTTAGCAAGAAAGACGCGAGGAAAGGTTTAATGAATACTATTGTGCTAAATCTAGAACCGATTGCTCATTTAACCGATGAGCAATTTTATCAATTGTGTATTGCCAATCGTGATGTAAGCCTGGAAATGAACGCATCTGGAGAATTAATAATTGTGCCACCAGTAGGAGGAGAAAGTGGAAATCAGGAAGCTGGACTGATTGCTGATTTAGAAATTTGGAATCGTCAAGCTAAATTAGGGAAAGTTTTTAGTTCTTCAACTATCTTTATACTTCCCAACGGTGCAAAACGTTCTCCTGATGCTGCTTGGGTAAAATTGGAGCGATGGGAAGCTTTAACACCAGAACAACGAAAAAAATTTCCGCCACTTGTACCCGACTTTGTGATTGAACTGCGTTCGGAGACAGATCGCCTTGCACCGATTCAAGAGAAAATGCAGGAATACATCAAAAATGGTCTGCGCTTGGGTTGGCTGATTAATCCTCAAGATCGCCAGGTTGAAATTTACCGACTTTTAAAAGCTGTAGAAGTTGTACAAATGCCAGCGATTTTTTCTGGAGAGGATATACTACCTGGATTTGAGTTGCAAGTATAGGTGGGCGATCGCTACCGAGCAAAGACAAGTAGCTCAAATTGGCTTGCAGCTTTGTCCAGTTAGTTATGTCTGTACGTTCGCTTATTTTGAGATGGCAAGAGGCATTAATGCCTTGACAGGAAAGCAATAGTGGGATTTAGATAAAAAATATAAAAAAAAGAGCCTCAAACCTGTGTACAGAAAGTTTTGGACATCGTTTTACTTAGTTTCTTGATATATCTGGGTTTGGACTGTTTTTGAGTATTTAGTGTATTTCCCTTGCCCTACATCGCTTTGAGGCTTGTTTCTGCCTCCAAAGTGTTTAAGTTCCGATAACAGATTTACTTGTGGAAACTTTCCGACAGAGGAATTAATCTCAGGGAAACGTCCTACGAAATTCAACAAAGCGTGTTAAAAATGGTAACTGAGCCAAAAACATAGCTTTTAAAAGACTAGGGAAAGTTGATTATCGATGTACCATCAGCATCTAGGGTAGAAAAATTTAATATAATTAACTGCTTTAAAGAATGGGTAATACTGTTGGTGTACTTGACTAATCAAGCAAGTAATAAGTTTGCAAGTATAAGGTACAGGTTTCAATGGCACCGCCTCTTGTGTCTGTTCAGATGAAGAAAAATAAGAAACCGTCTCTGGTGCTGACGCTCTCGGCTGCTGGGTTATTGATTGGCGCGGGGAGTGTAGCTTACTGGTTGTTAGCCCAGAGACAAATATCTTCTAGCGATTTGCTAGTAGGTGCAAATATTATTCCTGGTGATGCCCTGTTTGCGGTTTCTTTAACAACAGATCCCCAGCAGTGGCAGAAATTGCGGCAGTTTGGGACAAAAGAAACCCAAACAGAACTGGACAAGAATTTAGTCCAGTTACGCGATCGCTTTCTGACTAATAATGGTTACGACTTTCAAAAAGATATCGCTCCTTGGGTAGGCAATGACATTGCGATCGCAATTCTTGCCCCAACAATAGGGAATAAACCTGCACCCAAACCAGTTACCACCAATGAAGATGCTGCTAGCGATCAGCAGTCGATGGTAATGGTATTGCCAGTAAAAAACCCAGAAATCGCCAAAAGCATTTTGGCACAACCCAAAACCCTTAAACAAGGCAAATGGATTGACCGTACTTATCAAGGGATCGCCATTAAACAAAGTGAAGGACAAGCAGGGCAAAACTTCTCGGCTGCATTACTAGATGGGCGTTTTGTAGTCATCACTGATAGTCCCAAAGCCACAGAACGAGCGATCGATGCTTACAAAAATAAAACATCCCTAGCCACAACAGGGGGTTTTACTGAGAATTTCCCGAAAATTGCCAACTACCAACCCTTCGCACAATTTTATGTAAATGTACCAACAGCAGCCAAAATAGCCGCAGCTTCTCCAAATCGCCCTTTACCGGCTCAAGTTTTGGCTCAACTACAAAATAACCAAGGTTTAGCGGGGACAATGACTTTAGAGTCAGAAGGAATCCGCTTTAAAGGCGTTTCTTGGTTAAACCCTAATAGTCAACGTGTGCTGGCGGTGGAAAACAAAGCTGGGAAAATGCAAAGCCGCATACCAGCAGAAACCTTAATGATGCTTACTGGTGGTAACTTACAGAGGTTGTGGAGAGACTATGTTTTAACATCTCAAGGAAATCCTTTATCACCGATCGCACCAGAACAGATTAGAGGTGGGATAAAATCTCTTACCGATCTTGATTTGGAGAAGGATTTGCTTAGTTGGATGAAAGGGGAGTTTTCATTATCAGTAATTCCTGCTACTCCAAAAGAAGGTTCACCAAATGATTTTCGTGCGGGTTTACTGTTTATGGTACAAGCAAGCGATGCCTACAGTGGGCAAAGTCTACGCAAATCCGCTGAAGCATCCATCAGTAAGCTGGATGAAGTCATGAAAAATCAATACCAGTTTCAAGTGCAATCTGGGAAAGTTGCAGGTCAATCCGTTGTTAACTGGGTGTCACCTTATGGTACGTTAACTGCTACTCACGGTTGGTTAGATGGAGATGTCGCCTTTTTGATAGTGGGCGCTCCGATCGCGGATAAAATTGTTCCCAAGCCTAACTACACACTAGCTAGTACTCTTCCCTTCCAACAAACAGTTCCTACAGAACCCAATCCGACAAATGGTCAATTTTTCCTGGATGTGGAACGAACTGTGAAAAATTTCCCTTTACCAACTCTAATTCCCAATCAACAAACTTTGCTAGATGCAACGCGCTCAATTGGGATGACATCTGCCGTCAGCGACAATCGCAGTAACCGTTACGATATTTTTATCGAACTTAAAAAAGTTACTAATGCGACTACATTGCCTAGTCCAGAAGGGAGTAAGAATAACTCTGTTAGATAAGGAGTGGGGAACGGGAAGTAAGAATTTTAGAGTTTGGTTTAGATTGAAATTTAATCCAAAATCCAAAAGCCAAAATTGAATTGCCCAATGCCACATTCCCGATCCCCCTCTAAACATATAGGATCAAAACAGTCAGAATCGATATTTTAAATCATCCACGGAGAGAAGACTTTATGAATTTGGTTGTACTCCAGAACTGGCTGGACAATGCGTCCTTTGCCATATTATTCCTGACAATGCTGGTGTATTGGGGAGGAGCGGCTTTTCCGAATCTGCCTTATCTAGCCGCTTTGGGGACAGCTGGGATGGCGATCGCCAATTTGTGCATTGCGACTCTACTAGGGGCACGATGGATCGAAGCTGGTTACTTTCCCTTAAGTAATCTCTATGAATCTCTGTTTTTCTTAACTTGGGGAATTACCGCAGTCCATCTCATTGCTGAAAATAGTAGCCGTAGCCGCTTGGTAGGAGTTGCAACAGCTCCAGTGGCAATGGCTATTACTGCTTTTGCTACGATGACACTACCATCACAGATGCAAGCGTCAGAACCCCTAGTACCTGCCTTGAAGTCAAATTGGTTGATGATGCATGTCAGCGTCATGATGTTGAGTTATTCTGCTTTGATGGTGGGTTCATTATTAGCGATCGCTTTCTTAATAGTTACTCGCGGTCAAAACATCCAACTACAAGGCAGTTCTGTTGGTACTGGTGGCTATCGCAGCAACGGCTACCGCTTGCACAAAGCCACTGAACTAATTTCTCAACCATCAGCCCCTTCTGCCGAAAATAACGGCTTTTCTCGTTTTGAAACTAGTAGCAACGGCAACGGTAACGGTAACACTGCCGTTTTGAATTTAGTAACTACCCCTGAATCTCCAGCCGTTGCATCTACTGAACTTCTTTCACCCCAGCGCCTTAGCCTTGCCGAAACCCTCGACAACATCAGCTATCGGATCATCGGATTAGGATTTCCCCTGCTGACAATTGGCATTATTGCCGGTGGGGTTTGGGCTAACGAAGCCTGGGGTTCTTACTGGAGTTGGGACCCGAAAGAAACTTGGGCATTAATCACTTGGTTAGTGTTCGCCGCCTACCTTCATGCCAGAATTACTCGCGGTTGGCAAGGGCGTCGTCCCGCAATTTTAGCCTCTGCCGGCTTGCTTGTAGTTTGGGTTTGCTATCTCGGTGTAAATCTTTTGGGTAAAGGTTTGCATTCTTACGGTTGGTTTTTCTAAGAACCGTTTAAATAAAACTGCCCCACCCGCCCCTTGCTAAGGCTACGATAAGTCCTTTTCACCCCCTCTAACTCTCCCTACGGTGTACACACAAGTCCTTCTCACCCCCTCTAACTCCCCCTTGCAAAGGGGGAGAACCGGATATTTCCCCCCTTTGCAAGGCTACGGTGTATACACAAGTCGAATTACCCCCCTTAATCCCCCCTTGCCAAGGGGGGAAACAAGAAAATCTAGTCCCCTCCCCTTTGCAAGGGGAGGGTTAGGGTGGGGTAAAATCCGCATTCATCAACTACTTGAGACTTGTGTATATACCGTAGCTTTGCAAGGGGGGATTAAGGGGGGTAAACCCAGGGTTTGCACTTCATTACCAAGATGTGTGTACATCGTAGCCGATGTTTTGGGGAGGGGTAACGCGAGAATTATAGGCTAATTTACCAGACATCAAATTATTACTAAATTTTTATTTGACCAGCACTAAATCTATAAAATCATCATTTTATTTCGGACGAACTGTTATATCTCTGAAAATATAGATTTATTGACAGGAGATTTTTATGGAAGATGGATTCGAGAGACTAAATCACGATGAAGTTGTGTCTATAGAACCAGACACATTTAATAAGTTAAATATTGCTAAAACTTTTAAAGTCCGCGATTTGATTACAGCAATTAAGGAATATGTTGGAGCAGAAGAAACAGATGAAGTAAATTTGTATACCCAAGGATTAAATTGTGAAGTTTTACAATTTAGTACTTTGGGATGGAAAAAAGGAAAAGTTCGACTTGCTTTAGAATTTTGTCCTGATGAATCTGAGTCGCCACTTGATGAAATTTTTCAAAAACTCAAACAAGTGGAGAACTAATACGAGCAAAAGATCCCCGACTTCTTTAAGAAGTCGGGGATCTGATACTCTCGATGTTTGCAAATAAAATTAGGATGTGCTGAATTGCTCTCAAAATTCATTAATAAAATAAAGATGTACTAATAACTGAGGAAGAGTAAACCCATCATGCTAGAGTACAATCCATTAGCTTGTTTGCCTTCATCAGAGGAACTGCCAGACTCTGACGATACGCCAGTGGATAATGAATTACAAGATTTGATTCCCGGTTTACTCAAAGCGCTTCTGGCAATGGCTTGGCCAGAGCGCATGGATTGGTTTTTTGGCGTAGATATGGGTATTTATTATGACCCAGACTTACCGCCAATAGTCCCAGATGGGTTTTTGAGTCTGGGCGTTGAGCGATTTTATGATGAAAACCTCCGCCCCAGTTACGTACTTTGGGAAGAGAAGAAACTACCGATATTAGCGCTGGAAGTGGTATCTAAAACATATCGCGGTGAGTACTCGACTAAGAAAGCAGAGTATGCAAGATTGGGATTTTTGTATTATGTAGTTTACAACCCATTTCGTCGCCGTAAGCCACGTTTAGAAGTTTACAAATTAGTTAACAATGTTTATGAATTACATGATGGTAATCCAGTTTGGTTGCCAGAAATAGCTTTAGGAATTGGTATCGAACGAGGAACGTATTTAGGCATTCCACGCGAGTGGATGTATTGGTATAACCAGCAAGGGCAACGGTTTTTAACACCAGAAGAAGGCAAAAAACTTGCTCAACAAGAAGCTCAACAAGCAAAACAAGAAGCTCAACTTGCCCAACGACGCACTCAATTATTAGCAGAACGGTTGCGATCGCTCGGCATAGATCCTGATTCTCTCACCTGAATTGCTGTCAAAATTCATTAATGAAATAAATCCCATAATCACGAAGACGCGATAAATCGCTGTCTCTACAAAGGAATGATTATTGTAGAGACGGCGATTTATCGCGTCTTTTCCCTTAACCGAACAACATTGCGAGGTTCACAAATGAAGCTCCGAGGTTCATCAACGAAGCTCTGAGGTTCATTAATGGAGTTCAAAGACTCATTCACGAGTATCAAAGACTCGTCCACGAACATCAAAGACTCGTCCGCGAGTATAAAACGACTCATTCACGAGTATCAAAGACTCATTCACGAGGATAAAAGACTCATTCACGAGGATAAAAGACTCATTCACGAGGATAAAAGACTCATTCACGAGGATAAAAGACTCATTCACGAGGATAAAAGACTCGTCAGCGAGTATAAAAGACTCATTCACGAGTATCAAAGACTCATCCACGAGTATAAAAGACTCGTCCACGAGTATAAAAGGCTCGTCCACGAGGATAAAAGACTCGCTCACGAGTATTAAAGACTCATTACAGCAGTTTTCATTTACTTAAATCACACTCTCGCGTTCTTCTCTGCGCCTTTGCATGAGACAAAAATCTTTCAGTAATTACGAATTACGAATTACGAATTACCCATCACCCTATCAAGACTTGCACGCACACCTTCAGCATAAGGTGACTTTAATCGCTGCAAAATCTCTAAAGCTGGTTGCAAATAGGATATCGCTTTAGTGTATTTACCCTGCTGTTCTGCCAAATGTCCTAAGCACCACAGAGTTATTGCTTTGCCTTGGACATCTTCAATGCGTTCATTTATTTCCAAAGACTGATTGAAAAGTGTGATTGCTTGCTCCACTTCTCCTTTGTCGGCGTAGATACCTGCCAGTTGGTGCAACGTCGCCGTTTTATTTTGGACATTTCCAATGCGTTCATTTATTTCCAAAGACTGATTGTAGAGTGCGATCGCTTGATCTACTTCGCCTTTGTTGGCGTATATATCTGCCAGTTCGTGCAACGTCGTCGCTTTGCCTTGGACATCTCCAATGCGTTCAGTTATTTCCAAAGACTGATTGTAGAGTGCGATCGCTTGATCTACTTCCCCTTTATTGGCGTAGAGAATTCCCAGGTTGTACAACGTCGTCGCTTTGCCTTGGACATCTCCAATGCGTTCATATATTTCCAAAGACTGGTTGAATAGTGCGATCGCTTGATCTACTTCGCCTTTGTTGGCGTATATATCTGCCAGTTCGTGCAATGTCACCGCTTTGGTTTGGACATTTCCAATGCGTTCAGTTATTTCCAAAGACTGATTGTAGAGTGCAATCGCGTGTTCAACTTCCCCTTTAGTGGTATAGATACGTCCCAGTTGGTGCAACGTCGCCGCTTTGCCTTTGACATTACTAATGCGTTCAAATATTTCCAAAGACTGGTTGAATAGTGCGATCGCTTCATCAACTCCCCCTTTGTTGGCGTAAATCATTCCCAGAGAGTGCAATGTAGCCGCTTTCCCTTGGACATTACCAATGCCTTCTTCTATTTTCAAAGACTGATTGTAGAGTGCGATCGCTTCATAAACTTCCCCTTTATCGGCGTAGAGATTTCCCAGACAGTGCAACGTCGCTGCTTTGCCTTGGATATTACCAATGCGTTCTGTTATTTCCAAAGACTGATTGTAGAGTGCGATCGCTTGATCAACTTTCCCTTTGTTGGCGTAGATACCTGCCAGTTGGTGCAACGTCGCCGCTTTGTTTTGGAAATTTCCAATGCGTTCAAATATTTCCAAAGACTGGTTGAATAGTGCGATCGCTTGATCAACTTCCCCTTTGTTGGTGTAGATACCTGCCAGTTGGTGCAACGTCGCCGCTTTGGTTTGGAAATTTCCAATGCGTTCATTTATTTCCAAAGACTGATTGTAGAGTGCGATCGCTTGCTCTACTTCCCCTTTATTGTTGTAGATACGTCCCAGTTCGTGCAACGTCGACGCTTTGCCTTGGATATTACCAATGCGTTCATTTATTTCCAAAGACTGATTGTAGAGTGTGATCGCTTCATCCACTTCCCCTTTGTTGGCGTAAATACTTGCTAGGTTATGAATTATTGCAGCTTTTTCTGTTTCGTCTGTTTGTAAACAAAATTCAAGCGCTTGCTGATAATACTGCTGTGCTTGTTCAACTTCACCGAGTTCTGCTTGAGAGCGAGCTATCGCATGTAAAACACGATAGTCTTTGGTAAGTTCTAGAGTAGATTTGCACAGTTGCACTGATTCCCGAAAACGGCTTTGATTTTTCCAGATATGTGCTGTGGAGAAGGCTATTTTAGCCGCAATTTTTTCATCCTTCCCCAATAACGCCAAGCGATGAATTTCTAACCTTCGTGCTTCCGTAGAACTTTCCGCCTCTTCCCATAGCCGATACAAAATTTGTGCAGCTTGTTTATACAACTCTTCACCCTTGGGGTTTTCTGGAAACTCTAGCAACGGTGACAAAATCCGGGGAACACGATACAACCTCTCTGTGTTGTTGGTGAGGGTAACTTCCAACAAACCCAAAATTTCAGCGCGTTGAATATGACTTTCCCAACTTGAGATATCCTCACAAATCGGAGAAATAGCAGCTAGAGGAACAGGTAACTCATACACCAACAACTTCCCCAGCATTTGACGCAAAGCTGGAGTTTGCTGCTTCAGCAATACCTGTGCCAAAATATCCTCACGAAATTCCTTTTCCTTATCTGCCATCTTTTGCAGAATCATCTCAACTCCCCTCTCCGCTTCTGGCGACTTCGGGGAATTTTGCAAAATCTTATCTAACCATTCCAACAGCCGAGGATTTCCATCTGCTGCTTTTTTGGCACGTTCCGGCAAATCTGGCTGAAATTGCCAACTGCCATTAAACGAATCCAGACGATTATACTTTTTAATTAAATCTGCCCCACCCAAAGCCCCCAGAGGTTCGCGGTACAGACGATGATTAAGTTCCGACAATGTGAAATTGTAGCGACAGGTAATAATTACCTTGTGGGGAAGTTGGGAATTTTGCATCGCCTTCAGCAACGCCAGCAGTACATCCACAACTTGTGGTTGCAAGACATAAACCCCATTTCGTAAATCCAAATTAGCCTCAAAGTCATCCAGCACAAAGGCAAAGCGCTGTTCTTTGGTATTTAGTCCTTCAGTGAAAAACTTGGTGAGGCGCTGCATCAACGGTAAATTGCCATTGAGAATTTCATGCCCTCGTTCCGAGGTACATTGTTCAGCAAGGGTTTTGAGCAGTTTGTCCTCATCCAGTTGCCGAAAGTTCACCAGCCTGTGATAGCCAACCATCCTTTCCAGAAGTCGCGCCGTCACAGTACTCTTACCCACACCCCCCAGTCCGTGAATTAGTACCCCTAATGAAGTGCGAATTTCTTTGAGACAACGTTGCAAAGTCCGCCGTCTGCCAACAAACTCAGAGGGTTTCGCCACCCGCACCAGTTGGGTATCGGGATCTAAAAACTGTTGATAAGCAGGTTCCGGCGCTGAGGGTGGCACATCTCCCAACACTTCCACCAACGCACCGGGACATTTTCCCTGGACATATAACCGCAACAAATGCCAGTCCCGCACTTTCTGTTTAAACAACTGCTGGTAAGTGCTAGCGAGTGCTTCAGCTAATTGATATCCGGCTGCCAATTTCCCGTAGAGGTGCGCGGCGGTGGCTGTAGCTGTCCGATCTTCCACAGACCGCCCCCAACTTAAAACCGCCCTCGCCCCTTGTGCAATAAGTGCCTCAGCCATTGAAGGGACAGCCCCTTTATCTGCTGCTTGTCCAGTTCGACACCCAGATAAAAACACCAACTTGGGAAAGCGAAACCGGAAGACTTCCGCCAGTTCTGCGGCTGTGGTTTCGTGGCGATCGCCAATTTCCGTCTCAGTGATAAAGTAAGGCGTATAAGGTGCTTCATCTTTAATTGATGCGTGTCCTGTGAGGTGAAACACATCAAAGTCATTCAAATAGCGACTCCACACCTTACCCAACTCGCTAACGCAACCGCTTTCTTCCACCCGCAAATCTACAGCAAAATCTCGCGTATCAGCCAGAATTCTCGCCTCTTCCTGTTCAAACTCTAACTTTGGTTGCACATCTTCCGGGTCGGTTGCCATAAACAATACTCGCAATTGTCGTGGTTCCACAGAAAACCCTTCCGTTTCTTTCTCAATCCAGCGCAGAGGTAACACCACTGGATTAACCCGCTTCACCAAAAAATTCTCATCATCATGCAGCACTTCCCAAGGTAGATGTGCCAATTTTTGATCGGTATCAATAGCAATTACCAACCCTTCACCGCGACAGTTAGCAATTCCCCGACTCAACCACCGTCCATCGCCATCCAACCAAAAAAATAACTGCTGCCCGATTCCTGGTAAATTGGGCAGCAGTCTATAATAATCGCGATCGCCCTGCTGGAGGAAATCAGCGATTTCTGCTAATTTCAGGCGACGTGATTCATAGTGCTTTATTTGAGGTAGCCAATACCTGAGTTCAACTGTTTCCTGCGTACTTTCCCGAAGTTGAATGCGGATAGTTTGCACTTATTTGCTGATAGATTTGAGGATTTCCGTGATTTCCTCTATAGTAGCTTCTTCGAGTAAAATCCTGTTTCCAGTATCAGGGTCAAGAATTACCACATCAAATTGCTTCCCAGGATGAGATTTATGCCATTCCTGATACCATTTGCGGATTTGTTCAGCTAAAGCCGCAACACCACCCACAATGCCAATAATAGTAGCAACAGCCGCTAAAGTTCCCTCTTTTTGCGTCGGAACTTCATAGCTTCCCGATATTCCAGGAATTTCTAGCAAAGCCTCGGCTGCGGCTGGTGCGCCTTCCCCTTCAATTCCAACTTGAATTTCTGCCATAGCTCATCTGCGAATTTATACAACATACTGTATATTCTGCGTTGAATTGAGGATAATATTCACGCAAAGACACAGAGACGATTGCAAAATTATTTACTTAGTGTTGTACCAATTGTCTAAAATAAGACAACAGACCCAAACCTGGAAACCCAGATTAAATCTGACTTTCTTCATTTTTAATTTTTAACTTTTAATTTTTAATTGATATGTCTCTTGCTCCTTGGCGAGGTGCGATCGCTCATGCACTCCATCGCAACCGCAGCCTTGTTTATGCCCGTTATCTGCAACTAGCAACGCTACAAGCGAATGGTCGCCCCGCCAATCGTACCCTAGTCTTTCGCGGCTTTCTGGAAGATACAAACCAGCTAAAATTTATCACTGATAATCGTAGCGCCAAAGCCGATCAGATACAGCAACAACCTTGGGCAGAAATTTGCTGGTACTTCCCCAATACACGAGAACAATTCCGCATCACTGGTTGTTTGATTCTGGTAAGCGGTGATGATTCTGACCAGGTTTTACAGCCAGCCCGGATCGCCATGTGGCAAGAATTAAGTGATGCGGCGCGTTTACAGTTTGCTTGGCCGCATCCTGGTAAACCCAGAGTTCAGACCCCAGAGGCTTTTGCACCACCAGCACCCGAACCTATGCAGCCAGTGCCTAATTTTTGTCTACTGCTACTCGATCCAGTGCAGGTCGATCATTTAGAATTACGCGGTGAACCACAAAATAGAAAGTTTTACCAGCGTGATGAAAATCAAGAATGGTTTTGTGAAGAAATTAATCCTTGAACAATCTTTTCAAATTAAGGAAGAATCTCGACAACTGTACCTTTTTGTACCCATTGATATAGTTCATCTACATCTTTGTTTTTCAGGGAAGGGCAACCCAAAGTCCAATTATAGCGATCGCTAATCATGTTATCTCTGCCCACAGGGACACCATGTATCCCAACTTCGCCCCCAATAGGAATATGCCAAGGTAACTTACCACTAGCTTTTGCCTGAAAATACTTTCGCCAAGATCGGGGATTGGGATAGTCAAGCCATAGGAACTTCGACCATTGTGGGTGAGGATAAAGGTCTTTGATTTGCAGAATACCTTCTGGAGTTTTGCTGTCACCCTCTGCTTGTTTGTCGCCAACGGGATTAGTACCAAAAACTACAGGGTAAGACTTGAGTGGTTTTAGGTCATAGTACAGGGTTAGTCTGTGTCTGGATTTTTCAATTAAAAGAGAAATTTTCTTATTGTTATTGGCTGTAGTAACTAATTGCTCAAGAGGTTGGTCGTAATTCAATAATTCGTCTTTGGCTAAGGGAGTATGAAGTTGTGGTTCAGGCTGACAATCTTGAAAACACAATACCTGAGTAATTTGCCCCACAGGCATCATCAATCCTAGCCGAACTAATAGTAAATAGAATAAAGAGCCACTTATCAGCATTAGAAGAATTATTAGTATCTTCTGACGATGCAAATGAGTTTTGCTAGGTGGCTCTTTTGTCATTGCCCTAGATTTGTCACAGTTAAATAGAATTACACAGAAGTGCAGATTAATTCTTTAAATACCTGCACCATCTAAAAACTCCTGTATTGCCTTATCTTTAAGGCTGCACACAGGAGCATCTTGGGATAAATCAGCTTGGTTAGAAGCTACACAACCTACTAAAACAGGAGTTTTGTCTGAAGAATTGGTGCGCTGAAGAGTTTGTATTTGTTCTTCCAACGCTTCAATCCGGTCTACTAAAGCACGAATTACTTGAGCTTCTGAATCTGGTAAGTTATTGTGTTCAAGAGGAGAAACCCTAACCCCAGAACGATACATAATCCGCCCAGGCACACCTACCACAGTACAATCTGAAGGCACATCTCTTAAAACAACAGAACCAGCACCAATACGGACATTATTGCCAATTTGGATATTGCCCAGTACCTTCGCTCCCGCTCCGACTACGACGTTTTCACCCACAGTAGGATGGCGTTTACCACATTCTTTACCAGTACCCCCAAGGGTGACACCTTGATAAATTAGAGCATAGTCTCCCACGATCGCAGTTTCACCAATTACTACACCCATCCCGTGGTCAATAAACACACTTTGCCCAATTGTTGCACCAGGGTGGATTTCAATTCCAGTCAAAAACCGAGCCAAGTGAGAAATCAGGCGCGGAATAAAGGGAAGACCAACACTATACAGCCAGTGAGCCAGCCTATGGAATAACAGGGCTTGCAAACCAGGGTAACAAAATAAAACTTCCAACCAGTTACGGGCAGCTGGGTCACGTTCAAATATGATACGAAAGTCAGCACGCAGTATAGATAGCACGAGATAGCACCCTCGGAAAGCACAACAAGCTACTCTCCCATATTATCCTCTCAGGTTACACCTAAAAATTGGGAATCAGAATTGGGGATTGGGTACAAGAGGCTGAGGTGCAGAGGGGAAAAACTTACTACAACTTCTCCTCTACTCCCCATTCCCCAATTCACTGCTGCTCTACTTTCAGAGTATAATCCCGCTTGACTCCAGGGTTAAATGTACCTACCCAAATTCGATACGTACCCCTTTTCCAATCGCGATCGCTAACGCTAGCATCTTTACTTTTGCCAGTGTCATCACCACAACGAATTGTTGTTTTATCTGGCCCTTGGATAATTAAAGTGGTGTCGTTGTTGTTGCTATCAATTTGGATTGTTAGCTGGGAAAAGTCCTTTTCCAAAACCATAATGTGATCTGGTTTGGAATCGGCAAAACCAATACAGGCTTTTTGATCGCGATCGCGGTTACTTATGGCAGACAATGAGTAAGAACCACCTGTAAACCCCTGCACTGTTCCTTGTGCTGGATCAAAGTTTGTTGATAAATTCAAAGTGGCAAAGTTTGCTGTCTGTGCTATGGCAGGGGTAGCTGTGATAGCGGTAAATATAGCCAACAGCCAACCGCCGCGAAACTGAAGTCGGGGGCAACAGTATTTCATAGTAGCCCTCCAACAGGCTTTTAAATTAGTGATGATATATACATATTCTAGTGAAAAAAATCCAGTGAAATTTCAGTTAACTGTGCCACATTCAAATGTGCCACAGTTAATGTTTTGGAAAGTGGACAGCTAATTGCTAGGTTGTTTCTCGATCTAAACAGCAGCATTAAATCGCACCTGTTGATAGTGAAGCATTTTGGCAATGAAGCCATTAATTAGCAAATGCTACAGGAAATACAAGTAAATATCATGAGGCAATAAAGTACAGAAGGTAAAAAATTATTTTACCTTCTGTACTTTAAGCTTCTGTGAAAATCTCACGAATTATGGAGTTTGAAGAAAACGCCACCTTTGAGCGATCGCGTGTCAGTTCCATAACTACTAACTGTGAGCGATCGCAGATTATTAAAAAACGGTTTCCCTAAAACTTCCACTAACTTGAGAACAGGTACTTGACGCTCTAGCAAATTCTGGCTCTTTGTCCAGTCAAGATATATATAGCCTTGGTTTGGTAGGGGAATTGCAGCGATACTATCTTTGAAATTAGCATTGTCAATTATGGAATTATTCTTGGTTGTAAGAATTTCATCCATAGTCTCTAAGTCAGACGTGAAAATTTCGTAATTTCCTAAAGTTGTATGCAATCCCTGTACTTTTGTTTCAATGCTGAAAGATGCTCCTTCTTTGACATCACTTTTTTTTGTCGCTGTGGTTAACTCTGTCCAAGCGGAGATTTTTTGCTGATCTATAGTCAGGGGATTAATGCTGAGTCCATTTGATGAGGCGATCGCATCTAATCGAGCAACACCTTTTTCCACACTCTCAGATTTTTCCACCACAAAAATCCAATGTGAAGTTGTTTGCTTTTTCGCAGGTAACAATGCTATGGCATATTCTCCTTGTACCCAGCTAAAAACATCCTCTGGTAAGCTTATACCCCAGCGTTTTTGAACATCCGCCAAAGGTTTTGCTAACCGAGAAACCACATCTTCCCCAGAACCATATATAGTTGCTGTTGCTTGTTTCCAGAGTTTGGCTAAATCACTGTCAGCCAAGTTACTCAAATTCGAGCCGGAAATTGCTAAACCTGCGGATGCTGGAACATATTGCAATGCTCCCACAGGTTTAGATAACGGTGCAGATGGAGGGACAATTTCTGATGAAGTCAAAAAGGTGGTTTCTGCCAGCAATCCTTTAGGATTTAACACCAAGGATATAATTTGGCTGTTATAAAGTTGTTCTGGTAACTCTAACCCTTGCCATTTTGCCACGATGGGAAGATTCAAGAACGCTACAGCTAAACCTCCTTTGATCTGTTCTTTGGTAGCTTTTTGGTATTCGGGTGAGCTAGTCAAATTCAGATCGGGCGCTTGGACGTTATTAATAGCATCTCGTAGTACTTTTGGATCGTTGGCAAACAACACAAAGTTTTCACCGACAACAGCACCAGCAAGCAAGTCTTGTTCTGGTTGAGAATTGTCAGAAATCAGTTTTACACCTTTATATTGTTCAACAGCTAAGTTTGCCCCAGATAACGCTCGTTTGGAAAACAACAATTCGACAAACTCGCGGCTTTTCTCCGGTTGCTTGGTTGCTAACGCTAACAGATACCCTGGCTGCTGTCCGTTTTCTGGATCGCGATCGATATCTAAGGTAGCGATCGCTAATGTAATTTCGTCCCCTAACCAGGGTTGAATGTCTTGTTTGTAATCTATGCCACTCTTGGCGAATAAACTGGTTTTGAGTTTAGATAGTTCCTCTTCGCGCTCCAACGCCTGCAAACGGTCAGGATTCGTCAATAATGAAACCATTGCAGGAGAAAGTTTCGACACGAATATGGCTGCACCAGGCCCAGAGCTAGAACCAATGAGGTTAGCCGGACTTTTAGCGAAAAACCAGTAAAAGCCTGCGATCGCAATTACTAGCAATGCGATCGCCCCAGCGACGATAAAACCGATAAATGAACGTTGCCTATTCACATTTAACCTATTAAAAAAGACGGTTTACAGCCATTTAAGCAGAAAGCCTAGCAGAATTAATCAACCCTCTTGAGAATGGATACTCATGCAAAGGCAGAGATTTTCTGCCACCATAAATAAGATTAGGACTGTTTATCGGGAATTCTTTTAGTCAACCCATGAACCAAATTAGTGTAGAAGAACTGGCGCAACGTCTTTCTTCTAGTGATTCAAGTATTCAGCTAGTAGATGTGCGCGAACCAGGAGAATTGGCGATCGCTAGCATTGAAGGCTTTGTAAACCTACCTTTAAGTCAATTTGCCGAATGGGGAGATCAAGTACCTACCCTCTTCAATCCCGAAGCTGAAACTTTGGTATTATGCCACCACGGCATCCGCTCTGCCCAAATGTGCCAGTGGTTGATTGCTCAAGGTTTTACAAATGTGCAAAATATTTCGGGTGGTATTGATGCCTATTCCCAATTAGTAGACCCTTCAATTCCCCAGTATTAGCTTCTGCTCGGATACATCATTCAGATGGAACTTACTCTTCCATCTGACTTTTGCTATGCTAAAAATAGAAGTAGATCGATTTAGAGGCTTGCTGGAAAGTTTGAAATTTGGGCATCAAGTACATCTGCACAAAAATGTTGGATTGCTCTAAATTACAGTTCGGTAGTAGCCGCTGAAGAGAATACGTATCTAATAATACTGTTGCAAGCAGAAATTTATGCAAAAGTACGGTTAGAAAAAAGCATCGCAAGGGTACATTATAACTAGCAGTTTTTGCGAAAAAATCGAGCTACTAGTTCAACCCTAATCTTAAAAAATGCTTTGTACATAAACTTTAAAAATACTTATCATAATATAGTTATATAATTTGATACCTTAATAAATTATTAATATTTTCTGTTTTCGATTAAATCCACAAATTTCTTGAGAGTTTGATTAAAATTTGCCTTCAGCAAAACATACCATAATGGAAGTTCAGTTAACAAATCGACAACAGCATATACTTTGGGCAACGGTACGTCACTACATTGCTACGGCAGAGCCAGTTGGTTCAAAGGCTTTGGTTGAGGAGTACGATCTGGGTGTAAGCTCGGCGACAATTCGCAATGTAATGGGTGTTTTAGAAAAATCTGGATTACTTTACCAACCACACGCCTCTGCTGGACGTGTACCTTCAGATTCAGGCTATCGCATTTATGTTGACCAGCTAATTACACCTTCTCTGCGTTCGCGCAGCGTATCGCAGACAGACGCTATGCGTAGCTTGCTTCCACAAAGTGGTACAGAAACTTTAGGGCGAGAAGTAGAGATAGCACTGCAAAAGCATCTCCAGTGGGAAGATCGCAGTTTAGAAACCTTACTACAAGGAGCAGCGCAGATTTTAGCAACCTTGAGTGGTTGTATTAGCTTGATCACTATGCCGCAAACGACTACAGCGTTATTGCGACATCTGCAATTAGTGCAAATTGAAGCTGGGCGGATCATGCTGATTGTGGTGACTGATGGTTACGAGACACATTCCAAATTGATGGATTTGTCGCCAACACCAGAAGAAACCCAACGGGATTCAGAGGTAATCGATCGCGAGTTACAGATTGTTTCTAACTTTTTGAATACCCACTTGCGGGGGCGAAGTCTGTTGGAATTAGCCAACCTTAACTGGAGCGAACTAGATCAGGAGTTCCAACGCTACGGGGAATTTTTGAAAAACTCAGTTGCCGAATTGACTCGTCGCACTCTTGCACCGACTGCAACCCAAATTATGGTTCGGGGTGTGTCAGAAGTCTTGCGCCAGCCAGAATTTTCCCAGTTACAGCAGGTACAAACAATTATCCACCTGCTGGAAGAAGAACAAGACCAACTATGGCGATTAATATTTGAAGAACCAGAACCAGAGGATGGTGGTAAGTCCAAAGTAACGGTTCGCATTGGCGCAGAAAATCCATTAGAACCGATACGCACCTGCACCTTGATTTCTTCTAACTATCGCCGAGGTTCAATACCCGTAGGAAGTGTGGGAGTTTTGGGGCCAACGCGTCTAGATTATGAAAGTGCGATCGCAGTAGTAGCATCTGCTGCTGATTATCTTTCAGAAGCTTTCAGTTATTTCAATCCTTAATTAGCGATTAATCTTTAGGAACAAGCCGCTACGCCTCTAGGCGAGCAAACAATACCACATAGCAAGCAGATAGCCGGATTTATAACGGCAAAATCAATAATTAATACTACTTAAATCTTTCATGCTTAGAAAAATTGCCTTTGGTCTACTGTGGCTGGGATTTGTTGTCTATGCTTTTTTCCTCGCGCCTCCTGAGCAACCTGGTACATTCGAGTTAATTAAAAACCTTTCTATTGGGCAGTGGCAAGGTATTAACCCGTTAGTCATAGCACTATTCAACCTTATGGGCATCTGGCCTCTGATTTACAGCGCAGTAGTCTTTATTGATGGTAGAGGACAAAAAATACCTGCTTGGCTGTTTGCTACTGCCTCTTTCGGAGTTGGTGCTTTTGCATTGTTGCCGTACTTAGCCCTACGAGAACCAAATAATCAGTTTGTCGGTAAAAAGAATATTTTTCTCAAATTACTAGATTCTCGTGTGACTGGTTTTGTATTGACAGTAGCCACGGTTGTTCTAGTCACCTACGGCATAAGAGGTGGAGATTGGGGCAGTTTTGTGCAAGAGTGGCAAACTAACCGCTTCATCCATGTGATGAGTTTAGATTTTTGCTTACTCTGCCTATTATTTCCCACATTGCTGGGGGATGATATGGCGCGTCGCGGTTGGAAAAATCCGCAGTTGTTCTGGTTAATAGCCTTGATACCGTTATTCGGCCCATTGGTTTATTTATCTGTGCGTCCACCTTTACAAGAAGTGGGTATAGAGTCTATATCCAAGCAGCCAGCAACGAATTGAAGAATAAAGTGGATTTTTCACAATCCAAAATCGTTCGACTGAGCGACTTACCTTGAGCGTATCGCTAAAGCGAAAGCTCCGCTAATGCGTAGCATCTCGTAGAGATGTCGAAAGGAGCCGAAGTCTAAAATCCAAAGTGATATCATCCACAATACCTTTCGGTTATGGGGAAAAGGGGAAGGGGAAAAGGGAAAAGAAAAACCTTTAACCTTTACCCCTTAACCTTTTCCCCAAACCCAATTTCAAGTTAAAAATGCTTAACCGAACAGTATTGATATCATCCAAAGTCCCCGCTTTTTCAAAGGTTTGGGGATTTTCTGTGGGTGCGTAAATCCCAAGAGAAAGTTTTTTCTGAAAGTACTTTACAAAACGCAATAAATTCCTTAAGATGTGTAACAGGTAGTCAAACCTACCTAATTCATCTGCAAATAATCGCATTTATAAAACAATGACAACAACCTTACAACGTCGCGAAAGCGCCAACGTATGGGATCGATTCTGCGAATGGATCACCAGCACCAATAACCGGATCTACATCGGTTGGTTCGGCGTAGTAATGATCCCCACCTTGCTAGCCGCTACCGCTTGCTTCGTAATCGCCTTCATCGCTGCTCCTCCAGTAGACATCGATGGTATCCGCGAACCAGTAGCAGGTTCCTTAATTTACGGAAACAACATCATCTCCGGTGCAGTTGTTCCTTCATCCAACGCTATCGGCTTGCACTTCTACCCAATTTGGGAAGCAGCTTCTCTTGATGAGTGGTTGTACAACGGCGGTCCTTACCAATTGGTAATTTTCCACTTCCTGATTGG
>NZ_JBALDP010000070.1:0-76114 GCF_036917355.1 Nostoc sp.
GTGGACGCCAACGTTCGTTATGGTGCGGCATCGGCATTGGGCAACTTGGGAGACGCCGCAGCCAAGTATGTCCCTGACATCCTCAATTTCCTCAAGGATGAAAAGGTGGACGCCAACGTTCGTTATGGTGCGGCATCGGCATTGGGCAACTTGGGAGACGCCGCAGCCAAGTATGTCCCTGACATCCTCAATTTCCTCAATGATGAAAAGGTGGACGCCTCCGTTCGTTATGGTGCGGCAGAGGCATTGGGCAACTTGGGAGACGTCGCAGCCAAGTATGTCCCTGACATCGCTAATATCCTCAAGGATGAAAAGGTGGACGCCACCGTTCGTTATGGTGCGGCATCGGTATTGGGCAACTTGGGAGACGCCGCAGCCAAGTATGTCCCTGACATCCTCAATTTCCTCAAGGATGAAAAGGTGGACGCCACCGTTCGTTCAGGTGCGGCATCGGTATTGGGCAACTTGGGAGACGCCGCAGCCAAGTATGTCCCTGACATCCTCAATTTCCTCAAGGATGAAAAGGTTCCCGCCAACGTTCGTTCAGGTGCGGCATCGGCATTGGGAAAAATCAGACAACTGAAATTAGAAGAGGTTGCTGTAGTTTTGAATTATGTCTACGAACCAAATCAGGGAAGTTTTGGTTATGGTCAGAATAATTATGAATTCTGGCGATTTTGGACTTATTTGCTGGGTGGCGGCACTGAGCAAATGCAAACTTTACTAAAATGGCTTGGCAGACCTCAAGCAACTCCCGATAATCTGAAGCACCCTGAAGGTGTCAAAACACTAGAAGAATTCCGTACTACCTGGAAACTCAGTCAAGAATTTCCACGTTTACAACAAGACTTAGCTAGGCAAATTGCTGTAGTTGCCAGAAAAGTCTCTTGGCAACAACAAGATATTTGGATTTTAGAAACTCACTACCACAACCTGAAAAACGCCGGTTACAACGAAGCTGACTCACTGCAATCAGTCATAATTAACCTCAAAGGTTGGCAGTGGTTTTTCAACGCCAGAATTACTATCCTCACTCACGCCGCCTTTTGGCTTGCCCTGATCTTCGCCTACCCCAAATTCCCCCAAATCCAAGCCATCTTCTTCTGGAACCCTTGGGTACGCCGTATTCTCGGCGTGGGCTATGTCGGCTTTCTCCTTACCTGGTTTCCCCCCTTCCGCCGCAAATTATTTGAACCCTTCAAACCTTCCCTATTAGCCGACGCAGGCTTAGATAATTTTTATGACCAATCATACTTCCCAGAATCTAAAGTCAAAGTTCCCATATCAGGAGACATCCTGCCAATTACCGCAGCCTTACCCAGTATTCAAGGACAAATTATCTTAGAAGGAGATTCCGGCTTAGGCAAGTCGATGTTTCTCCGTCATCTCTTGCAAAACTCCCAGCGCATAGTCGTTTATCTCCCCGCCCAGAAATGTCATAAAGGCGTAATTGAAGCCATCCAAGACAAGCTACACGGACAAGCCCAAGATGCCGGCTTCCTGAAAAACCTGATTTACAGTGGCGCGATAGATATCTGCATCGACGGACTCAACGAAGTCACCGCCGAAACCCGCGCCAAAATCTGCCAGTTTGTCGAAAGCTATTTCCGGGGCAACATTATTATGACAACCCAGCCCCTAGAGTGGACACCCCCCTCAACAGCCAAAACCTACTACTTGCAGCCCCTCGAACAACAACAAATTCAAGAGTTTTTGATCTCCCGTCAGCTGCGACTCCCCCAAGATGCCAAAATTCAAGGTGCTGATTACACCCAAGCTTGCACCAATTATTTAAAAGAAGTCCTCAATAACCAGCAAGCCCAAGAAGAGTTAGATGCTGTCCGCCGAATTCTTTCCAATCCAATGGATCTAACAGTGGTAGCGCTGATGTTATCACAAGGTAAACAGCCAAACTTGTTTCGCCTGCAAGAACAGCAATACAACCTGATGGCGGCAGAATACCAGCAAGAATGGAAACAAGAATTTCCGCTTAAAAGATTTTCCGCCGCCGTCTACGAAATGCGACTCGAAGACAAACAAGCCTTACCCGCCGATGAATTTCACCAAGTCGCCATGTCTTTAGAAGACGAGAAATACAAAATGGTAGTCAGCCGTCAGTGGCAAGATGAAAAAGGCGAAGCCAAGAAAGAATGGTACTTCCGCCACGATAAAATCATGGATTTCTTCTTGGTGCAAAACTTTCTCGGCGAAACTGATACCGCCGAAGGAATATTAGTTGATAGAATGGGCGACCCTCGTTTTCGTGGCGTTTATTTCTTGCTGGCAACCTTACTTCCTTTAGATGCAGCCAAAGAACTGCGGGAAGATTTGATTCAATATGCGGCGGATACTAAAGACAATACGGTGAGTAATACCTTTGTGCAGTTATTGCGAACTAGGTAATTCGTAATTTGTAATTTCAGAACGGAGTAAGAAAGTTAAATCCCAATACAGTCCAAAATGAACAACAAAACCCTCATGTAGAGACGCGATAAATCGCGTCTTCTTTGTTTGTGTAGCCGCGTTTACGCAGTGTACCGCAGGCAATTTTATTCACCTTGGCTCTAATCGCTTTCATCGCTACGATCGAGTGAGTAGCTATCTGACAATTTTATTAGCACATTTACTCAAGTTACGCGTTCAGTATGATATCCCCGATAGCATGAAAGGAAACTGGTCTAGCTCCATACTTGAACATCGTCAGCGAGTTATCAATAATTTGGCAGATACTCCTTCTCTCAAAAGTTTTCTAATAGAGGCAGTGGAAAAAGCCTACCCAGATGCTCGAAAGCTAGTAGTTCGCCAAGGAAACTTGGCGGGGAAAAGGGGAAAGGGGAAGGGGAAAAGGGTTTAAATCCCTTACCCTTTTCCCTTTCCCCTTTTCCCAGTCCTCACTTAGCATTTTTGGGTTGGCAGACTACTAGGGATTAAGGAAGATAAGCTAGCTAAGTTTGGGATTCGGATACCGGAAGAAAGTGAGTATCCTACCGTTTGTCCTTTTTCGATTGAGCAGATTTTAGATGAGAATTTTTACGTGCTGTAGAGGATTGCCCCTGCTGTCATATTGTTTTACATCTAGATGGATAGACAGCTTGACCGAAAGGTTCTACAATCTGACTGATTGTGGTAAATTTACCTATTGCCCAATCCATATAAGCATAGTAAAGATTTTCTAGTGATTCCGTTTGATTGCGGAAGCACTAAATTAATATAGGAAAGTCTTTGAGTAAAGGGCAGCAGACAAATGGATGTAAAGCTGATTCTAGCTGGATTAACAGTTATATTTACGGTTTCGTGCTTATTTTTCGGCACGAAAAACGGATTTTATGATTCAGATAACTATCATGGCAATGGCTCCGCACATTGAGAGATATCTGTAAACGCTCGATCGACTTCCCGAAGGGTGAGTTGGCTAAGAGCGCTCAAAACTTGTAAAGGGAAAAGAAACCAGAGGCAAACTGCTGTAGCTCCAAGTTTGATAGCTTCTCGTTAGCCCACCTTTCTGAACCAGTGCGGGTTCGGTGCAGGCGTCCTCCCCAATCAAAAATCTGTATTCTCAGGGTGTAGGGGCGCACGATAAAACTTACCCCTAAGTCACAAAAGCAAAATTTGTGTAACTTTTGGCTTTTGGGATATGTCCATGATGATGAGGTTTGAGGGGAGGAGAGCATGAGGGATAATCTATCGGCATCCTCTCGCGTAGATGCTGCGGAGGCGGGTAGTGAATTAGAATGTTTGCCCTATAGTGTCCAGCATGACAATGAGGGCGTGTGTTTATTGGTGAAAATGGGCCCACACCGCATCCTATTGGACTGTGGTTTTGAGGATATTTCATCGCTGGCTAAGGGGCTTACTAAGTCGATAGGTGGAATTAGTTCGCCCCTACCAGCAGATTTAGTTTTGATTAGTCACGCTCACCCAGATCACGCCAAAGGCTTACTGGCTCTGCATAAAGCTTTTCCCAAATTACCCATATATGGTAGTGAGGTGACTAGCAAGTTGCTGCCGCTAAATTGGGTAGACGAAGACCCTGAGCAAATTTCTCAATTTTGTCATGCCTTGCCATTGCGATCGCCAGTGGAATTCCAAGATGGTTTGGTGGCAGAATTATTTCCCGCAGGACATTTACCAGGGGCAGTAGCAATTCTCCTGACCTACACCACCCAGCAGCGTACTTACAAGCTACTGTATACAGGGGACTTTTTCTTATCGAACTCCCGGTTGGTAGAAGGTTTGCGTTTGGAGGAACTGCGGGGCTTAGACTTGGATGTGCTAATCATTGAAGGTAGTTATGGCACATCGCGTCATCCTCACCGCCGCAACCAAGAAAATCAACTAGCCGAGCGAATTAATCGCGCGATCGCTGACCATTGTTCTGTAATCCTTCCCACCCCGGCTTTAGGATTAGGTCAAGAATTATTAATGCTCTTGCGATCGCATCACCACTTCACCGGACGAGATTTAGATATCTGGGTAGATGGTGCTGTCGCCACTGGGTGTGATGCATACCTGGAACTGCTACCCCATCTCCCCCCATCGGTGCAAAACTTCGCCCGCCATCAACCCTTGTTTTGGGATGAACGGGTACGTCCCCGCGTGCGTCGCTTACAACCAGAACATCGCTCCAGTGTAGGCAAGTCACCCTGTATTGTCCTTACCGACTCGACATCTGATTTAGGCGAACACTGCCAATTAGATACAGGCCCTTGGCTGATTCTCCTACCAGAAAAAATTGATATAAAAGTTAACAAAGAATATTTAGCGCCCACCACTGTCGAAACCTATCTTTTAGCTCAACATAGTGATGGCCCTGGTACTACGCAGCTAATTCATAATTTGCGACCCCAGCACGTCATTTTTGTCCACGGTTCTCCTGCCTACTTGGCAGACCTGACTAGCTTAGAGGAGTTGCAAAACCGCTACCACGTACATTCCCCGGCGGCTGATACCTTAGTAGAACTGCCCATCGGCGACACATTTTTACAACCGGCAGCACCTGAGACTAACTACGAAGGCGAACTGACAGAGTTAGGAACAGTAATCACAATCACCCTACCCAATGTGATTACTGCCGATCCGCGTTGGCGGCAATTTGCCGATACTGGTTTAATCGAAGCTCGTTGGCAAGGGGAAGAACTAGTATTAAGGGGATTGTCTCAACGAGAACTGCTCAACCAAAACAGCGATCGCTATACATGGACAGATGTAGACTGTTGTGGTACTTGCCGACATCAAAGGGGGCAGCGGTGTTGGAACCCAGCTTCCCCTTTGTATAACTTTAAGGTAACTCTCGAAGGTTACTGTCCTGCCTTTGAAGGCTTATCTAATCCTGAGTCCTGAATGCTTAATGCTGAGTTAGGATTTGTTACTCAGCATTCAGCACTCAGCACAGAATTATTCTGGATTCGAGTCAGTGTAACGGTTGTGGATGCGCTCTGCTTCGGGACAATCTTCAGTCATCAGAGGTTCTACATTACCGCGCGGTACTGAAGCCAATTTTTGCGTTACAGCACCAATGCTCTCGAGGCGAACCATTTCTTCCCAAGAACAAACTTCGTCCTCTTCTTCTGTTTCATAGCGTAGGGTCACTAAATCTCCCTCTATGTCTATGATGCGGGCGCGTTCAATCCAGCGTTGCTGGTCCCGCAAGAAAACACATACCTCGCGCCCATCGCAACACAGTTGATAAATCTTGCGGTGTAGCATGTACTGTTTCTGCCTTTTTAAACAACGTAGTTAAACCTGTCAAAATCTGGGTTCTACCCCATTACATTACACCTTTAAGAGGTTAATTTCACTGTTCAGAACAAGTACCCTTCATAACCCAATCCCAAGATTTGCTTATAGTTGTCAAAATATCAGGATAATATTGGGTCATAAATCAGATGCTCTAGCAATGAACTCAATCTCGCTCCGGCTTATTCTAGGGAATGTTTGCTTCTATAGAAGTCAGACAATTCGGTACCTGTCCTAACCAGGTTTATATTTGTTGGTGAGTCATTCTTACCATTATGTAATAAAGAATACTCCAAAACAATCGTTGATTGCGGTTGTTTAACTTGCCTACTTTTAATCATTGGCATTACTGGGAAGTCCGGGGACTTGGCTTTACTTTTACCCACTTGTATCTGATCTTAACTCATTCTCTTGCTGACCTTGATGCTTTTCAACAACAACACCCAAATAGTTTTAAGTTTTTCAGGTTTTTGCCTAAAAAAAGGCAACAGCGTAAGGGAAGAGGTAGAGGGAAAAGACCATGAGAAAATTTTACTCCAGAAGTCTCAGGAGGGTTTATGTGGTAAGGGAAATTCTATAAGCACGTTCGACGAGGATGCTTCTCGTTTAATTTTTCCTGCGCGAACTGCATCGTATAGGGCTGCAATCTCTGGCAAATCCTCTGACTGATAGCATTTAGTGGCTAGCACCTGCTGGAGTAAACCCTCAGATTCAACACTCAGATATCCAGTTTGGAAAGCAGATGCAATAATTGTGCGAATCATCTTGATTAGGGCAGAGTGAGCAAATTATTATATTTAGTGTGGAACATTTTTCTTTGTTACTCATTGATATGAAACATTAATACTGTGTGATTAGTATTACGTTCAACCAGTGATTTACATCACAATATGATTTTTCGATACTTCGTCTATTAATATACATAGATAAAAAGGCATAGAAATTGTCAACATCAATGTTGAGAAGCTGAATGTTTTAAAAAAATTAAAATACAAAAATTTTTTCAACAAGCATCCACAAAATACAATCAAGCATTAGCAATCAAGCAAAAAACTGTCGGAAATCTTCATCTTTTTGACTTAATTGCACCCAGTCTAAGTTTAAAGACTGGAATTTTTGCACCAAACGATCGCAAGCCGGACGTTCGGTAGCGTAATGTCCAGCATCGATTAAAATGAGATTGCGATCGCGGCTTTCTTGAAACTGATGAAATTTGCAGTCAGAAGTCAGATAAGCTTGGGCACCTGTTTTGGCGACGGCTGAAATGTAACTAGCCCCCGAACCACCCAAAACAGCAACTCGTGAAATTGTTTGCTGTAAATCAGCACTTGGGGAAAAAATCAAATTAGGGGGAGAAAGTCGGGTTTGAATAGTTGCGAGTAATTCCTGTAGTGTTAGAAATGGCTCTAGCAAACCAACACGACCATATCCTAATCCTCCCTGTGTAACTTCTATGGGAGTAGCTTCTTTGAGTTCTAAAATCTGAGCTAAAACGTCAGCAGTCCCATCTTGCACTTGGTCAAAATTCGTGTGGGCAGTATAAATACCAATATTATGGATAAAGGCTAACCGTACCATTTCCGCGATCGCTTCACCAGTGCGTAAAGATTTGAGAGGATTAAAAATCAAGGGGTGATGGGCAAATATCAGATTAGCATTTTCTGCGATCGCTTCTTGCATTACCGCCAAAGTCGGTGTCAAACACACCAAAACCCGTATTTTTTCCTGCAAAACTCCTGGTTCAATTTGCCAGCCACAATTATCCCAACTTTCACACCAAGAAGGATTCGCCCATGCTTCAAACCAAGTAATTAAATCAACAATTTTCATAATTATTTTCTTCAGCAATTTTTAATTACTAATCAGCGTCTCTGTGGTTGAATATTTAATTTTAATGCTAATTGCTGGCGCATTTCCTGAAAAGGTTTATTCCATACAGGGCAAGCATTCCAGTTCCATACTGCTACTGGAATAAGTTCTTCTTCAGCCAGATAAGTTAGCAGACGGTATTCATCTTCTGGTTCGCGAGAAAAAGTAAAGGGGTTGCGGTAGCCCGTCTCACACAGTTTATAAGATACAACCTGACCATGATTAATACGTTGTAAAAGTTCTTTACCTTTGACGAGCAAATAATCCAAAAATACCAGACTAAAAGGCTCTATATGTGCGCGTTTTTGTGGCTCTTTTTGTACCCATCTTGCCCACTCAAACCCATACATAAAATCATGAACATAACGAAAGCGCATTTCCGTTTTATTACCGAACATTTCTGTCAGACAAACCATCTTTTCACCAAAAACTTTTAAGAAAGGAATAGCGCCCTCATCTGCATTTAAAGCCTGGTTAAGCATACTACTTACCAGAAAATCAAAATCCCAGAAGATGTTTTCTGGGAAGTTTTGCAATTGAGTACGGACTATGCTTTTGAGAGTGTCTTGAATAGTTGTGATAATTTGAATGTCGGTATTTTGTTCTGCAATCAAATTGCCTAATTCTGCAAAGCTGGTAATTAACGTTTTTTGGGGACTCAGTGAAAATAAATTAACAGACTGCTGGGCAAGGATTTCATCAATAATCTGAAAAGTATTAATTGGTGTTAGTTCTTGCTTCATAGTAATAGTAATAACCCAGGCAGTTGATACTAAATATTAGTGTATCTTGGCATCAGCGGATTATTGAATAATCACAAATAAACTTAACTTTTTGATTTACAAATATACACGGACTATTTAATGCATATCTAGTCAGTTTTGCATCAATAATTGTGATGAAAAATTTATCAAGGCGATATTTTTTTAATGCATATCACCGTGATTTTAGGAGATTATATCCAAAATGTAGACAGTATAACCAGAGTATTTAAACTCTACAAAACCATACCTTCAATAAAACTTGAGAATCGGCTATCCAGAAATGTGAACAACTAATTCTCTAGAATGACTGCGCTGGCGGTGTTCCCAAATATAAATTCCCTGCCAAGTTCCTAGTACTAAGTGGCCGCGATTAATAGGTATATGTTCAGAAGTGTGGGTGAGTGCAGTACGAATATGTGCTGGCATATCATCGGGGCCTTCTGCATCATGAATGTATTTGCCTGATTCTGGGACGAGTTTTGACATAAAATTAGCTAGATCCACAAGAACATCAGGATCGGCATTTTCTTGGATGACCAAACTGGCTGAAGTATGGCGCAAAAATAAAGTACAAAGACCAGTTTCAACACCCGATTCTGCAACTGCATCTGCAATTTTTGCAGTTATGTTGTAAAAAGATTTACCAGTAGTAGAAATTTTTAGTAACTTTTGGTAGTGAGTCATTTGAAACAGTAACTATTGATGACAGTAAAAGCTAGTTAGCAGTTCAATCTGCTTGATTTAGTTGTTGGTTTGCCGTTAGTTGATCGCTAGATTGAGTACGGTTATTATAAATCTTTCTGAAGTCAGCTAACATCTGTAAATTGTATTCTTGAGACATAGATTTATTTATCTATGGTTAGAGTTTGCATGATTACATTGATGTTACTTTCAATAACTTTATTTCGTCTGTAAATAATTGATAACAGCTTTAGCGATCGCTTCATTACCATCTTTAGCAATTTGTTGAGATTGCCTTGGATGTTGGGGTAACTCATAAAGAAAATTCCAAGTCCCTTGAAAAAACTCAGATGGGGTGATAATTTGATGCTGATTATAATTAGCTATGCCTTCTACTATGAAAGTTGCTTCGGCAAAGTCTTCACGCGGTATAGTGACAATTGGTAATCCTAGTATTGTGGCTTCCGAAAAAGTACTATAACCAGGTTTAGAAACAACTCGCCCACAAATAGGCATAAAATCTACAGGGCGGTATTTGTGGTCATTAATTTTCACTAAATTAGGTAAATCAGGGGCAGATTGATCGAATACAATAAATTGCCAATCTGGAAATCGCTGTAGTTTATCATAAGGAATTTGCTGTAAACCCAACCCGCCAAAGGTCAACAAAATAGTTTTTTCGACTGGTGCAGTTATTCCCCACAGAGAACGTAAATCATCAGCAGAGTGACGGGGGGAACCGCCTGTTAAGCCGACATCTGTGATATTATTAAAAGCTGGCATTGGTTCGTGGAAAGGAAGACGAAACAAGCGATCGCACTTTGCATACCAATCACTAATCCAATCTGCAACTGCGGTAAATTCGCCTCCCCAATCCCGGTAAATAAAGTCCCAGCCAAAGTTACTCATCATCCAGCAGGGAATATTTGCCGCTTTGGCAAACCCAGGAGCGAGGAAGGGAATATCTGCCAAGATAAGATTAACGCGATTTTGACGGATAAAATTCACTTCTGAGGCAATCAGCGAATTTTGATGCTTCTTAATATCCAGCGACTTTTTTAAAGTTGCTACTTTATCCATTGTCAAACTATCTGTTTGTACCACACCCAAATCAAATGCACGGGGACGATAGATAAAATCGCCATCTATATAGCACTCTAACAACCAGCGTGGGGCAGTACTCACCACAATTAGCAGAACTTCTGGACATAACTTTTGAATTGTGGCAGCTACAGAAGCCGTACGGGTAGCATGACCAAAGCCGTGGTTAGTTATTGCTAAGTATAAGATTGGGCGTTCCATTTTTAAGTTAGGAGTTATGAGTTAAGAGTTAGGAGTTAGGAGTTAGGAGTTAGGAGTTAAAATCATAATTTCCAGACTTATAATTCCTAACTTTTAATTAATTTTGCAAAACCTTTGAATCGCCTCAATCAATAAGTCGATTTCCGATTCTAAAGTAAAGTAATGAACGGTAACACGTATACAGCTAGGATCGGCAATTGTCCGAGTTAATATTTTTTGTGAGTCCAAAAATTGCACCAACTTCAAATGAGCTTGAGGCTGATTATTTGCAAGTTGAAAAGAGACTATACCACTTTCAGGTGGGGAAGTTCGCAAACATTTAATATTGGGTAACGCCGTCAATTGTAGCCAGAGGTACTCACTGCGATGACAAATTTGCTCATAACGTTCCTGTGACGTTCCCCATTGCTGATGAATTGCGATCGCTTCCTTTAACCCAAGATACAACGGATAAGCTAATGTCGATACTTCATATCTCCGCCCATCTGGAAGCCAATCCACAGGCTGAGATTGACTATCTACAACAATGCCATTCAAGCCAATAAATGTAGGTTTTAGGCTTTCTCGTGCTTCTGGGCGGACATACAAGCCACCAGCACCCGCTGGGCCACATAACCATTTGTGACCAGTGAAAGCATAAAAATCTACTCCCAATTCAGTCAAGTTTAAAGGCAATAAACCAGCAGATTGGGCAGCATCTATCAGTAAAAAAGAATAATTATTCCTGCATACTTCGGCAATTTTATCAAGAGGTAAAACTTGACCAGTATTCCAGAAAACATGACTCAAGATCACAAGACGGGTATTGGGACGCAAATGCTGGACAATAACTTTTACCGGATCGCCCTCATTTAAAGTTGCTTTTAGAGGACAGGTAGTAACTTCCACAGCGAATCTCCGCGAGATTTCCTGGGCTGTAGCAATTACGCCTGGATGTTCGCAGTCTGAAAGTAGGAGATGGTCGCCAGCACGCCATTCGATGCCCCACATGGCGATATTACAGCCAATTGTGACATTTTGCGTGAGGGTAATTGTTTCAGATGGTGCATGTAACTCCGAAGCGATCGCAACTCTGGCAGCTTGAGTCTGAGGCGCTATCCAGCTATATGCCTCATTACCAAAGGGGCCTATTTCTTGAACATAAGCTTGAGTTTGGGCGATCGCATCCATTGCCCTTTGGGGCATCGGCCCTTGTCCTCCATAGTTAAAATAAGCCTTATTACCTAAAGCGGGAAATTGCTCTCGATGACGATGGAGCTTGATTGGTGATGCAAAAATACTAGTCATAGTAATAATGGATAAACTGTGATTTTTACTCTCTTTTAGTTGTAATTTGGCAGAAAAGCAAACGCTCTAGCTGTTGACAGTATAAAAGAAACGGCAAATTAAGCGTGGCGCGCTGGCCTAGCCCACCGTTCGCGTAGCGTCTCGCAGAGCAGGTATCGCCACTTCCAGATTTTAATTGTCACAGTTACTCCCAGATTCTGCTAATTCTTGTTAACTTAAAAGGATGCTAATTAATGCTGAACTCCTACTGCAATACCAACGCTGTAAACGCCGACCTTTTCTAGATATCCACGGTGACAAAAGTCAGCGCGATGCTCCCAATGAGTTGCTACGGAAACTCCAACAGGACAAAATCGCTCATCAGTTGAGTGCTTTGGCACAGATGACTTATCACCAACCAGATTATTCTTATGGAAACTGGGAAAAGGCAGAGAAGGCAACTTTAGAATTGATGCAGCGTGGGGTTGAGTACATCTATAAAGGAGTACTGTTAGCAAATTATTCTGAAGCAGACACTCTGCTAAGTCGTCCAGATTTACTCGTGAAACAACCGGGACAATCCCATTTTGGAGATTGGATCTACGTCCCGACGAGTATTGAACTGGGTAAGCGCCCTAAGCAAGAATATCAGGTTGTCGCTGCATTTCATGTCCAAGTGTTGGCATCAGTGCAGGGAGTTGCACCTGAAACAGCTTCGCTTATATTGCGAAGTAAAAATACAAATTATGCAGTGGATCTGTTTAAATGGATGCCACGGATGCAGCAGATTCTGGAGGAATTTATTCAAGTTTTAGAGTCACCCAATCCGCCAGAGGTGTTTATTTCTCGCCAAAAGTGCAATTTTTGCCATTGGTATAGTGAATGTTATGCGATCGCTCAATCTGAAAAACATCTCTCACTGCTACCAGGTGTAACACCACTGCGCTACACTCAACTCCAAGCCTTAGACATTACCACACTGGAATCTCTTGCTAATACCAGTCCCAGCAGCTTAGAAAAACTACTTGGTTTTGACAGCGAAGTAGCGCCCAAATTGGTAGTACAAGCTCAATCTGCACTAGAAAAACGACCGTTGGTTCTACCATATCCGCTACCAACAGAAGATATTACATTTACAGCGCCCATAGAGCTTTATTTTGATATTGAAGCCCAGCCAGACTTAGATTTAGATTATCTTTTAGGGGTTTTGGTCGTTAATAGACAGGCTAATACAGAACAATTTTATTCTTTTTTAGCAGACAAACCAGAAGACGAAGAATTAGTTTGGCAGCAATTTTTAGATTTGGTTTGGCAATATCCCGAAGCGCCAATTTATCATTTTTGTGTCTACGAGTTTGATACAGTCAAACGGTTGGCAAAACTTTACGGCACTCCACACTCCTTAGTGCGTCCTGTACTGAATCGGTTTGTCGATGTGTATGAACAATTAACCCAAAGTGTAGCATTGCCCGTAGAAAGCTATGCCTTGAAAGCGATCGCTCGTTGGATAGGATTTGAGTGGCGCGATCGAGAAGCCAGTGGTGCCAAGTGTATTTACTGGTACGATCGATGGTTAGAAACAGGCGATCGCACCTTATTAGAAATAATCCAACGTTACAATGAAGATGACTGCCGCGCCACCCTTAAAGTCAAAGATTGGCTTGTCAACTTTTTTCAAGATGAATATGGTTTGCGACGAGCCTAAGTAATTTCGTATTTTCTAAAAGTTTTCAAATTCAAAATAAGTCTTGAAAAGTCTAGGTAAAAGAAACATCATCTCAGACTTTCTGGAAAATTCAAAATTAAAAAAGCCTGATTTAGTAAGAAGTTCCAGGCTTATATCTGTGCAATTGCTTATTTAATTGATATTATTTATAGGAACGTACAGTTATAAGTCCTTATAAATATTGATTTAACGAAAAAATCTATGCAGCTAAGTAAAAAAATCTTCGAATTTCCACGAATATTTTTATTTTTAATTCCGATTATAATTATTACCATAGTACTCACAAAGCTCCCATCAAATGGTGTTGAAATCAGTAGCATAGAATTTATCGGAGAAGCTATCTTACCAAAAGGCCTAATCTTTCAAAAAAGTGAAATTGGAGGTTTATCTGGAATTACATATAATACAAAAGACAACCTTTATTATGCTATCTCTGACGATCGTGGACAAAAAGCTGCGGCTCGTTTCTACACTTTGAAAATCGACTTTAGTAAAGGTTATTTACAAAAAGGTGGAATTATTCCAGTCAGCGTTACCACATTATTAAATGAAAATGGTCAAACATTTCGACCTGCTGAAACTGATACAGAAGGTATTGCATTAACTAATAAAGCAACTGTATTTATTTCTTCTGAAGGCGATGCTGCAAAATTAATCAATCCTTTTGTTAAAGAGTTCTCACTATCTTCTGGCAGAGAAATTGCAACACTCCCGATACCAAACAAATTTTTACCAGATAAAACTAATCAAAAAGGTATCCGCAACAATTTGGCTTTTGAAAGCCTCACCATCACACCCGATAATAAGCATCTATTCACAGCCACCGAAAATGCTCTAATTCAAGATGGTGTCGCAGCTAAACCTAATATCGGTAGTCCTTGCCGAATTTTGCAATACAACTTGCTCAACAACCAGTCAGAAAAGGAATTTCTTTACCAAACTGAACCAGTTGCACCATTTTTGAATCTGATTGGCAAATTTGCTAGTGGATTACCCGATTTACTTGCTCTCGATAATCAAGGACACTTCTTAAGTTTAGAAAGGTCTTTTACTGGTTTAGGATTTGCTATTTCCTTATTTCAGGTTTCTTTAGAAGAAGCCGATGATATTCATAATATTGATAGCCTTTTAGCAGTTGACTCCAAAAATATTAAACCTGTTAAGAAAAAACTGCTGTTAGATCTGAGAAAACTAGATGTACTGCTAGACAACATCGAAGGCTTAACTCTTGGTCCAAAACTACCGGATGGTCAACAATCATTAATTCTTATCAGTGATAACAATTTTAACTCCCTACAACGCACCCAAATACTGGCCTTTAAAATTAAAATTGAAAATCCACTTATTAGATTATTACGCCGTTTCATCCCAAATTTTAACCTTTAACCGTATAGAAAAAAAGTGCGTAGGCGTGGACTGTCGTAGACATCGCGGCTTGACTTCTATTTAGTTATTTTTGATTATTCCTGTGTATTCACGGAATCTACTAAGTAACTTTATCTAGCTTATTTATAGTTTACGTGTAATTTCTCAACCGTACTCCTTAATAAATATGTTACACAATGTTTAGCAGCTTTTGCACAGAGCTTAAGCATATTTACAGCATATAATTAATTTTCTCAAAGTTCAGATATTTCTGAGATTTCAATTTAATAATTAGCTAGACTAAATTAAAGTATTTTGCCAATAACATTTTTTATAAATGATTTTTATGCCAGAAAATAAAATTGAGAGTATGGTAGGGCAAAAAGCAGAATTAGACGATTACATCGGACACTTTTTAAACAATCGCTATTTAATCAGAGATTTGATTGGCAAAGGGGGCATGGGTAGAGTTTATCTAGCAGAAGATACTGCTAAAGGCGGTATGCCGATCGCAATCAAAATCCTATCACTTAGTTTGTCAAACCAACAAATGTCCCAACGTTTTGCCAGAGAGATTTTTATTGGCGCTCAATTGGGTCGCAAAAGTAAACATATAGTTCGCATTTTAAGTTATGGAGTTACTGAGGATAAAACTCCATTTTATGTAATGGAATACCTCCAAGGAAAAAATCTCAAACAAATTCTGAAAATTCAGCCCTTAACAATATCAAAGTTTTTAGAAATTTGTAATCAAATTTGTTTAGGCTTACAATGTGCCCACCAAGGTATCAGTCTTAAAGGGGAAATTTATCCTATTGTTCATAGAGATATTAAACCAGAAAATATATTTATTGCTGAAGATAGTAAAAAAGGTGAAATTGTTAAAATACTAGATTTTGGTATTGCCAAGTTTTTAACAGAGCGGAGTGGGATGACCCTAACAGATTCTTTTATTGGCAGTTTGCCTTACTGTTCTCCAGAACACATGGAAGGGCGTAAACTGCTAGATGTCCGCTCTGATATTTATAGTTTGGGAGTATTAATGTTTGAGATGCTGACAGGGAAACATCCATTTCAAACAAAAAGTAACTCCTTTGGTACTTGGTATCAAGCCCATCGCTTTCAAATGCCACCTACAGTTGAAGAAGTAAATCCGCAAGTTAAAATACCAGAAATATTAGAAAAAATATTGATGAGTTGTTTAGCTAAAGAAGTCAGCGATCGCCCTCAGAATATCAACCAAATATTAGAAGATTTAGAAAAAGTTAATGCTCAAGTTAATAATGTTATCTATAGTAATAGTACTGACATTATTAAAGTCTCGCTTCCAGTTCAATTAGTACCCGCAACTTTAATATCAGAAAAAGAGTGTTTGCAGAAAAATTGGCCTAAAAATAAACCAATTGCGCCAATTGGATTTCCCCATTTACTACAGACTTCTCAAAGACCTATACCAACTTTTTGGGCAATGTTGCCTAAACAAGAAATTGCAAAATTTTTGGATAAAATACATAGTACTGAATTTATTAGTAAAATGAATGTATACCCGATGCTAATGTGGGTAACAGTACTATATGACGCCCAATCTTCTATGACTAAGTGGCTACCTTATTTTCTGGATTTAAAAGATAGCAAAGGTCAAAATATAGCACGTGGTTTAGCAGAATTAGGCTACTATCATTTACTATTTTTCCCCTTAGAAGAACCAACTCATTGCTCTCATGTAACGACTTTAAATCTCACGGCTAAACAGCGTCAGCAACTTTTAGATTGGTTAGATATGAGTCAACAGTCAAATGAATTGATTTTGCCTAGTCAAGCAAAAAATATTCTAAAAACAGAGTACGAAAAGCTGAAGTTAGATATATTACGAAACTTAGCCACACATCAAAAATCTGAGACAGAAGTTTTAAAAACTTGGATGAATAAATTTTTGGAAATGTTTTTGAAAATGCTATTACCTCGTTGAAGTTCTGCTAACAAAATTAAAATGCTTGCCACCATTAACTAAGAAGATTTTTATGTGTTTATTGCTAACTTTAAATGGACTCAGCATCAGAGGTGAACAAAGTGAATCAAAGCCCATTTACATCTCCAAGTAGTACGGGCTTACTTGCCAATCGTTATCAACTCAAGCAATTAATTGGCAGCGGTGGCATGGGTGAAGTTTTTTTAGCAAATGATGTTTTATTAGGAGGTATACCAGTTGCTATCAAGTTTTTGACTCAAACTGTTGTTAATACCAAAATGCAACAAGACTTTGCTCGTGAAGCTTTAATGAGTGCAGCCTTGAGTCAAAAGAGCGTACATATAGTGCGGGCGTATGATTATGGTGTGAATGAGAAAGGAAAACCATACTACGTCATGGAATATTTATGTGGCAAGAGTTTAAAAGATTTGATTCCGTTATCTCTGCCCATGTTTTTGACTCTCTCTCGCCAAATTTGTTTGGGCTTACAGTGTGCCCATCAAGGAATTAACATTGATGGCAAAATTTGTCCGTTGGTTCATCGAGATATCAAGCCTGCCAATATATTAGTTATTCCCGATCCGATATTGGGCCAGTTAGTTAAAATTCTCGATTTTGGTATTGCTAGATTTTTGAATTATGCATCAACAGCTAGTACAAGTAGCGGATTTAATGGCACTTTACCCTATTGTTCTCCAGAACAGCTAGATGGGGAAAAATTAGATAGTCGCTCTGATATTTATAGCCTGGGTGTGATGATGTTTGAGATGCTTACAGGCAAAAAACCTTGGGAAACAGAAACTGATTACTTTGGTGCTTGGTATAAAGCACATCATTTTGAAGCACCAAAAACGATCGCAGATGTTAAACCTACTCTTAAAATACCTCAGAAATTAAATAATTTAATTATGGCTTGTCTGGCTAAAAAAGCAAGCGATCGCCCTCAAAATATCGCTGAAATTTTACAAGTTTTAAACAGTCTAGAACAGTCGGATTGTCCCACTTTGCCTAAAAATTTTGCCTCTAATTCTATTCTCACTAGCCCTTTGAATTCTGCATTACCAATCACTGTAGAACAAAGCTATCGGCAACTTTTGTGGCCTCAAAATAAACCAATTCAAGAAATTGTTTTTCCCCAGCTTCTAGACACTCCACAAGGATCTATAACAGCGCTATGGTTGATGTTATCTAAACAAGAAATCAAAAACTATGCGGTTTCTACCCGTTATAACCAGTTTGTCTTTGTGACATCCCCTCATCCGATGCTGTTGTGGGTAACTGTACTCTATAATCGGCAATTCGCTCCTAAGTGGCTACCGTGCTACTTAGATATGCAAAATCCCCAAAATCTGAAAATGGTAAGTTTTCTGGCTGAAAATGAACAATATCCTTTGATTTTCTTTACTCTGGAAGCACCACATTCTTGCATCAAGGTTCTCAGCAGCCGCATTGAGCCAACTCAACGGCAAATGTTGAAAACTTGGGTGCAACAGAGTCATCGTCTACCGCCAGCTTCTCAACCCCAATTGAGCAAACAGCTATTGAAACAGCAGTATAAACAAATGCAATCCCGAATATTGCAACATCTGGAATCAGAGCCACAGGTTGTGTTATCGCGGTCTTTTTAACGTATAATTCGCCGCTTGGAGATACGTAACAAAAATAATTCCTAATTCCTGACTCCAAAACACTTGACAAGTAAAGAAAAAATAGTGATAATAGCAAAGTTGCCAAACAAGGGACTGTAGTTCAATTGGTTAGAGCACCGCCCTGTCACGGCGGAAGTTGCGGGTTCGAGCCCCGTCAGTCCCGTTCTAAATTTATGAGTAGCAAATCACTTAACTTAGGTGATATTGGATTTTGAATTACCCAAAGAGGTTGACTCAGGATTCAAGATTTAAATATAAGCTACATTTATCATGCTTTGCGAAAGAGAGAATTAACTGTGACTGTTAGAGTCCGTATTGCGCCGAGTCCAACTGGAAATTTACATATTGGTACAGCAAGAACGGCTGTATTCAACTGGTTATTTGCCCGTCACCACGACGGTAAATTTATACTACGAATAGAAGATACAGATTTAGAGCGATCGCGTCCCGAATACACCGACAATATTCTTGAAGGACTGCGCTGGCTAGGACTTAACTGGGATGAAGGGCCATTTTTCCAATCCCAACGCCTGGATCTTTATAAAGAAGCAGTACAAAAACTGCTAGATCGAGGATTAGCCTATCGCTGCTACACTACTTCCGAAGAACTAGAGGCACTCCGAGAAGCTCAAAAAGCTAGAGGCGAAGCACCTCGCTATGACAACCGTCACCGCAACCTCACGCCAGAACAACGCGCCGCCTTTGAAGCAGAAGGTCGCTCCTCTGTAATTCGTTTCAAAATCGAAGATGGGCGGGAAATTGTCTGGAATGACCTAGTAAGGGGAAAGATGTCTTGGCGAGGTAGCGATTTAGGTGGTGATATGGTCATCGCCCGCGCTTCAGAAGAGGGTAGCGGTCAACCTTTATACAACTTTGTCGTTGTAGTGGATGACATCGATATGCAAATCACCCACGTCATCCGCGGAGAAGACCACATCGCCAACACTGCCAAGCAAATTCTGCTGTATGAAGCAATGGGTGCAAAAATTCCAGAGTTTTCCCATACGCCATTAATTTTGAATATGGAAGGGCGCAAGCTTTCTAAGCGAGATGGTGTCACTTCCATTTCTGACTTTCAGAAAATGGGCTTTACTGCTGAAGGCTTGGTAAATTACATGACATTGCTAGGTTGGTCGCCACCAGATTCGACGCAAGAAATATTTACCTTAGAAACAGCAGCTAAAGAATTTGGCTTTGAGCGCGTCAATAAAGCAGGTGCAAAGTTTGATTGGGACAAGCTGGATTGGTTGAACAGTCAGTATATCCACAAAACGCCAGTAGATAAACTCACTGATTTACTCATACCCTATTGGGAAGCGGCTGGCTATAAATTTGATGGTGGACGCGATCGCCTCTGGTTAAAACAGCTAGTAACTTTAATTAGCCAGAGTTTGACTCGCCTGGTAGATGCAGTACCTCAAGGCCAACTGTTTTTTAGCGACACAGTTGAATTTAGCGAAGAAGGCAGTACACAATTGAAGCAAGAAGGTTCTAATGCTGTGCTTGAGGCGATTGTCACAGCTTTAGAAAATCAGCCGCAACTGTCAGAAGCCTCCGCTCAGGACATTATCAAACAAGTTGTGAAAGAGCAGAAAGTCAAAAAAGGCTTAGTGATGCGATCGCTCCGAGCAGCTTTAACTGGAGATGTTCATGGCCCCGACTTGATCCAATCTTGGTTACTACTAAATCAGATTGGTTTAGATAAACCGCGCTTGAGTCGGGCTATAACTGAAGCTAAGTAGCGATTACTTCCAGATTTTAGAAATATTTGAGATTTTAGGGGCGCACAAACGTGTGCCCCTATCCATAAGGTAAAGCAACTATGGGAACAGGAAATCATTGACTAATTACTAATGAATTATCCCCAATTTCACATCTAAAATAGTTAGTCAATTCTCCTCATGTTGGGAACTTGGTGTGTAAAATTCATGTCTTCAAAAACACTTAGAAGCGAACGTAATTACAATGCCAACAAAAGCGCTCAATAGAGGGATGAGATTATCGTTTATGATAGTTACGCTCTTCATCACATCGACAGTTAATGCTGCGGTTGATGCTCAGGAAGCGCCAACGATATTTGGAGATGTCACCCTTAGCCCTCAGTTTTCGCCAGACCCCCTGACAGTTCGCGGGATGAGTGGTGGTGCAATATCTGGGAGTCAAGTAGGTGGGAGAAGCGAAACAGCCACTGGCCCTTGTACCGGATTTGTGGATGAAACACCAGACCACACATTAGCGTTAACAAGTAAATTTGACTACCTAAAGCTGCAAGTGCAAAGTCCTGAAGACACCACCATGATTATTAAAGGGCCTGGTGGTACTTGGTGCAATGACGATTTTGATGGCAAAAATGCTGGCATTGTTGGTGAATGGCTACCTGGAAGTTACCAAATTTGGGTTGGTTCCTATGAAAAGGGCAAGTATCTTCCTTACACTCTAAAAATTACAGAAGTAAAGTAGGGTATTGGGCACAAGAAGCAGAGGGGCAGAGGGGCAGCACTTTTCTACGAGACGCTGCGCGAACGGCTACGCTCAGTGGCCGAGGGGCAGGGGCGAAAAACTTACTGTAACTTCTCCCCTTCTTCCTCATCTCCCTCACTCCCCACTTCCCCAGAATCATTATTGAGAGCGGCTTGAACGATAGGAGAAGCATTCTGGAGAAATTCTCTCTGTCTTTGCATCTCGTTGCGCTCCCTTTTCTCGTGCGATATTGTATTAAAATTAAGTTAACTTTGATTAAGATTCTTGTTAGCATCGCCATAATGCTTTAATCGCCTTATGGCAGTGCATGTAAGAGATCAAATTAAACAAAATGGATTTATAAACATCCGTTTAACAGCTTAAAGTGACAGAGTGATGAACATTCGGTTACTAGAGCTAACGAGTTGTATAGGCATCTAGAGGCAAATTAAAATGAAATTCTCTTGGAAAGTCGTAGCACTCTGGACATTGCCGGCTTTGGTAATTGGCTTTTTCTTCTGGCAAGGGGCATTTGCAGGCGCTCCTGCTGACATGAGTAAGAATGCAGCTAATACCCGCATGACTTACGGTCGCTTTCTAGAATACTTGGACAGCGATCGCGTCAACAGTGTGGATCTTTACGAAGGCGGCAGGACGGCAATTATAGAAGCCCGCGATCCAGACCTGGAAAATCGTGTCCAAAGATGGCGTGTAGATTTGCCTGTTAACGCTCCTGAGTTAATTAGCAAGCTCAAAGAGAAAGCCATTAGTTTTGATGCTCACCCTATGCGAAATGATGGCGCAATTTGGGGATTGTTGGGCAATCTCATCTTTCCAGTTTTATTGATTACTGGGCTGTTCTTTTTGTTCCGGCGTTCTAGCAACCTCCCCGGTGGCCCAGGTCAAGCAATGAACTTCGGCAAATCCAAAGCGCGTTTCCAAATGGAGGCAAAAACCGGCGTCAAATTTGACGACGTAGCTGGAATCGAAGAAGCTAAAGAAGAACTGCAAGAAGTCGTCACCTTCCTGAAGCAGCCAGAAAGATTTACGGCTGTGGGCGCACGGATTCCCAAGGGAGTGCTGTTAGTTGGGCCTCCTGGAACTGGTAAAACTTTATTAGCAAAAGCGATCGCAGGCGAAGCAGGCGTACCTTTCTTCAGTATTTCCGGTTCGGAATTTGTGGAAATGTTCGTTGGTGTGGGTGCATCCCGCGTCCGCGATTTGTTCAAGAAAGCTAAAGACAACGCCCCTTGTATCATCTTCATTGATGAAATCGACGCCGTAGGACGGCAACGGGGCGCTGGTATTGGTGGCGGTAACGACGAGAGAGAGCAAACCCTCAACCAATTGCTCACCGAAATGGACGGGTTTGAAGGTAACACAGGCATCATTATTATTGCTGCTACCAACCGTCCCGACGTACTAGACTCAGCCTTATTACGTCCCGGTCGCTTTGACCGCCAAGTAACAGTTGATGCACCCGATATCAAAGGGCGTTTGGAAATCTTGCAAGTCCATGCGCGGAATAAGAAACTAGACCCTAGCGTATCTTTAGATGCGATCGCTCGCCGCACTCCTGGATTCACTGGTGCTGACTTAGCCAACTTGCTCAACGAAGCAGCAATTCTCACTGCGAGAAGACGCAAAGAAGCGATCACCCTCCGCGAAATTGATGATGCGGTAGATAGGGTGGTAGCTGGAATGGAAGGTACTCCCTTGGTAGATAGCAAGAGCAAGCGCTTAATTGCTTACCACGAAATCGGACACGCCTTAGTTGGAACTTTGTTAAAAGACCATGACCCAGTACAGAAAGTTACCCTGATTCCACGGGGACAAGCACAAGGTTTAACTTGGTTTACGCCCAATGAAGAACAGGGATTAATTTCTCGTTCCCAGTTGAAAGCTAGAATTACTGGTGCTTTGGGTGGACGTGCCGCTGAAGAGGTGATTTTTGGCGCTGCGGAAGTCACAACTGGCGCGGGTGGAGACTTGCAGCAGTTATCAGGAATGGCCCGGCAGATGGTGACTCGGTTCGGGATGTCCGACTTAGGGCCACTGTCGTTAGAAAGCCAGCAGGGAGAAGTATTCTTGGGTCGTGACTGGACAACCCGATCTGAGTATTCTGAATCCATCGCTTCCCGCATTGATGGACAAGTCAGAGAAATTGTTGAGCAGTGCTACGACAATGCTAAGAAGATCATCCGTGACCATCGCACTGTCACCGATCGCTTAGTAGATTTGCTCATCGAGAAAGAAACCATTGATGGCGAAGAATTCCGCCAGATTGTGGCTGAGTATGCTGAAGTCCCAGATAAGCAACAGTACGTACCGCAACTATAGTAAGTAGGTGAAGCTTTTTTGAGCGATCGCCTGCGAATAAGCAAACTATAGCAGTTCTCGTTTACATAAGGTACATCTGTAAGGGCACGGTACTGCCCTTACAACTCTCAATCTAATCTTGTACTGCATCTAATGGGAACCGCAATAACATAAAATCACTTGGGGATGATATGAATATCATCCCCATTTTTGCTATTTTATTCAGTAAACAGATCAAATTTGTTCAAAAAATTAAATATTCTTCTCGCTCTATAGGAAAATATGGTTCAGTTAAAAAATTTGTATGAGCGATAACCTCGCTTTGAGACGTTGTAATACAACTTCTTTACACACATAAAATCTCCACAAACAATCCTTAACTGAACCGTATTGCTCTAATGGATCTTAATTTCTGCCCAAGGCATCTGGACTCCTCAACAAAAAAACATTCAGAGTTTGCACTGTCCCATAATCAGCAGGTGATGTGGTTGCTCTCACAGCAGAAATCTGAGAACAAGATTCGCCATATCTTCTCTACTGTTCGGCTTTGTTCGGCTTTAGATATCGCCACTTGGCAGAAAGCATGGCAGAAACTGGGAGAATACCATCCAATCTTGCGAACAAACTATCCGATTATTGAAGGTCAGCCTTGTCAGGTGGTTAGTTCCCAAGCAGATATTGATATCAAGGCGATCGATGCCTCTGGCTGGAGTGAAGTGTTTTTGCAGGATCAAATCTCAGAAGAAATTGATCGTCCATTCAATTTTCAGCAAGGATCGGTACTGAGAGTACGCCTATTTACCCAATTTGATGCAGAAGCAGTACAACTTGCTGTCATACACCCTATTGCCGGAGATGCTTGGTCGTTTAATATTTTACTTAACGATTTCCGAATACTGTATACTTTAGGCTCTAAAATCTGCCAACAGACGGAAAGTATTTCCTCCAAAGAAAATCAAGAAGGGTGTATTTCCACTCATCTACAATACGTGAATTTTGTCAATTGGCAGTCTGAAATGTTAGCTAGCCCAAAAGGTGAGCAACACTACGAGTTCTGGAAACAACAGCTAGCTGGCGAAATTCCTGTACTAAATTTACCTCTAGATAGGCCGCGCTCTCTAGCACAGAGCCAACGCAGTGCTTCTCATCTCGTTGAACTAGATCGCCAACTTCTTCACAAGTTACAGAAGCTAGCTCAAACTGAAAAAGCAAGTCTCTACAGCGTTCTATTGGCAACGCTGAAAGTATTACTGTACCGCTATACTGGGCAAAACAATATCCATATTGGAACTCCGATGGCAGGTCGTGGCGGACAAGATGAATTCGAGACGATTGTTGGTTCCTTTGTTAACCCTGTTGTCTTGCAATCCAATCTTGCAGGAAATCCAAGCTTCAAAGCATTTCTAGCGCAAGTTAATCAAACTGTCACTGAAGCTCAGGATCATCAAGATTATCCCTTCTCCTTAATCATGCAGCAACTCATGCCACAGCCAGATAGGAGCCTTTCCTCCCTTTATCAGGTTTTTTTCACTTGGGATGAGCAGCGTTGGTACTCACAAGAGCCAAAATCAGTTCTCTCTGCCGAGACTGAATTGAATAGTGGTGAGTCTGACTCTGTACTGATTATGAAACCGTATCTGTTTACGGGGCAAGTAGGAGCATTATTCGATCTCAGTTTAATAATTTGGGAGGTAGGCAATTCAATTGTTTTGTGCTGGCAATACAACGCCGATCTGTTTGAGGCCGACACCATAGCTCGGATCGCTTGCCATTACCAAATTTTACTAGAGGGGATTGTTGCTAATCCAGAGCATCGGGTTGCAGAATTACCTTTATTGAGCGAAGCCGAACGACATCAGCTTTTGGTAGAGTGGAACGACACTCAGACCCCTTATCCTGAAAAGCTTTCAATTCAGCAGTTGTTTGAGGAGCAAGTAGAACGCAATCCCGAATCTGTAGCAGTTATCTATAAAGAGCAGCAACTCACTTACCGAGATTTAAACCAACGTGCTAATCAACTGGCCCACTACCTACAAACACTAGGTGTAACTTCAGAAACACTCGTTGCTATCTGTATTGAACGCTCCCTGGAAATGGTTGTGGCACTGTTAGGAATTCTCAAAGCAGGTGGTGTTTATGTCCCTCTGGATGTCACCTATCCCAAAGAGCGTCTTGCCTATATACTTTTGGATGCACAGGTATCCGTTCTCTTAACTCAACAGCAACTCATCAAAGCATTACCTACAACCGATGCAAAGGTTGTTATTCTGGATTCAGCTAGTCTAGCGATCGCTAAAAAGAGTAAGGAAAATCCGATCGCTAGCACCACTGCTGATAATTTAGCTTACATAAACTACACTTCTGGCTCTACAGGTTGTCCCAAAGGAGTCGCAATTCCTCATCGTGGCGTTATCCGTCTGTTATTTGGCGTTGATTATGTCCGTCTTGATTCATCACGAGTCCATTTGCAAATTGCACCGATCGCTTTTGATGCAGCAACTTTCGAGCTATGGGGTGCTTTACTACATGGCGCTCGCTGTGTTCTTTTTGCGGGAAAACTCACTACAGTTCAACGAATACGTGACACAATCAATATTTATGGCGTTACAACGCTATTTCTAACCACAGCATTATTCAATACTATTATTGACGAGTTACCAGAAACTTTTTTGGGTATTCAACAGCTATTGACAGGTGGCGAAGCCCATTCTGTCGGTCATATAAAAAAGGCACTAGAAGTATTACCATCAACGGAAATCATTAGTTGCTACGGCCCGACCGAAAGCACGACGTTCACTTCGACTTATCCAATTCCCAAAACCCTTGACCAAAATTTATCGTCGATTCCCATCGGTCGTCCAATTGGCAACACTCAAATTTACGTTCTTGACACTCATCTTCAGCTTGTTCCCATCGGCGTTGTCGGTGAATTATACGTGGGAGGAGCAGGGTTAGCTCGATGCTACCTTAATCGCCCCGACTTGACCCAAGAGAGATTTATTCCCAACCCACTGTACCCTCCGCAGAGCATTAGCACAGCGGCGCGTGGCAGCGCACTTCGCCTGTACAAAACAGGAGACTTAGTTCGTTATCTCCCCGACGGGAACATAGAGTTTATCGGGCGAATTGACAACCAAGTGAAAATTCGAGGTTTCCGCATCGAAATTGGAGAAATTGAAACTTTGCTCGCTGCTCATCCCAAATTGCGTCTAGCGGCGGTCTTTGTCCGGGAAAACTCCTATGACGATAAACAGTTGGTTGCTTGTGTAGTTCCAGTACTGGGGCAAGAGCTAACTGCCGACGAACTACGTAACTACCTACAACAGAAGCTACCCAACTACATGATCCCTTCGACCTTTATTTTGCTCGAAACTTTGCCCTTAACGCCGAATGGAAAGGTCGATCGTCGGAATCTAACAACTTTCGATAATCCCACCTTGAGGTTAAGAATGATAGACTTACGCCACCCTACAAAATAGAGTTCTTGCATAAGTCGGGTAAAGGGTAAGGGTTAAAGGGAAAAGGGATAGAATTTTCCTTTACCCTTTAACCTTTCCCCCTTTCCCGACCTCTTGCAAAAGGCACTTTTGCAAGAGGTCTAATGAAGGAACTGAACATCAAGTGGTTGCAAAAAATCGAGCTATAATCTGCTGGAGGTAAAATCTTAATCAAATTGCACTAAGAGTTATGAATACAGGAGACGAGTTAAGTCCAAGCGCACAAAAAGTTCAAACTGCTCTATCGGCACTAGATATCAGTTTTCAGGTTGTCGAACTGCCAGCAAGTACTCGCACAGCTCAAGAAGCAGCCCAAACTATCGGTTGTACGGTCAACCAAATCGTTAAATCTCTGATTTTTCAAACCAAACAAACCAAAAAACCTATTATCGTTCTTGCTAGTGGTTCAAATCGCATCAACGAGAAAAAAGTGGGTGAAGTTGTTGCAGAACCGATAGAGAAGGCAAATGCTGATTTTGTTCGAGAAAAAACAGGGTTTGTGATTGGTGGAGTACCACCTATGGGACATAAAGAAAAAATTGAAACATATATTGATGAGGATCTTCTTCAATACGAGGAGCTATGGGCGGCAGCAGGGACACCGAATGCTGTTTTTAAACTACGCTCTACTGATATTGAAAAACTCACTAATGGAAAGGTCATTTCGGTCAAATGAAATAATATGAAATCCCCTTACTTCACCACAGAACATAATGCCTTTAGAAAACGGGTACGCGACTTTATCTCTAAGGAAGTGATACCGTTCGCTGATATGTGGGAAGACGAACGTTTTGTTCCAAAGACACTATGGCAGAAGATGGGGGAGCAAGGATTTCTGGGCATCAATCACCCAAAAAATGACGGTGGCTCGGAAATGGACTTCTTCTTTTCAGTAGTCTTTCTTGAAGAACTCGGTCGTACTGGTTATGGCGGCTTTAGAGTTGCCGTTGCTGTACAAGCGTATATGGCTACTTCCTTTATAGCCCACGCAGCAAGTGAGGAACTTAAACGCAAATATTTATCTCCTGCCATCACTGGTAACAAACTTGCTGCACTGGGTATTACCGAGCCAAATGCTGGTTCCGATCTTAGCCAGATCCAAACAAGTGCTGTGCGTGAAGGCGATAACTATATCGTCAACGGGACAAAAAAATTTATCGCTAACGGTACAAAATCAGATTTTGTCGTTCTTGCTGTGAGAACTGCACCTTCAAAAGATACACAAAGACGAGGTGCGACTGGTATTTCATTATTAATTGTAGATACAGCTTCTGAAGGTTTGAGTGCTAAAAAATTGGACAATATTGGTTGGTATTGTTCTGACACAGCAGAACTCTACTTTAATAATGTGTCTGTACCAGTGGAGAATCTAGTAGGTAAGCTCAACCACGGCTTTTATTACATTATGCAGTGTTTCCAACTAGAACGGTTGGTAGCTGGAATCCTTGCTCTTGGTGGCATAGACTGCTGCCTTGAAATAACGCGCCAGTATTTGACTCAACGGAAAGTATTCAATAGTCCACTTTCAAGTTTTCAAGCACTTCGCCATCGTATGGCTGACCTAGTAACGGATGTGGAAGCAGTCCGTCAACTTATTTATCACACAGCATGGTTGTACCAGGAAGGTGAATTACCTATTGCAGAATGCTCTATGGCTAAACTAAAAGCAACCGAATTAGCCAACCGTGTTGTTGATGAGTGCTTGCAATTTCATGGCGCATACGGCTACCAGGAGAAATGTGCGATCGCTCGTATATATCGTGATACGCGAGCAGGTACTATTGCTGGTGGAACCAGTGAAGTCATGCGCGAAATCATTGCCCAAATAGTACTTGGTGAGGTAAAAGTAGCTGTATAGTTAACGTGCGCCTTCGTTTGAGACTCACATTATAGTTAGAGTTCCTTGAGGTAGATGGTACTCAATGTCACTTTGATCTGTGACAGGAGTATCTACTAGTAGTAGTAGGTCAACTTTTTCTCCAGGATGAGTTTTGCTACCTCAATTGTTTCGCAACAGCAACTCTTCTACTGATGAGTGATTTCCCGAAAAACAGCCAATATGCGTTTAAATAGCTGATTGTTGGCGGTTTGATATTGATAGTTTTGAATGTTATGTATGGGCTTGAGTTCCATCATCGTGGAAGCTAAAAAAGCACCTTCAAAGCAAGCTAATTCGTTTGGCTGAATTGTGCGCTCAATGACGGGGATTCCAAGGTCATGTGCAATATCGAAAAGTGTATAGCGTGTAATACCTGGAAAGACATCAGAATCAAGAGATGGAGTTATGATTGATCCTTGATGCAAAAACAGCAGGTTAGCAGCAGAGGCTTCAGCAATATTACCAGCTTGGTTGAGCATTATGCCATCATCAAATCCTGCTGCTTGAGATGTGGTGCGAGCCAGATAGCTGTTGATGTAAGTTCCGCATAGTTTCCATTCTATGGGAATTGCCCGACTAGAAACACGTTCAAACGTTGAAATCTGACAACTCAAAGACTTGTTTACATCCCGTGGAACTGTTACAGCAAGAATGGTTACATCTGCAATATCATTAGTAATAAAGATATTGGGTTGCGATCGGTATATAATTGGGCGGATATAGTAAGTAGTTGGTGGTAATTGTTCTAATAGTTCCTCAATCCCTGCTGCTAAAGTCTCAATTGACCATGAATAATATAAACCAATTTTGTTAGAACCATTGTGCAGTCGCTCAAGATGCTGAATGAGTCGATGAATATAGTAATGGTCTCCATTCCAGTAGGCAGTGATGCCATCAAAAACACCAATACCTAAATGCAAAGAATGACTGGCAATGGATGGATCTGCTTGTTCGCGAGGAACAATCTTGCCATTATGCCATACGATAGGTGTTGCCTCAAACATTATCGAGGAATCTCCAAGTAAACTTCAAATCTGTAAATCAGGTATCTATCCTGATTGCACAAGGCTTTCATATTCTGTTTCGGAGATGTCTTATCTACTTCCACATAATGATTGAAGTTTGCAAGCACATAAAATTAAATTGTATAAGTTTATGCAGTCTCAGACCAAAAGTCTCAGCTAGATTTCTTCCAGTGCTTTCATAACTCTATCAAAATGGTTTTTTGCTTCTTGAGATGAGTTGCCAATACTAGTTATGCCTATTTTTCCAAATTCAGATAACGCCCCCATCATGTGAAAAACAGTACCAGTTTCTGTGTTGGAGTTAAAATGAAGCTTCTGAACTGTCATTATATCTATCAGTTGATCGGGTAACAATCCACGATAGCTATTACGTTCGTGAATTTGTTCTGATGTAATGTAGTATTTTGGCAAGCCTTTTCTGCTATAAAATAACCCTGTATTGATATCGTGATAACCATTAGTCAAAAATTTTAAGAGCAGAAATGGGTGGGAAGTTCCTCCCTTTCGCAGATTTATTTCAACTGCATGACAGTTCCAACAAGAAGTACCAATTTCATCTGATTGAAGAACAGCAAGAAAATCAATACTGAAATTACCTATGACTCCTTTTTGAGCCAAGTTTTTTCCGATTTTCAACCCATATTCTCGTATTTCCAGTTGATACGCCACATCAGCAGGAAAAGTGCAACCCTGAAACAGTAGACTATCTGAACCGCCCAAAATTTGCTCATGAGTGGAGATAATTTTAACTTCTCCATCTGGTGTAATCACGCCTTGAACGCTTGGTGAGCGTTTTTCGTTTCCGTCTATATATATCTCAATTATTGCACCCTGTTCTTGGATACGATTAATAAAGTTAGCCCAGTTTTCTGATTTATTTTGAAAGGTAACAGAGTCAAACTGACTGTAAATAGCTTCTACTTTTTCTACTTGTTTTGTGTCTTTCGATGCAAGATGCTGAACTTTTGTCAGGTCAAGTATGGCACTACCGAGACCTCCAATACCCTCATTGAGTTTAATCATCATTCTGGTTAAGTTGGGATGACGATTCCACAATTCTGCTGCTACTGTTGCTAAATCTTTGATATTCCAGACAACTTGACTACCGTCTGGATGAGAAATACCACACTCCCTAAAAATTTGTTGACTTCCACCTTTAGTACCCCAATACTGAAGATCGGGATCTAAAGAAAATAAAGGGACTTGGAGTTTAATAGATAATTCTCGTTCTAAAGATGTCGAGACGTAACACAGCATCAGAGACTTCTCAAGTTTCAACACCTGACGGATCTGTTGGATCAAGCGAGGGCGTTCTATAATTTTGCTGCTTAATGGATTAAAAGAAGAGTCATAAGTTGAAAAGAATATCAAGCGATCGCTAATATCAGAGTTGGAAAATGTCACTCCTAACAATATGTGCAAATAGTAGTCAACTAGTGCTGGATGTAAAGGCTGTGAAGTGACATAAACTAACCTGATATTAGGATATTTCAGTAAAGCTAAGTAAGGCAAAAGCCGTTCTTCCCAATGCTGAATACCAAGAATTGTCTGTGCATCCTCCTGATTCAAGCTAATGGAAGGAACTACTAATATATCAATTTCTTCATCACCAAAGTCTTCTAGTTCTAAACCGTGATGGGGTAATCGAGTTTGAAGAATACGGAATTGTTCTGACTCTGAAGAAAAACTATTGTCCAAACTTTTCATTTTTTATAATTGACAAGTTTAAAATTAACTACCCTGAGAATATTTGGTTGTAGTTGTGTGGCTAACAGCCATTAAAATCCACCTCAAAATATCAAGATAAATAATAAGCTAAAAAAGAGTAAAGCAATTAAGCTCCGGCTGCTAAACCACAAATATTAGCGATGAGATCGAGCAGCAATGCCTCAGAAGAACGGATAAAAAAGTGGTTTCCAGAAAGGGTGTGAAAGGTAAAATCCACACTAGTATAGCGCTTCCATTCCACCATTTTATCGGGAGGATCGATATCGTCTTGCAATCCACTGAAAGCTGCGATCGGAACGTTGAGTAGCTCTTTGACAGTCCCTCCCCAAACTTCTGCCAATTTCATGTCAGCGCGGATAGTTGGTTCAAGCATAGCCATAAGCCTACGATCTGCCAGAACTTCTGGCGGAGTTCCACTCATTTTCTGCAAACACTCATGAAATTCTTGCTCAGGTAAATCATACATATATGGCTTGGGACTAGGAATATGCGGACATCTACATCCAGCAATGAGTAATTGCCTTGGTAACGACTTTTTTTTCTCCTGTAGTCTTCGAGTCAATTCATAAGCGAGCCGTGCGCCCAAACTATGACCGAAGAAAGCAAAAGGCTTATCAAGATATGGATCTAGTGCTTGTTCGGCAGCACTGAGCAAAAGTGGCCACTCTGAAAATGGAGTTTCTTTAATACGCATATCCCGACCAGGGAGCCGAACAGCAACAACCTCTATATGTTTTGGCAATTGGTTAGACCAGTTACAAAACATACTTGGGGTTCCACCAGCACAGGGAAAACAGAATAGTCGCATCAATGAATCTTTTCGAGGGTCTAGCCAAGCAAACCAAGGATTATTCGTCTGACTATTAGTGCGTGGGTGGATATATGTCATCTCAGTATATATTTACTAGGGCTATTTCATTCTAGTTTTAAGGGCTGCTTTCACGAATATTGTTGTTTTTCACAACAATTTAGCAATTAAATCTCACCCTCAAAAATACCAATTTGATGAAAATCAACACCTTACAATAAAACGTGATATTTGAGAATGAAATAGCCCTAAGATGTGTAACTGATTCCGTTTTATGTTTACTTTTCTTGAAGAGCAGCATCAATGGCAGCAGCAAGCTGTCTCAATTGTCCAGTTGAGAAAAGCGTATCAGGCGACAATACATCCTCACCATAAATATCTTCAATGCGACTCAGCAGTTTAATTGCAGTTAGGGAATTACCTCCCAAGTCAAAGAAATCTGAGTCCAGCTTGATATCAGATATACCAAATATCTCGATCCAGATATCAGCAAGACTTTTCTCTGTTTGTGTAACTGGCTCTAAGCCCATGTTATTTTTTTTGAGTTGCTCAACAATTTCTTGCATCAAATTTGCCTCTTTATGTGAGTTAGCCAATCTTCCAACTAAATTAAGTTGGCACGATCAAATCGATGTATGTTTAGTTTTATAAAATTGTGAAGCTATTTATTTTTAAGGCATTAATTAACTTCACATTTTATAACATCAGTCGTTCGATTTGTTAACCTTAACTTACCTATCTCAAATTACACATTTATATCAGATAACTGTTGTTACTCTAATTCAGCAAACCGAGTGTTGAATGGCTTACCTTTAGTTGTATGGGTAACGATGCGATTGTAATTGAAATCATTTTTACCAGATACTAATACCGCACCATATTTTTCCAGACTTACCCGCCCTCCATATTCATCTAAATAGTCAGAGTTAGGATAAATCTTGACTGAAGTCGGAACGTAGCGACTGACATAGCCCAATCGCATCTCTTTTGTTTTACCTCTATGGGGGTGCGAAGCGTGCATTAGGGTTGACCAAAACAAAATAAACTGGCCAGGTTGCATCTGTAAAGATATAGCCTTGGATTCATCTGGTTTCCAATCTGGATTAATTTGCAACTGGCGATAGTCATACCCATGAAATCCGCGTTTAATACCCTCTTTTTCGACTTGATTTATCTGATTTGGATCGTAGTGCATCTGTTTAGTTTCATCGTAGTACATTGTACTATGGGTACCAGGGATGAATTGAAGGCAACCATTATCTATGGTTGCTTCAGTAAAAGCTGTCCAAGCAGTTATAGTGCCTCCAAAACTATCATTTTCTGGCCAGACAATTTGAGGAGTACCACTAACATTTGCAAAGGTATCTGCCTGATGCCAATCAGTTCCCTCATCCCCAGGATATTTAGGAAAGAACTCAGAGCGCCAGCATAGAACGTTGGGCCCTAGAATACTGCTAATTCTATCAGTGATTTCTGGACGACAAACGTGTTCAGCTAAAAAGTCAACATCAAGATGGCGATCGTAGTTCGCAATATTTGTGACTCCTGAAACTGCAATTTCCTGATGATATACAGCCTGTTTTCTATTAAACAATTGTGGCCGAACCTTTTGCCATAATGCTTTTATTTCTTCAGGTTCATATAAGGTAAAAGGCCCAGCATAACCACGTTGATGAAAATTAGCTAGTTCTTCTGTAGTCAAAGAAAATGTTTGCAATGTAGCTTGAGTGTTGAACATTCAATGATTTCCTAATACGAATTTCCCAGAAATATGCCTGGATTTATCAACAGAGATGAAAAAACAGGGATCAACAATTTACTCCAAGATAGGGAACTGGTACTTTTTTTTGGGTTACACAACCGAATCGTCTAGCACCAACAATTGGTGAAGATTTTAGAGCATCAAGTATTTGTAAATAAGCAATTGTGCTTAACAATTTATCAAATCGGGGTTGTGAACACAATTTTTAAGCTAACGTTGTCTATGGTTGGCTACGCTTATGCGTCATTGCTTGATATATACAATATGATTTGCATATACGCCTGTATATATTCTCAGCTTCTGAGTGAAAATGCAATGACAGATAAGACAGTTAAGAAAGATAGGACAGTTAATAATTGTAGATAAAACAAAATTTATAAATTGAGAGAAAAGTGATAACTTTAACTTATTGGCTAGTTACATGGTAAGTATATGAATTCTAATCTTTTTAAAATTAAGTAAAAAATAGAACAATCCTATTAAAACATTACTTAGCATCGAAATAATTTCCAATACTAAACCCAAAATGCCTGCTAAATTAGGTCTTTAAATACTAATATTTAGTCTGTCCCCAAAAATAAACTCCCTTATACTTTTAAGTCATAAATTTGCTAATCAAGAGTGGGTATCCTATTGTGTAACATCTCAGTTTAGCGTTACGTTTTATTGATCGCTTTCGCTTCGATATTAATTGATAAAGTATTTTTTCTCAAAACTAGTATGGTAACTAATCAAGTAGTCTTGTCAGAACTAGAGGCCAAATCAACATCAAAGGTAATACCAGTTATTTTATTATTCGTAGCAGTATTAACCCTGTCCTTTGCGGCAATCTTAATCAAATGGAGTGAACAGGATATCGGCCCTAACGCCACGGTTTTCAATCGCTTCTGGATATCCTTTGTTGTACTAGGACTGTTGCAGGGAATCAAGTCACTCGTTTCTCAATTTTCCGGTAATTCCCCCACACAACAACATACTTATACACTACAAGATGTATTACTTTTAATAGTATCGGCTATTGTAACATCTATTTCCCAGATTTCCTGGTGTTGGTCTTTAACTGAGACTAGCGTTGCCAACGCTAATTTATTGCATAATTTAACACCTGTTTTCACTACTCTGGGAGGGTGGTTGCTATTGGGCCATTACTTTGATAGAAAATTTCTGATGGGAATGGCTCTTGCTATGGGGGGTGCACTCACTATTGGTATTCAAGATTTACACATCGCTGCTCATAACCTCATCGGTGATGCTTGGGCTTTACTCTCTGCTGTGTTCTATGCAGCAAATTTTTTAGTGTCAGAAAAACTGAGAGTCAAGTTTCCTACGATTACTATATTAATTTGGTCTTGTTTACTGAGAAGCTTTTTAACTTTTCCAGTAGTTCTATTCACAGAGAATCGATTATTCCCTTCTTCCTTACAAGGATGGTTAGCCGTTATTTTTTTAGCTGTTGTATGTCAAGTAATTGGTGCAGGAATACTGATTTATAGTATCAAGCGTTTTTCTTCAGGGTTTACTTCTCTGTTCCTGCTGCTGGAGCCGATTATTACGACTATACTTGCCTGGTTCATCTTTGCTGAAAGTTTAAGTCTAGTCAATATGCTAATTTTTTCCATAGTTTTAGTTGGTATATACTTGGCTAAAACTGGTCAGGGATCTGATAAGGCAGAAATGAAAATTGTTGCGGAAGATATAGTAAGTGAATCAAGTGGGAGCTAGATAAAGGAAACCATTGATGGCGAAAAATTTCGTCAGATTAGGTCATATAATGTCCGTCGCATCAGCCTAATCAAAAGACCTCTCTTTGGTGTTACTACGCAAAATCTGTCCCTCTTTAATGTGGAGAGGGAGAAACTTGAACTTGAGTCAAAGGTCGGGAAAGGTTTGTTGAACTCAGGTTAAATTAATACTTAAAATTCCATGTTAGCAAGCTTATAATTTTAAAACTATCAAAGTTTCTAAACCCATAAACTCTACAACAAACCTTGTTTTTTCAACTTAGCTAGTGCATCTTCAGCAGCAGCTTTCTCAGCATCTTTTTTATTGCGTCCTTTACCTTCTCCGTAAATTTTTTCATCTACCAATACTTTGGCTATGAATTCTGGCGCATGAGAAGGGCCTCCTATTTGTTCTGTGAAGTATTTAGGGGGATTTGGAGTAATGTTGCGTTGCACCCATTCTTGAAAGCGGTTTTTTGAGTCTACATTAGAACGGGGTACAATTATGTGCTTAGGATCTACAGAATCAAATAGTGGTTCTATAATTGCGCGAACTGTTTCAATATTGGACTCATTATCTAAATAGTAAGCACCAAGAACTGCTTCAAAAGTACTACTGAGCAAATTAGGATTTTGGTAGCCTCCGTCTCGAATTGCGCCTTTTCCTAACCGCATTCTAAAGTCTAAACCCACTTCCTCAGCGAACTTTGCTAATTGCTTTTCATCTACCAGTGCCGAACGCCGTCGGGTTAATTCATCTTCTCCCATTTCTGCATGACGACCATAGAGATATTCGCCACTTAAGAAATTCAGTAAAGCATCACCGAGAAATTCTAGGCGTTCATTGTGTTCGCCTTCTCCTGGGTTTTCATGAACGTAAGAACGGTGGGTAAGCGCACGGCGTAGAAGTTTTTCATTATGGAATATTAGAAGTTTGTGCATTTTATCTTATATTTTGTTGCAGAAATTCACTGTTGGGAGAGTTTACAAGTGTTGTTTTGTTCAGACATGAAAAAACCGCAAATCGCGGTGCTTGCGAAAACCCAGTTTTTTATTCAGCTGGGTTTTTCAAAGCTATTTTAGGCAGCCAGTATATCTAACTCAGTTAAAAATAACTGCTGATTTTGCTTTTTGACTTTGCCATCTTTTACAACAACATCAATAAACTGGCTAAAACTCTTAAATTTCTTGCCATCATCTGTAGAAATAGATAAGTATCCTTGATAGTTAGCACAACGTTGACGCATCAATTTATCAATGTGACCAAATACGGTAGGCTTACCTTGCCTTGAGGCAGTTTTGATAGCTTCAATTAGATACTCTATGGCATCTTTGCAATTAATCTGAGATATAAGAGCCGTGTTTTGAGGTTGAGTCTTATTGCTATTGCCAACTAGCTGAGGTAATTCATCTACAAAGTAGAAGTTATCATTACCAACTAGTTTAATTAAATTTGGACTAGCACTACCTCTTTGAGCAAAAATTATCACCTTTTTACCCAAAGATTTTAGAATACAAATTAAGCCGGCATAGTCCCAGTCTCCTAAAAATAGGATAATTGTTTTTAGAGAAGGATTAAAGGCAACTGCTTGAACACAGTCAGCGATCAATCGATAATCTGCACTATTATTTGAATTATCAGGAACATCAACACACTTCATACCAAGAATTTCTAGCTCATTTTTGGTGCTAACTTGGTTTCTGTAGTGTGAATTATAGTAGACATTTTTGCAGTCTATACGCCCCTTGGATTGGGCAAATTCAAGCAACAAATCACCCTTTCCTTTAATTGAAGAGACGTTCTGAATATCGGCAAAAATACCGACAGAATTTTTTTGCTGGTTAGTTTGTTTTTTGGAAGACTTATCAGCGTGTTTCATTGTAATGCATCCAGTATTCTTTGGTGAACTGGACAGCTTGAACAAATTACACATCTAGCAGTAGCGGGGCTTTATATGAGGAGTTTGTACTCAAAAAGTACTACCCTGCAATAAAGCTCTCTACCGTCGCTTTCGTTTGGTTTAAGTCTCAGCAGTAGAACTCCCAGTTTCCTAGCAAGTTTCGCGTCACACCTTCCCCTGAATATTTATCCAAACATCTTGTCTTCCAATTGAAAGTCTAGCCAATTAGTTGACCTGACATTGGGCTGAATATTCAGCCGAAGGAACAACATGAAGCTCGGCAGGAAACTAGGAATTCTGCTGCTGAGACAACACCAAAAACCTACGCTTTAGAGTGCAGTTCTTTTGCTGTCTTAAGTACATACTTTCATATCTGATGCCGTATTGTCAATATAGTTACTTATAAAGATTTCGTAAAACCGTAGACGCGTAGCGGCTTGTCGTAAGACATCGCCTGTTATCCATCAACTTTAAGAATCATCTATGGTATTCTTTCACAACCACCATTTTTTTAGTTAATAAATAATTTACGGTTTACTTTGAGCGATCGCACCATACAAAATACCTAAAACTTTCTTAATATCTTTAATATAATACTCACTCAAATCAATCGAAACTACGTTACCTTCAAGCTTGAGGAATTGCCAGATAGTACCGATAGTAACAGCACCATATATAGCTTTGATTTGATTTCCACCTCTCTCGTTAAATAGCTGAGCCGCTACCATTTCAGCAATACATTGCGCTAAACCAAACCTCAAATTCTCATTTTTACTTTTTACTAAAACAATCACCGGGCTACGCACCAGCAACTGCTCGGTAGAAAAACTCAAAATAAAATCACAAAAGCCATTTAGTCCTCGTTGGCTATCAACAGTAAAGTCAACTCCAGAAAAAAAGCTAATTTCATAATTAAATTTGCGTCTAATCTCTAATAAAATTGGACTGATTATCATTTCACTTCGAGCTTTTTAGGAACTTCTCGCTACTGCTAAATCAACATTTTGCCTCAGAATAGTAGATAATAAATCACTACACTCTTGCTCCTGTACATTTGCGAATAGTCCCGATGATTCGTGGATAACTAACCCAAAACAATCAATAACTTCAAGAAGTTTAAAATCACTATAAGCCATAAAACTTACTTTTTTCTCTTAGAGGTTGAATGAACAAGTCTAATTTATTACTCACCCTGGCACAGGTGCGGCTACACAAACAAAACCCACCTTCGTGGGTTAAAAACCTTGATTTTGTATTAGTCCACGGAGGTGGACAACGCTAGTGTAGTAGCGAATTATATTCGCCCAATACTTTTCAAACATCCTCTTATAATTGAATTCTATAGAAAAGTTTAAAAATTCAGCTTTGGCGGAAACACCCTAGCTAAATCAAGATACAAATCAGGGAAGCAGGGAAAAGTTATTACCTCATTTGACAAGAAAATTCGCTTATTTGAATAACCATATCTGCCTTGGTTATCCTGATATGGTTCACTGTAAGTTTCCAAATAATTATCGAATAAATTGAATATCCAATAATCAATAATACCCGCTTGAGCATAAAGAGGTATTTTCACATCTTGGTCATAAGCTAAAGAAGAATCTGAAACCTCCATTACCAAAAAAACATCAGCAGGTTTAGGATGAGCCGATAGATAATCATCAGCACGGTTTTGAAGAATCGCAAAATCTGGTTCAGGTTCACTGTTAGGTGGCAAAGCAATCGGAGCTTGAGATTGCAAAGTAGCCTTGTCTCCTAGTATTTTGGGGAGTTCCTTCCACAGTTTTCTTAAACAAGTTTCATGGGCTTTACCTTTGGATGCCATTTCAATAATTTCCCCGTTGATTAATTCAATATGGTCATCTTCATGGAAAAAGCCTAATTCTCCAAGCCTGTGGTATTCATCTAGTGTGAAGCGTTTAGCCTGAGCAATACTCATAAATCTTTCTCCCAAAGCAATGCGATCGCACTTATATTCTAAATGTGTCAGAAATTGGTATGCTAAAGGCCGAGACTCGCTATCAAAGCAAACAATGCCTGCGCCTACTATCAATCCCACCATCACTGCTTTTCCCTTGACAGCCGTAGTCGGTCAAGAAGCAATTAAATTAGCCTTGCTATTAGCCGCAGTCGATCCTGGTTTGGGGGGAGTGGCGATCGCAGGTCGTCGCGGTACGGCAAAATCTGTAATGGCTCGTGCTATCCACGCTCTACTACCGCCGATAGAAGTTGTCAAAGGTTCAATCAGTAATTGCGACCCCAACCACCCAGAAGAATGGGACGATCAACTATTGGCGGAGTACGCAGACAAAGACATTCAAGATATTCCCGTCGAAATTATCCCCGCGCCTTTTTTACAAATTCCTCTAGGTATCACAGAAGACCGACTCCTCGGTTCAGTAGATGTTGAAAAGTCGGTAAAGCAAGGTGATACTATTTTTCAGCCAGGTTTACTCGCTACAGCCAACCGGGGTGTACTGTACGTAGATGAAATTAATTTATTAGATGATCAAATATCAAATCAGCTTTTAACAGTATTATCTGAGGGACGCAACCAGATCGAACGGGAAGGGATTAGTTTTCAACATCCGTGCAAATCCCTATTTATTGCCACCTATAATCCAGAAGAAGGCGGATTACGAGAGCATCTGCTAGATAGAATTGCGATCGCACTTTCTGCTGACGGTGTACTCGGCTTAGATCAAAGAGTAGAAGCAGTTGAAGTTGCGATCGCTTATTCTAAATCTCCCCAAGACTTTCTCCAACAGTACAACGAAGATTTAGACTCCCTCAAAACCCAAATCATCTTGGCGCGGGAATGGTTGAAAGAAGTAATCATCACCCACGAACAAATTGCCTACTTAGTAGATGAGGCAATTCGCGGCGGAGTTCAGGGACATCGCGCCGAGTTATTCGCCACGCGGGTTGCCAAGGCTGCCGCAGCTTTAGAGGGACGAACAACAGTTAATGCCGAAGATTTGCGCCGTGCTGTGGAATTGGTAATTGTACCACGCGCCACAGTTGTGCAGACACCGCCACCAGATCAAGCGCCACCACCGCCTCCACCCCCACCGCAACAGAATCAAGAAGAACCCCAGGACGAATCTGAAGAGGAACAAGAAGAACAAGAAGAACAGGAAGAAAATCAAGAGCAAGAACCCCCTAGCATCCCGGAAGAATTCATTTTTGATCCAGAAGGGGTAATCCTTGATGACAACGTACTGTATTTTACTCAAATGGCGAAGCGACAAGGTAAATCTGGTAGTCGCAGTGTCATTTTTTCCGATGACAGGGGACGCTACATTAAGCCGATGTTGCCCAAGGGGAAAGCGCGACGTATTGCAGTAGATGCTACTCTCAGGGCGGCTGCTCCTTATCAAAAAGCACGCAGAGAAAGACAACCAGATAGAAAAGTTATTGTCGAACAGCCTGATATTCGCTCGAAACGCCTGGTACGCAAAGCCGGGGCGTTGGTAGTATTTGTGGTAGATGCTTCCGGCTCAATGGCTCTGAATCGAATGCAATCGGCTAAAGGTGCGGTGATGCAACTGTTGACTGAAGCTTATCAAAACCGCGACCAAATAGCATTAATTCCCTTCCGGGGAGAACAGGCCGAGGTATTATTGCCTCCAACACGTTCTATTGCTTTGGCGCGTAACCGTTTGGAAAGGTTGCCCTGTGGTGGGGGTTCGCCTTTAGCGCATGGTTTAACTCAAGCTGTACGCGTCGGCTTAAATGCTCAGATGAGTGGAGATATTGGGCAAGTTGTCCTTGTTGCAATCACCGATGGGCGGGGTAATATTCCCTTAGCGCGTTCTTTGGGCGAACAGCTAGAACCAGGAGAAAAGCCAGATATCAAAGGAGAATTATTAGAAATTGCTGCGAGAATACGTGCTTTAGGAATGCAACTATTAGTAATTGATACGGAAAGTAAATTTGTGTCCACGGGTTTTGCTAAGGAATTATCGCAAACAGCAGGCGGTAAATATTATCATTTGCCGAAAGCGACAGACCAAGCTATTGCTGCTATGACCAAAGGTGCGATCGCTGATTTAAAATCTAGATAATTAGTTATTACTTATTTGTCATTTATTTGTCAGTTGCTTTTCTACTAACCACTGACCATTGACTAATAACATCAAGACCCAGTGGGCATTACCTGTGGTTGCAAATAACAAATCAAATCTTGAATTCCCTTTTGCAGATAGCGCGTTACTGTCATTGGACTAGTACCAATATTCTTAGCAGCATCCTTGCGAGAAAGTTCTTTCAAGAATACCATTTCAACTGCCATGCGGGGCTTTTCTTCCAACATATTGATTGCGCCTTGGAGTTGTTGGCGTTCTTCTTCTTGTTGTAGAAGCACATGAGAGCGAGGACAAGGAAGTGCCTCACCCAAGGTTATTTGGCAATCAACATAGTTAACTGCGGTTGCATCTAAACTCAAGGGCATCCGGTTTTGAGCAGCTAACTTGGTTTCCTGCCACTCTTGTACAGATACCCGAAGTTGGCTGGCAATTTCAGCATCCTTGGGCGGGCGACCTAAAGAGATTGACAAGTCCTTGCGAATCTTTTGTCCTTCATTATATAATTCCTGCCAACGACGGGGAATTTTTAATAGAGTACTGCGATCGCGCAAAAAGTGCAGCATCTCACCGCGAATATATGGCACTGCAAAGGAACTAAAAGCATATCCTTGGCTAGGGTCGAAACGCTCAATAGCCCTAATCAAACCAAAATACCCAATTTGTTCTAAATCTTCATAAGGTTCATTACATTGATGGCTGAATTTATGAGCCATCTTCCGTACTAAGCCAGTATGTAACTGTACAAGTTTATTACGAAGTTTAATAGAAGGATTCTGGTGGTACAAGTGCAATAATTCTATACCATCAGTTCGTAAAGAGGACTCACTTGTTGCCATATACATTCCCTTGTTGTAACTCCTATTCCTGAGAAAATGGAGTTGCGTATATTTTCTTCTAAGCTGTTATTATTTTGCTGAGTCAGGGAAGAATAAGCCATCGTCGTTTCACTGAACTTGTTAGGGGTCGAACTCCACAATTCAGTATTTGTACGCATGATTTTGCGAACCTCTCTGTTACAAGTTATTTTTGCTTTTTATATAACTCTTGAATGGTAAATAATCTTTAGCTTTTGCAACAAAAACTAGCTATTTATGCTGAAAAATGCATGACTGACCTAATACGCATCTGTCATACTGAGTGCAAGTGAATCGGTACTGAATTAATCGCAAAATAGGTTGCAATCAAGGGTAAAGAGTATGCTATCAGTACTAAAGAGGCTGTGAAATCCTCAAAAACTGACGACTTTAATTTTCAACAACAAAGCCACCCTTCAGATTTGGCAACGATATTAAATCCTTGTCCGTTAACCGCAAAGATTGGTAAGAATAGGAATAAGCAGAACGTTTTCCTAAAAAACAGTTTTTCAATATGAGCAATACCAGTAATTTTCGTGAAGCTATCCGTGAGGCTAAATCTCACGCCCTAGTTGGCCCAAATGTGATTGCCAACGCCCTCCCCTACGTCGGTGGTGGATTGGTGCTAACGGCATTAGGAACCTACGGCGGTTTGGGAGTTATCCGTACTAACCCGGAAATATTCTTTCCCACCTTCATTGGTGCGGTGATTTTGGAGTTAATTTTGTTCTTTGTTGCCCAAAATGTTGCCCAAAAAGGTAATAAGGGTCTTGCACTACCCCTGTTGGCAACCTACAGCCTATTGTCTGGATATACCCTCAGTGGTTTGGTATTTGTCGCCTTGAGATCCCAAGGTGTTGGCATTCAAGGCATTGGATTGGCTGCCCTTGGTTGTGGTGTGACCTTTATTGCTGCCCGTCAAATTGGGTCAAATCTTTCTGAACAAGATGGTATGGCTTTGACGAAAACCATCAATCTTGGTGTCATTGCCTTGGTGGTTGTGTGCGTCGCCCAATTCGGGTTTGCCATGTTTGGTGTTTACACGCCAAATTGGTTAGAAATCGCCATCTCCGGTTTAGGAGTATTCCTGTTTGTTGGGGTTTCTGTTGTCGATTTCTACATCTTGCCCCGCACTTACAGCGATGACCAATATCTGCCTGCTGCTTTGTCGATGTACTTAACTTACATCAACTTGTTTGTCTTTATCTTGCGGTTGCTAATTGCCATCAATGGCCGCGATTAATTGCCTGTAGGCACTAAACATAAGTAAAATTTTCTAAAGTAAAACCGTGGTTTAATTTTTAGCAACCACGGTTTTTTCATCGTTTTAATAGTTTTAATAGTATAATATCTAGATAAGTTAAGCCTCAAGTGAGCAAAACTATGCTTGAACTCTTAAATATCAAAATTGAAGTAGAAAAGTTGTCTAATATCTTGACCAAGGCTGAAGGCTGTCTTTAGCCTCCCAGAACTGAGTGGAAGAATTCAGGACTTGAATCAATTAGTTTCTCAACCTACTTTCTGGCATAATTCCGTCACTTCCCGTCAGACACTTCAAGAAATTGATTCACTCAACGCTAAAAAGAAACAATATCAGCGATCGCACTTCATTCTAGAAGATATCAAAGCTGCACTAGAACTACTAGAATTATCTGCTGATGAAGAATTATTGCAAGAGGCGCAAACCAACCTAACTCAACTCCAAAAAGAACTCGAAACACTAGAAATAGAACAATTCCTGTCCGCTCCCTGCGACCAAAAGGGGGCATTCTTGGCAATTACGGCTGAGGTTGGAAGTATAGATGCTCAAGACTGGGCAGCTATGTTATTACAGCTATACCATCGTTGGGCAGTAAATCATAACCATAAAGTGTATCTAGTGCAAGAGTCAGCAGGTGATTTAGGAGGGTTCAAACATGCCACCCTGGAAATTATAGGGCGTTATGCTTATGGCTGGCTAAAATCGGAACAAGGAACTCATGCAAGAATAGAGCGAATTTCTCCTGTTCATAGCAATGGCAAACGGCATACTTGCCTAGCCAGCGTAAAAGTCAGTCCGATTTTAGATGAGTCTGTTGATTTTGAGATTCCAGAGAAGCATTTAGAAATTACTTTGCCGCGCGATCGAGGGAATGTCAACCGCCCAGAAACATGGGCGCAGGTGTTTCACATTCCTACTGGGATTAGTGTATTTTGCAAGGAGGAGCGCAGCCAGATGCAAAACAAAGAGAAAGCCTTAGCTATTCTCAAGAGTAAACTGTTTGCGATTGCACTAGCCCAAGGTGTCCAGATTGATGAAATTCAATCTCGGCTAATAAAATCTCTATACAACAAGCTCATCCGTGAATATATCTTGCATCCTTACACCAAGGTGAAAGATTTACGCACTAATGTAGAAACACCTGCTGCGACAGAAGTATTAGACGGTAAAATTGATTTGTTTATCAAAGCCTATCTGCAACAGCTATATCTTACTACTTCAGGGGATAAGGAAGTGCTTGATAATTTCAAGTAACTTTTGTAACCTATACAAGTTGTGCAGAAAAAATTTGCCCAACTACAGCTAAAATCAAGAAACATAAAAAGAGCAATTTTCCAATCCAAAGCGCTCTATCTATCATTCAGCAAGCATTATGGATGTCCTAGAACTCAAACGCGAAATCGAAACGTTGTCTGGCCGCCTGGGTAAAACCCAGGACTATCTTTGACGTACCTGCACTGACAGCCAAAATTCAAGACCTCGAAAAAATATCCGCTCAACCAGAATTTTGGAATGAGCAAACCCAAGCACAACAAACGCTACAAGAACTCAACGACCTGAAAGCCCACCTCCAGCAATACGATCGCTGGCACGCCAATCTAGAAGATACTAAGGCAGTTGTTGAATTGTTGGAGTTAGAAACCGATGAGGCACTACTCCAAGAAGCAGAATCTACCATCACTAAACTGAATCGTGACCTGGATCAGTGGGAGTTACAACAGTTACTTTCTGGGCCCTATGATGCGGAAGGTGCTGTACTGACGATTAGTGCTGGTGCTGGTGGTACAGATGCTCAAGACTGGGCGTTTATGCTGATGCGGATGTACACCCGTTGGGGCGAAGCTCACGGCTATAAGGTAACTTTAGCTGAAGAGTCGGAGGGTGATGAAGCCGGAATAAAATCGGCAACCCTAGAAATTACTGGTCGCTATGCTTATGGTTACTTGCGTTCAGAAATGGGTACACATCGCTTAGTGCGAATTTCACCTTTTAATGCTAACGGCAAGCGACAAACCAGTTTTGCAGGGGTGGAGGTGATGCCGCAGATTGATAACTCTGTGCAATTGGATATTCCAGATAAAGATTTGGAAATCACCACAACTCGTTCTGGTGGTAAAGGTGGGCAAAACGTCAACAAAGTAGAAACTGCGGTGCGGATTGTTCACCTTCCCACGGGTCTTGCTGTGCGCTGTACAGAAGAGCGATCGCAGCTGCAAAATAAAGAAAAAGCCCTAAATCGCCTCAAAGCAAAACTGTTGGTTATAGCTAAAGAGCAACGTGCCCAAGAAATTGCCGAAATTCGTGGCGATATGGTGGAAGCCTCTTGGGGCAACCAAATCCGTAACTATGTGTTTCACCCTTACCAAATGGTAAAAGATTTGCGTACAAGCACGGAAACAACAGGGATTGGCGATGTGATGAATGGCGAAATTGATACATTCATCCAAGCTTATCTGCGCCAAGAAAATAAACTGGTAGAAAACACTCCAGCATAGAGGCACTCGTTACATAACACCCCGATTGCTAAGGCGTTTCACTGAGAAACGCCTTAGCAATATATTGGCGATCGCAATTCTATCCCAGACCAACTGTTACAGTTATAAAAGAGTCTGTAGACAAATAACTATGAGCAACTCACCTTCAACAGAACCTCAACCTAGCTACGTCAAACTCGCCATGCGAAACATGGTGCGGAAGGGTGGAACTTCCCTAAAGCATTTTGGATTGACTGCTGTAGGGCTTTTAGCTCTGCTTGTTGGTCTTGCTTACCTCACTCACTAACGACAAATCGTAAACCTCAGACAAGGAGACTGTGTGCCCCTGAGAGTTGAACTATATGTGGAGGAGTATTTTTATGAGTTGTCCCCGACAACATCTGTAAAAATTGACGAGACTGATGACCGAATTACTCCTGAAACTTGGGAAAACTGGTTTAATCACTGGTTGAAAATACTTCAGCCTCAGATTCCACCAGCGCCAAGTTATGAAATCGGGTTGCGTTTAACAGATGACTTACAAATTCAAGAACTGAATGCTCAATATCGTCAGCAAAATAAGCCGACAGATGTTTTAGCCTTTGCAGCTTTGGAGGTGGATTTTCCTCAAAGCAAAGAAATGCTTGCCTCTGTCCCATTATACTTAGGTGACATTATTGTGTCTGTAGATACAGCAAAACGCCAAGCTCAACAACAGGAACATAGCTTACCAACCGAGCTAGCCTGGTTAGCTGCTCACGGTTTATTGCACCTCTTGGGCTGGGATCATCCTGATGAAAAAAGTTTGGAGCGAATGTTAAAACAGCAAGTGGGATTGCTGAATACAATAGGTATTGCTATTGACATCGAATAGCAGTAGTTGAAGTATCTCTTAATGTCAATTTTGGGTAATACTTTTATAATACTTCTGTGGAAAATTGCCTAAAGATTGCCTCAAAGTTAATTCTGCCATTAAGATCGGCGAATATCCCCACTGTAGCAACTCTGTTCTTGTGTTTTTAAGTCTATGTCCCAAAAAATTTCTCCATCACCAACGCCTACCTCGTTACAAACACTGGTGTCTAACGAACGGGAATTCTCCTGGAAAGTAGCCTCTAATTTATTTGTTAGTTTTAAATATGCCTGGGCTGGAATCAGCTATAGTTTTCAAACTCAACGTAATTTTCGTATCCATGTAAGTGTTTGTGCTTTGGCAATCGCTTTAAGCGTTTTTTTGCATCTGCAAGCGGTGGAAATAGCGGTAATTGGTATAACTAGTGGTTTAGTTTTGGCACTAGAGTTACTCAATACAGCGATCGAGTCCGTTGTGGACTTAACCGTTAAGCAGACATACCATGATTTGGCAAAAATTGCTAAAGATTGTGCGGCTGGTGCAGTGCTTGTCTCTGCTTTCGTAGCGATGCTAGTAGCAGGTACGCTATTGCTCCCTCCTCTGGTAAAGTTAATTATATCGGCTTTGTAGACGTGATTTGCGTAGGCTAGCATTTACCGCAGGTATCGCCAAGTGACTCATTAAGAGAATCACACTCTGTCCGATTCCCTTTGTAGAATATATTTAAAATTTAAGTTGTGTGATGTCTACGACGGGTGGTTCCTGAGCGCAGCCGTTCGCGCAGCGTCTCCGACAGGAGAAGGGCTACGCCAACGCGGCAAGCATCCTGGCTAAAGGATTTTGGTAATCTTTAAAAAGTGGCCGTAGAGTAGCCGCTTCATACTTACACGTCTACGTCAGTATTATTTTTACATCTAACGAACAAATAGCATGAGATACTTATCTATGCTTTTTGCAACTGATAAGTGGTAAAACCAGGAGTGATAAGCTTTGATTATAGTTATTGACAATTATGATAGTTTTACATATAACTTAGTGCAGTATTTGGGAGAATTGGCATCAGAGTTCCCAGTGGCAGATGATATTAAAGTTTTTCGTAACGACAAGATATCCATAGATGAGATTCGGGCATTAAAACCGGAAGCTGTGGTTATTTCTCCTGGGCCTGGTCGCCCGGAAGATGCGGGTATTTCTTTAGAATTGATTGAACAGCTAGGACAAGAGTTACCAATTTTGGGTGTCTGTTTGGGACATCAAAGCATTGGTCAAGTGTTCGGTGGTAAAATAATTCCTGCTCCAGAGTTGATGCATGGCAAAACCTCTCAAGTGTCTCACACTGGAGTGGGGGTTTTCCGGGGATTAGAAAATCCTCTAATCGCCACTAGGTATCATAGTTTGGTAATCGAACGTGAGACTTGCCCAGATGTGTTAGAAATCACCGCTTGGGTTGAAGATAACACCATTATGGGAGTGCGACACCGGAACTATCCTCACATTCAGGGCGTCCAATTTCACCCAGAGAGTGTCCTGACAGCTTCAGGAAAACAGTTATTACGAAATTTTCTGGAACAGTTACAGTCAAGAGCATAATTAATGAAACGACGACAGTTGATGGGCTATGCTGGGGCGGGGTTGGTAACAGCTTTGGTTACTAACTTGGGTTCTAAATCTCAAGCTGACGCACAATCTAGCGGTTTATCAGTTAAGTGGTTGGGTCATACTTGCTTTCTTTTTACTGGTGGTGGTGCGAAAGTTCTCGTCAATCCATTTCGGACGGTCGGCTGTACTGCTGGGTATCGTCCCCCAAAAGTTGCAGCAGATTTAGTACTGATTAGCAGCCAACTGCTTGATGAAGGTGCTGTGGATGTACTACCGGGAAATGCAAAACTGATCTACGAACCAGGAGTTTATGAGTTTAAAGGCATTAAATTCCAAGGAGTTGCCATAGACCACGATCGCAAGGGTGGTAGACAGTTTGGCTCAAATACCGCTTGGAGTTGGAAGCAAGGCGGAATTAATATCCTACACTTAGGAGGAGCCGCTGCACCCATTTCCATTGAGCAAAAAATCTTGATGGGGCGTCCCGATGTGGCATTTATTCCAGTGGGAGGCAGTGCAAAAGCCTACAATGCTGAGGAAGCAAAGCAGGCTGTTCAAGTATTAAATCCCAAGTTAGTGATTCCGACTCATTACCGTACACAAGCGGCTGATGCTGCTAAATGCGATCTTTCGCCATTGGATAATTTTCTGACCCTGATGCAAGGTATGACAGTGCGGCGTAGTAATGGAGATAGTATTTCCATTAGCCCTAAAGATTTGCCGGAAAAGGGGGAAATTCAGGTTTTGAGTTACAAATTTTGAATAAAGGGGATTGGGAAAGAAGCAGAGGAAGCAGGGGGAAAATAATGACTCCTGCCTCCATCTCCTGAATTCAGGATTCTGAATTCTGATTTTAGAACGTATACCACTCTCCGGTCAGCTTATCTGCGTCGCTGATGGGAGTCTCAACTGCTGTCGTTTCATTTATAGTCCAAATGTTGTCTGTACCTGCTGTCTGATCGCGCCAGTAGATATCAGTCTTGCCATCGCCGTTGAAATCACCAAGAGATGGTGTCAAGGCCGCGTTATTAGCTGGTAAGAAAGCTTCAGTCGCAACTGTTGTGCCATCCATCAACCAAGCTGTGTTCGCACCTGTGGTTCCATTGTGCCAGAAGATATCGGTCTTGCCATCACCGTTGAAGTCACCAATTTTGGAAGTCCAGGATGAGTCAAGTGTACCCAAAGCACCTTCTGTGACTAAGATACCATTCATCGTCCAAACCTTGTTCTCACCTGTTTGAGCGTTTCTCCACAGAATGTCTGTCTTAAAGTCGCCGTTGAAATCACCAAGGCTAGAAGTCCAGGCGGCATCTTGTGATTGTAGAGCAAAGTCAGTCTTTTGCGTACCATCCATAAACCAAGCGACGTTATCGCCAGTTGTCTGATTGCGCCAGAAGATATCGCTCTTGCCATTGCCGTCGAAATCAACAATGGTAGGAGTTAGTGCTGCGTCTGTAGTGTCTAAAACAGTTGCATTCAGAACAGTGGTGCCATCCATCTCCCAAATAGCGTTCTCACCGGTGGTTGCATTATGCCAGAAGATATCGGTTTTGCGATCGCCATTGAAATCTCCAATCTGAGGACTCCAGGCTGGATCGACGCTACTTAGAGCAGCCGCATTACCAACTCTGGTGCCATCCATCAGGACAACGCTATTCTCACCGGTTGTCTTATTGCGTAATAAGAAGTCGGTTTTGCCATCAGCATTGAAGTCAGCAATTTTGTAATCATAGGCAGATAGGTCAAATTGACCCAAAGAACCCTGTTCGATAACTTTTGTGCCATCCATCAACCGAATGATAATCTCACCAGTTGAAGAATTGACCCAAACTTTGTCTGTTTTACCATCACCGTTAAAGTCAGGAGTAATCGCCGCACTAGTTAAGTATGGATTAGGATTGGGATTTGCTGACGTTTTAACAGGCGCAGTTACCGGTTGACTTTCTAGTGCTAGAAAAGAACTCTTATTTCCAAACCCCAAATCATAATTTAAACTCTTAAAAGAATCTGTCAAGATTTGTGATTTTGCAAAAGAATCTGATGCTAATCGAGATGTATTCAAAGCTAAGGGTGAGGAATTTTGATTTTCAGGCATGGTGAATTTTTATTATTGGCTGTCATATTTTTTTAACTTTTTTTGGCAATCTCTTTCTGTAACGAAATAACATTTACTTGGGTTTCAAGATTTCTTTATAACTATTTTTTCTTTGTTAATGTCACTCTTTTAAGATAAATCTTTGTTTGTTTTAAACTATTTTTCTAAAATTTTCAAGTTCTATATAAGCAATTGTAAAATATATTTTGTGATTTATATGTGATTATTTATAGATAAAATAATCATTTGTTATCTATGTTCTTTGACATTTGAAGGTTGTATCAAAAATGTACCTATAAATCAGAAATTTATTTTATGTTTAATTAACAGACTTAATTAAAATAGAAGCGGACGCTACATTCTTCCTAAGAGGATGTTTGAAAAGTATTAAACAATTCAATTAAGCGAGTCTTCTCAGCATTAAGCGAATCATTGCAACTCTTTGTTGGTTACGTAAGCGATCGCTTTTTTTCTTAGGGGTTGAGTAGACATATTTTTTACTATGTATTGTGAAATGTCTGAAATCACAAAGTTTGTATAAAATAAACGTTTAAAACTTATTTAACTTCATGAATATCCTCAATTATTCGATAACAACAAGATTTCTGAATCGTTTAAAAAGTAGGAAAACTGAGCCTTTCGAGATAATTAATTCTGTTCCAATAATTTACAGCAGATTTCAAGTTGGTGAGGGAAACCAGCTAAGTCTGTTAGCCAGTTATAAAGCTTGTTTTACTCCTGAATTCTGTATTCTGCTGTATAACTTAAGTGGAAACAAATATTGGTTAGAATAACTTAAATTAGCAACTATTAGGAGGCATCATCTGGGCATCTATTAGTTGTTAAAAGTGTCAAATAATACAATACTTTTAAAAGTAGATCAACTATGCAAGCAGAATATCGGCAGCGTCGCGAGCAGTTAATGGCAAAAATTGGTGATGGTACAGCCATTTTTCGCAGTGCGCCAATGGCAGTGATGCACAACGATGTCGAGTATGTTTATCGTCAAGAAAGTGATTTTTTTTACTTGACTGGTTTTAATGAACCACAAGCAGTGGCAGTGTTAGCGCCGCATCATTCGGAACATCGATTTGTGCTGTTTGTTCAACCGAAGGATCGCGAAAAGGAAGTATGGACTGGTTATCTTTGTGGGGTAGATGCAGCCAAGGAAATTTATGGTGCTGATGAAGCTTACCCGATTAGCGAGTTAGATGAAAAGTTACCGCAGTATTTAGAAAAAGCCAGCCGGATTTACTATCACTTAGGACGCGATCGCACTTTTAACGATCAAATCCTCAAACATTACCAAAGTTTGTTGCGGACTTATCCGAAGCGCGGTACTGGGCCGATCGCTATTGAAGATACTGGCCCTGTCCTCAATAGCATGAGATTGATCAAAAGCGAAGCTGAATTGGAATTGATGCGTCAAGCAGCTGCGATCGCCACTGAAGCACACAATTACGCCCAAGAAATCGCCGCACCGGGACGTTATGAGTACGAAATCCAGGCGGAGATGGAACGCATCTTTCGAGTGCGGGGTGGAATGGGGCCAGCTTATCCTTCCATTGTGGCTTCTGGTGTCAATGCTTGCGTACTCCACTACATTGAAAATAATCGTCAAATGCAGGATGGAGAATTACTGCTAATTGATGCCGGTTGTGCTTACGGTTATTACAACTCGGATATTACCCGAACATTTCCCGTGGGAGGTAAGTTTACGCCAGAACAAAAGACTTTGTATGACATTGTTTTGGAGGCGCAAAAACAAGCGATCGCTCAAGTGCAACCAGGTAATCCCTTTAAATTAGTTCATGATACAGCGGTGCGCGTCCTCACAGAAGGTTTAGTCGAACTTGGCATTCTCAAGGGTGAAATTGATAAGTTAATTGAAGAAGAGAAATATAAACCATATTATATGCACCGCACCAGTCATTGGTTAGGTTTAGATGTCCATGATGTCGGTGTTTATCAGCATGGTGAAGACAAACCACAGATTTTACAACCAGGTCAAATTTTGACAGTGGAACCGGGACTATATATTGTGCCAGATACTAAACTAGCAGAAGACCAGCCACAGACCGATCCTCGATGGGTTGGCATTGGCATTCGGATTGAGGATGATGTGTTAGTTACACCTGGGGGACATGAGGTGTTAACTGCGGGGGTTCCCAAAGAAATAGATGAAATCGAAAGATAGAAATGGCGATGGTAGAACCTGACGGGGTGACAAAATAGGCTAAAAAGCTTATGAGATAAAGAATGCAGCATTCAAACAGTGGATGCGTAGTCTGCGCGTAAATTTAATCCCTGAAACGGTTGCCATCGCAAGCCTAAACCCAAGCTAGTAAAGGTTTGGAGACTAGGATTACTAACACGATTATTCCACCCCGTACCACAATCGAACTTCTGGCGATCGCACAACCATCCTACGGGAAAATCTTCAACCACCCGAACATTAGAAAGCTCAAGTTTCACCCTTATACCAATTCAATTAATGATTCCAACACATCCTTGGGTAAAGACGCGATGAATCGCGTCTCTACAAATGGTCTATTTGTCGCATTCTTGTTTCAAATTGGTATTAGATACTGAAACTTGAACCTTTTTGCTTCATCGCCGAACCTTTGAACTCAAACAGTTCAGTCAGAGACGAAAACAGAGAAAATATTCTTTAAGTAAGGGATAATAAAGAGGACACCTGTCTTACGCCAATTATCCTATGAGGATAAACTACAGAGATGTCTGTAACAAAGCGGCTGGAAATTTTAGATTTAATTTTGGAACTTCGTCAGCAGCTCAATCTTTCTCAGAAACAGTTTGCTGCTAAATTAGGAGTCTCCTTCAAAACAGTCAACCGTTGGGAGAATGGGCATACAGTCCCTTCACGGATAGCAGTAAAACTAATAGAAGAAATGTTACGGAAGATGGGTGAACCCGGACAAAGACTGCTAAATCAGTATTTTCCAGAAGCAGAGTAGGGTTATGAGTCGTAAGGCGAGGACATCTGAATCCCAAAACATCTTTTTTGGCAATAGAGACAAGGGCGCATTCATCCGGGAGAGACTCCTGCACTATGGTGTTGCCTTCCTATCCGTTGCCTTAGCACTGCGGGCAACCCTACTACTCAATCCATATCTTACTTCAACGCCTGGGGCGCTGTTTTTTGGTGCGGTGATGGTGAGTGCCTGGTACGGGGGCTTAGGGCCAGGGTTACTTGCAACCCTTTTGTCTACTTTTGCAGTTAATTATTTCTTTTTTAAGCCACTCCATCCGCAGAACATTACAAATCTGAATCTTGTAGTTCCCTTGGTAGTGTTCATGCTGACAGCAGGGTTAATCAGCTGGCTTAACGAATCACGCCGCACAGCCCAACGGCAAGCTGAGGCGAACCTGAAGTCACTACGCGAAAGCGAGGCGCGGTTTGGTCGCTTAACAGAATCCAATATTATTGGAGTAATTGTGGCCGACCTCAACGGCTTAATTGTTGAAGCCAATGATGCCTTTCTAAAAATGCTCAATTATACCCGCGAGGATTTGCGCTCTGGTCGAATCCGCTGGGGGGAGATTGTTCCACTCGAATATATTGAGGTGAGCGAGCGAGGGATTCAAGAACTGACAATAACTGGGAGTTGTAAGCCCTTTGAACAGGAATACATCCGCAAAGACGGTTCTCTAGTTCCTGTTCTACTTGGTTTTGCTAAACAGGGAGATCGGACAATCATTGGTTTTGTTCTTGACTTGAGCGAACGCAAACAAGCCGAAGCAGAAGCCCAGGATCGATCCCACCAAGCAGAAGTTGCTCAGAGCATCCTGCAAATGCTCCTAGAACACGTCCCAGAGGGAATTACGATCGCTGGTGGGCCCCCTGATTTCCCAATCATCGCTAACAGCAAACTCGCGCAAGAGCTTTTGGGTAGACCAAGTGAATCTCTGGTTGGTATGTCTTCTGAGTCTTATGTTCAGCTCTACAGTCTGTTCCTAGCTGATGGTGTAACGCCCCTTACCTTAGAGCAACTACCTTTATACCGTGCTACGCGCTATGGAGAAACGATCTGCGATGAAGAATGCATCATTGAACGTCCAGATGGTACTACAATTACAGCGATCGCCAATGTCGTCCCGATTCGGGATTCTCAAGGTCAGATTATTGGTGCAATAGATTGCTGGCGCAATATCACCAACCGTAAGCTCATAGAAGAAGCACTGCGCCAACGAGAAACAGAACTTCGTTTAATTACAGATACATTGCCAGTTCTGATTACCTTTGTAGATTCAGAACAATGCTACCGTTTCAACAACCGAGCATATCAAGATTGGTTTGGGCATTCGACGGTAGAAGTTTATGGGAAGCATCTTTGGGAAGTATTGGGTGAATCCGCTTATGAAGTGCTTCGTCCTTATGTGGAACAAGTACTGGCAGGAGAGCAGGTAACATTTGAAAGTGAAGTTCCTTATAAAGATGGTGGGACACGTTACATTAATGCCATTTACGTTCCCCAATTTAATCAACAGGGAATTGTTGAAGGGTATGTGGCGTTAATCACCGATATTAGCGAACAGCAAGCTGCGCTACGCGATCGCGATCGGGCAGAAGTTGCGTTGCGCGAAAGTGAAGCCCGCTTTCGCCAGATGGCAGACACCGCCCCCGTACTGATTTGGATGTCCGGCATTGACAAACTTTGTAACTACTTTAATAAACCCTGGCTAGATTTTACCGGGCGGACTCTGGAATCAGAGATGGGCAACGGGTGGACTGAAGGTCTTCATCCTGATGATTTTCAGCGTTGCTTAGATACATATACCAATGCTTTTGATGCCCGACAAAATTTTCAAATGGAATATCGCCTCAGACGCTTTGATGGCGAATACCATTGGGTTTTTGATACTGGTGTGCCTCGGTTGGCACCAACAGGGGAATTTCTTGGCTATATTGGCTCTTGTGTTGATATCCACGAGCGCAAGTTGGCAGAAGAAGCGCTACGTGACAGCGAGGAACGGTACCGAATTTTAACGGAAGTGTCGCCACAGGCTATTTGGATGGGCAGTAGCGATGGTGGTATTACCTATTGCAATCAACACTGGTTAGATTTCACCGGACTGACAATGGAGCAGACTGCTGGCTATGGCTGGATTTATTCCATTCACCCCGACGATCGCGATCGCGTCTTTAAAAGTTCGATGCAGGCTGTTGCTAACGCGACCAACTACGAAATAGAAATTCGCTTCCGTCAAGTTTCTGATGGTAGCTATCGTTGGCATATTGTCCGGGGTTTACCATTTCGAGATCAAAGCGGACAGATTATCAAATGGGTGGGCATCGCCAGCGACATTCACGATCGCAAGGTTGCCGAAGCCGCCTTACAACAACTCAATGAAATGCTAGAGCAACGAATTCAAGAGCGCACTGCCCAACTCGAAGCCGCCAATAAAGAACTCGAATCCTTCTCTTACTCAGTCTCTCATGACTTGCGGGCACCGCTGCGCCACATCGCCGGATTTATCGAATTACTTCAGAAACGCCATAGCTCAACAAGTTTAGATCAAACGAGTCAGCGCTATTTAAAAATAATTGCCGAAACTGCCAAACAGGCAGGAATACTGATTGATGAATTGCTGACATTTTCTCGTATGGGGCGCACCGAAATGCGCTACATCAACCTCAATATGGAGGAATTGGTACATGAGGTAAAACGCGATTTAATTGCAGAAACCCCAGGACGCACAATCCATTGGCAGATAAAGCCACTACCAGAAGCCCAGGGCGATCCCTCCATGCTGCGCCTGGTGCTTCGTAACCTGATAGGCAATGCCGTAAAATATACCCAGACTCAAAACCCAGCAGAAATTACTGTTGGCAGTATTGACAATGAAAACGAAGTTGTCTTTTTTGTACAAGATAACGGCGTAGGCTTTAATATGCAATATGTACACAAACTATTCGGAGTATTTCAACGCCTGCATAGCGACCCACAATTTGAAGGCACTGGTGTTGGATTGGCAAACGTGCAACGCATTATTCATCGGCATAATGGTCGAGTTTGGGCAGAGGCTGTAGTTGACAGTGGCGCCACCTTTTATTTCTCGCTGCCTAAATTGTCCCAGAAGGAGAGTGAATGAAAGAACTGAAGCGAATTCTGCTAATTGAAGACAGTGCCAACGATGCAGAGTTAATCCTAGCCGCCTTGTCAGAAAACCATCTCGCCAATGAAGTAGTGGTGGTACGTGATGGCGAAGAAGCATTAGATTACCTTTATCGCCGGGGGTTGTTCCGGTTGCGCATGGAGGGGTATCCTGTTGTCGTGCTGCTCGATTTGAAACTGCCTAAAATTGATGGGTTAGAAGTGCTGGCACAACTCAAATCTGACCCAGTAATGCGAGTAATTCCAATTGTGGTACTGACTTCTTCCCGCGAGGAACCGGATTTAGTTCGCTGCTACGAGTTAGGGGTGAATGCTTATGTTGTGAAGCCAGTAGATTACCATGATTTTGTCGATTCTATTAAAGGTGTCGGCCTATTTTGGGCAGTACTCAATCAGCCTCCTGTTGGTGCTTTACCGCCAGCGCCTCATCCTCAAAAGGAGAGCAACTGATGAATGTCCTGCGTTTCCTCCTTTTGGAAGACAGCTTGTTAGATACAGAGCTTGCCCAAATGGTATTAACCGAAGGGGGAATTAATTGCGAACTGATCCGAGTCGAAACCGGTGCTGATTTCCTAGCGGCTTTGGAAACAGAGGCTTTCGATTTAATTCTTGCCGATTATGCCTTGCCCTCTTTTGATGGAATTTCTGCCTTAGAAATTGCCCGGAATCGTTGTCCTGAGGTTCCTTTTATCTTTGTCTCTGCCGTACTGGGTGAAGAATTAGCGATCGAAGCTTTGAAGAACGGTGCAACCGATTATGTATTAAAGCAACGACTAGGGCGGTTAGTTCCCTCGGTGCAACGCGCATTGCGGGAAGCTAAGGAGCGGCGTAAGCGTAAGCAAGCAGAGGAGTCTTTACAAAAGAGTGAAGCCAAGTATCGCCGAATTGTTGATACCTCTTATGAGGGAATCTGGATGATTGACTCCAAAACCCGAACAGAGTTTGTGAATCAGCGAGTATCTCAGATGTTGGGTTATCCGGCAGAAGAAATAATCGGTCGTTCTATATTTGATTTTATGGATCTGGCTGATGATATCGCAGATGAAGCAAAACTGGAGTGGTTCAAAGGAGAAGAGAGCGATCTCAAAGAAGGGCGATTGCGCTGTCAAGATGGTTCGTACATCTGGACACTGATTTCTGCAAGAGCGATTTTGAACGAACAAGGTGAGTGCTTAGGTGCGATCGCTATGCTCACTGATATCACCGATCGCAAACGCAGCGAATCAGAACGCGATCGCCTTTTGCTATTAGAGCAAAGAGCCAGGGCGGAAGCTGAAGCTGCTAACCGCATCAAAGATGAGTTTTTGGCGGTACTTTCTCATGAATTGCGATCGCCCTTGAATCCGATTCTCGGTTGGGCAAAACTGTTGCAGAGCCGGAAGTTTGATGAGGTAGGACTCGACAAAGCATTAAAAACTATTGAGCGCAATGCTAAATTACAAGCTCAATTAATTGAAGACTTACTAGATGTTTCTCGCATCCTCCAAGGCAAACTCAGCCTCAACACGATCCCAGTCGATCTGGTATCCACCATTGAAGCCGCAATGGAAACAGTGCATTTAGCAGCAGAGGCTAAAACTATTCAGATTGAGACGATGCTCGATCCAAATGTGGGCAAAGTTTTAGGCGATCCAGCCCGCTTACAGCAAGTTTTCTGGAATCTTCTATCGAATGCCGTCAAGTTTACTGAGACTAAGGGAAAAGTAAATGTGCAATTGGAGCGCATCGACGCTCAAGCGCAGATTACCGTCACCGATACAGGTAAGGGCATTCACCCTGACTTTTTACCTCATGTATTTGACTATTTCCGTCAGGGTGACAGTACAACAACTAGAAGGTTTGGTGGATTAGGATTAGGTTTAGCAATCGCTCGTCATTTGATCGAGATGCACGGCGGAACGGTTTGGGCGGAAAGTCTTGGCGAGGAGCAGGGAGCGATTTTTACTGTCAGGTTGCCGCTGATCGAGGACAGTACGACGAGCGAGGATGACACAAATATTGATTCTTCAACTACCGCTTTTCCCTCCTCTCCCCTCATGGGTTTACAAGTGCTGGTTGTGGATGACAATGATGATAGCCGCGACTTTTTCAGTTTTGTGCTGGAACAGTTTGGCGCGATCGTCACCGCAGTAGCATCAGGAGATGAAGCATTACAAGCGCTAACCCAGTCAAAGCCAGATATCTTACTCAGCGATATTGGAATGCCAGAAATGAACGGCTATATGCTGATGCAACAAGTGCGGACTCTGGAAGCAAAAGTCGGGGCAAAAAAGATTCCTGCGATCGCTCTGACTGCTTATGCAGGCGAAATAAATCAGCAATACGCACTAAGAGCAGGATTTCAACAGCACATTGTTAAACCTGTAGCACCAGAGGAATTGCTCGTGGCGATTTCTAACTTAGTCCAATCTACTTAGGGTTTGCAATTAATCTGAGTAATTGAACTGGCTTAAGGTTACAGATTTTAAACTATTCTTCACAAGTAATATGGTCTTTTTAATTGCCTGGAATACTCCGGGTAATCCAGAAAATATTGTGCCCCAACAGCGTGTTGATATAAAAAGTTTATTCTCTTGTCAAAAATTTATCTCACCCTATTGATATTACTTTTCAAGTAATTGAACTACACTACTTTTCATTCCCTGTCTGGATCGTGGACTCAACACCTGAAAATTTTATCAAATAAATCTGAGTAAAAAAGAGTGTCGAGATGTAGCAGTACTAAGTCTCTACAAGGTTTCTGGATACAGCATATTTAATTTCATCAGATATCTAATCATTCGTGAATAATCAGATCCCTGGCTTCTCTAGAAAGTCAATGGTCTTGTTCCTCACGAATGATTCGGGATTGTTATATAGATAATTTTTATATAGTGGATTTAAAGGTTCGCCAATTTTATCCGTGTTTGTACTCTATCATAACTTTACGGATACTCTTAGAATCAACCTAAATTTACTTCCGTAAGGAGTCGGATATGAAGACTTATGACATGTCTTTCATAAAGACCAATGGACTCACGACCTTGTTGGCATTTGTCTCAGTTATATTTATTTTATCATTCACTCTAATTATATTATTTTTTGAAAATATTCAAGGATTTTCAAATCAAGAAAAAATTGAATACATCACTCAAGCATTAACAACGATTGCCATAATTATTGGGGGATTGGCATTAATTCTTAATGGTTACTATACCTCTAAACTCTCTCTGGATGAGAATCACAGCTTGTTAACACAACTACTAGCTGGAACACTACCTTGGGATAACAATATCATAAATTGTATCAATCAGACACAACTAACTCCCCAAGAAATTGTTTCCGAACGCTTTTCTAAAGCAATTGAACAACTAGGAAATGAAAAGATTGAAACGCGATTTGCGGCAATTTATGCTTTAGAACGAATTGCCAAGGATTCTCCGAAAGATCATTGGACAATCATGGAAATCCTCGCTGCTTTTATCCGCGAGAATGCCCCAGTGAATAGGGAATATGAGGATGAGTCGCTGCAATCATCAAAACTTCCTACAGATATTCAAACAGCCTTAACTGTCATTGGCAGACGCGATTCATCTAAAGATCCGGTCAATCAGAAACTCGATTTACGCAACACAGACCTCTGTAATGCAGACTTAACGGAAGCTAACCTCTCTAAAGCAATTTTTGTCGGGGCTAACTTGCAATGGGTCAATTTTACCAAAGTAAACCTCTCTGAAGCAGACTTATCTGTTACCTGTCTTTGTGGCTCAATCCTCTATGAAGCCAACCTGCAAAAAGCAATCCTCCCAGAAGCCAATCTTCAAGGCGCAGTTCTCAGAAAAGCAAACCTTTCTCAAGCCATCCTTTATGATGCCAACTTGGAAGGGACAGTTCTGTGTGATGCCAACTTAACAGGAGCAGTTCTTTGTGATGCCAACTTGGAAGGAGCAATCCTTTGTGATGCTAACTTAGAAGAAGTTAACTTTGAGGGTAGCAATCTCCAAGATACAAACCTGATTGGCAGTAACTTGCAAAGAGCAAAACTTGCTGGCGCTAATCTGGAAAGTGCATTACTGAGTACAGCTAACCTCCAAGAAGCTAATCTCCAAGAAGCTAACCTCTGTGGAGCCAACTTGAGCGGCTCGGAAAACGTAGAATCACAGCAGATTGAACAAGCAATTGGCGATCGCACAACCATCCTACCGGAAAATCTGAAACTACCTCAACACTGGCGGTAATCAAAACTAAAGTTTCAGCATCTAAAACTTGATTACACGATAGGGACGCATAGGTGTGCGTCCCTATCGTGTTTAATTTAGTACCCAAAACTAAAAAATTGCCAAAAACCTGATAAATATTCTCTATCAGGCAAAATTTTCCGCAATTTAAATCACGAACAATTATGAAACGCCGAGAGGTTTTTAACACAGCTGCGATCGCCACTGCAACTGCTGCTAGTCTAGTTTCCTGTAGCCAAGCTGGTAAATCCCCTAGCGTACAAGCAGGATTGCCGAACATTCGTTGGCGGATGGCAACTAGCTGGCCCAAATCTTTGGGTACTTTTATCGGCGCTCAAACAGTTTCCCGGCGAGTTGAAGAAATGACCAATGGACGTTTCCAAATTACGCCCTTTGCCGCTGGAGAATTAGTACCAGGATTGCAAGTACTCGATGCTGTGCAAGCTGGGACTGTTGAATGCGGACACACATCTAGCTACTATTACATCGGCAAAAGTTCAGCATTAGCCTTTGCCACCTCTGTACCCTTCGGTTTAAATGCCCAACAGCAGAATGCTTGGCTTTATAACGGTGGTGGATTAGAAGCCATACACAAAATTTATACCAACTTTAACGTGATTAGTTTTCCTGCTGGTAGTACCGGCGCACAGATGGGGGGATGGTTCAAAAAAGAAATTAAGTCTATTTCTGACCTCAAAGGTTTGAAAATGCGAATTCCTGGATTGGGTGGCGAAGTCATGTCGCGTTTAGGGGTGAACGTGCAAGTATTGCCTGGAGGTGAAGTTTATTTAGCATTGGATAGGGGAGCAATTGATGCTGCTGAGTGGGTAGGCCCTTACGATGACGAAAAACTCGGTTTAAATAAAGCCGCACAATTCTACTATTATCCTGGCTGGTGGGAACCAGGGCCGACCTTGGATGTGTTAGTGAACCTCACCGCCTGGAATCGCCTACCCAAAGAATATCAACAGGTTTTGAAGACAGCGAGTTTTGAAGCCAATTTGAATATGCTGAGTCAATACGATTCCTTAAATGGGCAAGCGCTGACGCGGTTATTGGCTGGTGGTACAAAACTAGTTCCATACAGCCAGGAGATTCTGCAAGCAGCCCAGAAAATCTCCTTTGAGTTATTTGAAGAAAATGCCAGTAAAGATGCGGCTTTTAAGCAAGTCTACGAACAGTGGAAAGCCTTTCGCCAGCAGATTTTTAATTGGAATCGCGTTAACGAATTAAGTTATGCCAATTTTGTCACTTCTAATAACATCAGGTAACTTATAAAATCTTTGCTTTTTTCTCTGTGTCTCTGCGGTGTAAAAGTAATTGATTTAACCTTAGAGGTGCAGAGGGGAGGGGTTTTTGGGCTTTCTGCATAGATTTGGGAATCATAACTAGACTTCTTGCAAAAGTCGGGGTAAAGGGTAAGGGGGAAAGGGTAAAGAAACTCAAAATCCTTTCCCTTTAACCTTTACCCTTTTCCCTAAGAGTGCAAAAACATATTTTTGCAAGAGGTCTACTAATTAGCCAGATATGATATAAAACCGATATTTTGCACCGAACATCATTAATTTGTAAAAAATAATGGGCAAAATAAGTACCTCGCCAAGCTAAATCTATACTGAATATGAAAGCGATCGCTTTGCTTTTATCTACTGGTGTTGTTACTGTTTGTACTATTTTTGGTATTAGTTCGCGTAGGTATTTCAGTAACAACCAAAACAACCTACAGGAAACCTCAAGTAATCAGCAGACCATAAGTCATGTAACAGCTTTGGGGCGCTTGGAACCTCAAGGAGATATCATTCATCTGTCTGCTCCAGCCTCTAACCAGCGTTTGGCTGAACTGCGTGTGCAGGAAGGCGACCAAGTTAGGGCGGGCCAAGTCATTGCGATTATGGACAATTTTAAACAGTATCAAGCCCTTGTAGAAAATGCTAGAGCAAAAGTGAACGTAGCGCGATCGCGTTTAGCTCAGGTGCAGGCTGGTGAGGAGTTTGGCCAAATTGAGTCCCAACGCAAGAAAGTTGCAGAAATGGAAGCTCAATTGCTTGAGGGCATAAAGGTTCAGAAATCAGTCATTGCCCGTCAGTATGTGGAAGTACGCAAAGCCGAAAATGACTATGAACGGTACAAAACTCTCTCGCAAGATGGGGCTGTTTCCGCAGTTGACACTGAAACCAGACGTTTGCAGGTAGAGATTGAGAAAGAAAAGTTGCAGGAAACAAAAGCAAAGCTGACTGAGCAAATTAGTACGGGTAAGGAGCGTGTCAAAGAGTCTCAAGCAACTTTGGAAAGTCTCAATCATGTGAAGCCAACAGATATTCTGTTAACCAAAGCAGAGTTGAATGAGTCGTTGTCTCAATTGCAAAAAGCAAAAGTTGATCTGGAATCTACATATATCCAAGCACCTGTAGCAGGACAAATATTAAGTGTCAACGCTAAAGTAGGTGAAGTTGTGGGTAGTGGTGGCATTGTTGACATTGGCCAGACACAGCAGATGTATGTGATGTCTGAAGTTTACGAAAGCGATATTCAATACATTAAGGTAAATCAGCCCGCAATAATTGTCAGCGAATATGGAGGGTTCACTGGCGAAATTAAAGGAGCTGTCGATCGCATTGGATTGCAAATCGATCAGCCAGGAATCGTTAATGATGATCCCTCTGCCAAAGCAGATGTCAGAATTGTGAAAGTTAAAATTCGTCTCGATCAAAATGACAGCAAAAGGGTGAGAAGCCTAAATAAGCTACAGGTAAGAGCATCGATTCAAATTCGTTAAACTAATTTGCAATTACACTAAACTAAAAACGACTTAGGCTTCGTCAAAAAATGTACGATCCTAACAATTAGATAATAGTGCTTATGACTGAACTAATTGAGCAAGCTATTTTCCATTTACAGGCATTATCTAGTAATGACCAAGATGCGATCGCTCTAATGATTTTAGAAGAACTTGAAGATGAAGTTCAATGGAATAAGACTTTTGCGAAGTCCCAAAATTTCCTTGATAAAGTGGCAGGTGAGGCAATCGCTGAGTATCGCGCAGGCAAAACCCAAGCGTTAAACCCCGATACTTTGTGAAGTCACGCGCCATCGCCTAATTACGCAAAGCATTTGCTGTACTAACTGAGCAATACTAATGTAAATCGTTAAGCTTAATACAAAATAAATTTTATATGCCGCTACTAATATCTGTTTTTCTTTGTATCATTATCATCTATCTGCTAAATCGTCTTGTTCAGCAGACGAGTGAGCCAATTTTATCCAGAAAAGTTTTCACTGGAATTGAGACACATGCCCTTATCTTTATTGACGATGACATCAGTTCGATGGAAACAGTTGTAACTACCCTAGTAAGGGCTATTGGGATGTCGGAAAAACAGGCAATTAATCTTATGTTTAGAATTCATAAAGAAGGGATGGCGATAGTCTGGACAGGTGATAGAAATTTAGCCGAGCAGCATTTGACGGAAATTCAGAGAGCAGGGCTGCAATGTTTTTTGACAGAAATTGCATCCAATAACTTGTGATTCAATCTTCTAGCCATCCTTTTTAAAAATGGAGAGAGGTGTAGGAATCTTGGTAACACGTGGTCAAAATCTCATAGATTCAAATTTACCTTAGAATTTTGGTAACTTTTAACTTTTGCCTTCTTCGATGACGCTAGTCAAAAATTCATTAATCGGTGACGAAGTACAGAAGCAACAATATCCTGATTTGTATTCGATTTGAAAATCAGGCTACAAAAACTTTCTCGATCGATTACCATTACTTCCACTTCAGTTAGTCCAGCTCGAACTGTAAAGGGATAGTTTTCCCCATTAACCAGCTGTGCATTACCAAAGTATTCGCCTGGTTTGAGCTTAGATGATGTTAATTCATCATGGCGATCGCTCATCAATGTTTCAACTTCTCCTTCTAATATCAGGTAGAATTTCTCAGCGACTTCACCTTCTTTAACAAGAATAGAATTGGCTCCATATCTAATTACCTTTGCTTGAGCGGCAACTGCTATAATCTCGGATGGATCGACATTAGGTAGTGCATTTGAGAGATGACTTGTCATCACGCGTTGATGCAAACGCCGCACAATGTCAGCTTTGGTTAATTCTGAATTGCCAAGGAAAAGTCGGAAAAGTTCTTCCTCAATCACCATCACTTTGACTTCTGAATTTCTAGCAACGCGTACTGTTGCTGTCCGTTTACCATCTCGAAGCAAACCAACTTCGCCAAAATAATCCCCGCGACTGAGATGATTTATTAGGCGAGGCGGTTCATCAGGCAATTCCTGGATAATTTCGACTTCACCTTCCAGAAGAATATAAAATTTAGTGGCTGGCTCACCTTGATGAACAATTACTTGCTCTGATTCGTAAGTTAAAACGATTGGTTTAGTCGTTGCTTTTTCTAGCAAGGCTTCATCAAAACCAGGTAAGACCAGTGAAAGTTCTTGGTTGAAAGCTAAACCCAATTTACCATCTTCAACATTAACAATCCGATCTGCCAAATCAAGTATCCGATTATCATGGGTGACAATCAGAACAGCACTACTCTGCTCTTTAGCCAAACGATGCATCAACGCTACTACATTGCGTCCTGCTATTTTGTCCAGAGATGCTGTGGGTTCATCGGCGAGTACTAACTTGGGTCGAGTTACCAAAGCACTAGCGATCGCTACCCGTTGCTTCTGTCCCCCAGAAAGATTAGCTGGATAGGCATTGAGCTTTTCTGCTAATCCAACAGCCTCCAATATAGCTACTGTTTTTGCACGAGCTTCTTTAGGTGAGAAGTCTGGTTGCAATTCCAATGACATCTGAATATTCTGCTGAACTGTTAAGAAATCCAACAAATTACTTGATTGGGTAATATAACCAAAATTCCGACGCATTTGGACTAATTGCTCTCTGGTAGCACCATTTAGTTCTTGTCCTAGAATATTGAGGCTTCCTTGGCTAACAGAACGCAGACAACCAATTAAACTCAGCAATGTACTTTTTCCCGAACCTGAAGGCCCGGTCAAAATCACGAATTCTTTGGCTTTAACTTCCAGATTAATGTCAGATAAAACTTGCTTTTGGAGTTCGCCTTCTCCAAAGAAGTAATTGAGATTTTGAATCGAAACAACTGTTTTGTCGTTTGTCATTGGTCATTGGTCATTGGTTCTTTTTTCCTCATCCCACTCTCCCTTCTCAAATTCTCAGTTCAAAACAAGTCTGCTGGATTAGCATCTTTAAGTTTATTCATAGTAATAGTGCCGGATGTAAAGCACATAATAATTGTTAGCAAAAGTACTAATAATGCTCTTGGAAATGTCATGTACATAGGCAAAGCGGTTGCATCTTTGACAATTTCATACAATCCGATAGAAACAATTAGTCCAGGAATATAACCTAATACTGCTAAAATAAGCGCTTCCTGAAATAAAACGTTTAAAAAATAACGATGCTTATAGCCTCTAGCTTTGAGAACAGCGTAGTCTGGTAAATGATCGGAAACTTCGCCATATAGAATTTGATAGACAATAATCACTCCTACTAGGAAACCAACGAAGACTCCTGTACTAAAAACAAATCCAATGGGAGCACTGGTAGCCCAATAATGTTTTTCATAATCAATAAATTCTTGCCGTGTCATCACCTGAACATTACCGGGAAGTTGAGTGCTGATTTTTTTGGCGATCGCTTTTTGATCGACACCAGATTTAAGGTTCACTAAACCGATAGTAATATTGTTTGCAGAACGTTCGGGTAACAAATAATTAAAAGTTGTACTGCTGGTAATTACATTACCATCATCGGCAAAGGAAGCACCAGCAAAATCAACTAAACCGCTAATCCAAATTTGCCGATTGCCTATTTCTGCTGCAACTGATTTTCCTGAATCTAAGTCGTTTAAGATATTGCCATATTCTTTTAAGTCAGAGTTACGATCGAATAAAATCACACCTCTAGTTCTCAACAAATGAGCAACTCGATCGAATTTGGCAATTTTAAAGGGGGAATTATCTGGATTTATGCCCAAGATAATAATTCCTTTTCCTCCACTAACATTGCCATACTTGAAAGAATGCTGTCCGTGATACACATAGTTAACAGAGTCAACTTCACTGAAATTAAGTGTGCGATACAAATGTTGTCGAGGAAAATCTCTGGTGTTAGCCAAAGTCTTCATTTGAGGGTTAATTAAAATCAAATCAGCTTTAAGACGAGTGTGTAATGCTGTTTGGCTATCGTAGAGGGAATCTAAAAAAGCCAATTGCATAAAAATGAGAATTGCCGCAAAAGCAATACCTATAATCGCTACCAACAGCCGCAGCTTATAGCGAGTGAGTTGCAACCAAGCTAAGGGGATTCTTCCAAAAGAATTCATGTATCATTTTTAAATCGAAATTGATTATATTGATTTGTTAGATCCCAACTTTACTAGTTTGCAATGATGAAGCGATGGTTTGCCGACAGTATTTTCCTCAGCAGAATTATGAAAAATGCTACTTGGCTGCTAGGGGGGCGAGTGATGACTGGAATCAGCAGCTTAGTCTATTTAAGTATAGTTACTCGTAATCTTGGTGTTACAGGTTTCGGCACGCTGGTTCTGATCCAAACTTATATTCAGATCGTTATAGATTTAACCACCTTTCAATCTTCTCAGGCAGTGATTCGTTACGGCACTATTTGTCTTGAGCAAAACAATAAAGTAGCTTTGCAACAGCTATTAAAGTTTACTACCCTACTGGATTTACTAGGGGTGCTGATTGGTTTAGCGATCGCAGTTGTTCTTGCGCCCTATATTGGTTCCTATATGAGATGGAATCAAGCGACAATCGTTCAAGTTCAGTGGTGTAGCTTAATTATTCTTTTTACAAGCGTAGCAACACCCAGAGGCTTGTTACAGCTTTGCAATCGCTTTGATTTATTAGCGTTACAGATTACTGTTCCTACTTTGATTTCCATGTTCGCAGCGTTCGTTGCTGCTACTCTGAATGCTCCTCTATGGGGATATCTTTTAGTTTGGCTCCTTTCACAGACATCTGGAGGGTTACTGTTGTTCATAATTGGTTGGCGAGAAGCTTGGAAACGAGGAATGTTAAAGGATATAGATTGGTTTGCGATCGAGTTGAGCCAGCATCATTGCGGCTTGTTGAAATTTTCCATCGTGTCTAACTTTGATTCTTCCCTACCAACGATCATGAGACAAGCCAGCCCTTTAGCAGTGGGAATTTTCGCCACTCCCGCAGCCGCAGGACTGTTCCAAGTAAGCTATGAATTGTCTACTCCACTCAAGGATCTAGCTCAGATTTTGACTCAATCTGTATATCCAGAACTGGCTCGGTTAGATGTTCAAGAAAAGTGGCGCTTGTTCGTGGTGTTGCTACTCAAATCAAGTGCGATCGCAGCCGGAATTGGGCTAGCAATTTTGATTGCGATCGTTTGTCTGGGTCAGTTCATCTTAAAGTATGCTTTTGGTGAGGCATTTATTTCCGCTTATGGTATTTTTCTGCTGTTAGTAGCAGCAGAAGTCTTTACAATGGGAAATTGTGCTTTAGAACCTGCCTTCTATGCAATCGGTAAGCCCAGTTTTCCCTTGAGAGTAAATGCGATCGCCATTTTGGGAGTTTATTTGCCGTTGTTGTTGATTTTAACTCCATCTTTTGGCATTGTAGGTACAGGAATAGCAACCTTATCTTCTACAGCTTTAATTCTAATTCTTAATAGTGTACTAATCTGGCGTCAGTTGCGTCAAAAGTTACAAAGATAGGCTGGGATTAGTATCGATCTCTGTGTGTGGATCGCCCAGCTTCTTCAACATAGAGTAGTGCGATTTGATTGCACCAAAAAATGTTGGGTAATAGTTGTATGGTACGCCATGTTTTTGAGCCACCTCACGTACAATTTGGCTGATTGCCGGATAGTGAATACTGCATACTTGTGGGAACAGATGATGCTCAATTTGGTAATTTAAGCCACCGAAGAACCAAGATAGCAATTGATTTTCATGGGCAAAATTGGCTGTAGTTACCATCTGATGAATCAACCACGTATGCTCGATAGCGTTGTTTTCATCTGGCACAGGGAATTCCAGCCCTTCAACTACGTGTGCTAACTGGAACACTACACCGAGAATGAGTCCTGCCGTGATATGCATGACTGTAAACCCGATGAGAAACTGCCACCAAGTTACATCCAAAATTAGCAGTGGAATTGCGATCGTGTAGGCATAGACGAATAACTTTGTCCAAATCAGGTTTACAACCTCAGCACGGGAGTGTACTAGGTCTTTGCATGGCCCGAAATCTTGCAGTTGAAAGCAAAGAAAATCCTTCATGAAAAGCCAGTTAAGCGTGGCGAAGCTGTACGCAAAAAAAGCATAGATATGCTGATATTTGTGAATAGGTTTTAGGGGAGTAGCCGATGAAAACCTGATAAGCGGCGAAACCATCAGGTCTTGATCTATTCCGGGGATGTTGGAATATGTGTGGTGGATAGTGTTATGGGCGATCTTCCATATATATCCGTTAGCACCCAGTAGATCGAAAGTATAGCCAATGAATTTGTTCACTCGTGGGTTTGCCGAGTAAGCTCCGTGCAAAGCATCATGTGCAATACAAAAGCCAATACCTGCTATTCCCACACCCATTAATGCAGCCAGCCAGAGCATCTGCCATGCCGAAAATTGGTTGCTCAAGATCAGTCCATAGCTGCCGTAGGTGATTAAAAGAAAGATAATTGTTTTGAACACCATTCGCGAATCAGCCTTTGACGAGCGACCTGTTACTTCAAAATAATCTGCAACTTGTGTTTTGACTTCCTGTGCAAATAGGGTAGCTTCATGGTTGGAAAAACGGATTTTAGTAATTTGCATAACTTCTCTCTTGCATAATGTCGCAATTATCTCAATTTTTTCTGAATATAGCGATTTTCATTTGAATGGGTACTGGGTAGTGACGCACAGATGTCAAAATAAGATGCATTGGCATAACAAGCCGATGCATTGGCATAACAAGCCGATGTATTGGCATAACAGGTCGATGTATTGGCATAACAAGCCGATGTATTGGCATAACAGGTCGATGTATTGGCATAACAAGCCGATGTATTGGCATAACAAGCCGATGTATTGGCATAACAGGTCGATGCATTGGCATAACAAGCCGATGTATTGGCATAACAGGTCGATGCATTGGCATAAGAATACTCCAAGTAAAAAAATGCCCAATTGTCATTGCGAATGGAGCAAAGCATAATGAAGCGATCGCAATGACTTTAAGATTGCTTCTTTAAACTTCAGTGCGATCGTAATGACGGTAAATGTATCAAGCAGTTTTCATGTATTTGAAGCACATTTGTCGTAGGGGCACAGCATTGCTCATGAGTATCAACGTAAGCCGAAAACTATATCAGACAGGCGTTTTGCAAATCACTCATACCCTCATCCCCTCTTCTCCCTTGGGAGAATGGGAATTGAATGTCTAGCTCTCCTCTCAGGGATGGGAGAGGGGCTGGGGGTGAGGGGAAAACGTTGTCAACAAGCTGGTTTAGCGTTAAGTTGACACCAATAAGCAATACTGTGCCCCTACTGTGTGGTCTATTTACTTGAAAATAGCTGTAATTCAAAATAGTATTACCACCAACGAATTTGCAAATATCCACCCTGCTCTGTCTTCAACTCAGCCTCAGTCTGCCAATTCACAGGTTGATAGGTTCTAAAAACTCGATCCCACCAGTCAACACCAATGCCAAAGTTGTGATACCACTGGTCATATTGGTGATGAACATAGTGAACTGGCATCGCTAACCAGAAACAGAGCTTGGGGTTATCGTGTTGAAGTTGATGGGCATAAGCTGCAAACACGGAATAACTTAAGCATCCAATTAACCAGCTAACTTTAATGTACCAGTTTGCCCCAATTAGCAGAAGAACTAGAACTGTCAACAACAGTATAGGCAAACTACCAACAATATAATCTCGAAATTCTTTCACTACGCCTTGTCCTGTCCCATCCTGATGGTGATCGACATGAAATCGGCAAGTTTTGGGAAATATATGCATCAGGCGATGACCCCAGTACTCCACTAGACTGGCGATCAGGAATGCTGCTGTAAAAGCGGTGACGATCTGTGCAATATTAGTCAACATATATTTTTTACTTCCTCTTAAACATTTCTATTCCTTCAAATAGGAATGCATTATTATCAAAACAGAATTCAGGAGTCAGGAGTCAGAATTCAGCATGAATTCTCTACGACTGGCGAATAGCGCAGCTTTAGCGAGTCTGCAAGGGTCTTGATTCTGAATTCTGAATCCTGCATTCTTATTCAATGTTTTGCCCTGCACCTTATCATAAGAGCTTTGTTATCGTGTCATCTCCCTCGTTCAAATCTCTCATAGACCTCCTGAGCGATCGCGCTCAAAAACAACCCGATAATCAAGTTTTCACATTTCTTAAGGATGGAGAAATAGAGTCAGACCGCCTTACATATCAAGCCCTCGATTGCCAGGCTCGTGCTATTGCTGCTAGTCTCCAGTCCGTCACTTCGGTTGGCCAACGCGTTTTATTAGTTTATCCTTTCAACGCCTCTCTGGAGTTTATTGCAGCCTTGTTTGGCTGCTTCTATGCTGGTGCGATCGCTATACCGACAAGACCACCTCAAAATGCAGAAGAATGGGTAGATTTTGGCTTTCGCATCCAGGAATGTCAAGTGGGTATTGCTCTGACTTCTGCCGCACTCATAGATAAGTTACAGGATTCATGGTTAGGGTGGTTGGCTGAATCTTTGGATCGTCCACAACTGTCTTGGATAGCCACGGATCGAATTTCCTTAGATACTGGCTCTAACTGGCAAAAGAGAGAAATCGATCGTGATGCGATCGCTTATTTTCAATACACCTCTGGTTCCACAGGTATTCCTAAAGCAGTGACAATTTCCCACGGCAATGTGTTGCAAAACTGCGTCAATTTTCAGCAGATATTTCCGACTCTTGATTTTCGAGGGGTGAATTGGCTGCCTTTAACCCATGACATGGGTTTAGTCGCTGGCATTATGCTAACCATTTATGCTGGAGCTTGTACTGCTTTAATGTCACCAATAGCCGTTTTTCAAAACCCCAGTCGTTGGCTCAAGGCAATCTCAACCCATAAAGCAACCATCAGTGGCGGCCCTAATTTTATCTACGATCTCTGCGTGCAAAGAGTTAAACCAGAACAAATCACAAATCTCGATTTGAGTAGTTGGGAAATTGCCGGGAATGCGGCTGAACCTATACGACCTGAAACTTTGGAAAAGTTTACAGCCTTATTTGCACCTTATGGCTTTCGACGAGAGGCATTTTATTTATCCTATGGTATGGCGGAAGCAACTTTGGGGATCTCTGGAGGTGCTGTAAAAGAGCCATCAGCCATTCAGTTTGTGGATGAAAAAGCCTTAGAACAGAATCGAGTTGTTACCGTAGCAGAAGGGCAACCTGGGGCGCGAACGCTGATTAGTTGCGGTCGTTCGTGGCCGGGAAACCGAGTGATAATTGTCAACCCAAAGACTCTCACTCCTTGTTTCTCTGATGGTGTCGGCGAAATTTGGGTGCAAGGCGCTGGGCTGAGTCGCAGTTATTGGCATCGCCCCGAAGAAAGTGAGCAAACCTTCCAGGCTTACTTGTCAGATAGTAATGATGGTCCCTTTTTAAGAACTGGAGATTTAGGTTTTATTCATGATGACCAACTATTTATTACTGGTCGTCTCAAAGACATGATGATTTTTTGGGGACGCAATTTCTATCCTCAAACTCTGGAGCAAACCTCAGAAAATAGCCATCCAGCTTTATCAGCGAATGCCAGTGCTGCTTTTTCCGTAGATGTGGAGGGAGAAGAAAGACTAGTAATTGCTCAAGAAATTGCTCGCCATGCGCTCCGCAAATTGAATTCCGAGCAGATTGCAGAGATAATTGGTGCTATTCGGCAAACTATGGTGATGCAGCATTTAGTCGAAGTTTATGCGATCGCCCTTTTAAAACCTGCTACTCTTCCTAAAACCCAAAGCGGCAAAGTACAACGCCGTCGCTGTAGAGATCGGTTTTTAGCAGGTACGCTAACGGTTATTGAACAATGGTTCTGCCCAATATCGGAGCGATTAGATCCGACTGATTTGACTAGTTTACCAGGGATTGAAGAAGCTTGAACGCACAAATTATATGTCTGATGCCGCCAAAATTAAAATTTTGATTGTCTATGAGCGATCGGGAATGGGTCATGAAGTGATGGCTAATATTCTTGCCAAGGAAATTTTACAGAATGGTCATTTTGAAATCATCAGCTATACTATAACTGAATTACTGCAAGACCCTTTGAGCGAACTATTGACAAAAGCCTGGGTTAGTGCGTGGAATTTCTTTATGCGCCATAACTGGATCGAGTTGGCAGATATACTAATTAATTATCTGATGCGCTTGATTTTATTGCCCATTGGTGAGGTTAGCTCAGTTACAGCCATGCATCAGACTTTAGACCAGATTGCACCAGATATTCTCATTTGTACTGCTGATACTGCTGGTAAATGCTTGGGTAGTTGGGCTAAAGAAAAGCAAATTCCCTTTTTTCTAGTAATTACAGATTTATCTGTTTTTATAGATTTAGTTTCCCCAAATGCTACCCATATTTGCTATTTTTCGGAAACTGTGAATGCTGTACAGAGTTTCCCGTTTACACTGACTTATTGGTCTGATGAGTTAACTCGTTCTAGCAAATTGTCTGAGCAAATCGGGTTTATTGGTAGATACCTTTATGATTTTGTGATTTGCTATCCACAGAATAGAATCTATCGAAATATAGATAGAGATTACAAACCCCAAAATCAGGCTCGTTGCGAGATAATTGGCCCTCTGCGTGAAACCAAGCATTTTAAAATTAGAGAGCGAAAAAAACTGCGCGATCGCTTTGATCTATCCTCTACTGATGTTTGTATTTTGATTGTGAGTGGCAGTTTCGGCGGCAACTTTTGTACAAAATATTTGAAAAGTTTACAAAACCTATTTTTAGACTCATTAGTTGTAATTATAGCTTGTGGTCGAGATGAAAATCTACGGATAAAAACCGAGCATATAGCTGGAAAAAAGCAAAATTACAAAGTGCGAACACTAGGTTTTGTAGATAATCTCGATGAATGGATGTCTGCTGTAGATATTATTCTGGCTCGTCCTTCAGCAGGTATTTTATTAGAAGCAATGCTTGCTCGTACACCATTACTGCTTCCCAGAAAAGCAGCAGCTAACGACCGAGGAGCTATTAGCTTTGTCGAAAAATATCAATTAGGTGAGTGCTTTAGCGATCGCCAGGATTTGAATTTGAAAATAAGACGTTTGCTAGATGAAAAAGAACTCTACCAAAATCGGATCGATGCCTTACTCAAAAAGTATCCATCTACCTTTGAAGAACAAAGTGCAAACTTGTGTAGGATATTATTGCGATCGCTTGAGAGTTAAGTAATATCGCGCCCATTTTTATTTATAGAATAAACTTTTATTTGGTATCAATAATGCGCTGTAAAATATCAGGAACTTCAAATACAGCTTGGTTTTTAATAGCTGCAAGATTCGCCTTGTAGCGAAGCCAATTTTCAGATTTTAAAAGTTCCTCAACGGCTGGAACAATCTGGCGAAAGCTTTTAATTGCCATACCAACTTGTTTCTCTAATATCCACTCAGCATTGTATTTTTCATTGATGATTGTTGAAGAATTGCGTTCGACAATCACAGGTAAATTCATGACCAACGCTTCACTAATACTGATAGAACCAGGTTTGCCAATAAAAAAATCAGCTAGACTCATAAAATATGGTACTTCATCAGTAAAATCTTGTACGTGTTGCCTTAACTGAGTTGGGCGTTCTTGCAATGCTTGGACAAGTTTCTGATTATAACCGCATAAAAAAATTAACTGCACTCGATGGCTAAGACAATCTAAATATTGGGCAATTTTGAGCATTGTTGCACAACCTTTTCCCCCAAACAAAACAATTCCCGTTACTCGGTCTGGATCTAATCCTAAATGCTGTCTTTCTACACGCTTATCTTCAGACATCGGTTGATAGAAACGAGGATGTACAATCATGCCTGAAGTTTGCACAATGTGTTCTTCTGATACACCTAAAGAACGTGCTTGTTCAGTGGCGCGATCGGTTCCGCAAATTAAGTAACTTTTAGTTTTAGGTTCTATCCAGAAATGGGGGGGACTATCTGCAAAGTCAGTCATGATTGTAACCATTGGGGTGTTGACTTTAACTCGTTGCAGACTGTCCCAAATTGCTCGGTTATAGAGGGGAATTAAAGAAATGACTAAATCGGGGGGAGGTTGCTGTCGCCAATGTTTTTCGCCCAATTTGACACCAATGGGATGCAAGATGCGAATGAAAAACTTATCAAAAAACATCATCACTGGATGCAGCCATGTCCAATCTGCACCGATCATCTGGTTGTAAAGTTCATTACCGTCTGAACCGAACAGCTTTTTATAGGGGTCTAGCGGCTCTGATAGTTGACCGATATCTGTTACAGTGATTTGCCAAGGTCGTTTTTGTTGTTGTGCGATCGCACTTAAGGCTTTTAGGGTAGCGTAGTGACCTCCACCTGCATTAAGTATAAAAATATGCAGTGAAAAGATTTTTTCATAACTCATAATTAATCCAAATTATAACTCTGGGATTTAGTAACGCGGTAACTTATGGCGTGCAAGCGATGTCTCCAACGGTCACTGAGCGCCTCGTGAGCGGCTTGCCCTGAGCGCAGTCGTTGGCGTGGTCACTGAGCGTAGTCGAAGTGCAGCCTCTCATAGAGAAGGGAGTCGAACATGCCCGTACCACTTCGTAGAAACAAGCTACGCGTAGCGTCTCATAGAAAAGTGCGGGCTTGCCTACGCAAATTTTTCAAGGATGATATTTAGAATTATTGAAAATATAATCTCAAATTAGGCAGTTATGCGGAATACATTTAGGAGTAAGTGCATGAGTTGGGTAACAGACATTATTCTAATATTTATACCAATTTAATATGAAGCTGCATAGAATAAAGCTTCCAGGATAAAGTTGTAAGAAGAGACAGAAATTACCTGCTCAAATGTAAGTTGGTC
>NZ_JBALDP010000071.1:0-105998 GCF_036917355.1 Nostoc sp.
ACCAACTTACATTTGAGCAGGTAATTTCTGTCTCTTCTTACAACTTTATCCTGGAAGCTTTATTCTATGCAGCTTCATATTAAATTGGTATTAGAACTTGATGAAACTGGAGCATCTGCTTACAGGGGTCTACCAAATGTTCTAAAACGTCAAAGGAAATGATTGTGTCAAAAGTTTCGTCTGGAGGAATCTCATAACAAAAAGTAATTTTGTTATTTACCCCTAACTCTTCCGCGCGATAACGCACAAAATCATGATGAATATGATTAATATCACAATATATTATTTGTCGAAAATCTTAGTTTGATGAACTGATGCAATCTCATTAATCACCGATTTATTTGTCGATATTGCCTGCTCAATAATATCAACGGTACGAGGAATTCCTCCTGCTTGGCGAATTGCAGTTTGTAACCTCAGAGCATTTTCTTTATAAGATTCTTGCGTTAGTACTTTTTGAATCACCTCACGTAACTTAGTTGTACTCAAGCGTGACAAGGAGATAAATTCACCTACACCAGTCCAAGCAATACGTGCTGCTGTTCCTGGATGGTCATTAGCTATGGGAATAGCAACTGAAGGTACACCATTGGATAGTGATTCTAATACAGTATTTACTCCAGCATGGCTAATAGTCAGGCTGGCTTTTTGCAGTAATTCTAGTTGTGGTGCATATTTGACAACCAAAGGGTTTCCAAGCAGGTTTGGCAATGCATCAGGTTCAAGTCCACCACCAAGAGAAATGACCAACTGGGCATCTAAACCAACACAAGCCTCAGCAATGTGGTAAAAAATATGCTGTAGCCGATTTTGTAATGTCCCCATTGAAGCATAAATTAGGGGTTGGCTATTCAACTTGTCAAACGGAAAATCCACTGGTTTCCTGCCTGCTGAGTCTGAGTGAGGCCCTGTAAAGTGAAGTAAATCAGCCAGTTCACGTCTTGGATATTCAAACTCTGCGGGTTGTTGACTAATAATCGCTAACTTGGAAAGAGAGTAATAGTCATTGATACTAGAGCAAGGAGGCAAATTCCACTGACGGCGATATTGGGAAATTATATCTCGGATAGATTTCGAGAACGCCATTAGGACAGTATAACCAGCACGGTTACGTAGCCGCGACAACAAGCCTGGATTATACTTCCAGGTTGTGAAAAATGGAGGAATCGAATCTTCAAAACCGTTTACTAATGCAGAACAGACTGTAACAAATGGGATATTAAGAAAGTCTGCTAAAGTGCTGCCTCCAAATATACATTCATCAAATATTAACGCTTCAATACCAGCTTCTTTAATAACTAGTGGCGCATCCTGTAGAAATAAAGCTGTTGTTTTTAGAGATAAATTGATAGTGTAATGCAATGCTGTCAACCCATTAAGTTCTCCTAGTCGCTCATGTAATTTTGCCATTGATCCCGCAGGATATTCAGAAGCTGATATGGAGCGAAATTCTAAACCAGCAGCCTTGGCATTAGGTTCGGCATCGGGCATCCCCAAAACTGTGACGCGATGACCACGCTTTAATAGTTCACGTCCTAAAGCGGTCATTGTGTTCAGGTGTCCAGTTGCGCTAGGGCAGATAGTACCGAAATGAGTCATACAGTGTACAAGCTCCACAAATTATGGGTAGTTGATCGTCGTTGCCAAGTAAAAGTTATAGTATAATCTTTTACGTAAAAATATTAATAATTAATTATGTCCAGTGTAATTTTTGACTTGATTCCTCAAATATCAATTGTCACATGTACTTACAATCGGGCAAAATATCTAAACAATTGCATTGATAGTGTTATTGCTCAAAGTTTTAAAGATTGGGAACTGATTATAGTTGATGATGGCAGCCAAGATAATACCTTTGAAATTGTCAATCCTTATATTCAAAAATTTCAAAATATCCGGTATTTGAAACATAAAAACAGGAAACTATGGTATGCTAAAAATGTTGGAATACAGGCATCTTTTGGCAAATATATAACATTCTTAGATAGCGATGATGCGTACAAAGTAAATCATCTGGATGCGCGAATCGAATATATGAGAGCTAATCCAGAAATTGATTTGATTGAAGGTGGATTCGCCACAGAAGAAGAGGTTTGGGTCGCAGATTATTTTCAACCAGGTCAAAAAATTAATCTCCGAGAATGTGTTTTAGGCCCAACATTTTTTGGAAAGAGACAGGTATTTTTTGAGGTGAAAGGATTTAATAATATTGCTTATGGAGAGGATACAGACTTTTGGTATCGGGCGGCAAAAATATTCAGAACTGAAAAAGTAACCGAACCCCAAACTTATATTTACACAAGAGCAGAAACTAGTATTACCAAAAGTGTTTTGGAGAATATTTCTTAATCTGATTAACTACTTGGTATGAAGATTATCCTTTTTCTATCCCAAATAAGCCATTATTCTCGCCGAGTCATCGCTTCTGTTTGGCAGATGTTACTTCTAGGGATTGTTCTAAGTTCGTTCCTAATATTTTTATCTGGTTGTCAGGGACTAGTACAGAAGGATGATGGAGTAATTCATTTAACCCTATGGCAAGCAATCAATCCCCCTGCTAATCGGGATGTGTTTGAAAAACTGGTAGACAAATTTAATCAGACTCATACTGATGTGCAGGTAGAATCTGTCTTTTTAGCTCAACCCCACTTGCCGAAAATATTAACAGCTGTTGTGGGTAATGTGCCTCCAGATATCTTGGCATTCTATCCGCAAATTACAGGTCAGTTAGCAGATTTAAGGGCAATTATACCTTTAGAAAATTGGTTGAAAAAATTGCCCCTAAAGTCAGAAATCACCCCTAACTTACTTGAAGAATTGCAATTAGATGGTCATCTTTGGTCAGCGCCATTATATACAAGTAACATCGGTATTTTTTACAGACCTAAGCTTTTTGAAGCTGCGGGAATTACACAAACGCCCAAGACTTGGGAAGAATTGAGGGAAGTTGCCAAAAAATTAACCATAGACCGCAATGGCGACAACCGACCAGAACAGTACGGAATTCTACTGCCTTTAGGAAAGGGAGAATGGACTGTTTTTAGCTGGTTTCCTTTTTTATTGAGCGCTGGCGGAGAAGTGCTGACAAATAACCGACCGAATTTAACGAACGCTGGAGCGCTGAAAGCTTTACAATTCTGGCAGCAGCTGTTGAAAGATGGTTCAGCAATGCTTTCTTCTCCAGAACGGGGTTATGAAGAAGATGCCTTTATAGCGGGTCGCGTTGCTATGCAAATTACAGGCCCTTGGACTTATATCACAAAATCTAACGTTGATTACGACGCATTTCCCATACCTACAAATGTTGGTCAAGCTACGGTGACAGGTGGTGGAAATCTGTATGTGATGAAGACTACACCAGCCAGAGAGCAAGCTGCACTCAAGTTTTTAGAATATGTTTTGAGTGATGAATTCCAAAAAGAATGGAGTATCGGTACTGGTTTTTTACCAGTTAATTTTAAAGCTGCACAAAGTGAAGCTTATCAGCAATTCCTCAACCAAAAATCTTGGTTAAAAGTGTTTATGGAACAAATTCCTCTAGCTGGCGCTCGACCGATTATTGCCGGATATAGCCGTCTTTCTGACAGTCTTGGTCGAGCTATCGAGGCTACATTGCTGGGTGAATCTCCCGACAAAGCTCTCAAAATAGCACAAGAGCGCTTAGAAACTATTTGGAATAACAATTAAATGGGACTGGGTAACTAGTGGTATCTTTTGAGATGCAGTGGCTTGGGTATATAATTAACTATTAGCATTGGTAAGAATTCCTACAAGCACTCGCACTAATTCTTCCAAACCTTCTGGAACTCGATAAAGTTTGATATCTTGCATGACCCGTTTATCTTGCCGATAAAATATTCCAAATCGCCAATCTTCTCCATTTGTTACAGCACCATATAAAGTTGATGTTTGCGAATCTGTCCATTGGTCGAGTGCTATCAATTCAATTGCAAGTTGAGTAAATCCCCGGCTTAAATCAGATTGCTTGGCTTCGACTACTAACAGGGAATTGGAAGATGAAATATAGTAATCAAAACTTCCTTTGAGTTGTTCGCTAACATTAATGGGGTACTCAATATTTAGTTGACTTTGTGTTTGATCGCAAATTTCTAACAAAATAGGAGCAATTAAAACTTCACGTTTTGCAGCTTCACTAATAGGATTTACACGCATGATATTGCGCCGTAAGTAACGCTGTAAAAATTCTAGATAGTCAATTACATCTGAATATTGTGGTAGTTGTAGCGATGTGCGCTCGTAACTACATCCCAGTTCTGCCAAGATATCTGCTGGGGCATAGGGTAATTCAAAATACTTACTAAATTTATAACTTTGACCGAGTTGGAGAATGCGCGGGCGAGTCATAAATATTAAAATTATGGAATATATCGATAAAAGTTAGGAAGAAACTCTAGTTTTGGAATGTAAACTTCTTTTTAATGTACACAAACCAATTGCTGGTATGGCTCCTAAAATAGCTGCTGTCAGTCCTTGTCCACTCCAATATAATATGGGAGTACGGTAGGTTTCTGGAATTAAATTTTGCACAATAAAAAGCAACCAAACCAAAATAGCGATCCAGAAGAAAGAGATTGAGGGTACAAAATTCCACCACCAAATCCCTACTGTATATCGCCTCAACACCAGCCATTGGCAAATCCCTAGCCAAATCCCAGAAATTATATATGCGATCGCAGACAAAAATCCAAAAATCAAAGTATCTTCAGAAGATGATGAGGCAATGGTTGAAATGTAGTTAATCCAGGCTGTAGAAACACCGTTGGCAATCAGCCAACCGACACTAGTAGCAAATAGCCACTGCCAACCCGGTAAATATCGGTAAAGCACAAGCGCTTGGTCAGCAGCGAAAATCACGGCAAATACAACGTTACTGAGACTTCTAACCAAAATACTCCATGTTTGTGGTTGATTAGCAACGTTAGATGAGAGACTTTGGAGAATAATTTTCTCTAAAGCGATACTGGCAACGCCACCCACAACCCATCCAATGAGGGTCATTAAGGTAAACTGAATAAAGAACCTCTGTCGCTGCGATCGCGGAATCAAATACTTTCCTGGATTAGGCTCGTTATTAGCAGATGCAACATGGTCGGGACTGTTAGAGTCAGTTTGCATAGAGAGTTAAGGGAGTAGATAGTGGAGACAACACAAAAGAGTGACGAAATTCTTTTATATTCCACTTTCTTTGTTAATTCTTGTTTTATCCCATTTCCGACCCGATTTCCTTTTGGTGTAAAGGGACTAGGGCTTTTACTGACAACTTGCTAATAAAGCGTAATCCCAGAATGATAAGCTAAACAGTGGCATAAAAGTTGTGACTTAGGATGAAGTGATAAATGGGTGTTTATTCAACGACTCCTCATCTCTTACGGGCTGCTCGTGGTGAAGTAGTAGATCGTCCCCCTGTATGGATGATGCGACAAGCGGGACGATATATGAAAGCATATCGAGACTTAAGAGATAAGTATCCTTCGTTTCGCGATCGCTCCGAAATTCCAGAAGTAGCAATTGAAGTTTCTTTGCAACCCTGGAGAGCTTTCCAACCAGACGGAGTAATTTTATTTTCTGATATTGTCACCCCATTACCTGGTTTGGGGATTGACATGGATATTGCCGAAGGTAAAGGCCCAATCATTCACTCGCCCCTCCGCACTCAAGAACAAATCGATGCTCTGCATCCTTTAGAACCAGAAGCAGCTCTACCATTTATCAAGACAATATTGCAAGCGCTACGTTCGGAAGTAGGCGATAAATCAACGGTGTTGGGCTTTGTGGGTGCGCCGTGGACGTTAGCAGCTTATGCAGTTGAAGGAAAAGGTTCTAAAACCTACTCCATCATCAAAAACATGGCATTCTCAGATCCGGCGATATTGCATCAACTGTTAGCTAAATTAGCAGATGCGATCGCTATCTATGCCCGCTACCAAATTGACTGTGGCGCTCAAGTTGTGCAAATGTTCGATTCTTGGGCGGGTCAATTGAGTCCTCAAGATTATGATACCTTTGCTCTCCCCTATCAGCAGCGAGTTTTCCAGCAAGTCAAGCAAACCCATCCTGATACACCTTTGATTTTGCTAGTTAGCGGTAGTGCAGGTGTGTTGGAAAGAATGGGACAATCTGGTGCTGATATTGTCACTGTAGACTGGGCAGTAGATATGGCAGACGCAAGAGCCAGATTGGGTAAACAAATGAAAGTTCAAGGAAATCTTGATCCAGGCGTGCTATTCGGCTCTAAACAGTTTATCCGCGATCGCATCCTCGATACCGTTCGCAAAGCTGGCAATTGGGGTCATATTCTCAATCTCGGTCATGGTGTCTTACCAGAAACTCCAGAAGAAAATGTCGCTTTCTTCTTTGAAACGGCAAAGGAATTGAATCTTGCAGGAGTTAAGAGTTAGGAATTATGAGTTATGAGTTATGAGTTAGGAGTTATCAGTTAGGAGTTATCAGTTGCGAAGTGCAAAGTTATTTTTAACTCCTCACTTCTCACTCCTAACTTGATTTTAACTCCTGATTCGGAACTTTTAACTTGATTCTTAACTCTTTAGTTTTAACTCCTAAATTTTAAAAAACTCTTTATGAGCCAGAAGCGGATTTTAGTGACTGGTGCAAGTGGTTGTGTAGGTCATTATTTAACAGAAGCCTTAATTAAAGAAACAGATCACGAACTGTATCTATTAGTTAGGAACCCAAACAAGCTACAAGTTGATACCAAGGCACGTTCAGGCATCAACGTTTTGCAAGGCGATATGCAAAATATTCGCCAATTTGCCGATTTGCTATCCACAATTGATACAGCGGTACTCACAGCTACAGCTTGGGGTGGCGATCGGACATTTGATATTAATGTAGTTAAGACAATAGAGTTACTCGAACTGCTAGATCCAGAACGTTGCCAACAGGTGATTTATTTTTCGACAGCTAGCGTTTTGGATCGCTACAATCAACCATTAAAAGAAGCCGGGGAAATTGGGACAGATTATATCCGTTCTAAATATGAGTGCTTAGAGAAAAAAGAAAAATTAGCGATCGCACCCAAAATTACCACAGTATTTCCCACTTTAGTATTGGGTGGTGATGCCAATAAACCTTATTCTCCTGTCACATCTGGTATTACAGAAGTTACGAAATATATTAATGTGATTCGCTTTCTAGAAGCAGATGGCAGTTTTCACTTTATCCACGGACGAGATATTGCCACTGTCGTGCGATATTTAATCGATCGTCCTGCTAAAGATAATCAGCCACGTCGGCTTGTTTTAGGTCAAGCACCGTTAACTGCTAATCAAGCAGTGAAACAGGTCTGTGCTTATTTTGGCAAAAAGATTTACTTTCGCATTCCCATATCTATAGCATTGGCTAATTTGATTATTGTTCTGTTCCGCATTCGCATGGCCGCTTGGGATCGGTTTTGTATGAACTATCGGCATTTTACTTATGAAAAATTCATCAATCCCGATAGTTTCGGCTTGCCAAATTATTGTGCCACCATGAGTGATGTTTTGAAAATTAGCAGTGTTAAACGTGTATGAAAAAATATCTATTATTTGCTAATAATAGCGGTCATTTCTTGCGAAGATAAGCCGACACAAGCTGCCAGTTCTTCCAATGTCAATCGTTCGCGTGTATTTGCTTCTAACATAGACGTTGCAGCTGCAATGTAGTCAGGATTAGCAAGATGATTGACATTCTTAGGAAAAGTTGCTTGGGAATAAAGGCTGGCAATGTCGGAACTTCCAGTAATTTTTTGTATTTGATAAGTGGCAATTAAAGCTGCCTGACGGGCTTGGAGATAGGCAATATAATATTGCACGATAGCCAATCTTTTTTGCTGTCTAGCTTCCTTCCAACGAGCTTGCAAAACAGGAAGGTGCTGAAAAGTACTAATGAATTTAATCGGGTCAACTGTGACGGTTAAGGAAAAGCTGTTTGAGCGCTCAGATGGGGAATCCGGTGATGTTGAGATCGTACTTAGAGCCGGAGATAATTCGATAGCTAAGACATCTCTAAAAGCATTCAATCCCATTGCAGCTTTTGTTTCCAGCACTTGGGCTGAGTTGCGTTCAGCAATAGCTACTAATTGATCAATGATTTTGAGATCCTGCTGTGTAATTTCAGTTTGAAGGAGGTTACGTTGATTACTAGAACTAGACTTATCTTCGGATGCAACCACAGGAAATGTAGTACTGACAAATGTAACAGTAAGGAGAATCCTAAAACTTTGTGCAAAAGCTTTTGAGAGCCATTGTGCGACCATCTGATTGATTTATTCGGAAGCGCTACACTTGTTTTCTAATTTGCTTCTCTTTTCACGATACAGCTAAATGACAATAATTCTTATATATGTGGGAGTCTTTTTAAGGAAATCCTAGTAAACTGTGGCGAAAGTTTACCTACCTTTAACCAGTTGCTCAGGGCAACTTGTCTGGTTAATTGAGATGGTAGCTGGATTTACGCCGTCCTGTACTAGTCAACCATTTGAGTTAAAAATATGAATGGTAAAATAAAACAACTTTAATAAAAAGTCAATAACTCTTTATTTTCGTTAGAGTGGGATAACAATCAAAGTGTGAGGATTGATACTACATGCGAATCTTGTTAGTGTATCCAATATTTCCCAAAACCTTTTGGTCTTATGAAAAAATCTTGGAGTTAGTCGATCGCAAGGTTTTATTACCACCTCTGGGTTTAGTAACAGTAGCCGCGATTTTGCCCCAAGAATGGGAATTCAAGCTGGTCGATCGCAACATCCGTGCAGCAACAGAAGCAGAATGGGCGTGGGCAGATGTAGTAATTCTCTCTGCGATGATTGTCCAGAAACAAGATTTACTTGAGCAAATTCAGGAAGCAAAAAAACGTGGCAAGCTAGTTGCAGTTGGCGGCCCCTACCCCACCTCTGTACCTCATGAAGTTGAAAATGTTGGCGCAGATTTTCTCATTCTGGATGAAGGGGAAATCACGCTGCCCATGTTTATTGAGGCAATTAAACGGGGTGAAACATCTGGCACTTTCCGCGCCACAGAAAAGCCTGATGTCACCAGCACACCAATACCGCGTTTTGATTTATTGGAATTGAATGCTTATGACATGATGTCGGTGCAGTTTTCGCGTGGCTGTCCCTTCCAGTGCGAATTTTGCGACATTATTGTTCTCTACGGACGCAAACCGCGCACCAAAACCCCAGCCCAACTTTTAGCAGAGTTAGATTACCTCTATGAATTGGGTTGGCGGCGGGGTGTGTTCATGGTGGATGACAACTTTATTGGCAACAAGCGAAATGTCAAATTGTTGCTGAAAGAGTTAAAAGTCTGGATGGCAGAACATAAGTATCCTTTCCGATTTGACACTGAAGCTTCAATTGACTTGGCACAAGACGCAGAAATGTTGGAGTTGATGGTTGAGTGTGGTTTCTCGGCGGTGTTTTTGGGAATCGAAACGCCGGATGAGGATAGTTTGCAAATGACTAAGAAGTTTCAAAATACTCGCAGTTCCCTAACTGAGGCAGTGCAAACCATCACCAAAGCGGGATTGCGCCCAATGGCTGGGTTTATTATTGGGTTTGATGGCGAAAAAGCCGGTGCAGGCGATCGCATTGTCCGCTTTGCTGAACAAGCAGCAATTCCCTCAACCACCTTTGCCATGTTACAAGCATTACCTAACACCGCACTTTGGCATCGCCTGAAAAAGGAAGGACGATTACGGGAAAATCAAGACGGGAACATCAACCAAACAACATTGATGAACTTCCTACCCACCCGTCCTCTAGAAGAACTTGCGCGAGAATATATTGAAGCATTCTGTACTTTATACGATCCAATACAGTACTTGGATCGCACCTATCGCTGCTTCTTGATGATGGGTTTGCCGAGTTGGAAAGCCCCAGCGAAAATGCCAGAGTGGGTAGTTATAAAAGCGTTGCTGATTGTGATTTGGCGACAAGGAATCAAACGGGAAACCCGCTGGAAATTCTGGCATCATTTGTTCAGCATTCTCAAGCGTAACCCTGGAGTTATTGAACATTACATCGCTGCTTGCGCCCACAACGAGCATTTTCTAGAGTATCGCCAAATTGTGCGCGATCAGATTGAAAGTCAGCTAGCTGAGTATTTAGCACAAGGTACAGAAACGCCCTATGTGCTAGTTAAGCAAAAAGCTGAGGAAAAAGCTGAAGCAGTAGTTAGTTAAGGTTGGTAATGGGTAATAGTAAATAAATTACTTATTACCCGTTCTCAATTAAAATTATGCAAATGCAATATTTGAGTTCAAATTATTTTACAACCATGCGCTTAAAATAGTACTCTCCTAACTTGATTACCAGAGGGAGAAGCGGTGTCACTACAGAAAGCAAGTATTGACGGAAGGTTGTAACATCAAAAGGCCACACAGGAAAATCATTAGTCAATGTGTAGATAGAACGCAATTCTTGAAGTTTCACAGCTTCTTTCTTCAAAGCCTCTCCATCGCTACTCAAGCTTGTGTGAATGCGTTTATAATCTATTTGAAACTGCCTGGCAATCTCGCCTAATAATTCTTCTTTAGCTTTTCTCATACCTCTGCGGGCGGCAAGAAGAGGGCCAAAAAAGCACACTAAGGATATGGGAATATAGAGTAGGATGGTGAAATTAAAATACCAATATTCCTGTGCGATTCCTTGACTAATAAATTGATACTTACTCAATGTAATCATCGTACCAAATATAGCCGCTAGGTAAGCTGTATTTAGTGAATATTGGCTTAACGGACTTAAACCGCCACAGCGATCGGGGTGGAGTGGATTAATTTTAAGTTGCTTATTATTCTTACCCAAAAGTTCATGCAGTAACCAAACATTAGTTGTTAGGTTCAACACTAATACACTTCCTGCGTAAAATATTGCAACAGCGTTAATTGCACCCGTCAGGGCAGGAATTCCTCCATCAGATCCTGTCCAGTTAGAAACATCTTGCTGTAGTGAGAAATACCAGATTCCAAATGCGATCGCTGTTACTAATCCAAAAAATTGACGCCACGACTTTTGGTAAGGCAATAATACCAAATTAATTTCTGCTTCGGTAGTGTCAACAATATCCGATTGTTCAAGGTATTCAATTAGCTGATAGATTGCCTTAAATGACCACAGGTAATAGCCAAAGATAACTGGATTGAGCAGACAGATCCACACCCAAGCGAACCAATCCTGTAGCAATCCTAAGTGTTTTTCATGTAATATCAACGTCTTACTTACCGTAGCAGCAATTAAATAAAAACCAGATGTAATGACGATTGAGAGCATTCCTAAACTGACAGGTGTCAATTTGCATTTGTCAATTAACCACCGGGCTACAGGATCGGCGCGATAAAAGTCTTGCTTTTGCATACTGTTTCTGAAAACTAATATGCTATCCTCTTTTGTTTGATTTTGTTGAAAATTATACTTATGTTGATTTATGTCTACTTGTATTTACTTGTATTAGCTATTTTGCCTTTCCAATCCCAGTGATTTGAAAAATTAACTCTGCCGCTTTACTCATTAACAAAGTATTAATCTCAAGTTGATAATTCCCCTGTTTTAAAACCTCTATCACAACTTGACTTAAATCTGCGTTACCTTTCCTTGCACCCAAACCATTAATTGCACATTCAATTTGCCTCACGCCACAACTTAAAGCAATGAGTGAATTATCTACTGCCATACCCAAATCATCATGACAGTGTACTGAAACTACAACTTCGTTAATATTGGGTACTCGATTAAAAATCATTTGCAAAAGTTGCGAAAACTCTTCTGGCGATGCTAAACCTAAGCTATCAGGAATACTAACAGTAGTAGCACCGCTCTTGATAGCAGTTTCAATAGATTTACACAAAAAATCTGGCTCACTTCTGGGAGCATCAAAAGCGCTCCATTCTACATCATCACAGTAATTGCGTGCGAGAGAAACACTCTCTTTGATTGTTGCTAATACTTCTTCTTTGGTTAATTTAGACTGATTTTTCAGATTTACCGGAGTATAAGTATGAATTCTAGCTCTGATTGCTGGTTTAATTGCTTCAGCAAGAGTGATTATTTCATCTGAATTGGAACTAGCTAGCCCACAAATAGTAGAATTTTTAATTATTTTAGAAATATTAAAGACTTCATCAAAATCTTTTTGAGAACTTCCTGGATAACCAACTTCAATAATATCTACTCCCATGTCTTCAAGCAATTGGGAAATAGCAATTTTTTGTTGCAAATTCATCTTTACACCAGGCGTCAATTCTCCATCACGCATAGTGGTATCAAAAATAATTACTTTTTGATTATTTTTTGACATATTGGCTAGAGATAGCGATCGCTTACATCAAATACAATCTTAAGGAATATTCTCACTTAAGAAAACTATCTCTACTCTAAATCCCGATAAACACTTACAATGCGTACAACTTACTTTTTCCAGATATTGTAAAAAGTCAGAAAGTTTTTGGAGTAAGTTCAAAATAATTCGTAATATCAATTACGAATTACGAATTACGAACTACGAATTACGAATTACTTAATTCGCCGCTGTTTGGGCTTCTTGATAAATTATTTCTTGGAACTGGATCATATCTTTTTGTGGATCGGCGTGGCTAACTTTCACCACTATCTGTTCGCCCAAGTTCACAGAACGTTTGAAAGCCATTGGTAACTGCAAGCCCAAATCTTCTAACAAAATTAGTGCTAAGTTGCTGTCTTCTCGCAACCACATCAAGACTGTCACATCCCAAGTTTCCTCTGGATGACGGCGTAAATACTCTAGAGCATAATATCTATTAGTTTGTCGTTCCACCATCGTCACCTCTTGGGTGATACTGGTGACAGTCATCATCACTTCTTTAAGTTGATCTGCGGAAAATGGCAGAACTTCACCCCGCAAATGAGCTTTAATTTGAAAATGGGTGAGTAAGTCACTGTAGCGGCGGATGGGAGAGGTTGCTTGAGTGTAAGTATCCAAGCCCAAACCAGCATGGCGCAAAGGCGTAATACTCATTTCACTCTTGGGCATACAACGACGCATGGCGCAAGCGCGAACGAATCCGGCTGGAAGTAGAAGCAATTCCTCATCTGGAGGTAATTCTGGTTGCGGTTGACCGCGAAAAGGCAAAGGGATGTTATGAGTTTTACCATAACGAGCCGCAACTTCACCGGCAACAATCATCATTTCTGCTACCAGTTGCCGCGATGGGGAATCGTCCAAAATATCAATGTGGATCTCCTCACCTTTGACTTTGATCGTCGCTTCGGGCATGGTGATGCTAATTGCTCCTTGGGCGTAACGCCAAGCTCTGCGCCGCTGTGCCCAAATAGCGATCGCAGCAATTTCCGGTTCTGCTTGTACCCGTAATTGCAGCATTTCATCTACATCTTCGTAGGTGAGGCGATAAGTCGGCTTAATCAAGCTGGTATGAATGCTGTAATCTTCTACTCCCCCACTTGTCCCTAAAATAATCCCGAAACTGAGGGCGCAACAAACCTTTCCCTGGATCAGACTCATTGGCCCAGTTGCCAACACTTCCGGGAACATGGGAATCATTCCCGTAGGTAAATAGACTGTACTACCGCGCTTTCTGGCTTCCAAATCTAATTCATCTTCCGGTACTAACCATCTAGTGGGATCGGCGATATGCACCCACAGGCGCTCCCTTCCATCGGGTAGAATTTCCCAACTTAGACCATCGTCGATCTCTGTGGTAGTTTCATCATCAATGGTGTAAACCTTCAGGTGAGTCAGATCAAGGCGGTTTGTATCTGAGTCAATCGGCGGGAAATCCAAACGCTGTTGCGCCACTTCTAATACCTTATGAGGAAATTGAATCGGAATTGAAGAACGACGCAGGAACAAGTTTTCATAAGGACTCCAGCAACCCAAATCTACTAATAGTTGAAAAGCCCCTTGGGGTGTTGTGGGCCGTCCCAGCATGGTCATAGTTTCTAATACTGGAGCGCTGGGCGGATAAGCACGAGCCAAGGAGTCATAATTAACTCCCGTCCGCACCGTGTCAGCTATTAGCGCTGCGTATTTTTCTAGTCCTTCTAAGCGCTGGCGATCGTGGCGCTGCCACTCTACTGCTTCACCTTTAAGCGCCTGCTCTACACGAGTTAAAAATTCCTGCTGTCCTTTAGCTTTTAGTGCCTCTACTTCCAGTTGGTGCTTGCGTTCTGCCACTTGAGCAGCAGTTCTCGGCTCGTAAGCGTCTCCTTTTTGCTTGAAATAAAGTTTGTCGTCTGATAACAAGCAATGGGCGGCGTAACGAGGAGCAGCGGCTGATTCTGAAAATAGCAGATTTGCCATTTGGTCTGGGGTAACTGTTTCCCCATCTTCAACCAGCAATTCCCAAGCCACTTCTAAACTAGATGGGTCTAAATAAGGCTCGATCTGCTCCAAAAAGCTGGCAATCTCAGAAGCCTTGTAAGTCTGTCCGGTAACTGTATAGGTTATTTGTCTAGGCGCGAGGCTGTGGGATTGACCACGTTCGTCTACCACAAACCAGCGGGTTTTACCGTCTGGACGTTCTACGATGCCCAGACGGCGATCGCCTTGAACCCTAAATTCAACTAGCGTCCCCTTCTCCACAACTCTCGCACTCTAATTTGGTGAACAGTTTAAATAGTTTTAAGTTAGGAGTTAGGAGTTAGGAGTTTTGATTCTTAACTCATCACTCATCACTCATAACTCATCACTCTTTTTAGCCTTCCGCATTGATAAATGGCAACAAAGCCACAATCCGCGAACGTTTAATTGCTAATGTCAACTCTCGCTGTTGCTGAGATGTAAGCCCGGTAATCCGACGTGGCAGTATCTTTCCCCGCTCGGTGACAAACTTACGCAATAAATCAACATCTTTATAATCAATTGGTTCTCCTGGCTTGATCGGAGACAGGCGACGACGGAAATAACTCATCTTTTTTACTTAATTTCCTTGTGAACGGTATGTTTGTTGCAGTGGGTGCAGAACTTTTTCAGTTCTAGCCTGTTGGTGGTGTTGCGGCGATTCTTAGTACTGGTATAACGGGTAACACCAGCAGAACGCTTATCTGGATTTGTCCGGCACTCAGTACACTCTAGTGTGATAATAATGCGGGCACCTTTACTCTTAGCCATAATCTTACAAACAGTGAAGCCTGAAGAGAATAAACACAAATGACTATCTTCTCACATTCCGCCGCATATTTTCAACTAATCTTTTAATTTTTATATCGAGCGAGTAGCCGCGACGCGACGAAACAATGAAAGTTCCACAATAGCGATCGTGTAAAGCTTGCCGCATCTGGGTATCAGAGAAGGCAGTTCCGCAATCAATTGCTAGGGGAATTACTAGCAGTATAGCAGTGGGATTGGCTCTAATATTGCTCAGGGCAATTGACACTAATAAAGCACCCAAGCCAATAATCGCCTCTCGCTTCACTAGTGAGAGCAAATCTGGAATTCTGCCCACTACTTCCCCATCTTCGACTTCCAGCACCTTTAAATCGAACGCCCAACGCCCTAAACTTTGCCCTTGATTGTTGTATACCACCACTACCCGCAAAACCAGCCAAAGTATTATAAAAACTAAGATTTCAACAAATTGAATACCGATATCGCTGCCTCCCAGTAGGGAACTGACTAACCAGACACCAAGGAAATCAAGTCCTAATGCCATACCTCGCCGCCCAATCTCAGCTTTGGGATAGTGTTTTTGGGGAAGTCGTTCGATAGTCATACAAAATAGGTGTTTTTATTTAGGGGTTGGGAAATAACGATCGCTCCTGTTTTTTATATTAAGATGATGACTTTGCTAGTTGCTGCGCTGTAAAGGAACAAAAACCAGCCAACAAAAATTTGTACCCCTGCCAACTGCACAACTCAAAAATAGGATTAAGCAACTAGGTACTTTTGATACTCTGTTAGTACTTAATGGGCATCTCATAGAACAGCCGCTACACGTCATGGATGCAACATACAGTAGGGTTGTACATCTATATTGTATTGTTGTAGAAACTTCATTTTAATTAATTTGGAAGTTGTATCTATGACACATCTGTTTACCAAAACAGCTATTAGTCTGGTGACGACTACTACTTTAGCGTTAGCGATCGCCATAACTACCAACAACCAGGCTCATGCTGCCGAGTTTAACTTTAACTGGAAAGGAGACACAGGTTATTCAGCTAAAGGTTCATTTAACTACGATACAACAACTGCTCCCAGCGTCATTTCTGAAGCTGGTTTGGGAGCTACGAAGAACTTACAATCTCTCTCAATTTCCTTCTTCGATCCCTTGAGTAATCTGATAAATAGTTTCACTCCAGTGCTTAGTGGGATATCTAACTACGGCTTTTTAAGATTCAACTTTGATAGCACTAAAGAGCAAATTTTTGGCCCCTTTGATGTAGGCAAGGATGATGAGTTTCCTGGCGACAAATGGCTTAATAATAATCTTGCACTTATAGATGAAGGTTTTAGCAATCAGGTTCTAGCTAAAGAATTTCATTTGATCGATAGAAATGCAGCAGGCACAGAGCAAATACTAGATTTAGGCAACAATTCGGTTCAAGTATCCAAAGTCCCTGAAGGAAGCATAATTATCGGTTTACTAGCAGTGTGTAGTTTAGGATTTACCCTCAAGCAGAAATCAATCCAAAATCCAAAATATAAAATTGGTCAGTGTTAGTTTACAGGGATAAAGAAAACAGTTGGAGGCGATCGCTATGTTATCAGTCAGCGATGCACAAGCAATTATTTTAAATTTAGTACAACCGTTGGATCGTCTACGGGATACAGAAGTTGTAGATTTATTAACAGCCGATAGTCGCATTTTGGCAACACCTGTCACCAGTTCGCTAGATTTTCCCCATTGGGATAATTCGGCAATGGACGGCTACGCAGTCCGCTACGAAGATGTACAGGACTCTAACGCCGAACAACCAGCTATTTTAGAAATTGTTGAAGAGATTCCGGCTGGGTATCAGCCCAAGTCTACGATTCAACCAGGGCAAGCCGCACGAATTTTTACAGGTGCGGTAATCCCAGCCGGTGCGGATACTGTAGTCATGCAAGAGAAGACACGCCGCGAGGAAAACCGCGTATTTATTCTAGCTGCACTAAAACCGCAAGAATTTGTTAGACACAAAGCATCTTTTTATCAAGCTGGAACACAACTACTACCAGCAGGAATTAAGTTAAATGCCTCAGAAATTGCCGTATTGGCAGCAGCACAGTGTCCGCAATTCAGTGTTTACCGCCGTCCGCGTGTGGCAATTTTTTCCACTGGTGATGAGTTGATGACAATCGATAGACCGTTGCAATCGGGGCAAATTGTGGATTCTAATCAGTATGCGCTGGCAGCATTAGTAAGACAAAGTGGCGCAGAACCGTTAATTTTAGGCATTGTGAAAGACGATCCAGTTGCTCTGGAGAAAGTGATTACCCACGCCATTGCGATCGCTGATATAGTTCTTTCTTCTGGTGGCGTCTCAGTGGGAGATTATGACTATATTGACAAAATTCTAGAGTCACTAAAAGCAAAAATCCACATTCGGGCTGTGGAAATTAGTCCAGGAAAACCCCTGACTGTCGCCACTTTCCCCAGTAGAGACGCGATTAATCGCGTCTCTACAAACTCCCATTCGGCTACGCTCACGGCAAGCCCACTTTATTTTGGTTTACCAGGAAACCCTGCTGCTGTGTTGGTAACATTTTGGCGGTTTGTGCTACCAGCAATCAAGAAACTTTCGGGAATTACTGAAGGTTGGGAACCAGTATTTTTGAAAGTGCGATCGCATGATGAATTGCGATCGAACGGCAAACGTGAAACTTACCTTTGGGGTAAATTGCATTTAATTGATGGAGTTTACGAATTTCACAAAGCTGCTGGTAGTCACAGTTCTGGCAATTTAATTAATTTAGCTCAAACCAATGCCTTAGCTGTTCTACCTGTGGGTCAAACAGTAATTTTGCCACAAGAAGAAGTGCAAGTTTTGCAGCTTAGTAATAGGTAATGGGGAGTGGGGACAAGGGGAGAATAACCCAATGCCCAATCCCTAATCTTAAAATATCTGCTCAAAAGCCTCAATCAAGCTGTTAACTTCCTCAAGGGTGTTGTAATGCACCATACTCACCCGGACTATTCCACCTTGGGGCGCTAACCCCAGGTATTCAATCAGCCGTTTGGCATAAAAGTCCCCATAACGAATCCCAATATAATGTTGGTCAACTTTTGCGGGTATAGTTGAGCTATTTATTCCATCAACGACAAAAGATATAGTTGGTACACGGAATTGACGGTCAGCCTTTGATTGACCAATCACTCGCACATTCGGCTTACTGTTGAGGTAATTTAGGAGGCGATCGCTAATCTTTTCTTCATGTATGCTAATTAAATCAAATGCTTGCACCATTTGATTTCTCAAATCAGGTGCAGTTTCATTTCCATAGTGTAATTGTGCTAATTCACTTAAATAATCACATAAACCTAACATTCCATAACTTAATTCAAAATTGACATTCCCTAACTGAAATTTATAAGGTATGTCTGTCTGGTCAATAAAATAATGGTTCAAACCAGGCAATCTTAATAAATGTTCTTCTTTGCCATAAAGTAAGGCATGGTGAGGCCCATAAACTTTATAAAAACTCAAAGTATAAAAATCAACATCTAAATCTTGGACATCAACCAATCTGTGAGGTGCATAAGCTACACCATCTACACAAATCATGGCGTTGCGATCGTGTACAAATGCAGCAATTTCTTTGATTGGATTGATAGTTCCCAGAACATTAGAAGCATGAGTCAAGGCTACCAGTTTGGTGCTATGACTCATCAATGGTTCTAAATCTGCTAAATGAAGTTCCAAAGTATCTGGGCGAACTTTCCACACTTTAACCTTCATTCCTTGTTTTTCAAGAGCGACCCAAGCACCAATATTGGCCTCATGGTCACAATTAGTAACAATAACCTCATCACCAGGTGTAAAGGTTTGACCCAGACACATTGAGAGAACTTTCAACATCATTGTAGTAGATGGGCCCATAACCACTTCTTTATAAGAATTGGCATTAATGAAAGTAGCCATTCCCCTAGTTGCTAAAGCCAATCGTTCTCCAGCAAGTTGAGAGATCCCATAAGAAGCTCCTAACTGGACATCTGAGCTTAGGAGAAATTCGCTAATTTTATCTACTACTTTTTTCAAGGTTTGTGACCCACCGGCATTATCAAAAAAAGTCCACTCACCAGCTAGAGCCGGAAAATATTGACGAACTTTATCAAGATTCAGGAGCATAATATAAGTTTTCTAGAGAATGTTCTTTACCCTAGCCTAGCTTCTGACAAGTCGCCCAGAGAACATCTACATTCTCTTTTGATGTTTGTAGCTTGTTATGCCAGCCTTCTTACTCTAGAAATCTGGTGAAAAAGAATGGAGAAAGATGTAGCAATGCTATGTGTCTACAAAGGTTCTTTCCTTCAAAAACGGTATCGTACACTACTATTTTTTAGCGATAGCTACGCCCGCCGTCGCGGAGCGTCTCGTAGAGAAGGCATCGCAAAACTTTTCGGTCTACTGAATATTGCCCTGATTCGTCTCATGGTTTGACGGCTTGCATAATTTTTAGCTCGCTCTGACTTTTAAAACATTCTCTTATATTTGACAGTATATAAATGTTTAATATCAAGCATTTTGCTAGAAAATATTTTTAAATTAAAACATTTTTTGGTAACTGTCTTAACTGTCTATAAATTATTTCTTAACTGTCTTAACTGTTCTTTTGTTTTGGTTCTAATATTGATAATATTCAAGATAAAGTTCTCATATAAAGAGACCTTCAGAAAATTAGTAAATAAAAGTAAACTCATGTCTGACATTAAAAAAATGGTACATCTTGGATAATGAATTGGTTTTTTGGTTTTAATCAAACTCCTACAAACGAAGACAGTCTCACTGATATGAAAGCTGTTTTATGTTGCGCTAAAGGAGATAGAGTTCTTTCACCAGAAGAGAAGAATTGGGCAATTAGATTCTGTGCATCTTGGGGAGTCCCAGATTCGGTAATCGAATAACTAGAAACATATAAAGCAGATGAACCTATAGAAGAAGTAATTGCTCGTTCTCCTCAAGTATCGATAGCACAAAGAGATATACTTTTATCTGCAATTTGGGTTTCTGCTGCCGATAGAGAGTATCATCAAGAGGAAAAAGCAAAAATTCGGAAAATGGCTGCTATTTTAGGAGTGACAGAAGACATAGTAGAACAATTAGAGCAGCTACAGAAAGAAGAGTTATCTTTACGTCATAAACGCCTCAAGCTCTTATATCCTGAAAAAAGTCCTTACTAAAAATTTGATGTTGCTGATTAAAGTATAAATATTGGTGTAGACACTGTTTCACTCAAAGCCAGATAACAAGTGTATAGATTTTTCATGCGTAGATGAGAGGGAGAAAAGGGGTTGCCGTCGGCAACCCCTTTTCTCCCTTATAAAATGATTATCATTCTTGAAAAAAATTCTATCTCTTGTTTTTTTGGAAGAATTTATTCTTTGGAAGCCCTTAAACCCATAAAGAGTATTTTACTATTTGTAACTATACAAGTTACATCCCTCTCCAACCCTGATTCCACTTGCTTTCATGGCGGGAAGGTTAAGAGCGAAAAAGCCAGTCGAGGCGAGCAACGTAGTGGCAACTCTTATAAACGGGAAAGTGGTTGGGTATTTTTGTATCTCATATTGGCGTAGCCTCTGCCTCCAACACACTGTTCGCGTTCGTAGAGAAGTTGAAATCTCCTGTATTTAACTTCCAGTAACTATTAATGTCTTGATTCTTCACAATTCTCGCCAATTTTATTTGATAAGTTTAAGGGAGAGTCAAAGCAACTATTGTTTTGAGTCTTAATTCCTTGATTGAAAATAAAGGAACAACTTATGAATACTACGGTTAAATATGACATCAAGGTTATCAAGCAAGAAGCACTTCAACTTGTGAAAAAGAGACTTGTTAACCGTCAGCAGCCAATTTATACCCTCTGTAAATATATTCCTCATCGTGACTGGGTTAATTTTGAACTTGAGTTAGAAAAAAATGAATTTCTACTTAGAGATAGAATTATCGATTTACTGAATCATGAATATTGGGAAGATGATTGAGGCTGCATAAGGCTAAACACTATTAGCTGCATCCCAATAAAATCAAAATTACAAATTCATTTTTCAATATTAAAAACTCTCGAATTAATCGGGGGCTATAAGCAAGAGATTATTAAAGTAAGCAATAAATCTTGATGGATGGCTTCGGTTTGAAAAGATAAAAGAACCATCGCTAGCGTAATAATTCTCTGTTAAGTAAGTTGGCACAATAAAAACCAGCTGTGTGAAGAAAAGTAAACAGGGCTCAAACCCTTTTTCTCCTTTCTTTATCCCAATAATAATTATTGACACCGAGCTACGGTGTACACACAAGTTTTTGAGAGTTGTCCTACAAACTTACCATTGTCCTCTCGTTTGCCTACTCTGCACTGCATGGGAATGGTTAAGTAAAGGTTGCTATCTCAAGTCAGATATAGCCTAACCTCAGAAGCAACTTCACCTCTTTGGCTGTGGGTTTGAGAAAGTTTTCTGTCTTCTTTTTCTAGCTGTATCAGTTAATACCTGATACTTTGGCTAAAGTCTCACATTCTTGAGCAATTGATTACTGAAATAAAGAAAAATAATTATACTAAATGATTTCAGTAAATTGGATTACGTAGATAACTCTTCTAGCCCAATCCATTCGGTAATCGATTGCCATTGGTTTGCGTAAACAATAGTACTCCTACGTTTTTCTTGTTGAGGCTTTCTAGGTAGTTTACCCATGACAACATCAGCGAATGAACTGGATTCGTTCCAATCATAAATAGGCATTTCCTGCCAGCAGTGGCGACAAAACCAGTAAGTCTCTGCACCACGTATATGTTCTAAAAGTAAGCTTGAGCAGCAAGGACAGTAATTCATATTTTTCTCAAATCCTGTTCATAAAAGTGTTATTGCAATTCAGGGCAGCTACTTGAGAAGCCCGTAAATATTTAAAACAAACTGTCTATATTTTGACTATAGTCTTTAAATATAAGGAACTTGTGAGGATAGTTAAAATACTTAATAAATTAGCAAAACTTATACATATCTCTTAAGTAATACTTTCAGGCTAATTTAGCGATTTTTTCACAAAATCCTCAAATTATATTCAGATAAATTCCAGGAAGATCACTATAATTGACAAATTAACCATAAGATTCAACGAGCAACTGCTTAAATTAGCTAGCTTAAATCATGTTATTAATTATTCTCTACAATCGATTAGCCCTGATAGTTTTTTAGTCGAAGCTATTGTCTCGATTGGTCAGAAAATATTCAGCCAATTGAGATAGAGCAAGTCCGCAGCCAAAGTCAAAATAACTTAAAATTATGGGTTGAGGCACAATCGGCTCAAATGATGCAAGTTAATCAGGAACTTCAGCAGGCCCTCGAAGAACTCCAGGTTGTGAAAGAAAAACTGCACCAAGCTTACGAGGAGTTAGAACAACGAGTAACAGAACGGACAGCAGAACTTGTGATGTCTAACGTCCTGTTACAACAAGAAATTATTGAACGCGAAAGCGCAGAAGCTGCATTAAGACAGAGCGAAAACCTCTATCGCCAACTTGTGGAAAGCCAAATTGATGTAATTATTCGCATTGATTTGCAGGGGCAGATTACCTTTGCCAATGTGGCAGCTTGTCAAACCTTTGGCTGGAAACAAGATGAGTTTTGTGGTCAGTCATTTTTCCAGTTTCTTCATCCAGATGACTTGCCTCAAGTGATGGAAAGTATCACAGCTTTAGGATCTTCATCTTATCCCTTGACTAATTGTGAGCGATGTGTATTTACAGTCAACGGTATCCGCTACTTTCAATGGAATGCGATCGCAATTCATAATGACAAAGGAGAGGTTGTTGAAATACAACTGGTAGGCAGAGATATTACCGAACAGCGAGCCGCGCTACACGACCGCCAACTTGCCGAAGCAGCACTACATCAAAGTGAGGAGAAATTCCGCACTTTTTCCGAAAACACCCACGCCACGATCTGGATTGCTAGCGCAGATTCATTCTACCCTTTGTACATTAGTCCTGCTTATGAGAAGATTTGGGGTCGATCTTCCCAAGGTCTATTTGAGCAGCCAACATTTTGGGTAGACACAGTTCATCCAGACGATCGCGATCGTGCCACCCAATCAATCGAGCAACTGCTTAGTGGTAGTCAATCCATTTCAGCAGAATATCGGATTTTGCGACCTGATGGATCGATCCGCTGGATTTGGAATCGGGGTTTTGCTGTCTATAATGACCAAGGACAAGTTAACTACTACGGTGGCATTGCTGAAGATATCACCGAGCGCAAGCTGGCGGAACAAAAAATTTCCGAACAAGCTGCTCTACTTGATATCGCTACCGATGCCATATTAGTTCGAGATTTCCAGTCTCAAATCTTATTCTGGAATAAAGGTGCAGAGCGGATGTATGGTTGGCTTTCTACAGAGGTTATTGGCAAAGACCTCCACGATATTTTATACCCAGCCGGAATTCAGCAGCAATTGAAAGAACCACTCAAAAGCGTAATTGAGAGTGGCTCGTGGCAAGGTGAGTTACATAAAGTTACAAAATCCGGTCAGAAAATTATTGTGGAAAGCCGTTGGACATTGATGCGCGATTCTGCAGGAGATCCCAAATCCATCTTGACTGTTGACACTGACATTACCCAAAAGAAACAACTCGAAGAGCAGTTTTTTCGCACCCAGCGATTGGAAAGCCTTGGTACCCTTGCAGGTGGTATTGCCCACGACTTGAACAATATATTGACGCCAATTTTGGCAGCAGCTCAATTACTACAGGGAAAATTGTTCCAAGACGAGGAGCGTTCTGGGCAATTGCTAGCACTCGTAGAAAGCAACGCCAAACGTGGAGCAGCTTTAGTGAAGCAAGTCTTATCCTTTGCGCGAGGATATAAAGGAGAGCGGACAATTATCCAAGTCCAGTATCTAATTTCAGAAATTATCCAAATTGCTAAACAGACATTTCCCAAATCTATTGAATTTTCCACCATTATCCCAGAAGACATTTGCGCGATCGCTGGGGATACTACACAACTACATCAAGTGTTAATGAATCTGTTAGTAAATGCCCGCGATGCTTTACCAGATGGTGGCAATATTAATATTTCTGTGCAAAATAAGTTTATTGATGAAGCTTATACCAGAATGAATCTTGATGCCAAGGTTGGGCATTATATTGTGATTACCGTTGCCGATAACGGAATTGGGATACCGCCAGAAATATTAGATAGAATTTTTGAGCCATTTTTCACCACAAAAGAGGTCAACACAGGTACAGGACTCGGACTTTCAACAGTGTTGGGCATCATTAGAAGCCACGACGGTTTTATTAAAGTGTCTAGCAATGTTGGTAAAGGCAGCAAATTTGACCTGTTTTTACCAGCTGTGGAAGCAACCCCAGTATTCAAGATAGAAGACCTGGATTTGCTCCCAGGAAAAGGAGAATTTATTTTAGTTGTAGATGATGAAGCCCAAATCCGGGAGATTGCCACAATCATCCTAGAAAACCACAACTATAAGATACTCACTGCCAGTAATGGCATTGAGGCGATCGCACTTTACGCCCAACACAAGCATCAAATCAATGCTGTGTTGATGGATCTAATGATGCCAGAAATGGATGGAATCACCGCTATTCGCACCTTGCGAAAAATGAACAACCAGCTTCAAATTATTGCCTGTAGCGGACTGAACTCAATGGAAGTGTTTGCTCAAGCTGCTGATGTTAATGTGCAAGTAGTTTTATCTAAACCCTATACGGCCAGAGAATTATTGAACAGTTTACACCACCTATTTAGAGGATAGTAAAGATAAGGGGACAGGGGAGCAGAGCAGAAGTTGCAGTTAAGTTTACTTTTCTCCTTTGCCGCTCTGCCTCTTGTGTCCAATACCTAATCCCTCACAAGATCCTCAAATTGTTTTCCTAAATTTAGACTGTGGATAATATTGGCACAATGGGGTTAATCCAACTGATGAATATTGTTAGGAAGATTAATGATGAGTTAGCGATCGCTGGGCAAATTACACTAGATCAGCTACAACAAATAGCTGATGAGGGTTATAAGTCTGTACTGAACCTACGTTTGCCTGACGAAACAGGCTTGCTGGCTAATGAACAGGAAAAGACTGAGCTTTTGGGATTGTATTATGTTAATCTCCAAACTAAATCTGAAGATATTAATCATCAAGGTATGCTTCAGATATATCAGACCATCACTGAACTACCCAAACCGACTCTGATACATTGTGATAATTCAATTCGTTCAGCTGCAATAGTCTTTTTGTATATCGCTCTTAAACAGGGTATAGGCTTTGAAAAAGCACTACAAAAAGTTATTAATATAGGTTTGATATCAGACTAGTACCGCAAGGCGGAAGTCAAAAGCCAAAAGTCAAAAGAATTATATTACAAGCTTACTAGCGATCGCTCCAATTTTGCTTTAGTACTTAATTGAAAATAGTGTTTTATACCTGATTGAGAAAGAAACTCGTTCAATAATTTTCCCTTGCTACCTTCCTCTACTCCCTCATCCCATAGATTTGAAGTTATCACAGCTTTCATCCCAGAGCTAGACGCGAAGATTTTTATAGTAATTTACGATGGTTTGGGGAATATACCTCAGCAAACCGAAAACTGGAAAGAAAAATGAGGTTATTACCTAGCTAAATTTCTGGAATTCGTCATCATGTATGAACTAGTTCAAGCTCTCTCCAACGGTGATGAAAAAACTGCTCTACATCAGTTGATTTATGCGTTGAGTGTTTCAGGTAAGCATTACTTCCTAAGAAATGAGATTTTGCAAGCTTTTGCTGATTACTGTCATCAATCCCAAAAACCAGCCTATTTTTACCACTCTTCTTCTGTTGGCAAACTAATACAATATACCCACGAAATAATCCTCGAAGAGGAAAGAACTTGGTTCGTGATTCGACCCAGGATTGCTAATCAAGAAGTTTGGCAACTGACAGCCGACTTTAGCAGGTTCGAGCAGATGACGCCTCAAGCGCTGTTAGATGTGAGAGATCGTCTAGTCAACCGTTACCAACCCCATATTCTGGAAATCGACCTCCACCCCTTCTATGAGAGTTCTCCAAGAATTGACGACGCGAGAAATATTGGTCAAGGTTTAGCCTTCCTCAACCGTTACCTGTGCAATCAATTGTTGACTGACTCTGAATATTGGGTAGAAATGTTATTTAAAGCGTTACATAGGCTGCAATGCAATGGTATTCGCCTATTGTTGAGCGATCGCATTCCTTCTGGTATTCAGTTAGCCAAACAAATTAAGCTAGCGCTCAAATTCCTGAGTGAGCGATCGCCTGATGAACCTTATGAAAAATTTAGCTTTGATCTCCAAGAACTCGGCTTTGAGCCGGGTTGGGGTAACACTGCGGCGCGAGTCTCTGAAACCATAGAACTCCTCGACCGACTAATTTACTCTCCAGAACCTGCAATTTTAGAAGCTTTTGTGGCCCGCGTCCCCGCCATCTTTCGCGTCGTCCTCGTTTCTGTCCACGGCTGGGTGGGACAGGAGGATGTTTTGGGAAGAGATGAAACACTCGGTCAAGTTATCTACGTCCTCGAACAAGCTCGCAGCTTAGAAAACGAACTGCGCGAACAAATCAAACTCGCTGGACTCGACCAGCTAGGCATTAAACCCCATGTAATTATTCTCACTCGATTAATTCCTAACTGTGAAGGCACATTTTGTAACCTGCCCTTAGAAAAAGTCCAAGATACCGAAAATGCTTGGATATTGCGCGTTCCTTTTGGTGAATTCAATCCAGAAATTACGAATAATTGGATTTCTAAATTTGAGATTTGGCCCTATTTAGAGCAATTTGCTGTAGATGCAGAAAGAGAATTATTAGCTCATTTCCAAGGCAAGCCTAATCTAGTTGTTGGCAATTACAGCGATGGTAATTTAGTAGCCTTTCTGCTATCTCGCCGCATGAAAGTTACCCAGTGTAACATTGCCCATTCTTTGGAAAAACCTAAATATCTATTTAGCAATTTATATTGGCAAGATTTAGAAGATAAGTATCATTTTTCGGCACAATTTACCGCCGATTTGATTAGCATGAATGCAGCTGACTTTATCATCACATCGTCCTATCAAGAAATTGTTGGCACGCCTGATACCATAGGTCAATACGAGTCGTATAAATGGTTTACGATGCCGCAGTTGTATCATGTAGTTGATGGCATTGATTTGTTCAGTCCTAAATTTAACTTAGTGCCGCCGGGAGTAAATGAAAATCTTTTCTTTCCCTACAGCCAAAAAGAAAACCGAGATTCTAAACTTTGCACACAAGTCCACGACTTACTCTTTACCCGCGAAGATCCACAAATTCTTGGCCATTTAGAACGCCCCAATAATCGACCAATCTTTGCTCTTGATACCATTAATTCAATCAAAAATTTCACTGGTTTAGCTGAATGTTTTGGTAAAAGTCAGGCTTTACAAGATCGTTGTAACCTGATTCTATTAACTACTAAACTGCATCTACATGAAGCTAGCAACCCAGAAGAAGCAGAAGAAATTCAAAAACTCCACGACATTATCGACCAATATCATCTCAATGGGAAGATTCGCTGGTTGGGAATGCGTGTCCCTAGCAAGGAGATCGGCGAAGCCTACCGAGTAGTTGCCGATTCTCAGGGAATTTATGTTCATTTTGCCCTTTTTGAATCCTTTGGCCGGAGTATTTTAGAAGCGATGATTTCTGGCTTGCCAACTTTTGCTACTCAATTTGGCGGTTCTTTAGAAATTATCGAGAACAAAGAAAACCAATTTAATGTTAATCCTACAGACTTAGAAGGAACAGCAACGAAAATTTTAGATTTCCTTGAGCAATGCGATTCTCATGCTGAATACTGGCAAGAAGTTTCCGAATGGATGAGTCAGCGAATTCATCACAAATATAATTGGCATTTACATAGCAATCAATTACTACTGCTTGCGAAAATGTTTAGTTTTTGGAACTTTGTTGCTCCCGAAAATAACGAAGCTAGAGATCGCTACATGGAAACCTTATTTCATCTCATTTATAAGCCCAGAGTCGAAAAGATTTTGGAAAAGCATAAGGGGGGATGAGGGAGTGGGGAGCAGGGGAGAGTTAGAACTCCGTTCATCCACCTTGGAACTCCGTTCATCCACCTCGGAACTCCGTTCATCCACCTTGGAACTCCGTTCATCTAGCTTAAAGACTCAAAATCCCCAATCTCCAATTTATGCAAACAAAAGGTCGTTCTCGCCATTTTATTTACACAGACTGGATATTAATCGAAAACCAGTTTGACCCTGAACAATTGCACTCCAAAGAAACTGTCTTTACAATCGGCAATGGATACCTGGGCAGCAGAGGCAGTTTTGAGGAAGGTTATCCTCATGCATTGCCAGCTACTTTTATCCACGGTGTCTACGATGATGTGCCTGTGGTTTACACTGAACTAGTAAATTGCCCTGACTGGCTACCCTTGATAGTGATTGTAAATGGCGATCGCTTCCGTCTCGATCGAGGTGAGATATTGAGCTACGATCGCCAGCTTGATTTACGCCAAGGACTACTGATTCGGTCTGTGCGTTGGCGCTCTCCCAGTGGAAACACCATAGACATCAGCTTTGAACGCTTTGCTAGTCTTGCAGATCCGCACGTGTTGGCGTTACGCTGCCATTTAACACCGATAGATTTTGAGGGATTAATCGAAGTTCAAGCTAGCATCAATGGCTATCCCGAAAATCAGGGTTTGAATCACTGGGAAGAATTAGATCAGGGCAAGACTAATCAAGGAATCTGGTTGCAACGCCGCACGCGCAACTCTCGAATTGAACTTGGTATGGCAGTTAAGGTGACAATATTAGGCACTGAAGCATCTTTGCAAATCAATACCGCACCTGGTTATCCTACCTTGAGTACAACCTTTTTCGCTAAAGCGCAGCAGACTGTGACGGTGGAAAAACTTGTGACAGTTTTTACCTCGCGAGAGATTGAAGCACCAGTTCCAGCAGCTCAAGAAAAACTCGCACACCTGCCAGACTACGCAACATTACTAAAAGCCAATGAGCAGGCATGGAATGAGGTTTGGCAGCAAAGTGACATCCTGATTGAGGGGGATAGCACAGCTACTTTTGCTGTTCGCTACAATCTGTTTCAACTGCTGATTGCTGCCCCACAGGATGATGATAGGGTGAGCATTCCTGCTAAAACCCTTTCGGGGTTTGGCTATCGCGGTCATATTTTTTGGGATACAGAAATTTTTATGCAACCCCTATTTCTGTTTACTCAACCAGCGATCGCCCGCAATTTACTCAGTTACCGTTGGCACACCTTACCAGGAGCTAGACGCAAGGCAGCCCATTACGGCTATAGAGGGGCAATGTTTGCCTGGGAAAGTGCTGATACTGGAGATGAAGTGACACCACGTTGGGCTATCGGCAGTGATTTTTATGGTGAAGACGTGCGGATTTGGTGCCGCGATCGCGAAATTCATATCAATGCAGATATCCCTTACGCAGTCTGGAACTACTGGCAAGCCACTGGTGATGATGACTGGATGCAAAAGTGCGGCGCAGAGATTATCTTAGATGCCGCCCTCTTTTGGGGTAGTCGAGTCGAATTCAATTCTGAGCGCGATCGGTATGAAATTCCGGGAGTGATCGGAGCGGATGAATACCATGAATTAGTCCACAACAACGCCTTTACAAATCGGATGGCGCAATGGCATCTAGAGAAAGCGATCGCCGTCTATGATTGGCTAGTTGACAAATTCCCCGAACAAGCCACCGAACTAGAACAGAAACTAAAGCTGACCCCAGAAGAGCGATCGCACTGGCAAGATATCGTCGCCAAAATATTGTTTTTCTATGACCCATCAACCGGACTAATCGAGCAGTTCGAGGGATTTTTCCAATTGGAAGATATCAACTTAGCAGATTATGAACCACGCGATCGCTCCATGCAACCGATCTTAGGTATTGATAAAACCAACAAATCTCAAGTACTCAAACAGCCAGACGTATTAATGCTCCTATATTTAATGCGGGAATCAGCAGATTTTCCCTATAACGAAAAAGCATTGCAGACAAACTGGGACTACTACGCACCCCGCACTGATATTACTTATGGTTCGTCCCTTGGCCCAGCAGTTCAAGCCATTTTAGCTTCCGATTTGGGCAAATCAACCGTAGCTTACGAACAATTTATGCGGGCGTTAATGGTGGATCTTGAAGATAACCGAGGTAATACCAACGACGGTATTCACGGCGCTAGTGCTGGTGGGATTTGGCAAGCCGTAATTTTTGGATTTGGCGGCATCCAATTAACTGAAAATGGCCCTGTAGCCAACCCCCACCTACCCCCTGGCTGGACGCGTCTAAAGTTTAGACTGCACTGGCGCGGGAAATGGCACGACTTCGATCTACATCAGGGAAAAGTCGCCCAAGACATAACTCGTCAGCTAGAATTTCTCCAACTTTCTCTCTCCCCCGATCCCCCAAATTCCCACTCACAAGCTTCTGAACACCAAACTTCTCCCCCTGCCTCCCCTGCTCCCTCATCGTCCCCACTTCCCATTACCCCTTATCCCCAGAGGGGGCCCCACCTTCCCCACAACCCCAACATCCAAGGATTCATCTTCGATTTAGATGGTGTGCTAACAGATACAGCAGAACTTCACTATCTCGCTTGGCAAAAGCTAGCTGATGAAGAGGGTATACCATTTAATCGAGAAGCTAACGAAGCCCTGCGGGGTGTATCCCGTCGTGCTTCTCTGATGCTGATTCTTGGGAATAGAGCGTATTCGGAAGCACAAATTGAAGAGATGATGGAGCGCAAAAATCGCTACTATGTGGAATTGATCCAAAACATGACATCCCACGACTTGTTATCAGGTGCGATCGCTCTGTTGGATGAACTGCGGCAAGCTGGTATTAAGATCGGTATTGGTTCAGCTAGCAAAAATGCCCGCCCAGTGATCGAGCGATTGGGCATTATGAATAAAGTAGATGCGATCGCTGATGGTTACAGCGTACAAGAACCCAAGCCAGCACCCGACTTATTTCTGTACGCAGCCAAGCAGCTAGGAATCGAACCAGCGCAATCTGTGGTTGTAGAAGATGCCGCAGCTGGTGTTGAAGCCGCTCTAGCTGCTGGGATGTGGGCAGTAGGACTTGGCCCTGTTGAGCGAGTTGGAGCCGCTCATATTGTTTTACCCAGCCTAGAAGGTCTTAAATGGGCTGACCTTCGAGAGCAATTGAGTAACATTTCCAGACGAAAACAGTGAACAAACGAGAACTGCCTGATTACTTACAGCAGATTTCAAGGAAGGTGAAGTATACAACGATTCATCTTAAAGCCAGGTATAAAGTATGTTTTACTTCTGAATTCTGCTGTATTCAGTCCTAATCAGCCCAAAGAACTAAAACTACCTAAAACGACGCTGAAATTACTGATAACTGCTAAACTCCAAAAGCTAAGATCGTCTAAGTAGGGAATCTAAAACAAAACCCCACTTTAGAAATTAGGAGCAAGAGCGTGAATTTGGACGATTTAGCTTTGCAGATAGAGAACATGCGTAAGCGCGTCGCCCTCTTGCAACGCCAGAGCGAACAGCAAAAAGCACAAGCAGATATTGAACTCGTTACCGCAATATTCAAAGAAGTTTACCTGGCTTTGGAAGAACTGCAACTAGTAAATGAAGATTTAAAGCAGCAGAATGAAGAATTATCCAAAACTCAACAGGCTTTGGTAGCAGAAAGTCAACGCTACCAAGAATTATTTGAGGAAGTACCAGACGCTTATTTTGTGACTAATACAAAAGGGATAATTCAGGAAGCTAACTCAGCCGCCACCACTCTGCTTAACATTTCCAAAAGTTTGCTGTTGGGCCAATCCATAGGAATTTTTGTACTTGAGAAAGAAATAATTGCTTTTCATTTGAAACTAACTCATCTGCGCGATCGCGCCCAATTCCCAGACTGGAAAATGCAAGAGTGGGAAGTAACCCTGCGGCCGCGTGACAAAACACCTATTATGACTGCGGTTAAGGTTGCTGCTATCCGTAATCAATCTAGTGAGTTAATTAGTCTGCGCTGGTTATTGCGGGATATTAGCGAAAGCAAGCGAACCCAAGCCAAGCTGCAATGGGCAGAAGAGGCGATGCGACAAGCGCTTGCCAAAGAAAGGGAGTTTAGCGAACTTAAATCCCGCTTGCTCACCATCACTTCCCATGAGTTTCGCACCCCTTTGGCTACCATCCACTCTTCTGCGGAACTACTAGAATATTATCGCCACCTCTGGAGCGAAGAGCGACAACAAACCCACCTGCGTCGTATTCAAACATCAGTTATGCATATAACCCAGTTGTTGAATGATGTCTTGGTGGTGAGTCAGGATGAAACAGGCAAGTTAGAGTTTAATCCAACACCCATAAATTTGGTGGAATTTTGCCGCGATTTATTAGAAGAATTACAGCAGAGCGATCGCTCACAACATGCGATCGCTTTTAGCAGTGAGTGCCAATGTACACCAGCTAATTTAGACGCCAAACTACTCCGACAAATCTTGAGTAATTTATTCTCGAATTGTTTAAAATACTCTCCCATTGGTAGTACGGTTAGGTTTTCTGTAACCACTGCCAACGAGCAAGCTATATTTCAGATTCAAGACTCTGGTATTGGCATTCCCGCTGCTGACATTGAACACATCTTTGAACCCTTCCATCGCGCTAGTAATACAGCCAATATCCCAGGAATGGGATTGGGTATGTCCATTGTCAAGCAGGCTGTAGATTTACATGGCGGTGAGATTACAGTCGAAAGTGCGATCGTTACGGGAACTACCTTTACTGTCATTCTGCCATTTTCAAGAAATTTCCATGTGTAGCTAATCAATCACTTTTATTTATCGAATTTAAAAAAAAAAGTAATTGCTTGTATGCTAGAAGGTCTTTAAAGTAGAGTAAGCCGGTCAACAATAGGTTGATTGTAAAGTTTTTCTTCGCAGTAGCTTAGGGAAACAAACTCAAAGACTTTGTATCTTTAAATATGAGCTTAAAATATTACGCCTGTGGTAATCTCTAACAAATCAGAATACGCACTTCTAGCTCTGTTAGAGTTGGCAACCTGCTACCCTAACGGTGAAGCCCTACAAATTCGAGAGATAGCGGCATTGCAAGATATCCCGAACCGCTATTTGGAACAACTTCTAGCAACATTAAGACGTGGAGGTTTAATTAAGAGTATACGTGGAGCCAAAGGTGGCTATGTTCTGGCACGAGATCCCGGAAAGATTACAGTGTTGGATGCTTTTAGCTGCATGGAAGGATCGGATATTGTTGTCTCTCCTTCTGAGCCAACTCCTAATACGGTAGAAGGTGAGCTAATTCAGGAAGTTTGGCAAGAAGCACGTCAGGCTGCTAACTCTGTTTTGGAAAAATATACACTCCAAGACCTTTGTGAACGAAGATCGATCCGACAACAGAAGGAACTAATGTATTACATTTAGGAAGTATAATTACTAATTCGTAATTCGTAATTCAAAAGGATACGTGAAAGTAATAACGAGACAACCTGTAACGCTGTTACAGCACTTACGGCAGCTATGAGGTACATCCCCAAATCTGAAAGCTTTGATAGGAGAGGGCAAGGAGAAAAACTGTATTGCATAATAGCCGGAAGCGCTGTATATGCCTGAAGTCAATTTTCAACAGCCTATAAATAGTGCCTCTACTCTCGTGGAGAGTTATGCAGCAGGAAAACGGGACTTTAGTAAAGCAGAACTGGGTAATGCTGATTTGCAAGGCATTAACTTGAAAGGATCTGACCTGAGTTATGCTGACCTGAGTGAAGCTAACCTGAGTAGCGTTAATTTGAGGGGAACTGATTTGAGCAATGCCTTTCTTAGTCAAGCTAATCTGAAGGATGCCGATCTTAGGGGAGCATTATTGATGTCAGCGAATCTCCGCCAAGCCGCTCTTAAAGGAGCGAACCTGGAAAAAGCAGACTACGATTACCTACGGTAGGCTACGCCAACGCAACACCCATTTTCCCCAAGATTTCGACCCAGTGAAAGCGGGTATGCAGATTAAATTTGAAGATTGATTAATTTAAGTTGAGCGATCGCACTGGCCTCAAGATAGAAGATATTTCTCTCAAAAGAGTTGTATTTTGGTAGAAAAGCCTATCTATGAGGTTGACAATGGAGGCGAAAAGTGAAACCTTCAACCGACGCGCACCACTAATCACTGCTGGAATTTTTATTGGTGTGGGTCTTGGAGGGTTTATTGATGGAATTTTACTGCATCAAATCCTCCAGTGGCATCACATGCTGAGTAACATTAGACCTCTAACAAACAGGGCGAATATAGATTTAAACATGGTGTGGGATGGGTTCTTTCATACCTTGGATTGGGTATTCACCGCGACTGGACTTGTGTTACTATGGCGTGCTGGAAGACGTGATGATGTCCCTTGGTCATCACAGACCTTTATTGGATCGATACTGATTGGTGGTGGATTGTTTGACTTGGTTGAAGGTTTAATTGACCATCAAATTCTCGGTGTCCATCATGTAAAACCAGGCCCAAATGAGTTAGCTTGGGATCTAGGATTTCTGGCATTCGGTGCGCTACTTGTTCTCATCGGCTGGCTAATGATAAAAAAAGAGTCAAGAGTCATTAGTCATTAGTCATTAGTCATTAGTCATTGGTCATTGGTCATTGGTCATTGGTCATTAGAGACAGAGAGACAGGGAGCGGGGGCAGACGGGAAAAACTTACTGCAACTTCTCCTCTGCTCCCCTGCTCCCCTGCTCCCCCACTCCCCCACTCCCCCACTCCCTCCTATGACAGATACTTTTGAAAAAACTAGCTGGAGTTGGCATTTGTCTCAATTCCAACAACAAGCGGGTGAATGGTGGGAATACCAGTTTTATCGCTTTGAACGGGCTTTACCAGAATTGCCTACTGGATGGTCAATTAGCCCTTGGCTTAGTGAATTGCTGAAATTCCTGTTTTGGCTGGTACTGGGATTATTTATAGCGTGGGTGGGTTGGCGATTATGGCGAGAAGTCAGTCCCTACATATATTCTTGGCTAAATAGAAGTGGCAATCTCACCGATTTTCGCGTCAAAAATCGCTCTAATGAGTCATCCATAGCCCTTTTATTGGAGCGATCGCAAGAATTTTATCGTCAAGGTAACTACCGTGAGGCTTGCCGTTGTTTTTATTTAGCGATGTTGCAGCAGTTGGATAAAAATGCGATCGCACCCCATAAACTCAGCCGTACTGATGGAGAATATTTGCAATTGCTGCGATCGTCTGTGACTCCTATACAGCCTTATGAAACTTTAATTACTACTCACGAGCAATTATGTTTTGGTAATGCTGAGATTTTGCCAGACAATTATGAGCAGTGTCGGCAAGCTTATCGAGAAATTTCCTCAGAATGAAAAAGAGACGTTGCATTGCAACGTCTCTACACAAAACAAACAATATTTTATTCGGTGAGAATTGCGTAGACGTTCTACGGCTTGTCGTTAGACATCGCCTTGTCCACAGCTTGCAAGGCAGTGTTGACTTCCGCCTCTGTAACAATTAACGGTGGCACAAACCGGACTACTTTTGGCCCCGCTGGTACTAGCAATACGCCCTCGTTGATGGCAGCATTGACGACATCGGCTGCGGTTAGTTGAATATCGGCTCGTAACTCCAAACCGTTGATTAAACCCCAACCCCGAACTTCGCCAATGTGCTGAGGATATTTTGCGGCGATCGCTTTTAATCCAGTTCGCAACTGTTCGCCCCTGTCTTGCACATTCTGCAAAATATTTTCCCGTTCCAATGTCTGGCAAACACTGAGTGCTACACCACACACAAAAGGATTTCCGCCAAAGGTGCTAGCGTGTTCCCCTGGTTGAAAAACATCGCAGAATTTCTTGCTCATCATTGCACCGATGGGGACACCGCCACCTAAGCCTTTAGCACTGGTGAAAATATCCGGTTCAACGCCGAGATGTTCGTAAGCCCATAATTTGCCGCTACGCCCCATACCAACTTGCACTTCGTCGAAAATCAACAAAACGCCAGTTTCATCGCAAATCTGCCGGAGCTTTTTGAAATAGGCAACATCTCCTGGACGTACACCGCCTTCTCCCTGCAATGGCTCGATCAGAATCGCTGCTACCCGATAATCGCCTTCATCCAACTCGCTAATCGCTACTTCCACAGCGTTAATATCGTTGTAATTTACGTAGTGGAACCCAGGAACTAGGGGATCAAAATACTTTTGATACTTGGGTTGTGCTGTAGCGGTAATGGTTGCCAAAGTCCGTCCGTGGAAACTGGCATTGGCGGTTAAAATAATCGGTTTTTCAATGTCTAATACTGTGTGAGCGTATTTCCGCGCCAGTTTAATTGCAGCTTCGTTAGCTTCAGCACCAGAGTTGCAGAAAAATACGCGATCGGCACAGGAACGATCGACAAGCCATTTTGCCAATTCACCTTGCTCAGGAATGTAATACAAATTAGAGACATGGTGCAGCTTTTGGATTTGGCGTGTTACTGCTTCTACCATCGCTGGGTGGGCATGTCCTAAAGTACAAGTAGCAATTCCCGCTACAAAGTCCAGATATTCCCGTCCCTGGGTATCCCAAACCCGGCATCCAGCACCCCGTTCTAGGGCTAAGGGAAACCGGGCGTAGGTAGACATGACAGCTTCATTAAAGCTATCTGTATTAAAGGGGCTAGATGCTACTGACCCTGAATCTGGGGGGATGGTGGCTTGGTCAACGAGAGTTTGTAGGCTCACTACCGCTCCTCCTGAAAGTTTTTCATTATATAGTTATTTACTAGTTTCCTAGAAATCCCTAAAAAATACTTTTTATTTAGCACAACTCGTACTTCTTCTTAAACTAACGCTTATATGACTTTAAAGGCATGGCGGTGATGAAAAAATTTTGTACTCAACGCTTGAGCAAGAGTATGAGCGACAGGCAATTTCCATAGGCGCAGCCCGTCCAAATCTTGGGTAGAGTGTAGGGGTTTTCTCACTGATGTCCAAAACGCTAAGTAGTTATGAGTTCTTTAGATAACTTCTAAGTAAGTGAGCATGAATAATTAAAGGTTTGTAGTAAGCGGCTTCAGTTCTTGCTAAGTACATTATTTCGTAACTTCATAGCGAATCCCTCTGTGTACCTTTCGTTTCCCTCAGCGTTCCTTTGCGTTTAAAACCGCTACGAATTAATGCAAAGCTGTAGTAACAGATAAATTAATTAATTTTACATGGCGTAACTTAGTTTGATTTATTCTTGCCCACTACTTAGATTAAATATACTAAAAAGGACGAATATTAAAAAGTTAGTAGAAAACTCGAAAAATTAGGTTAAAAGTACTATTTTTACCTCATTCTCAACACTTGAGCAAAAATATCAACGTATCCAAAAAGAGTTGATGGCTGGGGCGATCGCACTTGGCGGTGTTTTCTTCATTGGCACTTTGTGGTATTCGTTAGTGGAGGGCTGGTCATGGGAAGATGCGGCTTACATGACAGTCATTACTTTAGCGACTGTAGGATACGGAGAGACGCACCCACTAGGTAGCCGAGGACGATTGTTTACAATTGCCCTGATTTTGTTGGGTGTAGTCAATATCGGTTACATTGTCAACAGGTTTACAGAAGCGATCATTCAAGGTTACTTTCAACAAGGAATTCGGTTACAGCAGCAGAGGCGGTTAATGGAATCCCTAACAGAACATTACATCATCTGTGGATTTAGTCGGACTGGTCGCCAAATTGCCAAGGAATTTCGGGCAGAAGAGGCACCTTTTGTGGTGATTGATTCGGAGATTGAATCAGTACAAAGGGCGCAGACTGAAGGTTACACAGCATACCAAGGCGACGCTACATTAGATGACACACTTTTGAAAGTTGGTATTGAACGGGCGGTTTGTATCGTTGCAGCCCTTCCTTCCGATGCTGAAAATTTATACATTGTATTATCAGCTAAAACACTGAATTCGGGGATTCGGGTGATCGCACGGGCAAGCACAGAGGAAGCCTTGCAGAAGTTACGACGGGGCGGTGCAGATGAAGTTATATCCCCCTATATTACTGGTGGGAAGCGGATGGCTGCTGCGGCACTCAGACCCCAGGTTTTGGATTTTGTAGACGGGATTTTGACAGGTGCAGACCGTCAGTTGTATATGGAAGAATTTTTACTAGACCCGGCTTTCTGCCCTTTTGTCGGTCAAAGTTTGCAAAAGGCGAGATTGCGATCGCAATCTGGAGCATTGGTTCTGGCAATTCGCCGCGTTGATGGGACTTTAATCGGCGGTCCCACTGGCGATACGATTTTAATGCCAGGAGACCGATTAATTGGTATGGGTACAGCAGAGCAGTTGCGTAGCCTGAATCAAATTCTCGGCCCAATGAATTCCAAGAAACTGCGACGACCGAAAAATAGTTGATTTTATTTTATTTAATTACTTTTTTATACTAATTAGGTATTGCTTTTATAGTTATAATTGCGTAAACAAATTTAGACTTTCCCAAATCGCCGCTCCCTTTGCTGGTAGGCACACAAGGCACGATGAAATTCGGCACGGTCAAAATCGGGCCAGAGAGCATCGGTAATATAAATTTCTCCATAAGCCATTTGCCAGAGAAGAAAATTTGAGAGGCGCATTTCTCCACTAGTGCGAATTAATAAATCTGGGTCAGTAATTCCGGCTGTGTACAAGTGGCTCTCAAACACCTGTTCATTAATTTCATTGGGTTGTAGGATACCTTGCTGGACTTGCTTTGCGATCGCTTGACAAGCTTGTAAAATTTCCTGCCGTCCGCCATAATTAGTTGCCACCGAAAATCGGATACCACGATTATTCTTAGTTTCTTCCATTGAACGGGATATTTCTTGTTGGAGCGATCGCGGCAAGTCTTGTAAATTCCCTACAAACTTAATTTGAACATTTTCCTCAACCATTTCCCGCAGTTCTTGGCGCAAAACTCTTTGAAACAGAGTCATCAAAAAATCTACTTCTTCCTGTGGTCTTTTCCAGTTCTCCGTTGAAAAAGCATAAGCTGTGAGCGCCTGAATTCCCCAATCCTGACAACAGCGAAGTAAATCCTTAAGAGCATCTACTCCTCGTTTATGACCCATAATTCGAGGTAGACCCTGACGTTTAGCCCATCGACCATTACCATCCATAATCACCGCAACGTGCTGCGGCAATAATTCTCGTTTTAAATCGTTAGGTAAATCTTGTAGTTTAGTTTGTTGTAGTGTCATTTTTTATCTCGAGAAGCGGTCGATGGTAATCTGAGTAAACGTGAAACCAGTGCTAGTGTCTTCCCACCTATCCGACGAACAAAACTCAACAGACCAGGAGCAACAGCTTCCCTATCTACGGTTGGAGACAAAAGAGCTTCTAATGACTCTTTCAGTTTCCGAATCGTCAGCGGTCTATTTAGGGTTCCCCGTTCCGCTAAGGAAATAGAACCCGTTTCTTCAGAGACAACGACACAAATGCAATTTTCGACCCGCTCAGTAATTCCCATTGCTGCCCGATGGCGTGTTCCCAGCTGGCGCGAGGCTGTGCGTCCCGAAAGTGGTAAAATTATACCTGATGACACGATCCGTGAGCCACGAATCAATGTCGCTCCATCGTGTAACAAAGTTTTCGGCTGAAAAATTGTCTGGATTAGTTCTTTGGAAACTTCCGCATTTAGCTTTACTCCTGGCACAGAAAAATCTCGCTCATCAATTGGCCCTGTGGTTTCCACAATTAGTAAAGCTCCAATGCGGTTTTTTGACAATTCTTTAACAGCCTCAACAATTTCATCAATTACACTATCAGATTTGGGGATTGCCAGACGGTCGGGTTGAAACAGCTGGCGGAATTCGCCACGCCCCAATTGCTCCAAAAACCGCCGAAACTCCGACTGTAGAGCAACTGCCATCGCCACAGCACAACCAATCACCAACTTTTCTAGTACAAAACTTAGCAGAGGTAGTCCGAATCTGCCACTTAGTGCTGAGGCTAGCATTAAGATAATGAATCCCCGCACCATCCATAGTGTCCGGCGCTCACTAATAATAACTAGTATCATGTACGTCAGCGCCAGCACTAAGACAATATCCAGAGTCCCAAGTAGCAAGGACTGTGACCACCCCAGGTTTGTCAGCCATTGCTTCCACCAATCTCTCATGACATCTGGATTAAACTTTTGCCTCTAATTTACAGTTGGTCATTTGTCATTTGTCCTTTGTCATTTGCAAATGACCAATGACTAATGACCAAGGACAAATGACTATTTCTTTAGTCTTTCTGGTAGGCGATCTTGTCGAATTAAATCTTCATAAGTTTCACGTTGCAAAATTAAATTTGCTTCGCCATTCGCCACTACGACTGCTGCCGGTCGAGGCAAGCGGTTGTAGTTAGATGCCATACTGTAATTGTACGCACCAGTTCCCATAACTACGAGAATATCCCCTGGTTCAGTCTTTGGGAGTAGAGCATTTTTAATCAGAATATCTCCTGATTCACAATGTTTACCAGCAATTGTGACTGTTTGGGTTAGGGGAAAAGACATTTTATTGGCAACGACTGCCCGATAAACTGATTGGTAAGTAATCGGGCGAGGATTGTCAGACATTCCGCCATCAATTGCTACGTAGGTACGAATTTCTGGGATAACTTTGGATGAACCAACAGTATAAGCAGTAACGCAAGCTGTAGCAATTAGCGATCGCCCTGGTTCACTCAGTAATTTCGGCAAAGGCAGATTTTCGGCTGCACATGCTTCTTGGATTACTTCACAAATCGCCTTCACCCACTCTTCAATACTAGGGGGATCGTCTGATTCTATATACTTAATCCCTAAACCGCCACCAACATTTAACTCTGTAATATTTAAACCATACTTCCTGGCATCCCGTAGCCACTGCACCATGACAGCAGCCAAATCTTGATGCGGTTGGCGCTCAAAAATTTGGGAACCAATATGAGCGTGTACCCCTACACAATTAAGGATAGGTTGTTGACTGACAAAAGCAAACACCTCATCTAAATCGTTGGGATCAAAGCCAAATTTGCTATCTAAGTGTCCCGTGCGAATATATTCGTGGGTGTGACACTCGATACCGGGAGTTAACCGTAGCATGATGCGGATTGGAAGAGAGGGTTGGGCTATTTCCACAAGGGTACGCAACTCATACCAGTTATCCGCCACAACGGTAACACCAGACTCGATCGCTAAAATTAATTCTTCACGAGATTTATTATTTCCGTGAAGATAAATTTTATCGGGACTAACACCCGCTTGCAAGGCGGTGTAAAGTTCGCCGCCAGAAACAACATCGATACCCAGTCCTTCTGATGCGGCGATCGCACAAACAGCTAAACAATTCCAAGCTTTTGAGGCGTACAATACTTGAGATTCACCCTTGTAGTATTGCTGGAAAGCATCTCGGTATTGTTGACAAGCCGAACGCAAGGTTTCTTCATCTAAAATATATAAAGGTGAACCAAACTGCTCAACTAGGATTGTGACATCACACCCACCAATTTCCAGGAGATCGTGATTATGAACTCTGGCAGTCAAGGGTAAAAGTTCTTGATTAGGCGATGGATTTGCCTTGGTGTCACGCCTTTGAGGTAAATATTGACTTCCAGAATGTTGAACCCCAGTAGGGTGAGTCGATACCATAACTATAAAAGTTTTCCTTATTCAAATTGCGGGCTTTGAGTTTGTCTCCCGATTCCCAGTGTACAAAGGGTTTGTAACGTTATTCAATAAATGTGATCTCATTAGACTTAGAAATTAAATTACTGACACTAGAAAATCTCAGTGCTATTCTGGAACTCGATCGAGCTTGTTTTGGCGGACTTTGGACTCTGGAGGGCTACAAGCGAGAATTGGATAGTCCCAACAGCGATATACTCGGTTTATTTTCTCCCTCCTCCAGCACAAGTTTGCTAGGAATGGGGTGCTTTTGGTCAATTTTAGATGAGGCGCACATTACAATTTTGGCGGTTCATCCTCAATATCACCGTCAAGGAATGGGTGCGGCTTTATTATATTCACTCATTAAGACAGCTTGCGATCGCAAAATGGAGCGAGCTACCCTCGAAGTCCGAGCTTCCAACTTGGCGGCAATATCTTTATATCAAAAATTTGGCTTCAAAACAGCTGGGCGGCGGCGGCGCTACTACCAAGATAACGATGAGGATGCTTTAATCCTTTGGCTCCCAGATTTACAACACCGCAAATTTCAAGCAACTTTAGACCAATGGTATTCCATTGTCAGCGATCGCCTCGAAAAATCCTCTTGGCACTTGCTTTTCAAGTAAGTAGGTAGGCGAGAAAATTTATAACTATGTCATTGCAAAAACAGCAAAGCAAAGTGAAGCAATCACACGGGTTTTAAATGTCTTACATTTTGTTATGTAGTTGGCTTTATTTGCACCTACCTATTTAGTTGGGTATGAGTAATTTTGAATTATTGGGCTTGCGATAGCTTCAGCAAAAAAATGTAACTTTGCCGCGCCTATCTTTATTTAAATATTTTATCTAAAAAGCAAATACTATAAACAAAATTTATATTAATTATATTTGCTTGATATTAAAAAAAAAATATGTTAAATATAAATATTTGGGATTAAGTCAAGAAACCCTTAATCTAAGCAGTAAACCGTTTGTAATAAATCCCAAAAAGGCTGGTGAACTAAAGCTCCTCAGTACACTAGCCAGATAAGAGTAGTCAATAGTTAACAATTAGCCCATCAACTAAAGTCATAGCTTTAAGATGTCTATAATCTGTTATACAGGCATCCAAAAGCTTTGCCTGTGCTAAAATCAGCATACCGGCACGACCGCAGATGATGGGATAAAGCCATGTTTGAGCGCTTCACAGAAAAAGCCATTAAGGTAATCATGCTGGCCCAAGAAGAGGCCCGCCGTTTAGGTCACAACTTTGTCGGAACCGAGCAGATCCTCCTGGGTCTGATTGGCGAAGGCACTGGAGTGGCTGCCAAGGTGCTGAAATCAATGGGCGTCAATCTCAAAGATGCCCGAATTGAAGTTGAAAAAATTATAGGACGGGGATCGGGCTTTGTTGCTGTGGAAATTCCGTTTACGCCACGGGCAAAGCGAGTTTTAGAACTCTCCTTGGAGGAAGCACGCCAACTGGGGCATAACTACATTGGCACCGAGCATCTGCTGTTGGGCCTAATCCGCGAAGGGGAAGGCGTCGCAGCCAGGGTGCTAGAAAACCTCGGTGTGGATCTATCTAAGGTAAGAACCCAAGTCATCCGCATGTTGGGAGAAACTGCCGAAGTTTCACCAGGCGGTTCATCCGGGCGTACAAAAACCCCGACTCTGGATGAATTTGGCTCAAACCTGACCCAGATGGCAATAGATAATAAGCTCGATCCAGTGGTGGGACGAGCTAAAGAAATTGAGCGGGTGATTCAGATATTGGGTCGCCGAACAAAAAATAACCCAGTGCTAATTGGGGAACCAGGGGTTGGTAAAACTGCGATCGCTGAAGGTTTAGCTTCACGCATTGCCACCAAAGATGTCCCTGACATCCTCGAAGATAAACGCGTCGTCACCTTGGATATTGGTTTGCTCGTAGCAGGAACCAAGTACCGGGGTGAATTTGAAGAACGCTTGAAAAAAATCATGGATGAAATCCGCTCGGCGGGTAATGTCATTCTCGTGATTGATGAGGTACACACCTTAATTGGTGCGGGTGCAGCAGAAGGTGCTATTGACGCAGCGAATATCCTCAAGCCAGCTTTGGCTAGGGGTGAGTTGCAGTGCATCGGTGCTACAACCCTAGATGAATACCGGAAGCACATCGAGCGAGATGCAGCGCTAGAGCGACGTTTCCAGCCAGTAATGGTTGGCGAACCTACAGTTGATGAAACAATCGAAATTTTATATGGTTTGCGCGAACGCTACGAGCAACACCACAAACTGAAAATCTCCGACGAAGCATTGGTAGCGGCGGCGAAATTGTCAGACCGTTACATTAGCGATCGCTACCTCCCAGATAAAGCCATCGACTTAGTTGATGAAGCTGGTTCTAGGGTGCGCTTAATTAACTCCCAACTGCCACCCGCAGCCAAAGAGTTAGACAAAGAACTGCGTCAGATACTAAAAGAAAAAGATGACGCGGTGCGCTCTCAAGACTTTGACAAAGCTGGAGAACTGCGCGATCGGGAAATGGAAATCAAAGCCGAAATCCGGGCGATCGCTCAAAGCAAGACCAATGCAACTGGCACAGAAGGTGAAGAACCTGTAGTTACAGAAGAAGACATTGCCCACATTGTCGCTTCTTGGACTGGGGTACCGGTGAACAAACTCACCGAATCTGAATCTGAAAAGCTGCTGCACATGGAAGACACCTTGCATCAGCGTTTAATAGGTCAGGATGAAGCTGTAAGAGCTGTTTCACGGGCAATTCGTCGCGCTCGTGTCGGTTTGAAGAATCCCAATCGACCCATAGCTAGCTTTGTCTTCTCTGGGCCTACTGGTGTAGGTAAAACCGAGTTGGCGAAATCTTTAGCTGCTTACTTCTTCGGTTCCGAAGAAGCAATGATCCGCTTAGATATGTCCGAATACATGGAGCGTCACACCGTCAGCAAGCTGATTGGTTCCCCTCCAGGTTATGTTGGCTATAACGAAGGTGGTCAGCTGACCGAAGCCGTGCGGCGGCGTCCTTACACCGTGGTGTTGTTCGATGAAATCGAAAAAGCCCACCCCGATGTATTCAACATGCTGCTGCAAATTTTGGAAGACGGTCGGTTAACTGATGCCAAAGGTCGCACGGTGGACTTCAAGAACACCTTGCTGATTTTAACTTCCAATATTGGTTCTAAGGTAATTGAAAAAGGCGGTAGCGGTATCGGCTTTGAATTCTCCGAAGATGCCAGCGAGTCAACTTACAACCGGATTCGCTCTTTGGTGAACGAAGAACTCAAGCAGTACTTCCGTCCAGAGTTCCTCAACCGACTCGATGAAATTATCGTCTTCCGTCAGTTGAGCAAGCCGGAAGTGACCCAAATCGCCGAAATTATGCTCAAGGAAGTATTTGGTCGCCTGACAGAAAAGGGTATCACCTTAGAAGTCACAGACCGCTTCAAGGATCGTTTGATTCAAGAAGGTTACAGTCCCAGCTACGGCGCAAGGCCATTACGTCGGGCAATTATGCGCCTGTTAGAAGATAGTCTAGCAGAAGAAATTCTGTCTGGTCGCATCAAGGATGGCGATACAGCCCTTGTTGATGTGGATGAAAATGGCGTTGTCCAAGTTAGTTCTCAACAGCGTCGGGAATTGTTACCCCAAGGTGTTGAGTAAGCTTTAGAGTTTGGGATTTAAGTCTCAAATAGAAAATTAGAAAACGGTAGAGTATTTATTTCTCTACCGTTTTTTATTCACTAAATATTCATTAAGTGCTTCAAATTTGGATCTAGTAGCATTTGGTCTGCGGTAGTATATCGCTCACTAAACCGCCTTGTATTATAGCTTGGTAGTAGAATTAGGATACAACATGAACGATGACCTAGTACCCATAACAATTTACTTGTCAGACTAATAATTGTTGAATCGATGGGACAAATAGCATATTTATCATGTAATTTTTTATGAGTTTTATGCTGTACTAGCTCATTCAATTTCTGATATATTTCTTGAAAGGGTTTTTGCACGCGATGAGAACTTGCTTTTGAAAAAGTAGAAATATCTACAACAAAAATCCTGTGTTATTTAATCTTTGAAGTAAATTTCGCATACTTGTTAAACTGTTATCCAGGGAATAGGATAGCCAGCACTCAAAAAATAGACGACTGTTCAATACTGGATAATCATTTTTTGGCAGCTTTTTCAGTATATCTTTGACAATTTTGGGAAATGAATTTACAATCACAATCAAACTAATATATTTTAAGCCTTCGCTCAAAATACCCATGTTTTGGGCTATTTTTATCGGATTATTCTTAACATTCAAGACTTCTGCTTTATTGCGTACTTCTCACAATTCACTCATTAGACTCTTCTCAATACGATCGAACTTTTGACGCACACGAAAAACATGGTTCCAATTGTCCGAAATTAGTTTGAGTACCACTTGAGGATCGTTCCAGTTGAGATCATTTCCTTCAATGTGGTATTCCTGTAAACCCAACCTTGCATTCTGCAACCAATTGTTGCCGTATTGCTCCTTCATTTTGCGCTCAATAAAAAGTTTAAGCGCTGGTGTTAAAATTTCTTCTAAAGCTTTATCGACTTTATCTTGTTTTGGCCCTGCATACTTTAAAGGTAGACTTTGTAGTTAACTGTGTTATGTAAAGCCAAATTTATTGGCATACCAGGGGTACTTCCCTTTATGTATTTAATAAGCCCAAAACTCAAGGAAAAATATCAAAAATTTTCAAGAAAATCATTGGTTTTGATTCAATTGCGCTCCCAGGCACGAAATAGGAGTGAGCTGCACTACCATTCAAAACGCTTGTAGTAAATAAAGCACTTTAAACTTTGACACAACAAATTTTTCCTGCTTTTTATATAAAGGCTATACTCAAAACTATTTCAAGCAGATCCAGTCGCCTTCTACTTGAGCGATCGCACCACCAGGAAATGGATCGGTTTGCGATCGGTTGGGCGCTATAATTAAAGCCGTTAATTTTTCGATATGTTCAAAACTGGGGGCATCAGTCAGTATTTGCTGCAATACCTGACGCATCACCCGACGTTGCAACGCCAGTGGTGCTTTCTGCAATACCCGACGATTTAACCTCAAGGGAACAAGAGAAGTAAGAGAATCTTTTTCATGCCCCATGCCCCATGCTCTATGCCCCACGTCCAATGCCTCATCTCGCAACTGCTGGGCAGCTTTTTCCAAATATTCCACTTCGGCTTGGAGAAGTTCTGCTGTTTGGGCTAGGGCTGATTCTACTTTTGGGTTGAAATTATCTCGCAAATATGGTAATAATTCTTGGCGGATGCGGTTGCGGGCATATTGCAAATCTTGATTGGTGGAATCTTCCCAAATTGGTAATTTAAATTCTTGACAAAATTGCTCGGTTTGTATTCGAGTAATTTCTAAAAGTGGACGTACTAAGACAATGCCTGTAGTTATGGGGCGTTGCCAAGTCAGGGCTTGTAAACCATCAGCACCAGTACCGCGAATTAAATTGTAGAGGAGAGTTTCGGCGCGATCGCTGGCGGTGTGTCCTGTAACTATATATTGATAATTATTGGCCTGAGCGAGCGCACTTAAAACTTGATAGCGCCAATCGCGTGCAGCAGCTTCACTATTTATCGGTTTGTTTGCTGTTTCTAAATAAAAGGATATACCCCAAGTTTTAGCTAAATTTTCGACGTGGTTAGCATTAGCTTCGGAGTCAGAACGCCAGCCATGATCGCAGTGAGCGATACTTAAATGCCATCCCCATTTGGATTGTAAATCTAAAAGTAATTTTATTAAACACAGAGAATCTTGTCCCCCGGAAACAGCGATTAATAACCTTTGGTTGCGCTCAAATAAGTGGCGCGATCGGATGGTGCGATGAATTTTTGCATGTAGGGGAGTCCATACCATTTTATTTTTTTCAGCGCACACAGACACAGATAATTTTCTATTATATCTGTGTATATCAACTTGGGTATTAGTTTTTACCTTCCTTTAGTTGCTGTCGAAGGTCGTCAAGGGGAGAGTTTTCGTGTTTGATGTCTAATCGATTATCTTCGATTTCAGTTTCATCAGGGCAGAATTCTAGGCGTACTCTAATTTTACCTGTTCGCCATTGTTGACCGGGTATTAAAACACAACATTCAAATCCTTCTCCAAATACTCTCGATCCTGACGATGTACAGTGTTCTGCCCAAATTTTTTTGATTTCCTTGAATAAATGAAACACTATTTGAGTGCGGGGTAAATTTTCAAATGCTTCTTGATAAAAATGCACAACATCATCATCAGGATTTAGAGGTTCCCATTCATCATTCATAATCAATTTCCTGTAACTAAATTTATAGTTCCCAAGAGATTGGAATTAATTGTTTGGATTTGACTTACAGCCGCAACTTATTTAACTATCACTGCTAGTTAGGGGAAACTAATGAAGAGTCATGAGTACAGTTAGCGATAACGGAGCGTTGAGTAGTGATAATCAGCCTGAAGATGGGGTGATAGAGATAATTTACTTAAAATAGATAGTATTAATTAAAACTTAGTATCTATCTCTTACCCAAGAGTAGGCGATATTATACATCATAAATTTCTGTTGTAATTAGTGCAGGGTAGAGCTAGCGTAAAGTGGACAATTTGACAATCTTTAATACTCAAACTACTTGGCGTATAGTCATAATCTGTCCGCACGCAACAAGAACGCAAGATACTTAATATATGGTCCAGAATCTCGAAAGAACACGCCAGAGTGCAAGGTTTCCAGAAACTGCACCGGCTGCTAATCCCGTATTTTTTAGAACCTATAGCCGCCGGACAAAGGCGGGACTAAGGGAAACATGGGATGAGGTATGCGATCGCACTATACTCGGCTTAGTCGAATTGGGAAAGCTAACTCAAGAAGAAGCTGCCACGCTGGATAAAATGCAGCGCAACTTGAAAGCTATGCCTAGTGGACGCTGGTTATGGGTTGGTGGTACAGATTGGATAACCAAGCCAAAGAACTTTTCCGGGGCTTATAATTGCACTTCTACTAATCTCGAAGACTGGAGTGCCTTCGGATTAATGATGGATTTGGCAATGATGGGCTGTGGTACTGGAGCCGTCCTAGAACCACAATTTATTAACCAGTTGCCTCCAATTCGTAATCAACTGAATGTCACTGTAAAAGGTGAAATTGGCAGCACTCCTGTCCAACAGCGACGTGAATATACTGAAACTCATATAGAAGGCAATAACGTCACTATTCACGTTGGAGATAGCCGTGAAGGTTGGGTTGAATCATATCAAGCCTTATTAGAACTCTCTACTGATGAACAATTTTCAGCAGAAGTTGAAGTATTAGTTGATATTAGCGATGTCCGAAAAGCAGGAGAAACTCTCAACGGCTTTGGAGGAGTTGCTAATCCTGTAAAATTGCCCGGACTTTATCAGCGTTGTGCTTCCATCCTGAATAAAGCTGTGGGAAGACAATTAAATTCAGTTGAATGCTGTCTGTTAATCGATCAAGCAGCTGTAACAATTGTTGCCGGTAATATTAGGCGATCGGCTGGTATGAGGCAAGGTTCAAGCGTTGATAGTTTGTTTGCCAATGCCAAAGATAACTTATGGCAGCAAGATGAAAATGGCAACTGGCGAATCGATCCAGAGCGTGATGCACTCAGGATGGCAAATCATACCAGAGTTTTTCACCGCAAGCCAACCTTAGAAGAATGTGTTGGTGCTGTCCGCAAACAATATTACAGCGGCGAGGGAGCGATTCAATGGGCTGGTGAAGCTGTAGCGCGATCGAACATAGATTTGCTACCAACACAAGCTCTGAAAGTTGAGTTTTTACAAGCTTATGAACAAGGAACAGCAAAACAGTGGTTAGAAGAACGTTATTCAAGTCTTGATGCTAATGAGTTAGAACATCGTTTAGCTCGCTATGGGCTAAATCCGTGTGGTAATTGATTTTGCCTCACGTTAAAAACCTCGCAAAAACGGGGAAAGCTGAGATGCTAATCCCGTGGTAATCAAAGGAATTAAAAAGTCTTTGACACCGTACAGCGTAGAGAGTGAAACTAGATTACATCCGAAATTGGTGTCTAGAATATAATCTCTCCAAGAGTGCGGGGGCGGATGTGAAAAACATTTTTATTATCTGATATCACATCTGCAAAAGGTACGCGGAGCTACTGCAAATAATTAAGCAGTAGAACTAGGGGATAAAAAGCCTCTAGGGTAACAAATCTGGAAATCATCGGTAGTAACTTCCACTGCAATTTGTCAGAGGTTCATCTCAATCAAATTGACCCATATAACTACAAAGAACAGGAGGAAGCTTTCACAGCTGGGGCGTTATCTGTAGCAACACTTTTAAATCACACATTCCTGGAACCACGCTATCAATACAGCCGTGAATTAGACCCAATTGTGGGAGTTTCTTTTACAGGTTTATTCGATTTCTTTGTCCATGCTTTTGGTGTTGATTGGCTGCGCTGGTGGGAAGAAGGAAGACCAGCAACTCCACAAGGATTAGCTTTCAAGCGTGAAGAAGAGAAATACCTCAGTTCTTGGAGAGATATTGTACATCGGGTAGTTTGGGATTATTGCGATCGCCACAATCTCAAGCGTCCAAATCGCTGCACCACAGTGCAACCCAGTGGTACTAAGGCTTTATTAACTAATGCTAGTTCAGGGTGGCATCCTCCCAAAGCTCAAAGATTTATTCGTCGAATCACCTTCGGTAAAAATGATCCAGTAGCATTAGCTTGTATTGACTATGGTTACAACGTCATTCCCTCCCAATCAGACAAAGATGAACAAGGTAATTTGCTTAACGATCCCTTCGATCCACGGGTGAGTGAATGGCTAGTGGAAATCCCTGTTGCTGTAACTTGGGCTGATTTACCAGGGGCTGATGAAATTGATGTTTCTAAGTTTTCAGTCTTAGCCCAATTTGATTTTGTCCTCCAGGTTCAACGTTGGTACGTGACTCACAACACATCAGCAACTTTGGAACTGCGCTCTGATGAAATCGAGCCTTTGGGACAGCGCATTTACGAAACTATTCAGAATGATGAGGGATATATTTCAGCCGCTCTCTTAGCACGTTTTGACGATTTGCAATCATTCCCACGTTTGCCATTTGAACCAATAAATAAATCAACCTACGATCGCTTAACTCAAGAAGTGAAAGCGCGGCGCAAAACAGATGATTTCTGTGCAGTACTAAGCCGCTACGATTTAGGTGAAATGACAGAGGCTGGTCCTAGTGGTTGTGATTCTGATAAGTGTATGTTTCCCGATCAGCAACCAAGCTCATAAGGCAGAATGACTGGGTATTGGGGATTAGGGCTAGGAACTGTAAAGCAGACGAGAATAATCAATGCCCAATCCCCAATGCCGTAACACGTTACGATCAATTAAGAAGTAATAATTTTTTACGGCAGTGCCAGGAGTCTTTTTATGTTCATTGATGAATTGTCACCTATATTCAGGGAATTTACTCAGCATCCAGTCTCATTTGTGGGTGGGTTTTTCTCTGGTGTGCTTCGGCTTAATCTTGCTGACGATCCCGTTAAAAGCTGGCTGGATAAACAAATCCGCTCAAATAGTTACACCAGCAACACAACGGACGCGCATAACGGCAAAGCCACTGGTCCTCAGCAGATTTCAATTGACTAAAAACTCCAACCATACATAGTTAAATTTACTAAAAAATAAGGAGTCAGTGCTGCCGACGCAGAGCTGACTCCTACTTTCTACAATAATTATTTTATTTTTTGGAAGTCATTTACTACTTGATTGGCACTCTGAGCATGAGCGCGCCCACTTGGTCTGGTGTGGGGCCGGGCTTGAAATTGATGTGGCAAAGCGCACACTCTGCCCTGAAGTTGCTGAGGGGGATTGAGCGTCGATAGTACCATTTATTGTTCACGCGCTGGACGGACGCGTAAGCCTGTCCCGCCATTGCCAGCGCATTTGCCTGACGCTCAAAGTTGTCGCTGGGACGATCGCTTTCCCGAAGTGGGCCAACAGTGCCGACTAACCGCATATCCTTGTTCTGATCGTTAAATATCAGCGAGATGGAATGCTTACCCTGCTCCACATTTGCCGCCGTGGTTTCGTTGAACTCTTGCGTCAGCGCTGCGAATAACGTGTTGAACATAAGATCGCTTGTCTCTTGGGCGATCGCAACCTTCCCAGTTGGGGGTGGATAGTCAAAAGCACGGGCAATTCCCGTGAAACTGAACCCGATGATGAGCATCAGCACAAAAATTCCATAGCTGACTAGCTTTTTTAGACGCATTCTCTTAACTCCTTTGGTTTTGTATTGTTCCTGAGTCATACCAATCCTATGTGAAGATACATATAACAAGACCCCCATGCAGTCTCCCCAATGACTTGGAGGAACTGAGTAACTGGGGGTAAAATATACAACTTCACAAAGAAACGGTATCCGCAACTTTGCATTACGGATAGAAACTTTACCCAATATCAGTAGAGGTTAGAGGGCAGAAAGGAAAAATTTATTTTCTATCTGCTATGAAAGTATGTTCGCGTAGATATTGTATAATCTTATCATATTAAGCAGTGAAAATACTAGTACTTTAATAGGTAAATATAAGTACTATGTTAATTAACAATGTTTGGGGCTGAATCAATTGTTAAAGTTAGGTAAACTTCCGCCATTCCCCATCATCATATTGCAGCATCACTACTACATACAGAAATATTGACGCTACTGCGATCGCTTCTGGTTTAAGAGTCATGTACGTAGAAAGTGCGATCGTGAATTACCAACTACCATTAACTGCGTTGCCAAATTTTAATTGTTTTATCCAAACTGCCGCTGACTAACATTTCACCAGAAGCCGTGAAGGCTAATGCTGTAACTATATTCCCATGACCTGTAAACGTACCCAGCAATTCCCCGGTTTGTAAATGCCACAACTTGATGGTTTTATCAGCACTACCGCTGGCGATAATTTGTCCATCAGGACTTAAAGCGATCGCATATACCCTATCTCTATGTCCTTTAAGGGTATGAAGTAATTCCCCAGTCTCTAATTGCCAAACTTTAATCGTTTGATCCCAGCTACCACTCACCAGCAGTTTACCATCTGCACTGATTGCCAAGGAACAAACGATGTGAGAATGACCCATGAGGGTATGCACTGGTTGTGCATCTTTTAAACTTTTGATTCCTGTTTGGTGTGAGGTGCGCCAAACTTTGATTTTGCGATAGCTACCTGTGACTAGAGTTTCGCCGTCTCGACTTAAAACTAGGGAATGAGCAGCTGTATCATCTAAGGAAAGTGCGATCGCTACCTGACGTTGCATCAAATCCCAAAACAGAATTTTTCTGTCATCTCCACCCGTCGCTAACATTCTGCCATCTGGGGTGAAAGCAGCACACCGCACTACCCCATTATGTTTGTGCAAAATATCTATCAAGTCTAAAGCGCCTACGTGCCAAAGCTTAATTGTCGAATCTGCACCGCAACTGACTAAAGTCTGTCCATCTGAACTAAAAGCTAGGGAATTAACTTCATCCACTAGCCCAGATATCACCCAAGGATACTCTGATAATGTCTCTATTAATTCACCCTTGCTTAAATCCCAGAGTTTAGTTTCTCCACGACTACCACTTGCCAAAATGGGTAAGGCTTTGCCATTGTTGCATCCAGAACTGAAAGCTAGGCAATTAATGCCTCTGGTGTGTCCTTGCAAAGTCTGCCAGCATTCCCAGTCACCGACTATAGCCTTGAGACAATGTTCTGATGGTAGAGTCTGTATTGTATGTGCGATCGCTCTCTCACTAATTACTGGCGACGTGTCTTTTTTACCCATCAGTGATTCTAAATACCAACTTAACCCCCCTGCATATAACAAATTACTTGGAGTGACATACAGTTTTGGTTCGCTAAATTCAAGTTGATTTGTAGGTAAAAAGCCTGCTATTATGCTTTGCTTCTCGTAACCTAAATTACCTGTAGATGGATAAAATAAACACAGAAAAATTAATACTTGGTGATTTTTTAAATCTTCTTGAGTAACAGACCACCTAATTTTGTCTTTCTTAATACCATTAAAACTTTCTCCATCAGCAACGTAAACTTGAACACTTAGCTGAGGATGATCTTTGAGTGTATAAGGAAATTTACTTTCGCCACACAAATTTCCCTCATCATCTAAAATCATGTTTTGCAAAGTATCTTGCGACACCTTTTTTACTAACTTGCCCAAGCGTTCAGTTATCACCCTGTCAACAATATGCTCTCGTAAAAGATAATCTTGGGCTTGTTGTTGGAAGTATTTGGGAAAAGGTATCGTCCAGTCAGGAGGCTCAGGATATTCCGGCGGCGTCGGCGGCGGATTTTTGGCGAGAACTTCTGCTTGTTGGCGAGAAAGTTCTTGGAGTCTAGCCAAAGGCTCGCCCCAAAAGGCTATAACTTCAGTGTGACAACCTTTAACTTGACTTTCCAGCAAAGATAAGTCATAAGTTTTAGGTTTTTTCACACGTTGAAGAAAGTCAGTTTGTTGAGCTTTGAGTAAGCTAATCCAATCCATCTGCATTCCTGCGGCAAACTATTGCATACCTACGGTAAGCTATACAAATGCAATTACTCAAGTTTATAACCTTAGTTAATTAAAAATTCAGTAATATTAACAGTCTAATAAAACACAGCCATTGAGAGGTGTTTCCGTGAAAGAGATAGATGGATAGCACTTAGACATTTCATGAACTGATGCGTTGAAGTATATAGAATTAGATGATATCAGTCAATTCTAACGGAGATGGATAAAGAGATACTGTTTCCCTAGAAACACTTCTAATTGTAAAAAAAAGTTTAATTCGAGACAGATTTCAAGGATTACAGTAACGTTAAGTCAGCAAATAGCTATATAAAATTAACCTAGTAACGATAATTCTAGGAAATATTATCTGAAATCGAAATAAATGGTGAAGATTGGCTTATTTTAACCTTTGCGTTTTGGTTGTCTGGGTGTAGTACTTACATCAGAGGAGTCACCAAAAGTATCCCTTGCTTCGATCTGTTTAATTTTCATTTGCAAGTTCAAGTCATCACTGCTAACAATTGTTTCTAAATTCGCTAATCTCTGCTCTAGCAGTTCTATTTGCTGCTGTTGTAAATAGTTAGTTTTTGATTTTTGCTCATCAGAACGCCAAACCGCAACTGTACCAACAGCTGCGCCACCAATAGCAACTAAAGGAAGAATAGCACCGCTTCTAGTAACGGCTGACAATGGGACACAAACTCCTAGAATAGCTACTGTAATTACCCAAATTCTTGTGGTAGCAGATAATCTGACATCTTGGTATGGTTCTACATTGGGTTGAGATTTTTTAGCCATAAGTTTATCCAAAGAAAAGTTATTTGCTAGATTGGCACAATCGTTTACTAAAATACTTCCTCCAATTGGGTTAAGTATAATTCTTGTATTAATATTTTTTAATTACCAGTAGGTAAATATAATTCAACATAAGCGAAATGATTTTCCTGACTCTTATACAGACGCGATTAATCGCATCTTTACTGCTGCCTTTTGCTTTCTATTTAGTTACTTCGTTATTTTTAGATCATTAGATTTTGCTTGCAAGAAACAGTTGTAAACTGAGAGGAAGATTTTCTTGAAGTCATAGTCAGGAAGGTACAAATGACAGTTCGTGCTTTTTTTGAAGCTGCTAAAGTTGAGGGTGTCCAGTCACCTTACGATACCATTCACCTGAAAATTCTCTATCCAGCACAGATACCGGATCAGCGAGAAAAAAGTACCGGAATTGAGCCAGCTAATCCAGAAAACGCACCTTTTCCAGTAGTGATTTTATTCAACGGTTTTAACTGTGATGCTCAACAATACCAATGGCTGGCGGTTAAACTCGCTGAACGTGGATTGGTAGTGGTTCTGTTTGATTGGATTACCGAAAGTCTACCAGGCGTAATTAGCCTCACACCTGGAATTGATTTGGAAAAGATGAAACCCACAATTTATCGTACTGCTCCCACAGCTTCGGCTTTGCCAGCACTCCTAGCTAAACTCGAACAGTTACAAAATCAGGGAATTTTAGCAGGAATGCTGGATTTACAACGGCTCATTCTCGGTGGACACTCTGCGGGTGGTATGGTATCTATCGAAAATGCTGACCCTCAATTTTTCCCTGGAGTTGCTGCATCTTTTTCTTATGGCGCAAGTAGCACAGGATTTACAATCATCGGGTATGAACCAGGAACCATCTTACCTTTACCAGATTCCCTACCACTTCTACTGATGGGAGGAACTGAAGATGCTACCACCCCAGTCATCCGTACATTCCAAGAAGCAATTACTGGGGGGCGAAATGACGCCTATCTGGTAATTTTAGAAGGAGCAAATCACTTTTCGATAGTTGATGAGCCAGACTCCACTATAGTTAGATCCTCTCTCGACTTAGAAGCTACTCAATCTCAAGAACAATTGCGTTTGCTGATGGGTGAAATCATTAGTTTGTTTATTGACACTTATGTTCGCCACCAACCAGAAGCATCTCAGTCGCTTGAGCAATTATTGAATACTGCCAATCCTCTGATAAAATCCTTTGAGCGTAAATAATTAAATTTATTATGACAAGTCTTATGACAAGTGCATCTTATATTTTTCTAGCTGGAGCAAGTCGCGGTGTTGGTCGAGAAATTGCTCAATATCTCACAACGCAACAGCTAAAGGTAAAAGCACTCCTGAGAACAGCAGCAGTTGCTAGTGAACTAGAAACAATGGGTATTGAAGTAGTTCTGGGAGATGCCTTGAATATTGGCGATGTCGAACGCGCAATGGTAACAGATGAACCTATTCACACCGTTATTAGTACAATTGGCGGTGTACCATCAGATGTAGAAAGACCGGATTACCCTGGTAACAAAAATCTAATCGATGCAGCAGTTAAAGCTGGGGTAAAAAAGTTTATTCTTGTATCTTCCATAGGTGCTGGCAGTAGTGTTGTTGCTGCCTCACCCCAAGTTTTAGAGGTACTGGGAAAAGTTTTAGCTGAGAAAGACAAAGCCGAACAACACTTAATTGCCAGTGGACTTACCTATACAATCATCCGTCCTGGTGGACTAAAGTCAGAACCAGCAACGGGTAATGGCATTTTAACCGAAGATCCGCACATTATTGGTAGCATTAATCGTGCAGATGTGGCACAGTTAGTTGTTCGCTCTTTAAATAGCCAACGTGCCAATAATAAAATATTGTCAGCCGTAGACCGAAATATGCTATTCGGACAAAGAGAATTTGCAGAATTTTCTTTGGAGTAATTTAAGTTTCTTTGGAGTAATTTAAGCACGCCAGCGGAGTATTTGACTCTTGACAGGATTGACAAATTCTCGTCCTTCAGCGACAGATCGAGCATACTCCCGCTTTAACTGGTAATACCACTGCGCCTGCATATCTGAGTCCTTAATTAGCCGCAGCACAGGATTATATTTCAGACCAATCTGTTGTTTTTCTACAACCGTTCGGTCTTGGCCAATGAAAGTCCGCGCCAGCACGTGTAACAGTGGCTTGAAAAATCCCACCCAAGGAAGTGTCCAGTAAAGAGCAAAAGTTACCTCCGTTTCTGTGTCTGAAATCGGTGTAACTGCCGTCAAATTAACGACTCGATGATTGCCAATAGTGGTTTCTTCGATTCTGACTCCGGGTAAACGAAAAGAAATCTCTGTTTCCGGGATACCACCGCCAATCAGCCAGTATAATCTACCCCCATTCGCAGGTAATCGGTGTCGTCGCATTGTAAAGCCGTAGGGCGAAGCATCAAATTGCTTTACTTCCTCATGCAATTGCTCATTTCGCCACCACCAAGCGCGATGAACATAAGGCGAATGAGCCGGGTCCATCAGACCTACTACTGCATGATCTATAAAACAAGGAAATTTTACCACCTCTACGAACTGGTGAGAGCGATCGCCAAAGCCTGGTATTACCGGAATTTCCATCTCAGAAGCAGGTTGAGGGTTATCGGGATCGGGCATATATATCCAGATATTCCCTTGGGCTTCGCGGATTGCATAAGATTGTACGTCAAAGCGACTCAAATCCATTTGCTGCTCCTCTACAAGAGAAGGTATCGCAGTACAGCGCCCAGCGGAGTTAAAGCGCCAACCGTGGTAACAGCATTCAACTTCCTGCCCATTGAATCTCCCACAACTCAAGGGCACACCACGATGGGGACAAATGTCGGTCATTGCAGACACTTTGCCATCCTGGCTGCGAACTAACAGCACTGGTTCTCCTAAGAAAATGCGCCCGATCGTCATACCTGGCTTGATTTGATCGCTAGGCAGAGCATAGTACCAAGTATTACGTAATACAAAATTATCGTTATTTTTCATAACCAATGGCCTCTGCCTTTGACACAACGAAAGTCCTGGTTTGTGGAAAGGAAGGTGATGCTTGAAAACATTCTTTCAGGTTTTTAATTGCTGTAGGTAAGTTCAACTGATGTACTTATTAGTCGTGTTCGTAATTCTCTCAGATTTAGGTTGTTCTGAGAGGATTGCAGGTTTGAAATTGCATTATTCACCAGAAATTTGTACAAATACTGTTCTTTTACGCGGGCCATCCAACTCAAAAAACAACACAGATTGCCAGGTTCCCAAAGCTAATTTACCATCCACAATGGGAATTATCTCACTAGTGTTCAGCATCATTGCCATTAAATGAGAGTGAGCATTAATCGGCTCATCTTCTGGGACATCTCTTAAATGCAAGTCATTATGCAAATAGCAGTCTGATTCTGGTGCTAATTTTTGCAAGAACACTTTTATATCTTCTAATAATCTGACTTCATTTTCGTTGATAGCTAACGCTGTTGTAGTGTGTTGAGAAAATACTAAAGCTTGTCCATTTTTAATTGATGTTGAGGCAATAAAATCTTGAATTTGTGGGGTGATATTATAAATATTAATTTTTGGCTCAGTTTCAATTTCAATTAACTTATGAATAATTGGCATCTGTTGAATTTTATATTTAGGATTGCGAACTAGGTACGCTAACACAGCTTAATGCCTTTTTGAAGGAGGCAGGAATTGAATGACTTTTAACTCCTAACTATAGTTTCCAAACCTTGTACTAATCTTTCTATCCCTTCTTTTGCTGTCTCTTTTTGTAGCGCCCCATAGGCAACGCGTAGATAGCATCCATCATCTATGCCAAAGGTTGTACCTGGAATAACTGCGACTTTATGTTCCTGGATCAATTGTTTGACTAACTCAAAAGCATCCATCTGGGTATGAACTTTGAGGAAAAAATAGAAAGCGCCATTGGCAGGGATAATGGTACATAAGCCTTGTAGACGATTAAGAGAGTCTAATACCAATTGGCGTACCTGAGCGATGCCTACGACGGGCTGCGCCAACGCTCCTATATGACTCTTCAAATAATCCTCTTTTGCCTGCAATGCCCCTAAAGCTGCATATTGAGAAATGACTGGCGGGCAAATCAAAATTGTATCTTGAACTTTTTTAACAGCGACAAGTAAGTGTTTAGGAATCACCATGTAGCCAATGCGCCAACTCGCAAAACCGTATGCTTTGGAAAAGCTATAGAGAGAAATGGTGTACTCGCTGCTATTACTAAATGAGCCAGGTGAAACGTGTTTTACACCGTTATATGTAAAGTATTCATAAGCTTCATCGCTGATGTGGTAAATACTGTGAGTAGCACAAATTTGATTTACTTGGCGCAATGCGGCTTCAGAATAGACAACTCCAGTGGGATTATTTGGTGAAATCGTCACCACAGCCCGTGTTTTAGGAGTAATTGCTTGAGCGATCGCTTCTTTTCGCAGTTGGTAATTTTCATCCGTCGCCACTAATACCGCACGACAACCAGCCATTGCGATCGCCATTTCGTGGTTGAAATAGTAGGGCGTATTCAGAATAATTTCATCGCCTGGGTTAGTGATAGCAAGAATGGCATTCATAAATCCCATATTGCTCCCTGCTGTCACGACGATGCAGTTTTCCCCGTTGATTTCAATCCCGTTAAAGGCTTGCAATTTTCCGGTAAGTGCTGTCAGTAAAGGGGGAATTCCCTCAACTGATTTGTATAAATTATTGTCGGGTTCGGCTAAGAATTTGGCTAAAAATTCTATTGCTTCATGTGGTGGGTTGTAAGAAACAACACCTTGTCCTAGAGAGATGGTTCCAGGAGAGTTTTTAATCAGTTCCCCAACCACAGGAATAATTGGCGATTGTACCGCCTGCATACGAGAGGTTAGGGATTTCATATTTTCTTGCCTATGTACCTACTTTTAGTATCCCTTAATAGGTGAACAATCAACTAGTACAGCACGGTGAATCACCAATATGGTCTGTTTATTTCCGCCGACCCATACTGCATTCTGGCACTGATTTCAATATCTATCAAGTTAATAGATGTAATAAAAATCCATTTTCTACATTTAATTTTCGGGTTGGACGAATATAAAATCCGATATCTATGTTGTTTTTTGCTGCATACATTGCTTTTCTTTTAACCTATCTATACCTTTAAAATGTTATTTTAAAGGCAATCAACCAGACGTGTTTAAACAGGTCTAAATAAAATTTAGACTATACTTTACGGACACTTTACACAGAATTTAAGCTTGATTGATATTAGTAGATATCTATCCTTTGGCGTGTAAGGTAGAATGCAATTAGAAAACGAAAAGCTTAGATACTGTTAATTAATAAAATAATGTTTATTTCACAACGTGGCATTATCACCTATGCTTACGGAGCATCCTATTATCTAGAAATGGCAAAGTCATTAGCACGTTCTCTACGGCTTCATTCACCAAATGTTCCGCGTGCTATTGTTACCGATCGTGAAACTGATAAAGATTTACTAGAGCTTTATGATTACGTTATAAATATTAGAGATGAATACGGTTCTAACGTAAAACAAAAGCTTCATGTCTATAATTATTCTCCATTTAAATATACACTTTGTATTGATAGTGATTGCATAGCAGTAAGGGATATTAACTTTATTTTTGATGATTTTAAAGGTAAAAGTTTTAGTGTGGCAGGTAATGTATATCTTCAAGCAGGTGATAAAGATACATTCATTGATGTAGATGACACACTCAAACGATTTAATCTAACAAAATTACCTAGATTTAATGGAGGTCTTTATTATTTTGAAAAAAACGATACTACTAAGGCCTTTTTTGAAACAGCACTAGAATTGGCAAAGGATTGGAAAAAGCTAGGTATTAGCGAATTTCGTGGTGATGGCCCTAATGATGAACGTATTTTTGGTCTAGCTATGATGCTACACAATCAAAGTATGTTTGAAGATAATGGTCAGATGATGCGAACACCTATCGGTCTTCGTGGTTCTTTTAATATAGATGCTATTAAAGGTAAATCTACTTTTCAAAAATATAATCAGGTGGTGTCTCCTGCTCTTGTACACTTTGCCTGCGTTTGGGGAGAACATCCCATATATCATCGTGAAGTAACAAAGTTAAAAAACCTAGACAAAGGTTCGACCAAGCAGATCAATTCCAATATATTTTCTGCAATTCAATATAAGTTTGGCTATCAGATTGCTTTATTAAGATATATAGCTAAACGTGTACCTAAAAATCCTAAATATATTCAAGCTAGAGTGAAAAAACTTTTGATACAATTGCCTGAGTTAGTTAAAACTAAATATAAAGTTGAGCCAGTTCAGAGCAAATAAAGTTTGCTAAAACTCTGCATTCCTTTGTGCTTAGTTTAAATTACTCAAAGGCTGCTTTGGTTATTTTCTGTAAAGCTTTAATAGTATATAATGTGCTGTCTGAAGTTCAGGCAGCACTAACAACGTGTAATAGCGATCGCGCCTCACATCCTTCGCTCCTGACAGGTAATATAAATTATATTTTTGTGAAAACTACAAGGATTGTATCTGTGGGTTTATTCTAGAAACTACATGGTATAGCGTAAATTTGTATGTACCACAAAAATCTGTATTGCCGTACTTTTATGGAAAATCAATTAGGATTAATTCTAAAACTACTTTTACTCTCGGCTTTGTTATCGGTATTGATTAAGTATGCAGGGCCAAGTCTACCAATTCCGGCGACAGCAACTAACGCGCTGATTATAGTATTCTCGCCGATTGCGATCGTAGCGATCGCTCTACTATGGCGATTTCAAGCACAAAAACAAAATTAACTCAAACCATTTACGCACAAGTTCCTAAAATCAGCTAACCTAGCTTAATTACAAGAAAATTCCATCTCGCCAACCGTTGGGAGTTAGCCTGTGAACCTGGGTCAATGGATCGGCTTAATCGCCATACTTCTTTGTTTATACATCCTGTGGCAAATTCGGGAAGTGCTTTTGCTGATGTTTGCCGCAGTTGTGTTAGCCACCACCTTAAATCGCCTAGCGAAACGTTTCCAAAGGTTTGGGATGAGGCGGGGATTCGCCGTACTCCTAGCAGTAGCTATCTTTTTCGCAGGTGTTGTGGGTTTTTTCTGGCTAATTGTGCCGCCATTTGCCCAACAGTTTCAAGAACTAACATATCAAGTTCCTAAAGGGTTTGGACGCTTTAATAGTTGGCTTGATGCCCTGAGAACTCGTATTCCTGACCAGTTAGTTCCTTATATCCCAGATATCAATAGCCTCATTCAACAAGTACAGCCCTTCGCTAATCGGTTACTGGGAAACTCCTTTGCTTTTGTATCTGGCTCTTTAGAAGTCGTCCTCAAGATTTTGCTAGTGTTGGTTTTAACAGGAATGATGTTAGCCGACCCAATGGCTTACCGCAAAGTATTTGTCCGGCTTTTCCCTTCATTTTATCGGCGACGGGTAGATGGAATTTTAGATAAATGTGAAGTCTCTTTGGAGGGATGGATTACAGGCGCTTTCATTGCCATCTTTGTAGTGGGGGTGATGAGTCTGATTGGCTTATCAATTTTGCATGTCAAGGCAGCACTTGCTTTAGCGGTTTTAGCGGGATTTTTTAACTTGATTCCCAATTTGGGGCCAACAATGAGTGTAATCCCAGCAATGGCGATCGCTTTCTTGGATGAACCTTGGAAAGCGATCGCTGTCTTGATTCTCTACTTTATTATTCAACAGATTGAGAGTAATTTCATCACGCCTGTTGTCATGGCGCATCAAGTCTCATTACTGCCAGCTATAACCTTAATTGCCCAGCTATTTTTCGTCACTTTCTTTGGCTTTTTAGGATTATTCCTAGCACTACCTTTAACTGTTGTCGCTAAGATTTGGTTACAAGAAGTGTTAATTAAAGATGTTTTAGATGAATGGGGAAATAATCATAAAAAAGAGACTGAGTTTGTGATAGTTTCTGAATCTCCTAGAACAGATGATAATTGGACGGCAGAAAATACAGATAAAAATGAGAATCCCTCGATTGATGATGATATCTTGAAAAAATAAGATTAGTCACTCGACTTTCAATGTGGCAGTAGGGTTCGGTTAAGATTTTTTGATGAAATTTTTAGATTAAAAAGATGCTATAAATCGCCGTCAAGACGAAAGACCAATTATTGTAGAGACGGCGATTCATCGCGTCTCTTGCCTTAATCGAAGATAGCAACAATAATTCCTGGAAAGCCAAAAAACTCAATTACACAAGTTATATGATATATGAAGTCTTGTAAATTTTCAAACTATTGGGATAATTAGTGCTGGAGTGAAAAAACAATAAGATTCCCAACTTCTTAAAAAAGTCGGGAATCTCATACTTTTGAGTCAGTCTGAAGAAATCCTCTTTGAAAAAATAACCATGAGCATGGACACAATTAGCTCATCAGCTATTGTTTGTTCTGGCTCTTTACCTCTGCTTCTGCTTTGCTTGACTCATTAGATGAAGCTGATTCTGTCTTCTCTGATTGAGTCTCACTAGTTTGTTGCAATTGGTTGAGATGAATATTGTTCACTTGAACAATAAAATATTCTAATGCCTGACTTGCCTTTTGTTGCTGTTGGGTTTCGTCAGATACATCATAACAACGATAAGGCGGAGTCACGCCCAATATAAATTTCTCTTGTTCCGCTTCTAATAATTCAACGGCTGTATTAGCAGCAAGCGAATTCTTCTGAAAAGGAAAAGAGGTAACTATACTAGCAACTATAGAAGCAATAGCTGGGCAAAGCACAGGGAGCCACTTCAGCCAAGCTTGTCCTGCTTCTAATTTGTCTACCAGAACTAAAATCGGTGTGACTCCTGATAAAATCACTGTCGAAATTTGTAAACTATAGTAAAGGTTCCTTGATACACTCCTAATTTTTTTATAATCGTCAATCAAGTCTTGGCTGTATTGTAAAGCCTTCCCTCTTGTTAGAGTCAGCGTATCTTTATCCCAAGAATTAGGATTGGTCAATAAATAACTATAGAGTTCAGCTTTTTTGGTGAGTTCAGATTTATAAACGGTCTGCTTATAGTTCTGATATACTTGTCTGTTGATGAGCAACAAAAAAAACAAAAAAGTTAGAGATACTGCTCCAGAAATTACAACTGTTTTATCATCTGAAAGAAAAATAATAAAGAGTCCAGCAGAGACAAAAGCTGCAAGTAATAAATATTCTATTACCTTCAGGTTGAACAACTTTTTTTCATCTGATGAAGAGGATAAATTTTCAATCCTATCGGAAATCTTACTTTGGTTTTTTTGCTCAAGATTAGCTAATTCTGAAGTAGTCATTGCCTCTTACTCAATTCATTATCAGGTCAAATGTAGCAATAAAATCAATAGCAATAAGTAGAATTGCTTTGAGGAAGTAGAAATCAGAATAAGTCCGCCAGAAAGCAACTTTTTTTTGCTTATGCTTCGCTTCTATTAACGCTCTTAAATAATTTCTACCTTCTCAAAACTTTCTAGTATCTGCTATTAACTCTCACTTTGCGATTGACTAGTTGGCTTATAATGCTTTACAAAAACCAGAAATGTTTCTTTCGGTTGACGTAAAATTATTTAAGTCCAGTAAGTCCACTTAATCCTAACCATACATACATTTGATTGATAATGCAAGGCTTTCTTTATGGTAATTTTACGTAGAATAAAAACTATTTTGGATATAGGTAGCTTGTTTGACCCAAAAAATCTATCATTTTAATTTTGCAATACTTGAATTATTTTTTGGAATCTATCTTTATTCGGGGTAAGCTGTCGCGCAGAGATTGGCGATCGTTATTTGGAGATGAAATTATTCAAAAGCCTCGATCGTCAGCGCTCACAAAGAGCAATGAAAATTTCTTTTCCCTACTCCCTAGTTACAGACGCGATTAATCGTGTTTCTCCCTATTCACCATTCAGCAGGAAGCGCAAGCACTGAGAAGATGCGAACAATTGCAGAAATTAATGAGAAAATTAAGCGCCAACGTGCGGTGGTGTTGACAACTGAAGAATTAAAAGCACGAGTTGTAGAAATCGGTGTTACTAAAGCCGCTAAAGAAGTTGATGTAATTACCACTGGTACTTTTGAGCCGATGGAATCAAGTGGTGCAATTATCAATCTGGGACATACCGATCCCCCAATCAAAATTCGCCGTTGTTGGTTAGATGGCGTGCCAGCATACTCTGGTTTTGGGGCAGTAGATTTATATTTGGGTGCGAGTTGCGCTGTGGAGACGACGGATGGGGAAGAAGTGCGAGAACGTGGTGGCGGTCATGTAATCGAAGATTTGATCGCTGGTAAATCTATACACGTGAAAGCGCAAGGACAAGTAACAGATTGTTACCCCAGGGCAAATTTTGAAACTACAATTACCAGTGACACAATTAATCAGTTTTATTTATTCAATCCGCGCAATCTTTATCAAAATTTTATTGTTGGTGTAAATGGTGGCGATCGCCCCCTCTTCACCTATCTCGGCCCTTTACAACCGCGTTTGGGGAATGCTGTTTATTCTAACCCAGGTGCGATTTCCCCCTTACTCAACGATCCCGATTTGCAACTCGTTGGTATAGGTACTCGAATTTTTTTAGGCGGCGGTATTGGTTATGTCGCTTGGGAAGGCACTCAGCACTTCCCCTTACAAAAGCGTTTAGCTAATCGTACACCGATTGGGCCTTCTGCAACTTTAGCTTTAATTGGTGATGCCAAGCAAATGGATGCTCATTGGGTGCGGGGGTGTTACTTCAAAAGTTATGGCCCCTCATTGATGTTAGGGGTTGGTGTACCACTACCTGTATTAAATGAACAAGTAATTGAACATTGTGCCGTCCAAGACCGAGACTTAGTAGCCCCAATAGTAGATTTTTCCATTCCCCGGCGCGTACGTCCCACCTTTGGTTTAGTGAGTTACGCCCAACTCAAATCTGGGTGGCTCACTATAGAGGGCAAAGCAGTACGCTCTGCCCCCTTAGCGAGTTTGTTCTTTTCTAGACAAGTCGCCCTAGAGTTGAAAAAGTGGATCGAAGCAGGTACGTTTACCCTGACAGAACCAGTTTCTCCAATTTCGATGGAGCGATCTTTTCTACCCCAAGACCGTCGGACGGATTTTTGATTGGAGCAGGGGAGCGGGGGAGAAGTTGCAGTAAGTTTTTCCCCTCTGCCCCTCTGCCCCTCTGCCTCTTATGCCCCATTCCCTACTCTTGAGTCGGTTTCGGTCGCTTGATCGGTTTAGGAGCGGGTGTTCTTGGTATAGGTTTTGACACCACTGAAGTGTCGCCGCCTGTACTTGTTTTCTTGATAGGACGAGGAGTTTCGCCAGTGCGTCTGGGGGGGAATGGTTTTCTACCACCAGCACCACCAATGCCAGCACGAGGCCCACTTTTAAATGGTGGTTTGCGTTTTTTGGGCAAATCAGCGATCGCTTCAGCTTTTTCTACTACTAAAACGTCTGCTTCTCGCTTGGCTTGGAAGTCCCAGAATTTTCCCACTGCTTTGGTAGTTAGCACACCCCTCAATTTCAACTTAAAATATTTGGGTTTGTCAGTTGATTTGCGTGGAGCCTGCCTAATTTTGACTACCAAGCTTTTAGCATCAAAAGATTGGTATACTACTTCACCACGAACAGAAAAACCACCATCTGCAACTTCTGATGAAGGTCTGGGGGCAGTTGTATTTAGTTCAGAGTTCTCGGATAAGCCATCATCGAGTGTCTCTAACTCTTGCAACTCAAAATCCGATTCGTCCTCATCTGTTGAGTTTTTAGCCAGATTTTCTGGCTCCCAAACTCCGACGATTTGGATGTGCAAGGTGTCATTTTCTTGTCTAGTACGTGGATATACTACCCACAAGTGTTCTTTTTCTAAGTCTAGATGATTCTTGACTAAGCTCATAATCCGGCCTAGGAGGACGGCATTGAGTTCTACACCATCTGGAGTCAGCAGCGTACCTTGAGTAAATTGTTCGCTGCTAGCATGATAGCGACCCCGGACTAAGCCGATCGCTCGATACTGCATCGGTTCGCTGGGAGGTGGAATCGGTTGCTGGCGATTAATCAAGTTCCCATTTGCGTCAGTCTCGCTGGTGTTGACAGGCAAATTGTCAACTTGTTTAGAGGACTGGGCTGCTATATGAACATTAGCGGCTGCCTCTACATTAGTTGGGCCCTGGTTAGAGGCAGAAGAATTGGAAGATTCAGGCAACGGCATCAGGTCGGAATTCATAAAAACTCCTTGCGGCGGAGACACATCCCATTGTGGGATTTTACAAAGGCAGCTGGAAAGAGCATTTGTGCGACTGATGAAAGTATATTGGCTTTTCACAAAATCACACTAGGGTACTCTATACAATCCTAAAGGCGCTAAATTTAATGTATAAACACTAAATGTCTAATTTAGCGGCTTTACACTAGTTTCGGAAGCATATCATAGCTACAATTCTGACGGCTCCTCCTAAAGTCATCACTTACTTTAGCAGTGTGGATAGTTAATTGTTATAAAATTCACAGGCAATTGGCGGTATTCCGCAAAGTTTTGGAAATTTTTAACTTTACGATTTGTGTAAATGATAATGTCATTAAAATTTAGGAGAAAGACAAAACCGTGTCTCAACCGCGCAATCGTTGGATAGTTCAAGTCGTCTTAGCGGTGGCAATTCTTGCTTTTGTGGGTGTTTCGGTGATTCCCATAATTGGAGCATTTAATAATACGCCACCCTCAAGTCAGAATACTGCTAACACCAGAGGCAGTTTGTCCTCCGCTGACCAAAAATCAAAACTGGAAGACGAAGCACGGGGTTATGAACAGGTTTTGCAACGAGAACCAGAAAATCAGACTGCGCTTAAGGGTCTGTTACAGGCGCGGCTGCAATTACTGAGTCAAAAAGATAAAAGTGAGGTTAAACCAGCTGATATCCAAGTTGTCATTGAACCCCTAGAAAAGCTAGCAAAGCTGAATCCCGAACAGTCAGAATATTCAGTGTTACTAGCTCAAGCAAAACAGCAAATTGGCGATCGCGAAGGAGCCGCTCAAGCTTATCGCTCGATTTTGTCCACGAAACCAGGTGATTTGAAGGCTTTGCAAGGAATGGTGGCTCTATTGATCAGTCAGCAACGCCCGGAAGCAGCCATTGGTTTGTTGCAAGAAACCCTCTCTAATGCAGCCCAAGCAAATACAATTCAGCCTGGAAGTGTAGATATAGTAGCCGTGCAGGTGCTGTTAGGTTCTGTTCATGCTTCCCAGAAACGCTACGCTCAAGCTAGCTCTGTATATGACCAGGCAATTAAGAAAGATCCCAAGGATTTTCGTCCCGTCGTGGCAAAAGCGATGCTCCTGAAACAACAGGGCAAAGATGCAGATGCAAAACCTTTATTTGATAGTGCCGCAGCTTTAGCACCTGCTAAGTACAGAGACGAAATTAAGAAGGCAGGAACGGTTTCTCCCATTCCTAAATCTGCTACCTCTCCTGCATCTTCAGTGGGAAATACTCCCAAGTAATGGGTATTGGGGAAGAGGAAGCAGGTGGTCACTGAGCGTAGTCGAAGTGAGGCAGGAGTGAGAAGTTCTTTAATTTTGAATTTTGAATTTTGAATTTTGAATTGATTTCTCCCCTGCTTCTTCCCCTCACGCTCCTTCAATGGCAGCAACAATACCAAAGACTAAAAACAGGCATCCGCCAACCAGGGTGAGTTGACGCTCAGAAATGCGTCCGGCAATCATTTTGCCGCCGATAACTGCGATCGCAGCACAAATGGAATGTCCTAAAATTGCACCTATTGTCACTCCAATGGGATTATTACCAGCGGCTAGGGCAATGGTGGCAATTTGGGTGCGATCGCCCCACTCTGCCATAAATGTCAACACAAAGGCTTCTACGACAATTGCCAACTTAGTCTTTTGCTTTGGTAACTGCAAATCTGCTTGTTTCACCGCAGCTTCAGCTTCTTCCACAACTTCTGTATCACAAGCAGCCGAGGACATCTTACTAGCGTCATACAACAGCTTGATACCGAAGGCAATAAATAAAGCTATTTCGGCGTAATGAATATAAACTTTTGGCAACAAAGATACTGCTTGTCCAAATATCACCGAAAGGATTGTCATCGCCGCCAAAGCAGCTGTCACACCTATAAATACCAGCCGCCGCGGGTGGTGCATCGCCAAAATTACAGCAATAAAAAATGTTTTATCACCTAGTTCTGAAACTGTAATTAGTAATAAACCTGCGGTAAAAGCTGTTAACACTCTCTCAAGCTCCTGAAGAATCGTTTACCGATGTGAAGCTTGATGAGAGCCAAAAGACCTCACCAAGTTTACACTTTTCGGTGTGAACTTAGTGAAGGTCTCGCTTTCAAATATTGATTATTTGCCACCTGAACCAGGCTCATCGCCAGTATGTTGATTCAGATGTACTGGCTTTCAAGTTTTTTGCCAGCAGCTACTCCCCTTCTATGCGTCCGTCATTATACATATTTTCGATGTATTAAGTCAAGAGAGTAGGCAATATAGAGGTATAACTGTAGAGTGAAGCGGTACATACAGACTGATTCAGGGCTTACTGAGGTAAAAATTCATCATCTGTGACTTCTGCTAGCTGGTATGGGCAGTTCAAAGGAAAAGATTTGATTAACAAGCCAGTTTCAGCTTTTGCTGCTTAACCGCTTGTGTATAACACTCAGCAAAAACTTAAGGCATTTACTAAAGTCAGAGGTGACGTAATAATCACCTCAAGCATTACTTACCTGCACAATAATGCCAATTCATTCAAAAAAATGAATTTATGAATCATGCACAAAAGTAACGCCACCTCCTTTTCCGTCATGCAAGTCCAACTAATTTGGCGCTTAGTTCCCACATGCGATCGCCTTTGTCGTCATCACGGGCTTGAGGAGAGACTTTTTGCACAAAAGACTTGCCATCTTTCTTCTGGCGATTTCCCCAACTCCAATAGACACCAGATTGATTATACTCAGGATCGGCAACCACGGCAGCAACCCGTTCTCCCGCCAACTCCTGAGACACATATCCCCCAGTGATGTACTTCTGGAATAATGGAAAGATTTTCTGAAACAGGGGATAGTGGTTTCTAAATAGCGGCGTTTCTGCAACACATCCCGGATAAAGAGAATTGAAGACGATACCGGTTGACTTGTGATAGCGCTCGTGCAGTTCCCGCATAGTCAGCACATTGCAAACCTTGCTGTCTTTGTAAGCTTTGACTGGTTCAAATTTCTTGCCATCAATCATCGATATTGGCTCTTTAAACCCTTCTGCAAAGCCTTGCAAATCGCCCAAGTCGGGACGTGGTGGAATTTTCCCACCCAGTTCGTCTGGATTGTGCGTGACTGTTCCTAAAATTACCAGCCTTGGCTCTAAAGATGATTTCTTCAGATCCTCTATCATCAAGTTGCACAATAGGAAATGCCCCAGATGATTAGTAGTGACAGTTAACTCGTAACCTTCTGGACTGCGTAACGGCTCTTTGATTAAGGGCATATAAATTGCAGCGTTGCACACCAAAGCGTCTAAAGACTTTCCAGTGGCTCGGAAGTTCTTCACAAATTGTCGAACACTTTCCAAGGAGCCAAGGTCAATATGTATGCTGGTATAACTGTTGTAGGGGATTTCCACATCCTGAGCAGCTTTTTGTGCCTTCGCTAAATCCCGACATGCCAGTATCACATACCATCCTTTATCAGCAAGAGCTTTTGCAGCATACAAGCCCACCCCCGAAGATGCACCCGTAATTACAACCGTTGGCTTCTGATGTTGTTCCATTGTGTTCGCACTCCATTGACTATCTCTAGGATCTCACACCAGTGAGCCACGATCGTCATCAGCTTTTTCAAGGCTGCATTAGGCTGAACTAACTTCGTACTCTAAATAGCAGAGACTAATGGTCAATAAAAAGTATATAATTATACAAAAATGGCTCAAAAAATATAATTACAATAATATTTGTGATTTACTAATAGAGTTTAAAATTGTATCAATGCAATCTTGAATTTTTCTGGTTTCAAGTATTTTTTCAGATGTATATTATTATTACTGGGCCAAAAATTATATAGCGTTTCCTAATTATATAAGGTACATCATAGTCACTTTCTCGCTTGTGGGGAGGTGATTTAGGTGGGTTTTCATACCTTACTCAACGGATAACCGCTATAAGTAAATTGCCTACCTGTTTAACAATTTATACACTGTGGATAAGCTTCTACAATCTGTAAAAAAAATTCTCCAAGACAAGCCTCTCGATTCAATTCAGTGGTTTGTACTCTATCAATCGTGGTTGGGTAAAACTTATGGTGAGATGGCAGAGGTGTCAGGCTACGGTAACAATTACATCAAGGAAGTTGGTTCTGAGTTGTGGCAAGACCTTTCTATAGCACTTGGAAAAAGAATAACGAAAAAAAATCTGCATTTAGCCTTAAATAAACATTTGCAAGACGAGATAGGTAATCAAGAAAATCAGATCCAAGAAAAGTTCGGTCAAGAATCTAGCTTAGAAATGGTTTCTCCAGACTTTTTTTCAGCAAGCAAGATAGAATTTCCTAGCGGCCCTGTAGCACTAGATTCTCCTCTTTACATCAATCGCCCTTCCCTGGAAGAACTTGTTTGTAATGAGGTTTTACACCCTGGTTGCTTAATCCGGATCAAAGCACCTAGAAAGATGGGAAAAAGTTCTCTGCTCAATCGGATGATTGCTTTTGCTAGAGAGCAAGATTATCAAATTGTCTATTTGGACTTTCAAGAAGCTGACCAAGACGTTTTTGTTTCCTTGGATAAATTTTTGCGCTGGTTTTGTGTAAATGTTAGTAGGCAGTTAAATCTCTTTCCTTGTATAGATGATTTTTGGGATATAGAAATGGGCAGCAAGGTAAGCTGCAAAATCTATTTTGAAGCTTATCTCTTGCAATACATTAATGATAGTCCTTTAGTTTTGGCTTTGAATGAAGTCCATCGGATTTTTGAACATCCCAATATTGCCCAAGACTTTCTGCCAATGCTGCGATTTTGGCATGAACAAGCAAAGCAAGATCAGACTTGGCAAAAACTACGGATGATAGTGGTTCACACCACAGAAATTTATATTCCGCTTAAGCTCAACCAATCGCCTTTCAATGTAGGGATAACAATTACACTGCCACCATTTACCCTTAAGCAAGTACAGAGTTTAGCATTACGTTACGGACTAGATTGGGCAGGAAACTCGGAAGGCGCAAAACGCCTTGCACCCCTACAAGCAATGGTAGGAGGACATCCCTATCTGGTGAGCCTTGCATTTTATCATTTATGTCAGGGTGGAATGACGCTAGAGGTGTTATTAGAAACTGCATCTACACCAGTAGGAATTTACGGTCAGCATTTACGAGAACTGTTGACACTACTGCAAGAAGAACCAGAATTAATGTCAGCTATGCAACAGGTAATTGCAACAGATGAAAAAGTGGAGTTAGACGCGATCGCTGCTTACAAACTAGAAAGTATGGGTTTGGTTCAACTAAACGGCAATCAAGCTAGTGCCATGTGTGAATTATATCGTCTTTATTTTAGTCAACAGTTTGGAAAGCAAAATACTGCTAATGCTTCTATCAAACTTCCAAACTAGTTTTAAGAGTTCATAATAAGTACTATAGTTTTTACTATGAACCTAATATTTCATCGAAATTATGAGCATTTTATCAAATTTACCTATGGACATTTATTAATTGAGATATAAAAAGAATTTAAAATTAAAAATCCATTAAATGAAAAATTATCGATACCAAGTTGGTGGTACTCTTACTAATGACGCTCCTAGCTATGTTCAGCGCCGAGCGGATGTAGAACTTTACGAAGCTTTAAAACAGGGTGAATTTTGCCACATTTTAAGCTGTAGACAAATGGGTAAATCCTCACTTATGGTAAAAACAAAGCACCGCTTGCAAAAAGAGGGCTTTAAATGTGCCACCGTTGATATGACTAATATTGGTTGTGAAAATATAACTCCAGAACAGTGGTATAAAGGAATTGTTGGCGATTTATGGTTGAGTTTTAAACTTTTAGGAAAAGTTAATTTAAAAACCTGGTGGCAAGAACAAAACGATCTTTCTTTAGTTCAGAAAACCAGTCGATTTATTTCAGACATTTTGTTAACTCAGTTTCCTAACGAAAAACTATTTATTTTTATTGATGAAGTTGATAGTATACTCAGCCTTGATTTCTCTGTTGATGACTTTTTTAATTTGATTCGGTTCTGTTACAATCAACGAGCAATAAATCCAGAGTATTATCGGATTACATTTGCCATTTTTGGGGTTGCTACACCTTCAGACTTAATTATATATCAAAATAATACTACCCCATTTAATCTTGGTAAAACTATCCAAGTAAATGGTTTCACCTTTGAAGAAGCTCAACCACTTTCTTTGGGACTAGATATTAAAGACAATCATCCTCAGAAAGTTTTGAAAGAAGTATTAGCTTGGACAGATGGGCAACCATTTCTTACTCAAAAGCTGTGTCGGCTACTTGTGAGTTTATCTCAAGATGATATGGGTAGAAAGCTGAAAATTCCCCCTGGCACAGAAGAATTTTGGATAGAAAATGTGGTGCGATCGTACATCATTGAGAAATGGGAATCACAAGACGAACCAGAGCATTTACGAACTATTCGCGATCGCATCCTCAGAAACGAAAAATTTGCCGCCAGATTGTTAGGAATTTATCAACAAATCCTCCAAGGATTGAAAGTACCAGCCGATGATAGTCGAGAACAGGTAGAACTGTTGCTGTCTGGTTTGGTAATCAAAAAACAAGGTTGTCTCCAAGTAAAAAACCGAATTTATCAAGAAGTTTTTAATTTAGAATGGGTTGGAAAAAAATTAGCTTACTTGCGCCCCTACTACGAAAGCTTTAATGCATGGGTAGCCTCAGAAGAAAAAGATAAATCTCGCCTATTACGTGGACAAGCCTTGATCGATGCTCAAACGTGGGCAAATGGTAAAAGCTTGAGCAATTTAGATTATCGCTTTTTAGCTGCTAGTGAAGAATTAGATCGGCGAGAAGTACAGCAAGCATTAGAGGCTGAACGTGCTCAAGAAGTAGAAGCACGACTTCTTGAGCAACAAAAAAGGCTGGCTCAACAAAAGAAAAATTCCACAATAGTGACACTTTTGCTCGTGGGTATGACTATCAAGTTGGTGATTTCTATAGTGTGGGGAGTATCGCTTTTACGAAAGATTGATGTTTTAGAATCACAGCTAAAATGTGCCGACTTGACTACAACCCTTCAATTTCCTGACTGTCCAAAGTCAAGAGCTGCTAGGGAAATTGAGAAGAATAATCATTAAAAACTTAGTTAGGGACTCAGCTTGAGATTGGCTAACTTTTTGTTCATCGTTAACCACTTCTCTAAACAATCTCAACAGAGTCAAAAACCTCGACTAAAGAAACGCAGTTCTGACCAAAGCTACCAATGATGTGAGTTAAAATCCTGATATCTTCAATCACTACTCACGCAGACAGGCCCCGAAAAAGCGATCGCTATGCTCCAGTATCCCCATCTCGAACAAGCGCTAAAATATCACTTCGGTTATGACCAATTCCGCCCCGGACAACGGCAAATTATCGAAGATGCGCTGCAAAATCGAGATTTAATGGTTGTGATGCCGACTGGCGGGGGGAAATCTCTATGTTTTCAGCTACCGGCATTGTTGAAAAATGGACTAACTGTGGTAGTGTCGCCGTTAATTGCTTTGATGCAAGACCAAGTAGAAGCACTGCGAAATAATAATATTAACGCGACATTTCTCAATAGCAGTTTGAATGCTTACAAAGTGCGATCGCGGGAAGAAGCCATCCTCAGTGGTAAAGTAAAATTACTCTATGTTGCTCCAGAACGTCTTCTGAGTGAGAGGTTTCTCCCATTTCTCGATTTAGTTAAAGAAAAAATCGGTATTTCTAGCTTTGCTATTGATGAAGCGCATTGTGTTTCGGAATGGGGACACGATTTTCGTCCAGAATATCGCCAGTTAAAATCTCTGCGAAAACGCTATCCTGATGTTCCTACCGTCGCCCTCACCGCGACAGCAACCGATCGCGTCCGTAGCGATATCATTCAACAACTAGGACTAAAGCAACCAAGTATTCATCTTGCCAGCTTTAACCGTGAAAATCTTTATTACGAAGTTCGTCCTAAAACTAAAAATGCTTACGCTGAATTGTTAGAACTAATTCGAGAAACTGAAGGTTCGACAATTATTTATTCTTTAACTCGGAAAAAAGTTGATGAACTTACTTTTAAACTACAAAATGATAAAGTTATTGCTCTGCCTTATCACGCCGGATTAAGTGATGAAGAACGTAGTAGTAATCAAACGCGATTTATTCGAGATGATGTCCGGGTGATGGTGGCAACAATCGCCTTTGGGATGGGAATTAATAAACCCGATGTGCGGTTGGTAGTTCATTTCGATCTGCCTAGAAACATAGAAAGTTATTATCAAGAATCGGGTAGAGCCGGTAGAGACGGAGAACCATCTCGGTGTACAATATTTTTCAGCTTTGGTGATGTTAAAACAATTGAATGGAGTATCGATCAAAAAACCGATCCTCAAGAACAGTTGATTGCCAAACAACAATTGCGGCAGACGATCGATTACGCTGAAGGCACTGATTGTCGGCGAACAATTCAACTAGGTTATTTTGGCGAAAGGTTTCCTGGGAATTGCGGTAACTGTGATAATTGTCGTTATCCTAAACCCGTGCAAGATTGGACAATTGAAGCTATGAAGTTTTTATCTTGTGTAGCGCGTTGCAAAGAAAGGTTTGGGATGCTACACATAATTGATGTGTTGCGGGGGGCAAAAAAAGACAAAATTATCCAGTACGAACACGATAAACTTTCTACTTATGGTATTGGTAAAGATAGAACTGTAGATGAATGGCGAATGTTGGGGCGATCGCTTTTACATCAAGGGTTAATAGAACAAACTAGCGATGGTTACTCAGTTTTAAAACTCAATGCCCACAGTTGGGAAGTAATGCGAAAACAGCGTACAGTTTCGCTAGCTGTAACCACAGTCCAAAAGATTACCTGGGAACAGGGGATTGAAAAAGCAGAAGTTGCAGAAATATTATTACAGAAGTTGCGATCGCTACGTAAACAATTAGCTGATGAGCAATCTGTACCACCTTACGTCATCTTCCACGATTCCACTTTAAAATTGATGGTACAGGTGCAACCCCAAAACTTAGCTGAATTTGCCAAACTTTCTGGTGTAGGTAGTCACAAACTCGCTCAATATGGCGAAAAGTTCATTACAGAAATTCGCGCCTACCGCCAAGAGAAAGGTTTGCAAAATAAATCTGCTACTTCCGTATCTTCTGTCAAATCATCTTCTTCTTACACCGAATTACAAACATTGCAATTGCATCAACAAGGTTTAAATATCGCTCAAATTGCCCAAAAGCGCAACCTTAGTCCGGCAACAGTTAGCAATCATTTAGAAAAACTAATTGATTTAAATCAGCCAGTTGATTTAAATCAATTAGTACCTTTAGAACATCAACAAAAAATTTGGCAAGTTTTAGAAGTGCTCGGTGATATTTCCCTCACTCCTATCAAAGAACAACTAGGCGAAAGCTACACTTTTGATGAAATTCGTTTAGTACGGAGTAAGTGGCGGCGCGAAAATCGCAAGAGATAATTTGCTAAGGACGAGTAATACAAACCAAAACAATCATTGTTTCATGATGAATGACAATAAAAAAATTAAGGAGGGAGAGAAATCAAAACTCTCAAATTTGCCAAAATCAATGCATTGCTTTAACTTTATATATTTGCTTTTTTGTGTTTCGCTTGTTGCATTTGGAGTCAAGTTAATATTTGCACCAGAGAAGATTACCACTTTTTCATGTGAGCGAACACCAAAGCGCGTCAATTGTCAGTTGGCTAATCGAGATTGGTGGGAGTCCTCTGTAAAAATCTATTCTGAATTAGATCTATGGATGGGCGTAAAAGTTAAGACAATTCATGATGGTGGAGACAACCGATATTATGTCAGCCCTGTTATTAAGGATGGAGAAAATTATCGCATTTCTCAACCCTCCTTCTGGCAACCATCAGCACAAAAACTTGCTGACAAAATTAATGCTTTTCTAAACGATTCTCAACAGAAAATTCTGACACTCATTGAAGATAACTCTAACCCTCTTATACTAGGTGGTTGGTTTGGCATTTTATTTGGTGCATTTTGTTTAAATCTTACAATTTGCTCATATATTTGTTTTTTGAAAAACTAGATAAGGAAGCTCAACTTAAATCTTATGATTAAAATACGGCGCTTCTGGGTTGAGTCTAATACAGACCTAACCCCTTCCCTACAAGGGAAGGGGAGTAAGATTCGTCAAAGCCTCTCCTTTTAGGAGAGAGGTCAGAGTATTTTTCATACAAACGAGAAACACTATACACAAAAGCAAGATTAAAGGAGTTAGCCAATGAGTCAGATACTTAATACAGGAGTACGCTGGACAACTCAGGATGTAGAACTGTTACCGGAAAATGAAGGGACGCGCTACGAGATAGTTGATGGAGAATTATTTATGACCAGGGCACCTCACTTTAAACATCAGCAAACTTGTGGCAAAATTTTCCAACAGCTTAACATTTGGTCAGAGTCTACTGGTTTAGGAGAAGCTGTAATCAATCCCGGCGTTTTGTTTTCAGAATCAGATAATGTGATTCCTGATGTAGTTTGGGCTACTAAAGAAACCTTGGCGCTAACATTGGATGAAGCGGGACATTTGACTGGCGCACCAGATTTAGTAGTCGAAGTTTTGTCTGCTAGCAACGAAGACCAAAGACGAGATAAGGAAGCTAAACTTAAACTTTATTCTTCCAGAGGAGTCAAAGAATATTGGATTGTTGATTGGCGATCGCGTAAACTAGAGGTCTATCGGCGCGAACAAAGTCAACTTAACTTGGTAGTAACCTTATTTAGTAGCGATAATCTCATTTCTCCGCTATTACCTGGTTTTAGCTGTATTGTAGACCAGCTTTTTCCTGTATAAATTTTAGGTTGAATGGAAAAACAACTGTCCTTCTTTTCCCAAAACAAAATATGTATAATTTCTTGTTTAGATATCGCCTTGCACCAATAACTAAGTTTTCTCCTCATCAAGGCGATATCTATAGATCGTCAGTTTACATTAAGAAAAACTGGGAATTTCAGAGTTAGAATCTTGTGATGTCATAGCAGACTTTGAAGATTCAGTGTTTTGGCGTTTGACAGGCAGAATTACAGATAGCAGCTTAGGCAGTGCTAGACAGGCAACAGTATTTAATATCGTCAGAAATATACCATCTATCAAACTCATGTATTAATCTTCTCCGTTTGAAAATTGGTGGTGACTATATTTATTAGTTTGAAACAAAATCAGTAGAATTGCGTAAAAACATAATTTAGATTTCTTTTAGAGAATATAAGCTAAATAAATATATTTTTATCAAAACAGAATTCAGGAGTCAGGTGGTCGCCCAGTCTGTCCTGAGCCTAACCGTTTGCGCAGCCTCTCGTAGAGAAAGGCGTAGTCTTTCGCGCAGCGTCTCCGGCAGGAGAGGCGAGCCAGAATTCAGTTGGGTATTTTGAACGAAAGAGCGGATAGCGTAGCGTTAGCGAGTATTTTCGAGTCGCGTCTTGACTCTGAATCCTGAATTCTGACTTCCTGCTCTGATATATGCTGTGGGGTCAAACCCCCTATTCATCAGATATATCCTCACAGAAGTTAGGGATCTTAGTCTCTAGGTAGAGAGCAAATTAAAATTGCCATATCTATTCCCATATCTATGAAATTAAAGCTAGAGATGAATGAAAAAATCTCATTTTTATCTATCAAAAGTATGAGATACGGACATAACAATTTCCTATATCTAAAGAAATTAAATATTTGTATTTAATCTAAAAGTATACTTCTGACAGAGGATGTAAAAAAAAATTAGACATAGTAAATTAAAATCAACATTAATCAAAGTTCCTAAACAATTCAGGCAAGTGTGCTATACACGTGCTTGGAACAGACTAAAACTTTGTTAAAATCAGCAACACACAAACTATGAACTCTAACACCGAAAAACGTATCGCCTTGATTTCCGTCCACGGAGACCCAGCGATTGAAATAGGGAAAGAAGAAGCTGGGGGACAAAACGTTTATGTGCGCAATGTGGGTGAAGCACTAGCGCAGCTGGGATGGCAAGTTGATATGTTTACCCGCAAAGTGAGTCTGGAGCAAGACTCGATAGTTGAACATAGCAACAATTGTCGAACTATCCGTTTAAAAGCTGGCCCCCTTGAGTTTGTGCCGCGAGATGAAATTTTTGAATATCTGCCAGAATTTGTGGATAATTTCCTCAAATTTCAAGTAAAAAATGATTTTACATACGAGTTAGTTCACACTAACTATTGGCTCTCTAGTTGGGTGGGGATGGAGTTAAATAAAATCCAAAAGAGTAAACAGGTTCACACCTACCACTCATTAGGAGCAGTAAAATATAACATTATAGAAGATATTCCTCTGATTGCTAGTCAGCGATTAGCAGTAGAAAAACAAGTGTTGGAAAAAGCAGAGCGAATTGTAGCGACAAGTCCGCAAGAACAGGAACACATGCGATCGCTAGTTTCCACAAAAGGCAATATCGACATCATTCCCTGCGGTACAGATATTCAGCGATTTGGTTCGATTGTACGAGAAGCAGCCAGGGCTGAATTGGGAATTGACAAAGAAGCCAAAGTTGTACTATACGTAGGGCGTTTTGATCAACGCAAAGGTATAGAAACGTTGGTGCGGGCAGTAAACCAGTCTGAGCTACGCGACTCCAAAAATATCCAGCTAATTATTGGTGGTGGTAGTACTCCAGGTAACAGTGACGGCATTGAGCGCGATCGCATTGAGCAAATCGTCAATGATTTGGGAATGAGCGACTTTACCACTTTTGCCGGTCGTCTGAGTCAAGATATTTTGCCAACTTATTACGCAGCTGCTGATGTTTGCGTTGTTCCCAGTCATTACGAACCCTTTGGACTAGTGGCAATCGAAGCGATGGCAAGCGGTACACCAGTTGTGGCTAGTGATGTCGGTGGACTTCAGTTTACGGTAGTTAATGAAGAAACTGGTTTATTGGCTCCACCGCAAGATGTAGATGCCTTTGCAGCTGCTATTGACCGAATTCTATTAAGTCCACAATGGCGAGATGAATTGGGTAAAGCTGGTAGAAAACGCGTCGAAACTAAGTTTAGCTGGGATGGTGTCGCAAATCAACTGAGTGAACTTTACATCCAACTGTTGCAGCCACAAGCAGTAGCGTCAACAGCAAAAGAACTAGTACACTCAACCGCCGAACTAGTGCAATCAAAAGCAAAAGAACTAGTAAACTCAACCACAGAACTAGTGCAATCAACAGCAAAAAAACCAGTTTTGGTTGCTAAATAACGCTTTTGCGTAACAGATAATGGTGAGCGAGTAACTCGGATCGTATTTTGGGTTTAACAAAATTAGAATTCAGGAGTCAGGAGCCACAAAACCCTTTCAAAGAAGCAAGCTACAGAATTAAATTCTGTGAAACTGGCGGATAGTGCAGCGTAAAGCCTGCGATATGGCAACTCTTAGAGAGGCTGCGCCAACGCTTAGAACGAGTCCGCTAGCGTCTGAATGAACGGGTTTAAGTTTCCCACGAGAGTAATTCTGACTCCTGAATTCTGAATTGTTCTTCAACTTTGGCAGCGATTGCCTGAGCTTGGAAAACTCAACACCAAAAACAAACTGTATAAAAAACGAATTTATCACTTAAACGCAGAAGCTAATCTTATGATACTTTCTGCGTTTTTTTATTCGCAGCTATCAGCAAACCAAGTAACCGCTATGATAGTTGAGGTCTGTTATGCTTTAACTAAACAAAAATAAAGGCATAGCGATCGCTACCATTTGAATATTAATAACTAATCGCTTTGCAACCAGTTGACTTTACCACTCTCACAGCTGCTTGTAGCGAAATCCGCGCTAACTGGCTACCATCACGCTTAGAACAGGTTTATCAGCGCGATCGCTACACGATTGCTATGGCATTACGCACCCTGCAACAGCGAGATTGGCTACAGATTTCTTGGCATCCCCAAGCTGCACATATTTGTATTGGCGATCCCCCACCGCGATCGCCAGATACCTTTACCTTTAGCCAACAATTAATACACCAATTGGGTGGTTTAGCACTGGTGGCGATTGAAGCGATCGCTCCTTGGGAGCGTGTGATTGATTTGCAATTTGCCCGTCGTCCTGGAGAAAGCGCCCTATATCATGTCTATGCAGAAATCATGGGCAAGTATAGCAACGTCATTCTCACCGACGCTAACAATATAATTATCACCGCCGCCCATCAAGTCAGTCAGCAACAATCTAGTGTCCGTCCCATCCAAACCGGACAACCTTATGAAACACCACCGAAACTGACTGGAACTGTCCCCAGTTTGAGCGAATCTCAAGAACGTTGGCAAGAACGGGTAAGTTTAGTGCCAGGAGCAATCAAGCGGCAATTGCTCAAAAGTTATAGTGGCTTGAGTGCTGCACTACTGGAGTTAATGCTGCTAGAAGCAAATATCACACCAGAAACATCCACCGATACACTCAACCCCGACGACTGGCGACGGCTGTTTGAGCGTTGGCAAGAATGGCTGCAAGCCCTAGATTCCAAAGAATTTCAACCCGCTTGGACAAAAGATGGCTACACCGTCATGGGTTGGGGTGCAGTTGAAAAGGTCAAAAATATCCAAGAGTTACTCAACCATTATTACAGTAACCAGATTAACGAACAGTTATTTTCGCAATTGCGCCATCAGTTGAGTCAGAAATTGAATAATATTCTGACGAAATTACGCAATAAAGCTCAAACCTTTCAGACGCGCTTGCAGCAATCAGATCGAGCCGATGAGTATCGGCAAAAAGCTGATTTATTGATGGCTCATTTGCAAAACTGGGAACCAGGGATGAAAGAAATTATCCTTGCTGATTTTGATACAAATTTGCCGATTGCGATCGCACTTCAGCCAGATAAAAATGCTGTCCAAAATGCCCAAAGTCTTTACAAACAGTACCAAAAGCTGAAACGCGCTCGTGCTGCCGTGGAACCGCTACTATTGGAAGTGCAGACAGAAATTGAGTATTTAGAACAAGTAGAAGCTGCGATTGGCCAAATAGATAACTACCAAACAGCAGAAGATTTGCGAGCTTTAGAAGAAATCCGTGAAGAGTTAATTGGACAAAAGTATCTAGAAGATCCAGAATACCGCAGCCGGAGTGCCAACGAACCCCCCAGCACCAATTTTCATCGTTACCTTACTCCCAATGGCTTTGAAGTATTAATCGGTCGTAACAATCGCCAGAATGACCAATTAACCTTTCGTGTAGCTGGGGATTATGATATCTGGTTCCACGCTCAAGAAATTCCAGGGAGTCATGTATTACTACGTTTAGAACCGGGTGCTGTGGCAGAAGAAGCTGATTTGCAATTTGTAGCTAATCTCGCTGCATATTACAGTCGCGCCCGTCAAAGCGATCAAGTGGCAGTAGTTTACACTCAGCCAAAACACGTCTACAAACCCAAAGGAGCAAAACCAGGAATTGCCATTTACAAGCAAGAAACCATCCTTTGGGGAAAACCGCAATTAACAATTCAAAATTCAAAATGACGCTCTCTACTTCACCAAAACCTAAATCAGTTATTTTAGTTTTTCTCCGCTTACTTTTTTCTCTGGGTGCAAATTGATTAAATTAATCAGCTTTGAGTTGCCCGTAGATATTAGCAGTTGCTTTTTCTTGGTTATGCGCCTGCTTTTTCTAAATAGGAATTTACTGTGCCTTTAAGATGATCTATTTTTTGATTTTGAACATATATAACAGCTTGCTCAAGTTGCTTACTGCCCAAAGAGAATATACCATATCCTTCTTGCCAAGCAAATTTTTCTGATGTAGGGCAAAGATTGCGGTTGAAATGGTGAGAACTACTTCCTTTAATTTTTTTCACAAACTCTGCAATCGCGATTGTTGGCGGGATAGATACTACTAAATGTATGTGGTCTTCAATACCTCCAATGGCATGGAGTATACAATTTAAACTATTTGATTTATCAATGATGTAATTATAAAGCTCAGTTTCTTTATTGGAGGTAATTAGAGGTTGGCGTTCTTTTGTTGCCCAAACAATATGATAATAAAGTCGCCACAGGGACATAATATTTTTTAAATTTTGTATTTACTTACATATATTTATGTTTCCCATATTGCTGGAAAAAATTATCATATTAGCAGTGTCCGTCAGCCAGCTAGAAGGCAGCAGCCAGCCCCAGCCAGGGAATGAAATTCCCTGTCTGAAAGCTAAAGTCGTCTGAAGACGACTATGTAAAACTAGTCAACAACTAAACCAAGTTTTTTCTAGTCCTCTTCTAGAGGACTTCCATCATTAGACAGGGAATTCTATTCCCTGGCGGTCTGGTTGGTAAACCAATGAATTTGGTTAGCGGGACGCCCCCGACTAAAACCCATCAAACCCTGGTATTATTGACGCATCTTCTTTAATTTGACGCGGTTTCCACTACCCCTTTTCTCAATTCGGTAAACCCTCTACCCGCATCAAATCCAATTCGCGTTCAAATATTTCATCAATCGGCAACATTTGACCATCAGCAGTCATAAATTTATGGTCTTTTGTTGCCCCAATTATTGAACCGTCTTCCAAGCAATACTCAAATACCTCTTGTTGTCCGCGATCGTGCCACTGTGCCACAGGTTGCGTGTAAATATTTCCATTATTATCAACACTGTACACACTGCATTCAATGCCTTTTTCGACAATTTCTCCAATCGGCATTAATCCATATTCTACTGTCAATATTTCCGTGTCATAGCTTAAACAATATTCAGCAAACTTCAACATTTGCTCAAATAATTCATCCGCAACTTTTTTCTGAACGCCATTTTTAGCTGCACCATCCACGAATTTTTCTCGCTGCTTTTGCATCTCAGAAACTTTCTTTTTACCCATCGCCCGACGCAGCAAGTCAGCTTGTCCTAAAGAATATCCCGCCATATCTTGAGCAATTTTCATGATTTGCTCTTGATAGACCATAATTCCATAAGTTTCGTCTAATATTGGTTCCACAATAGTGTGCGGATAATCAATCTTTTCTTGCCCATGTTTGCGTTTAATAAATTTAGGAATTAGCCCTGCATCTAATGGCCCAGGTCGATAAAGCGCTAAAATTGAAGAAATATCTTCTATATTAGAAGGCTTCAAATCTCGCACGATCTGACGCATCCCAGAAGATTCTAATTGAAATATTCCTTCTAACTCTCCTGCTTCTAGTAATTCATAAGTTTTTTGTACATCTTTAGGTAAACTGCTATGTTCACCTTTGGCTAATATCTTCTGGGCTTTTCTTTCCTGGCGGGGAATTTCATCAGGATCGACCCGATATCCTCTCGTTTCTTGAATCAAATCAACGGTCTTTTGAATTAGCGTTAGGTTCCGTAAACCCAGAAAGTCCATTTTCAATAAACCCATTGATTCCAAGTCTTCCATGAAATATTGGGTTATCACAGAACCGTCATTATTTTTCTGTAGTGGGACAATTTCATCAAGTGGATCGGCAGAAATTACCACACCTGCGGCATGAACACCAAAAGTTTTGTTAGTTCCTTCAATTCGCATTGCCATATCAAGCCAATGGCGAACATGGGGTTCTTTATCATATTTCTCTTTAAACTCTGGTTCTGGGGTTTTATCAGAAACCATCACCTTGAGTTTTGTTGGTTTCCCTCGCACCACAGGAATCATTTTCGCCATTTTGTCAGCTTCCCCATAGGGAATATTTAATACTCTGGCGACATCTTTCAAAACTGCTTTAGAAGTTAGACGGTTAAAAGTAATAATTTGAGCAACTCTATCTGCACCATATTTTTCAGTGACATATTCAATCACTTTATCCCGTTGTTCAATACAGAAATCCGTATCAATATCAGGCATGGATTTCCGTTCTGGGTTCAAGAAACGCTCGAATAGTAAGCCATGATGTACAGGGTCAATATTAGTAATTCGCATCGCATAAGCAACTAATGAACCAGCCGCCGAACCCCGACCTGGCCCCACAGGAATATTATTATCCCTAGCAAATTTGATGTAGTCCCAGACAACTAAAAAGTATTTGGAAAACCCCATCTGCTGAATCATTTTTAGTTCGTATTCCAATCTTTCTTTATAGACGGAATCAACTTCTTGGCGAGACTTGCGATTTAAGCGTTCTAAAAGTCCACTCCATGCAACATCTTCGGCGTAAGTGTCAGCAGTATGACCAGAGGGAATGGGAGGTGTAGGAATCTGAGGCTCACCCATAATATGGTAAGGCTCAACTTTATCGGCGACTTCTTCAGTAGTGGCTACAGCTTCTACAATTACATCATCCGGTAAATGGTCGCGAAATAGCTGCCGCATCTCCTCACCAGACTTGAGATACTCTGTGCCGCTATAACGCATCCGCTTATCTTCAATAATTAGCTTGCCAGTTTGAATGCATAGCAAAGCGTCGTGGGCTTCAACGTCAAAACAAGAAATAAAATGCGAATCATTGGTAGCAACAATTTTAATGCCTAGTTCCCGTGCAATTTTGACGATTTCAACATTCACAATCCGGTCTTCTTGGGAACCGTGGTCTTGAATTTCTAGATAATAATCATCACCAAATACATCTTTATACCACTGAGCAACTTTTCGGGCTGCATCTGGTCTATTACTGAGAATCGCTTGAGGAATTTCTCCACCCAAGCAAGCGCTGGTGACAATCAAGCCTTCATGATATTGTTTGAGTAAATCTTTATTAATACAAGGACGAGAAAAAATTCCTTTACCTTGAACACCCTTGAGGTGAGAAATTGTAGTTAATTTAACTAAATTTTTGTAACCTTTAGTATTTTTAGCTAAAACGACTTGGTGATATTTCGGACGGCGTTCTTGTTTTTCAATATCACCGTTAATTACATACATTTCATTGCCGATAATCGGCTTAATATTTTGACTACGGCAGATTTTTATTAGTTCGACGGCTCCATACATGACACCATGATCGGTAAGGGCGATCGCTTTCATTCCCAGTGCGATCGCTCGATCCACCAACTCTGGTAGCTGACTTGCCCCATCAAGTAGACTGTAGTCACTGTGAATATGTAAAGGCACAAAGGACATAAGCATCTCCAACCACAAGCCAAGATATCTCTAGGGGCCTACCTTGTGGTATACCCTTTCGAGGCAGATTTTGTAAAGCAACGGAATCTTAGATTAACAGTTTTTAACTAAAATTAAAGCTGTTCTTTTTCTGGAATTATCACTATCATTAGTGTTGTTTTAATAGTTACAGCAGTTAACCAGTACCTAGCCAATGAGTCAAACAGAGAGAACTACTTCGCCTGAAACCAAAGCTAGCCCTTGGTGGCAGCGTATCCCTCTCACGTTGCAAATTCTCATCGCCTTAATAGCAGCAGTCAGCGTCGGAATTGCTCTTGGTGCTGGAAATCCCAATCCCAGCAACGCCGCTTTAATCAACAATTTAGCAATTCCGGCTGAATTGGTACTAAAGGCTCTCCGCGCCTTGGCTACACCCCTAATTTTAGTAGCGGTGCTGCATACTTTAATGACCACCAACATCCCTGGTACAGCCGGACGGCGGTTGGCAGTGCTACTTTTAACCAACACTACCGTAGCTATTTTGGTGGGACTGTTCGTAGCGAATGTCCTGCGTCCAGGGACTTGGGGCAATGTAACGACCTCAACAAGTACAGAAATAACTCCTCAGAGTCTCGACCCTTGGGGAATACTCAAAGATGCTGTACCGGAAGCTGTTCTCAAGCCATTGGTTGATAATAATGTCATCCAGTTGATTGTGATTGCCCTAAGTTTTGGCATCGTTCTGCGGGCATTAAAATCTGAACAAATCGCTCAAGGCAAGAATGGATTCCAGCCGATAGAGGATGTCATCGGAATTTTATTTGAAGCAGTAGTCCGCGTTCTCAATTGGGTAATTGCTTTAGTGCCGTTCGCAGTCTTTGGGATTGTAGCCAAAACTATTGCGATGCAGGGCTTTGCACCATTTAAATCTTTGGGTGCATTCATCGTCGCCGTATTGTTAGCACTGGTATTGCAGGCCTGTTACTACCTGATCAGAGTAAAATTTGGTTCTTGGGTACACCCGCTAAAATTCCTCGCTGGTGGTTCTGATGCGTTTTTGACAGCTTTCTCAACTTCTTCTTCTGCGGCAGCAATGCCTATAACCTTTGAGGTTTTGCAAACAAAAGTCGGTTTAAGAGAATCTTCTGCTGCTTTGGGGGCATTAGTTGGGGCAAATTTCAATAATGATGGCACTGCCCTCTATGAAGCAATGTCTGCGTTGTATATTTCCCAACTGATTGGGCAACATTTGAGTTTAGGACAGCAGTTAATTGTCATCCTTACCTCGATTTTTGCATCCGTAGGTGCGGCGAATATTCCCAATGCTGGACTGGTAACGATGACACTAGTGTTCACTTCTGTCGGCTTACCTACCCAGTACATCGCTTTGCTAGTTACTGTAGACTGGTTTTTGGATCGCTGCCGCACCGCGATTAATGTTATGGGAGATATGACTGTCAGTGCTTTACTTGACGGCAAAAAGCCTCGTTCTGTGGACGAGGCTTAGTTTGTCAGCTTTTAGTTGAGTTCAGCAGCTTTTCAAATATCTAATGCTGTTGAGGCCCTTTGGCGTCACATGCTTTAGTCCAGCAACGTTCTAAAAGTTGCAGACGCCAGATCAATACAAAGCGTTGCGGATTCAATACTAATTTAGTATCCCGACTAAATAAGGGCTGGTTCAGATACTGCCAAAGAGGAAATTTAATTTTGGTGTGTTTTGGAGTCATAAGAACAAGAAAAATAATATAAAAGTTGTGTCTAGGAATTACCTAATACTGTTTTTCTAGTTAAAGGCTACCCTGCGTTTTTGCTATTGTCTTTGTGGCAATTGCGGAATTTCAGCAAATGAATTTATGTTGTTTACGCTTTAATACTGAAATTGCACGCACAATTTGTCTGATTCCACATTGCAAAACCGTTGCTGCCATTGAGATTAGATAGGTAAAAAATTGCTCAATTAGACATCATTAGACTTCTTGCAGAAGTGGGGTAAGGGGTAAGGGGTAAAGGGGAAAGCGGCAATAGAATTACCTTTTCCCTTTAACCTTTACCCTTTCCCCGCTCTTGCAAAAATAGTTTTGCAAGAGGTCTATTGATCTTAATTTTTTTTAATTTTGAATTGCTTTTCATCCCACCGTTACCACCCGCCGAATTTCGTCGCTGCGAAACCCGATCGCCATTGGACGACGTACCCCCAAAAGTGTCACCACATCGTATAATTCCAGTACCACCCCTTCTATCCGCAAGGAATGGACAATATCACCACTTTTCAAGTCAATCACTAGTAATCCACAGCGAGGCTGAACGTTTTTCTGATGCAATTTTTCGTCTAAAGCCAAGCCGCTGAATGTTTTGTTATGCCTGGGTTGGGAAATTCCCACTACTGCAAAGTCGCCATAAAATGCACAACCCCGCAGATATCCCGGACAGAAGGCGACTGGTTCAAATACTCCCCGCTTTAAGTCGGCAAAGCCAAACTCTCCTGTACCTGAATTGAGCAGCCAAAGTTTTTCCTGATGCCAACGCGGGGAATGGGGCATAGACAGCCCCTGCAAGACGATTTCATTGCTTTCTACGTCAATAACACAGCCTCCATTTGCCCGATAGTCCCGCCATCCTTCGGCTACGTCCGATTGGCTGACAGCAGTAACGTATTTGGGTTTTCCTTGCTGCATTGCCAACCCATTTAGGTGACATCTATCTTCCGCCGCTAGCTTGCTGATAAAGGTTGGCTGCCATAGAGGAACGAAACTGTGGGTTTCGCTGACTGTTCCTAAACAACTAAATAAAGTATTGACAAATAATAGTTTTTGTAAATTTGAATCTTTCTTTTCTGCTTTACTCAAAGCGATATCGTGAATATCTAAATCTCCTGTTACATAACTCATTTGGGGTAAATAGAGAGCATCATAGCCTTGGTGATTTTCTCCGGGTTGGATAATGTTTTCAAATCGCCACAGTTGGTACAGTGAACTCATATAGAGGCTGTTGCCATTGGCATACAATCCCATACAACGCTCAAAGCTACGTTCAAATACAGACAAATTGCCGTTTGGTTGCAAGCCAATGAAAAATAATTTCCCTGCTTGATAGGTAGTGAAGGACAAACTGAGGTTTTGCTCATACAGCCAAGCGGTAAACTGGCGCGAAGCGTTGATTTCTAAAGATGGTTTGTCAATGGGATTCACTTAGTTTTGACTCCTATAACTCTGATGTTGAATCCGTGAGAATCTCGCCGCACGACAGAAACAACTTTCAGTCAATGTCTCTATTGTCCATAATCTGGGCAATGCATGAGCAACAGCCGCTCTATTAGTGCAAACAAAGCATTACCATATCGAAATCAGCAATAGTATTTTAGAAATCTGCAATTCTCAAGATTGCGCGAGCTTATCTTTCGTTTCACAAGTCTTGAACTCGGTTTGTAGTGTAGACCACTATTTTTTCTTTTTTAGGGACGAGTATTTAAGTTTGTATATAAATTTATGTAACTGATTATTTTATTCAGTGATAGATAAAACACAATCTTCCCTGTAGTCTAATGTAGTACTTTGAAGGAAGAAAAACATGACTAATGCAGTTTTTACCGACATTTTTGATGGCAATCTAACCGACAATAACACCACAACAGGTACTAATTTAGACGATGTAATCCTTGGTGATAATGGGAATGACTTTCTAACAGGTTTAGCTGGTAACGATCTTCTGTTCGGCAATAACGGCAACGATAGGATCGATGGTGGATTGGGCAACGATGAAATCAACGGTGGATTGGGCAACGATACAATCGACGGTGGATTTGGCCTTGATACCTTAGATAGTGGCGCTGGTATTGATACTCTGGATTTGACTTTTTTCAGTGGGGCTTATGTACTCAACTTGACAACCGGAGTCACCAATTTTGTGGGTGAAACGGCCATTAATTTTGAGAATGTTAATACTGGTGCTGGGAACGACAGTATTACTGGCAGTGCGGCTGATAATGTCATCAACGCTGGTAGTGGCAACGACACGATTAATGGTGGAAATGGCAACGATATTCTTATCGGTGGAGCAGGTACTGATAGAATAACTGACGGCGGTGGCGATGACATCTACAAGTACTTCAGTACTTCTGAAAGTCAGGTAGGTGTGGCACGGGATATCCTCACAGATTTCACATCAGGGTTTGACAAGATCGATTTGTCGGCAATAGATTCTGAACTATCAATTTTGGGCAATCAAGCTTTTAAATTTATTGGTACTGCTGCCTTCACTGGATCTGCTGGCGAAGTACGCTACTTTACAAGTGGTAGCAATCTATTCGTTCAGGCAGAGATCAATGGTGATGGTAACATACTCGCAGATTTAGAAATTCAACTGAGTGGATTGTCAACGATCGCCGCGACTAATTTCATCCTTTAAGTTTGGGACATATTAGAATGACCCTTTAAGAAGGGACTTGCAAAAAATAAATTATCCCAAATTATTTATAGATTTGTAGGAGCACAAGGCCTTGCGCTCCTACAACGGGATATTTTTTAATTAGAAGTCCATAAGCATAAAAAACTGGGATGGGCAAGATGGCCATCCCAGAAAAAAGAGAATTTTCTCATCAAACGCCTTAGCTATATTCGAGCTAAGGCGATTTCGTTGTATCTAATAATGAGTGCCTGTTTTCCGATGGTTGATGGCAGTCACAGCATCAGGCTTGAGTAATTTCCCTTCGTCCACAGTTGCATATACAACCCAATGATCTCCACATTCTAGACGTTGGTTGACTGAGCATTCCAAATATGCTAGAGAATCAGTGAGGATAGTACAGCCGTTATCTGCAACTGCTGTACTAAAGTTAGCAAATCGATCTTCCCCAGGCGCGAAAGATTTACGGAAATGTTTCATGTAGTCTTGATGATTGCCTTCAGGTAGAATATTTAAGGCAAACTTACCGCCTGGATACATCAAAGATTCGATCGCTCGCTCTTTAGCGATCGCCACTGTTATTCCCGGTGGATTAAAGGTAGCTTGAGAAACCCAAGCGCCTAACATTGCGGTAGACACTTCTCCTTGTTTCGCTGTCACCACGCAAACGGAACCAACAATCCGGCCAACAGCCTGTTCCACTGGAGTCGCGGCTTGTTGGGGTACGCGTACCTTTTTAGCCTTTTTCAGTGCTTGAGCAAAGTCTGTACCTAATTCTTCACAGAATTTGAGAGTGACATCATCAGGTTTAAACTTCACCTTCAGGGTATCAAAGCCAAAGCGATACCCAGCATCCCGGAGTTTACCTTCAATTAAGTCAAATGCTTCGCCACTCCAGCCGTAGGAACCAAATACCCCAGCGAGTTTGCTGTTGTCACCACTCGATAACACAATCCCTAAAGCAGTATGAATGGGAGTTGGCGCATGACCACCAATGGTAGGAGAACCGATGATAAAACCCTCTGACTGTGCGAGGTTGATGCGAATTTCATCAGGGGTAGCAAATTCGCAGTTAATCGATTTGACTGCGACTCCACCTTTAGTTAGTCCCAGAGCGATCGCTTGTGCTAAAGTCGCTGTATTTCCGTAAGCTGAAGCGTAAAGTAGGGCAACGGAAATTTCGCGATCGTTGTGAGAACGGCTCCACTCTCCATAAGCTTTGGTGAGTTCGATTAAGCTGGTGCGTACCAAGGGCCCGTGTCCCACAGCATACATTCTCACCTGCAAATCTGAGATTTTCTCCAAAGCTGCTTGCACATGAGGAATTTGGGGAGCCATTAGGCAGTTAAAGTAGTAACGCTGGTCTTCTTTAAGCGCTTCCCAATTATCATCAAACACTTCATCACCACAGAGATGAGTTGCAAATAACTTATCTGTGTAGAGAATTTGGGTTTGCCGATCGTAGGTACAAAGTCCTTCCGGCCAACGCGGACTGGGAGTGGGTAGGAATTTCAAAACATGACCCTTACCTAAATCCAGAGTTTCTTTCCCCCGCATCACCAAGACATTTAAATCTTGCTCTAAAAAAGCAGCACGCAAATTGTTCGCACCAGGAAGAGAACAGACAAAAGTTACCTGTGGCGCTAGTTCTAAAATTGCTTTGAGGGTTGCAACTCGATTGGGACTAAAATGACCCAGAATTATATAATCCAAATGTTGCAAATCTAAAGTCTGCCGCAATGCTTCTAAATAAATTTCGGTAAAGCTTTCTGGCGGTGGATCGATAAGTGCGGTTTTATCAGCTTCAATTAAATAGCAATTGGAAGTAGTACCTCTTTCAAGTGCGTATTCAATTTCAAACCGCAGACGTGACCAACTACGCGCTCTGATAGCTTTAGTATTGGTAGCAATTGGTAAAACTTGTACGTCGCGTGGCTTGGAATTGGTCATAGCTGTTGGGTAAAGTTAGGGAATAGGGAATAAAGAGCAGGGAATAGGTTATAGGGTATGGATCATAGGAAACAGGGGATAGTTTTCTTTTCTGTCCCCTGTCACCTGTTACCTCTTGCCTTTTTCTTAGTAGTAATTACCTACTTTGCGATGGCGAACGGCTGTCAATCCATCGTTTTTGGAGACACGACCTTCTTGGACGGTGCAGTATAAAACCCAGTGGTCGCTGCATTCCATACTGGTCTGTATTTCACATTCCATGTATGCCAGAGCATCAGTTAGAATCGGCGAACCGTTTTTCGCGGTTTGAGTTTTCACTCCTGCAAAGCGGTCAGCACCAGGATGCAAGCGCTTGAGGAAGTGTTTCTTGAGTTCTTGATAATTGCCTTCTTCCAAAACGTTGAGGACGAAGCGATCGCCTACTTGCATTAAGGAATCAATGGCGCGGTCTTTGGCAACGGCAATTGTGAATCCTAATGGTTGCAAACTCGCTTGCGTTACCCAGGATGCCAGCATTGCACTTGAGACATTATCTTTTTTTGTAGTGACTATATACAGTCCACTACTAATGCGACCCAGCGCCTTTTCCATGTTGACATCAAGGGACTTGATTTGCTTGATGTTGCGATCGCGCACTAGCAATTGTCCGATGTCTTTACCCGCTTCTTCACACAACTGGAATGTTGATGCGCTGGGAGTCTCTTTAATCCGAATGGGTGGGAAAGCTTCTTTGATGCCAGAGTCAAGGAATTGTCTGCGGAGTGTATCAATGGGTTCATCATCCCCACCGTAACATTCAAACAGCCCAAGAAATTGCTTGTTCTTGGCGACAGCTAGCACCGAACTGATACTAGCTTGGGCGGCAGCGGAGGTAGTTGGGGGCATCCCGATAATGATCCCAGCTGCTCTCCCGGCTAGTTCTTGAATTTCTTGGCTTTCAGCAGTACTCAGATCCAGTACTTCTACGCCAACGCCAGTTTTCAGGATACCTTCAGCAATTGCGTGACCAAGGCGTTCGCCATATCCATATTCTGAGACAAAAAACAACCCAACTGTGGTTTCTGCTTTCGCTTGTTTTTGGCTCCAATTTTCGTAACACCCGGTCAGCACATCTAAATGGTGGTATAATAGGGGGCCGTGACCATTGGCGATAATATTAATCTTTCCGAGATCGCCCATCCGCTTCATCGCATTCAGCAACGAACGAGCGTTAGGACCCATCAAGCAGTCGTAGTAAAATCTAAAGTCAGCTTCGATCGCTTCTAAATCTTCGTCAAAGGTGCGATCGTCACAGAAGTGCATCCCAAAAGCATCACAGGTGTAGAGAATTTGGGTTTTGCGGTCAAAGCTAAAGATTGTATCCGGCCAGTGCAGGTTAGGCGCACTCACGAATTCCATTTCGTGCCCTTTGCCGATATCGATGCGATCGCCAGTTTTCACAACCCGCTTGGAGAAGGGATCGTGAACCAAACCTTCCAAAAACTGAAGTGCAACTTTTGAGGCTAAGACGGTAGCTCTAGGAGCTAACTGGAGGACATCTTCTACTAAGCCGCTATGGTCTGGCTCTGTGTGACTAACAATTATGTAATCAATTGTTTTGGGGTTAACAAGACCTTTGAGAGTCTCTAAATACAGATCGCGAAACTTCTGGTGAGAAGTATCAATCAAAACTGTTTGTTCGCCCCTAATTAGATATGAATTATAGGTTGTACCGTTTTGCAGTCCGAATTCGATATCAAAGCGATCGCGATCCCAGTCAAGAGAGCGAATCGCCGTTGTGTTAGGGGCAATTTCTACAGTTTGTATAGTTAGCCGATGTTGAACGTTCTCTTCGTGGGCCTTGCCGGTCGTAGACATCGATACCATTATTCGTCTCCGAGCGCAAATTAACAGGTTTTTCTTCTGCCCCCATTCTCTCTATTATTTTTATTTGAAGTTGTAATGAATATCAGTTTTTGAAAAATCTAACTTGTATCAAATATTGCTGTTTTTTAGCAAAAAATGTGACTCAAAAAATCTACTAAATATTAATTTGTTCCTAAGTTTTGCTGAGTACTTATTTTTTGCTATTGATGTGGTTTTATCTTAATTCAAAAACATCATAGCAATTATATTTTTTAACTAGAACAGCATAATTTAAACAATATTAGATTACAGGTCTATCTACCAATTCTAAATTACTTGTGATGCTTAATATTGGCAGATAATATATTTTTCAAGTAGAAAAGTATTTTTTTCGGATACTCCCTTAATTAGAAAAAGTAGGAAAGGTGGGAAAAGTAGGAAAGGTAGGAAAGGTAGGATAAACCTTATTAGAATTCCAAAAAGTACCGAATAGCCTGTTAACATTAGTTTATTCAATAGATATTCAATCTGTTGTTGTCTTAATCAAAAATATGGTACATAGAATATAAACTTTATGTAAAGTTGGTAAAACAGATATTTTTTTTGGAGATAATCAAGTCAAATTTCCAGAGACTAGTTGAATAAAAAGGAACTAGCCTTGTATATCTTTTTCCGCTCATCCAAATGGAAACTAGCGTAAAAAGGATTTTTAAAGTTTCGATAAACCTGCGTAAGCATAGGAATAATCTTAGGAATTTAATGATACAGTCCTTTATTATCGACTTTAAACATTAATCAAGATAACGCCAACAAATTTTTCTTGTCATAGCTATAAGCTACAGCTTCAGGCTATCGGATAAGTTTGCTTATATAGGTTAATGTGTAATCTTGATGTGCCGAACTTTTTATAAAAATCCATTGTTGATGTAAAATTGCAAACTTTGATAGTGTTCTCAAGCCAATACTTATCGTGTAGCAGCCTTATAGACGCTGACATCCTTAATACTTGTAGTTTAGTTTTATCGAATGTATGGTGAAATACCTAAGTAATTCAGTATACAGACGTAAATAGATACAAAAATGACAAAAATTCATTTTGTAAAAGGTTATTTTTTATGGGATGCCGATTAAAAGTGTTTCTCACAGAAGAGGAAAAGCTAACTTTAGAAGAGTTGAGAAAAGCCAAAGATGTTCCTCAACGTACTAAGGATCGCGCTCAAGTTTTACTGCTGAATACTCGTGGCTTAAAAAATGAGCAAATAGCAAAAGGCTTGAACTGGGCGATTTCAACAGTACGTCAAACCCTTCATCGCTGGGAAAAAATGGGTTTAGCAGGTTTATGGGATGCTCCTGGTCGAGGAGGAAAACCCCGATATTCGGAATCGGATTTGGTTTATCTCGAAAATTGTTTAGCTCAAGAGTCAGAGACTTATAACTCTAAACAATTAGCAAAAAAACTGGCGTCTGAACGTCAAGTAAACTTGAGTGCAGATCGACTACGACGAGTACTGAAAAAAAGGGGAAGGAGGTTTGGAAGCGCACGTACACAAACCCAGAAACAGCATAATTAGCTAAACCATCTTGGACTCAAATCACTGGTTTCGTTTTGCGATCGCTAAATCGTGTGTGACAATCACGATTACCTTCTTGACAAGTTCCTGCTTTTTGCAGAGATAGTGCGTGTTGTTGCTTTACTTCTACACGGACTTAATCGATATCTTGTTAACGGGTTCCTGCTTGTTGCAGAGATAGTGTTTGTTGCGCTTCTTTCTATTACTTGGGCTTAACTGAACGGTATTGCTATATTAGCCGTTGAACTCAAGTTAGCTGTGCATTATAAAAAATTTTGATGGGAGTTTCCCATAAAACAAAGTCCACTTACACATCACAGTGTCAAGTGGACTTGTTAACTATTTTGAGTGGATCCGAGCAGAGTCGAACTGCTGTCCAAATTGGGTATTGACCCCCCGCTCATTCACAGGTTTAGCCTTTTTAATCCTCAAGGCGGGAATCGTTCATTATCCCGAACGTAGGATGCTCTGATTTGATCTTAGCCAGCAAGCCAACCAGAGAACGCTTGCTAGAGCATCCGTTGGGGTTTGGTCTTCAGTCCTTAACGGAGTCAAACCGAAGACGCTCGAACCTATAAGAGGTGTTTAGGCAGCTACTAGAGCATCCTTACGAGCAAAGTTAACGATGTTATTCGCATTTACTTTTTGTTTGAGCCTTTGATTTCCGAGAGGAGACTCACTCTCGACCTGAATCACAGAGCAGCGTTCGCCAACCTGTCGAAACCGTGACGGACCCATGCGCTTCATACTTCAATTATAATACGCAATTCTTGAAATGTGTTAATAGACATAATTAAAAGTCCCCAATACTAAAATAGCCAATTGCTAATCTTAAAATAATTAGCAATTGGCTATATATTACAACGCACTACAAATAAATAATTAGCTATACCCTAAGTTAGTGCTTCAGCACCGCCTACAACTTCAAGAAGTTCTTGGGTAATTGCAGCTTGTCGAGCTTTGTTGTAGGAGAGCGTGAGGGTATTAATCAGTTCACCAGCATTTTCACTGGCATTACTCATAGCTGTCATCCGCGCTGCTAGTTCGCTAGCTGCCGATTCTTGCAGCGCCCGCAATAGCTGATTACTCAGATACAGGGGCAATAAAGAATCGAGAATCTGCACTGGATCTTGCTCGAAAATCATGTCAGGAGCCAACGTGCGGACTTGGCTAGTCACTTTCTCCCGTTCGACTTCAAATTTACCGCCACGGGTTGTCAAGCGGAAGACTTCATCATCGGCTGCTTCTAGACCTTGTGGATCGAGGGGTAGTAAGGTTTGAATCACAGGACGGGAGCTAACCAAAGAAAGGAATCTGGTATAGATTAATTCGATGCGGTCAACTTCTTCCGAAAGGAACAAGGAAAGTAGTTGATCGGCAATCTGATTGGCTTCCGCTGCGGTGGGGATTTGTTCTAAGCCGCTGTAGGTGGCATCAATTGGTTGATTGCGGCGTTGAAAGTACTGTGTAGCTTTACGTCCGACAATCACAAATTGATAGTTTAAACCTTCTGCCTGGATTTCTTTGGCGCGGTTTTCCGCACGACGGATAACGTTATTATTGTAACCACCGCATAGACCGCGATCGCCTGAAATAACTAACAACCCAACTGACTTAACTTGGCGTTTTTTCAGTAGTGGTAGGTTTGCTTCTTCAAAGCGCAGACGGCTTTGCAAACCATACAATACTTGTGCCAAGCGATCCGCAAAGGGACGAGTTGCTAGCACTTGTTCTTGCGCCCGGCGCACTCTAGCCGCAGCTACGAGACGCATGGCTTCTGTGATTTTTTTGGTGTTTTTGACCGACTGAATGCGATCGCGTATTGCTTTTAAATTGGCCATATTCTTGAGTTAGGAGTTAGGAGTTAGGAGTTAGGAGTTAAGAGCTAGGAGTATTTTATTAACTTTTAACTCTTAACTCTTCACTCCTCACTGTAATTACGCTGTAGCTTTGAAGGTCTTCTTGTATTCGGTAAGCGCTTCCTTCAAAGCAGCTTCTTCGGCGTCACCTAGTGCTTTAGATGCTTGTACTCCTTGAGCATACTGGGTCTTGCCAGTCTTTAAGAACTCACGTAGACCGGCAGTGAAGGTAGTTACTTGATTTACAGGTACATCATCTAAGTATCCATTGATACCAGCATACAAAATTGCTACTTGCTCGTATACCGAGAGTGGGGAATTTTGTGGCTGCTTGAGGAGTTCGCGCAACCGTTGACCCCGTGCCAACTGGTCTTGAGTGGCTTTATCTAAGTCAGAAGCAAATTGAGCGAAGGCTTGCAGGTCGTCAAATTGGGCTAGTTCCAATTTAATCTTACCGGCAACTTTTTTCATTGCCTTGGTTTGAGCGGCAGAACCCACGCGGGATACGGAAATACCGGGGTTTACAGCGGGACGGATACCAGCGTTAAACAAGTCAGAAGATAGGAATATCTGACCATCGGTAATCGAAATTACGTTGGTGGGGATGTATGCTGAAACGTCACCAGCTTGGGTTTCGATAATTGGTAGGGCGGTCATACTGCCTTTACCTAATTCATCACTCAGCTTTGCGGCTCTTTCTAACAAGCGGGAGTGGATGTAGAATACATCTCCGGGGTAAGCTTCGCGTCCTGGTGGACGACGTAGCAGTAGGGACATTTGGCGATAAGCTTGGGCTTGCTTAGAAAGGTCATCATAAATTACCAGGGTAGCTTTGCCTTTGTACATGAAGTACTCAGCAATAGTTGCGCCTGTGTAGGGAGCTAGGTATTGTAGGGTTGCAGGTTCACTGGCACTAGCGGCGACGACGATGGTGTAATCCATTGCACCTTTTTCTTGCAATGTTTGTACCACGTTAGCAACTGTGGAAGCCTTTTGACCGATCGCAACGTAGACACAAATTACATCTTCTTCCTTTTGGTTGATGATGGTGTCGATCGCGATCGCAGTTTTACCGGTTTGGCGATCGCCAATAATCAATTCCCGTTGACCGCGACCAATGGGAATCATTGAGTCAATAGCTGTAATACCCGTTTGCATCGGTTCGTGCACAGACCGACGGGCAATGATACCGGGTGCTGGAGATTCAATCAAACGGCTTTCTGGGGACTTGATGTCTCCCTTACCATCGATAGGACGACCCAAAGCATCTACAACTCGGCCAATTAGGGCTTCTCCTACTGGGATCTGGGCAATTCTACCAGTGGCAGTTACAGAACTACCTTCTTGAATTTCTAGCCCTTCACCCATCAACACCGCGCCCACGTTGTCTTCTTCTAAGTTTTGGGCGATGCCAATTGTGCCATCTTCAAATTCCAAAAGTTCTCCAGACATAGCCTTTTCCAGACCATAAATCCGGGCAATACCGTCACCAACTTGGAGAACAGTACCAACGTTAGCAACTTTGACCTCTTGATCGTATTGCTCGATTTGTTGTTGGATAATGCTACTAATTTCGTCAGGTCTAATTGATATGCTCATGTGTCTATCTTTTTTGCTTTTGAGACGGAAAAATTCAAGAGTTAGGAGTTAACAGTTAGGAGTGATGAGTTAAGAGTGATGAGTTAAAAATGCAAAAATTACAAGTTAAAAGTCAAAATAAATTACTATTTACTTAACTCCTAACTTCTAACTCTAACTCCTACCTTCTAACTCCTAACTTCTAACTTTCTAGCTATTAGTTAAGCGCAATGAAAGGCGGCGCAACTGACCCCGGATACTAGCGTCAATTACCTGTGAACCTACTTTAATGATCACCCCACCAATCAACTCGCTGTCTACCCTGGTTTCTAGTTCTACCTGGCGAGCATTGGAGATGGCGATGACCTTTTGGATGATTGCCTGCTGTTGAGCTTCTGTGAGGGGAACGGCTGAAATTACTTCCGCTAATACGGTTTGATTCAGCTGCCGCAACAGCGCCAGATACTGTTGAAAAATATCTTCCAAGAATGCAATGCGCCGCTTATCTACCAGTATCAGCAAAAAATTGCGTAAGTAGGGATTAGCGCCTTCACCGAGTATTTGTTTGATGAGAGATTTTTTGTTCTCAGATTGAATAAACGGGTTGCTGAAGAAGTTGTGTAGCTGTTTGTCTGCCCTGAGCAATCCCAGGAAAGTACGCGCATCTTCTCCAAACTCTTCAGTCAAGTTTTTCGATTGCGCTATTGACAAAAGTGCCTGTGCGTAGGGTTGGGCTACTTCGGCTGACGCTACCTGACTTGTCATACGTTGCCTCCCAGTTGTGCGATGCTGCGGTCAATTAAACTTTGTTGAGCATCGTCGGCAATCCCAGTTTTAAGTTGCGATTCGACTTTTTGCAATGCTAGTGTAGCTACCCGTTGCCGCAGTTGAGCGATCGCTCGATCGGTTTCAGTGTTTAAATCTGCTGCTGCTGTTTGTTTCAAGCGTTCTACGTCTTGCGCTGCCTTCGCTAACAAGGCTTCTTTCGTCTTTTGGGCGTTTTCTGTGGCAGATTGGCGGATGCGTTCTGCCTCTGCCTGAGATTGCTTCAATTGCTCTTGCGCTTTAGAAAGGGCAGTCTTTGCCTCTTTTAAGCGTCCTTCTGCTTCCTGAATTGCAGTGGCAATATTGGATTGTCGCTCGTTCAGGATATTGCTTAAAACCTTACGTCCGAAGTAAAATAGTATGCCAATCAGAATCGCTAGATTGATCAGATTGGTTTCAAAAATGTCTAGGTTTAGACCGAAACCACCTTCTGCTGCGCCTTCTGCCAATTCAGAGTGAACAGCGTTCGCTTCTGCGGCAAGTAATAAGAATGTCCCCATGATACCCATTTACAAGTGCGCTGCTTGCTTGCTAATACGTTGTATTTTCCCGAAGGGAAATTAAGTTTCCCCCAAAGGGAAATTTAAGTATCTTTTCCCCGTAAGGAAATTAAGTATCTTTCCCCAGAAGGGGAAAAAGTGCCTTTTTTGACACTTAAATTTTGCGCTCTGGACTAGGGGCCAGCTGCGCGTATGCTTTACACAGAACCAATCTAGTTAGCTTATCTAACTGGAGTTGGCCCCAATAGTTTTTCTAGAATCTGCCTGCTTAGAGCATCAACTTGTTGCTCTAAGGTGCGAAAAGCTTCCTGCTTTTGTTGCTCTATTTCAACAGAAGCTTGTTCTCGTTGAGTCTGAGCTTCCTTTTGGGCTTCAGCAATTTTCTCGGCAGTAATTTTTTTAGCTTCTAGTTGAGCTGCTTCTACAGTCGCTTGCGATTGTCTGCGAGCGTCTGCGAGTTGCTGTTCATACTCAGTAGCCAAGCGCTCGGCTTTAGCCAAGCTCTCCCGCGCCTCAAGGGTATTCGTTCGGATATAATTATCGCGATCGTCTAGTACCTTGGTCAGTGGCTTATAGAAAATTGCATTCAACAAAGCTGCCAAGAGCAGGAATTGCAATGCCATGAAGGGCAAGGTAGCATCGAAATCAAACATTTGTCTCCTCTTTGGCTGGAGTAGCAGTTTTCGTGGCTAGCAACATCATCCAACCTTTCATATTTTAGAGACCCATAGCCAATAAGGGTCAACTGAACATTAGAACTATTAAGATATCCAAAAAGTTCCGATTGTAGAGGCGTGATGGTTCACGTCTCCACACTCACAAAAACTTTAAGGTATTAGCCGAAGGGGTTAGCAAACAGCAATACCAGGGCAATCACTAGACCATAGATAGTCAAGGATTCCATGAAAGCCAAGGTTAATAGCAGAGTACCGCGAATTTTTCCTTCTGCTTCAGGTTGACGAGCAATACCTTCTACTGCTTGTCCAGCAGCATTTCCTTGACCGATACCAGGGCCAATTGCAGCTAAACCAATCGCTAAAGCAGCAGCGAGAACTGAAGCAGCCTGAACTAATGGATCCATGTTGATTTTCCTTGCTTTGATTACAAAACTAACAAAAGTACGTTAACGATTAGAAACGTGGTTTTCACGCTGCACATGAGTTCTTTGATCGCGCTTTGCGATGTTTTGAGCGAATATGCTCTGGGAACTGTGCTATCAGCTGAGAAGTTTAATGCTCCTCATGTTCATCTCCGCCATGTCCCTCCATTGCCTCATGAATGTATGCTCCGGCTAGGGTGGCGAAAACCAGAGCTTGAATGGCACTGGTAAATAAACCCAAGGCCATTACAGGCAGAGGTACAAATAGAGGAACTAGCAGCACCAACACCGCCACTACCAATTCATCCGCCAAAATATTACCAAATAGCCGGAAGCTTAGGGAGAGGGGTTTGGTGAAATCTTCTAGAATTGCGATCGGCAACAAAACGGGTGTTGGCTCTATATATTTCTTAAAGTAGCCTAAACCCCGTTTGCTAAAACCTGCGTAAAAGTACGCTAAGGAGGTTAGCAATGCCAATGCGACAGTCGTATTGATGTCATTGGTGGGAGCTGCCAATTCGCCCGAAGGTAGCTTGATGAGCTTCCAGGGAATTAGTGCGCCTGACCAGTTCGATACGAAAATAAACAAGAACAATGTGCCAATAAATGGCACCCAAGGGCGGTACTCTTTCTCACCAAGTTGGTTTTTGGCCAGATCGCGAATAAATTCTAGGGCATATTCCATCAAATTCTGGATGCCCTTGGGAATTCTTTGTGCATTTCGAGTAGCTGCGATTGAAGCCACTACTAGAATACTAATCACAAACCATGAGGTGAGAAAAACTTGCCCATGAATTTTAAGATTGCCCAACTGCCAGTAGAAATGATGTCCTACTTCTAATTCGGCGAGGGGAAAAGAATTAAAGGCGTTTAAGACACTAAGCATTTGCATTCTTCAAGCATTTTCCCCAACGAGCGAGGATGGGATTACTATCTTTGTGAGCCTGACTTTTTAAGAATCAGGAATGAACGCAATTTGCACCATATAGACGAAGAGCGTGGCCTTGTAAGTTAGAAATCCCAAAAAAATGGGCAAAATCTGTAGCTCACGCCATTGAGTTGCCACGATCATCACTCCAATAAACAGAGCAAAACGAGTTTTACTTAGACTGGTTTTCTCACTACCAAGCTGCTCAACGTCTCTAGCCAACATTTTTAAGTAAACCACACCTGTACACGCCCCAATTAAATAATTTAGGGCAATGTTTAAGGAATAAAAAATCCACACAGAGATAAAAATAACCCCCGTCAAGACAAGCGTGATTACCAACAATCGCTGGAAGAGTTGATGGAACTCTTGCATGGAGTTATCTGATTCTGTGTCTCCAGAACCAGTTTTAGCATCTTGTTGCGTTGTCGGAGTGGGCGCAATTGATTCGTCAGACAAGCTCACGGGACTTGAAACCAGTACAGTTAAATATGATGACTGCACATTCAGTCAGCTGAATCATATCACGATGCGGTAACAATACTTTAGGAAAAAACAATTAACTTCTTGTCAACATCAGGCAGTAAGTACCGACAAACTAAAGCCTACGGCGCTTTTACCAAGTCCGCTAAGGTGAACTTGGTTAAAAAGTAAGGATTTTATAGGATATTGATAAACTGAGGCAGGCAAGATGCCCGCCCCACAAGAATCTGGGGTTGAATATACCTCTTGATTAAATTATCTTCGCAGTCCGCAGACCGAACAGCAAACCTACAGATAAGCCAAAGAATAAACCCAAGAAGACGATATAAGATACAATTGCAAACATTTATTGCTCTCCAGAATACTTCCTAAATCTATTGAATCATTAGTTGTTGGGTATTGGGCATGGGGCATGAGGGTAGAGGAGAAATACTTACTAGAACTTCTTTGCTGCTTGCCTGCTTCTTAGCAATCCTCAATGCCCAATGCCCAATGCCCTATGCCCATTTCCTAGATTGCGATACAATACAGCCCACGGGCGCTTGTTTGGGGTTGGGCAATGACTTCTGTAATTAATGTAAATTTACCAGAGCAGTCTTATGAGATTGTGATAACTTCTCTTCGAGACGCTACGCGAACGTTGAGCTACGCTAATGCACCTTCGAGTTTAGATCAACTTGGTCAACAGATGGCCAGTCTCAAGCTGGGCAAGAAGGTACTGCTAGTTTCTAATCCGACGATTTTTAAGCATTTTGGCGAAAGAGTAATTACATCCCTAAAATCTGCTGGATTTGAAGTTGCTAGCTGCACTTTACCGCCTGGTGAACGCTACAAAACCCTCAATTCCATCCAAAAACTCTACGATGTAGCCTTAGAAAACCGCCTAGAACGTTCTGCTACGATGGTTGCTTTGGGCGGAGGTGTAATTGGCGATATGACTGGCTTTGCAGCCGCAACTTGGCTACGTGGTATTAATGTTGTCCAAGTGCCTACCTCTTTGTTGGCGATGGTAGATTCGGCGATTGGTGGCAAAACTGGCGTGAATCATCCCCACGGTAAAAACTTAATTGGGGCATTCCATCAACCGCGTTTGGTTTTGATTGACCCAGATGTGTTAAAAACTCTACCTATGCGCGAGTTTCGAGCAGGGATGGCAGAAGTTATTAAGTACGGTGTGATTTGGGATGCCGAATTGTTTGCCCAGTTAGAAGCAAGTAAACGCCTCGATCAACTCCGCTATGTCAAACCTGACTTAATAACCAGCATATTAACGCGCTCTTGTCAAGCTAAAGCTGATGTTGTTAGCAAAGATGAGAAAGAAGGCGGATTACGGGCAATTCTCAACTATGGACACACCATCGGTCATACAGTGGAAAGTTTGACTGGTTATCGTCTAGTAAATCATGGCGAAGCGGTGGCTATTGGTATGGTAGCAGCCGGTCAAATTGCTGTGGATTTGGGACTGTGGCAAAAGGAAGACACAGAACGTCAAAATGCTTTAATTCAAAAAGCGGGTTTACCGACTCAGTTACCAGATGGGGTAGATATTGAAGCAATTATTGAGGCGTTGCAATTAGATAAGAAAGTCCAAGCCGGGAAAGTGCGGTTTGTTCTACCAACAGAAATTGGTGTAGTAACAATTACCGATGAAGTGCCATCGGATATTATTCGGCAAGTGTTGCGAAGAATGTAAACAATTTGAAGAAGAATTCAGGAGTCAGAATAAAAGTTAGTTGCTCTGTCCTTCAATTACGAATTAATGAGCCATGATACTTCAAGCCAAAAATCAATTAACTTTGCAAGAGTTCCTAAATCTTCCACCAGGCGAGGGAGACATAACTTATGAGCTAGTTGATGGTCAAGCAATTCCTAAAATGTCACCAAAATTTTTTCATGCGAAACTTACCCGCGTTATTCTTAATTTGATTGAGCAATCGTGTGAGGATAAAGGAGAAGTTTGCCCGGAATGGGCTGTTGCCTTAACTCGTCGAGGACGAGATTGGATGCCAATTCCAGATATTTTATACATTTCTTATGAGCGTTTGCCCGCGAACTGGGATGAAAATGAAGCTTGTCCTGTTCCTCCTGATTTGGTGATTGAGATTATTTCGCCAGGGCAAACCTTTGGACAAATGGCGGCTAAAGCCAAAGACTATTTGGATGCTAAGGTGCTGCGGGTATGGGTATTAGATAGTAAAGCTAGAAGCATTACTGTTTTTTATCCAGATGCAGCACCACAAACTTATATGGGAGAAGAACTACTCACAGATTCTTTGTTTGAAGGACTGCAATTTACTGTTGAGCAGGTGTTTCAAAAGGCGAAAATACCATTAGCTACTGAATAGCACAATTCTCTTGCTTTCGACATCCATCGAAATTTCAAGTGGCGCAAGTTTGCTTAGTTTTAACAAGTTGCTTGAGCCTGGAGTTTAGACTAAATAGCTTGTGCCTCAAGAAAAAAATAAGGGGTGTGCTTGAACACAGACCCCCTATTAGCAGAATCACCAGAGTTGAACC
>NZ_JBALDP010000072.1:0-88752 GCF_036917355.1 Nostoc sp.
CTTAAGAAATTAAACACATCAATTGTTGCAAATATTACAGGTTGGGGTTTTATTCTTGATGCTTTATTTGTATCAGGGTTTTCGTGAATTGGTATCACATGGAGAAATCAAAAAAAGAACTCCGAACCATACGGAAGCCACTTGCCTTGACTACAGTGCAAGAAGTGTCAACGGCGAATTTATCCACAAGGTGCTTGATTCTTCTGGCTGTCTGTGATAATTTTTTTGTACAAACCATAAAATACTGTAATTTTATCAAGATACCGTTGTTTTAAATCTCGTTAACCTAGTTGCAAGGATTTGAAGTTAAGAATAAATAGCTAATCTATCGAGATTATTTATTGCAGGTATAAGATTGCGAACCAACGAACTAGAAATTAATCTCTAAGCCAGGGCAACCTTATGAGCAAAATACGTGCTGTGATTGTCGATCCCAATGTGCCGGGGCGTTTGGCACTGAGTGAAGTGACTGCACCAAAGCCAGCCCCAGATGAAGCTCTAGTGCGGGTAGCGGCAATTTCCCTCAATCGGGGAGAGATAAAACGTTCAACTACTGCTGAGGCTGGTTGGCAGCCTGGTTGGGATTTTGCAGGTGTAGTGGAAATCCCCGCCGCCGATGGTTCGGGGCCTCCCCTTGGGGCGCGTGTAGTTGGCTTGCGCCGTGCCGGTGCTTGGGCAGAACTCGTGTCTGTTCCTACTGACGCCTTAGCAGTAGTGCCGTCATCGGTATCTTTTGCTCAAGCCGCCACACTGCCTGTAGCGGGTTTAACTGCATACCATGCAGTATTAAAAGGTGGTTCACTTTTGGGTCGGACAGTTCTGGTTACAGGCGCATCAGGAGGCGTTGGTTACTTCGCTATTCAATTGGCGCAACTGTCAGGAGCGCAAGTTGTGGCACATATTCGTCAAGCTGGGTATGAAACTCTAGTTAGAGAAGCAGGTGCACAATTGGTGGTGATTGGCGAAGACCTCTCACCCGCCAGCGAGTACGGTCCCTACGATCTAATTGTAGAGTCAGTAGGTGGCAAGACTTTAGGGGTAGCCCTTGGCTTACTGGCACAGGATGGAAAAACTGTGCTGTATGGAGTATCTGGGGGAGCTGAAGTGACATTCAATGCGGCTCAATTTTTTGGGACTGGTAGCGTGAGCCTGTATGGTTTACGTCTGTTCGATGAGTTGAGATTTGAATCAGCAGCAGTCGGTTTAAAACGGCTTTTGAGTCTAGTAGAAGCAGGTGAGTTACATCCTCACATTGACTTAGAAGCTTCTTGGACAGAAATAGCTGATGTGGCCCAACAACTACTCGATAGGCGTTTTCCTGGCAAAGCTGTGTTGCACATTTCAAATTGAGCGATCGCAGATGATATGAGGGATAGCACTGACTTCTGGTTCAAACTAGATCGGCTTGTAGCCCTTAGAAATCTGAAGATAGATCGCCCAAAAGGGACATCACATCCACGTTATCCATCCTTTGTTTATCCGTTGGACTATGGATACTTGGAAAACACTCGCTCTGGAGATGGAGCCGATATTGATGTCTGGATAGGTAGTTTGTCTAGCAAAAAAGTCACCGCCGTCATTTGTAGCGTTGACTTGGAAAAACGGGATACAGAAATCAAAATACTTCTGGGCTGCACTTCTGGGGAAAATCAAGCCATCTTAGATATCCACAATACAGGCTCTCAATCAGCAATATTATTGGTTCGCAATTGAAGAAGAAGTCAGAATTCAGGAGTCAGAATCAAGACGCGACTCGAAAATACTCGCTAACGCTGTGCTATGCGCCAAACGCGCAAAATTCATTCTGAATTCTGGCTCCTGACTCCTGAATTCTGTTTTGATAAATTACATTTTTGAGGGTAAGTTTGTATGAGTTTAGAACTAAAACTATCAGGTAAAACAGCGATCGTTACTGGAGGAAGTGCGGGAATTGGATTAGCTACCGCTAAAGCACTTTATAGTGAGGGTGTGAATGTTGCGATCGCAGCCCGCAATCAAGAAAGACTAGAAAATGCAGTAGTTGCCATCCAGTCTTTACCAACTTCTGGCGCTAAAGTTATTGCCATCAGTGCTGATTTAACTAAGGCAGAGGATGTAGAGAAAGTTGTCTCCACAACATTAGCCCAATTTAATCAGATTGATATCTTGATTAATAATGCAGGTTCAGCCCGTGCTGGGTCTTTCCTAGAATCCACTGATGATTTATTTTTGGATGCTTGGAACTTAAAATTATTGGGCTATATCCGCTTAGTTAGAGCCGTCGTTCCCCATCAAAAAAGTCGCGGTGATGGGCGGATTGTCAATATAGTTGGTGGTGCAGGACGGACACCTCGTCCTAACTTCCTAGCTGGCGGTACAAGTAATGCTGCTTTGCTGAACTTCACAAAGGGCATTTCTAAAGAGCTAGCCGAGTACAAGATTCGCATTAACGCTATCTCCCCTGGTGCTACAGCTACAGAGCGTGCTGAGACTTTAGCGCGGCAGAATGCCCAAGCGCAAGGCATCACTGTCGAGCAAGTAAAGGCACAAAACATCCAAAGTATTCCTTTAAAAAGAATCGCCCAGCCAGAAGAAATTGCCGCGCTGGCGCTATTTTTGGTGTCCGATCTTGCTGCATCGATTACAGGAACAGAGATTATCGTTGATGGCGGATCTACCCCTGGTGTTTAGTAGACGCGATTAATCAGACGCGACGAATCGCGTCTTCTACATCTTGTAAAAACATAAACTTCTTGGAGATTAAAACATGGGTTCTCAATACTTTGATATCAAACCAGTTGCAGGACGTATCGGTGCTGAAATTATTGGTGTTAATCTGAGTTCTCACCTCAGCGATGACATCATCAGCGATATTCGCAAGACTCTAGTCAAATACAAAGTTATCTTTTTCCGTGGTCAGCAACAGCTGGATGCTGATGGACAAGTAGCCTTCGCTCGTCGTTTTGGTGAACTCACTACAGCCCACCCAACTGTACCATCGCTGCCAGAAAACCCAGAAGTCTTAGACCTGAATTATGGTCGTACCACTTCCCGCGCCAATAGCTGGCATACCGATGTAACATTTGTAGACCGTCCTCCTCTCGGTTCTATCTTACGAGCGCTTGACATTCCGCCAACTGGTGGCGATACAATCTGGGCCAACTCAGTAACTGCATACCAAGATTTACCTATCCATCTGCGTAATCTTGCAGACCAACTTTGGGCAGTACATAGCAATGTCTACGACTATGCAACTGGATTCGACCTACCTGAAGATGTCAAGGCTCATCGGGCTGTCTTCACCTCCACTGTATACGAGACTCTGCACCCAGTTGTACGCGTCCATCCCGAATCTGGGGAGCGTGGGTTATTCATCGGCGGATTTGTGCGCCAGTTCCGTGGCTTATCGACAACTGAATCAGATGACATTCTGCGGCTGTTGCAAGCATACATCACACGTCCTGAGAACACAGTCCGGTGGCGTTGGCAAGTTGGTGACGTAGCCTTTTGGGATAATCGGGCTACTCAACATTATGCGATCGCAGATTACGGCGATCAGCCCCGCCACGTTCAACGCGTGACAGTTGTCGGCGATCTCCCCGTTGGCATTGATGGTAAGCAAAGTGAGGCTATCAAAGGAGATGCTTCTGAGTACAATCGTCGTCAGGCGGTGACTGCGTAATAGGGACTTGCGTAAAAATAAAATACCAGCTAGTAGTCTGGCAACCAAAAAATGCGCTTGTGAGGATTGGGTAAAGGTTAAGGGTTAAAGGGGAAAGGATAAAACACTTTTACCCATTACCTTTTACCCCGCCAAGGAAACTTGGCGAACTACTAGACAATCTCTGTATAGAAGTTTCATTGGTAGTAAAGCAAGTTCCATACTTGGACAGAGGAGCGATACATGGGTGATACACGCGCTACTGTTTTGGAAACAATAGCAGATACTTTAATCGAGCGTGCTGAGGCTCTGCCTTCTCGTGTTCTGCAAGTAGCGGTGACAGGCATTACTGCAATTTATTGACCAGATTTTTCAAATGTTAAGGCGATAGACATTTGAATCCAGTATCTAATGACGATCGCGCTTTTTTATGAAACTCTTCTATACACCCAACTCGCCCTATGCACGTATTGCACGGGTAGCAATAATAGAATTGAATTTGTGCGATCGCATCGAAACGCAAAAAGTCATTGCACGAGATCCGACGAACAGCGACTTACTGAATTACAACCCTACAGGTAAAGTACCAACCCTAGCGACTGACGACGGATTTATTTTGAGTGAAACACGTATAATTTGTGCCTATCTGAATCACTTAAATCCTGGGATCAAACTAGTTACTGACATTTCTAATGGCTTTTTACAGCAACTCGAAGGTATGACTGGTGGGTTCATAGATGGCATTGCTGTCTGGGTGCGAGAGTTAAGGCGTCCTCTCAACGAGCAGTCTTCTGGGACGATTGAGTTTGAGCGTGAGCGAGCGTTAAGAATTTTAGACTACTTCGAGAAAATATCAGATAAACTCGACCAAACTCCAAAACTTGCTCATATAACCTTCGCTTCTGCACTTGGATTAGAGATCCGTCTTCCCGATCTGCAATCGCGGCAAAAATATCCAAAACTTGCTAATTGGTACGATGAATTCTCTAAACTACCCTCTATCCAAGCAACAAGACCAGAGTCCTAATAACTAACATTTTCTTGTTCCAAACAAGAGAACGAAAAAAGCATAAGTACGCCCTCGAAAAAGAAACATGAGTACGAAAAAACAACTTAAACTCGGAGCATTTTTACCCGGTAGTGGTCATCATGTCGCAGCATGGCGGCATCCCAACACTCCGGCTGATGGAGGTCTGAACTTCCAGCATTACAAACGGCTGGCACAAACAGCTGAACGGGGTAAATTTGATATGCTTTTCCTCGCAGATGGTTTAGCCGTCTGGGATAGAGGACAAGGGGCTGAGGCTTTTAGCCGTTCGGGACAATTCAGCGTCCACTTTGAACCTTTAACCTTATTGTCGGCTCTGTCTGCGGTGACAGAAAATATCGGGTTGGTGGCAACATCATCAACAACTTATGATGAGCCTTTTCATCTCGCCCGCAAGTTTGCCTCACTGGATTATCTAAGTGGTGGTCGTGCCGGATGGAATCTCGTAACCTCTGCTGCTGAAGCCGCAGCGCAGAATTTCAGCCAAGAAAAGCACCTAGAACACTCACTGCGTTATGAACGAGCGAAGGAATTTGTGGATGTTGTCACCAAACTTTGGGACAGTTGGGAAGACGATGCTTTTCTCCACGATAAGGAGTCAGGTATTTACTTTGATGCAGAAAAGTTGCATGTTCCCCACCACAAGGGTAAATATTTCACGGTGCGCGGCCCGCTCAATGTAGCGCGTCCACCGCAGGGATATCCAGTAATCGTACAAGCTGGATCTTCCGAGCCTGGACAGGATTTGGCTGCCCAAACAGCAGAGGTGATTTTCACTGCACAACAGACATTGGCAGAAGCTCAAGCCTTCTACACCAGCGTCAAGGGGAGATTGGCTAAATACGGACGTTCCCCTGACCATCTCAAAATTATGCCAGGGGTATTCCCGGTAATTGGTAAGACTGAACAGGAAGCTAAGGATAAATATGAACAACTTCAGGAGTTGATCCATCCCTTGGTCGGATTAGGGCTGCTTTCTGGGCTAGTGGGTGGTCATGATTTGTCCAAATATCCCCTAGATGGGCCGCTGCCGGATCTGCCAGATACCAACGGTGGCAAAAGCCGCTTACAGCTGATTACCGATCTTGCCCGCAGAGAGAATTTAACAATCCGACAACTGTATTTGTGGATTGCAGGAGCGCGGGGACATCGAACGATTCTCGGAACACCAGAACACATTGCCGATCAGTTAGAAGATTGGTTCGTCAATGGTGGGGCTGATGGATTTAACATTATGCCACCCTGGCTACCTGGCGGTTTAGAGGAATTCGTAGACTTGGTAATTCCCGAACTGCAACGCCGAGGAATATTTCGTACTGAGTATGAAGGCAGTACTTTACGCGAAAATCTTGGTTTGCCTCGTCCGGTGAACCAGTTCACCACAAAGACTGCTCCTGAACCTGTGGGCGTCGGTTCCTTTGCATAGTTTTGATTGAACAACTGGCAGTGTTTTTGAAGCGACGGCTTTGATTTCCTCAAACTTCATCTGGTTTGTTATTCCAGTGGTTTTAACAATACAATCAAGTCGTCTCTAAGGAAACTTTTTATCGTGTTGGGCATCCTGACGGTTCTTCTATCCTCTTTTGTTTTGACGTTTCACAACGTTACTGTCCGAGTTTTGTTTTCAGAACATCTCGTACTAGGTTTATTTTTACTCGGTGGATACGTTAAACCGGATTTGCAGAATTCCTTCTTGCTGATGTTCATGCGAATGCTGCTGGTGGTTCCACTCATGGCATCTCTATCATTCAAGCTATATCCATCTGCTTGGACAGAACTCCAAGACTTGTTCACCCGCAAGCGCAGGGATGTTCTGATTCAAGCTCTTGGCTGTGGGGTGCTGATGTTTATGTATATCGCCTCACTCTACATTGCTATTGGCTTGATTCCCACAGGTATTGCCTTGACCCTCTTCTTCACCTATCCCGTATTTACAGCGCTGCTTTCTTGGAGATTTTTTGGCGATCGCCCCACGTTGTTCCGTTGGCTGGTAATGGCTATTATTCTGGTAGGAAGCGCTCTCACCATTCCCCAATCTTCTGCTACCTACAGCAGTCATACCATTGCGATCGGCATTTTCGCTAGTTTTGGCGCTGGGATAGTTTATGCCTTTTATGGCATCATTGCCCAAAAATGTTTAGAAAAATTCCATCCAATTCCCTTTACCTGGATCAGTTTTGCCTGTACTCTACTGCTCTCTGGTGTTAGCTTAGTGTTCTGGCCAGGTAAAAGCGCTCAACTTGACTGGACACCCCTATGGATTGGTAGCATATTTTCAGGTCTTGTCAGCTTTCTCGGACACACTTTAAACAATGTGGGAATTCGCATGGTTGGCGCATCTACCGCTTCTATAATCGGCTCTAGCAGTCCAGCATTGACAGCGTTAGTTGCATGGATAACGATTAACGAAACTTTAAACTTGATTCAGAGTGTAGGGATTGGTGTTGTCACATTGGGTATCGCCTTACTTAGTGCAGAAGGCTTTGTGAAATCGCTCAAAATTAGGGGTTAAATTGGGAATTAAGATATGCCTTTCTCCGCTATCCTTTTCGATCTTGACGGGACTTTGACAAATCCTAAACCTGGCATTACTGGTTGCATTCAGTATGCGCTCTCTGAACTCGGTTACAAACCACCGGATGCTGATGAATTAAATTGGTGTATTGGCCCACCACTGAAAGATAGCTTTTCGCAATTACTCAATACCTTGGATGGCACAGTAATTGAACAGGCTCTTTCCCTATATCGTCGTCGCTTTGCCACAATTGGATTATTTGAAAATTCCCTTTATCCCCAGATTGCAGAAGTTTTAAAAGCCATTCGTTTCGATGGTTATAAAACTTTTGTTGCAACTTCCAAACCATATATTTATGCTACGCAAATTATTGAATATTTTAGCTTATCCTTGCTTTTTGATGGTGTTTATGGTAGCGAACTTGACGGAACGCGGAGCATAAAAGGTGACTTAATTCAGCATATTTTATTAACAGAAAAACTTTTACCATCTACTGTGGTGATGGTAGGCGATCGCTCACATGACATCATTGGAGCCAAGCACAATCACATCACCTCAATTGGTGTTACCTATGGCTATGGAACTGAGGAGGAATTAAAAGCTCATGGTGCTGACTTGATTGCCCATTCTCCAAGTGATATTCCCAGACTTATAATTCGTAATTCGTAATTCGTAATACTTCTCTACGAGAGGCTGCGCCCGAAGCGTAGCTATGCCGCAGGCTTTACGGTTACGCGGTAGTTGAGCGTAGTCGAAACTCAGTACAAGTTCGTAATTAAAAATAATGCCGCCATCATTAACGTTTATCCATAGCTTGCTGTTGTTTAGTACCGCTTTTATTGCAGGTGGGTTAAATGCTGTAGCAGGTGGTGGAAGTTTTATCACGTTTCCAACTCTTATCTTCACGGGTGTACCACCGATCGCAGCTAACGCCACCAATAATACTGCAATTTGGGTGGCTACCCTAGCCAGTGCTGGAGCATATCGTCAAGATTTGGGCATCGAGCGGCGAGATTTTTTACTTTTATGTGGCGTCAGTTTAGTTGGTGGCATGATTGGCTCCATAGCTTTGTTGTATACATCGCCAGATGTCTTTAAAAAGCTGATTCCCTATCTATTGCTGCTAGCAACAGTTGTGTTTACCTTTGGCGAACCGTTCAAAAAGTGGTTGCAGCGTCAAAACCAGAACACCTCACCGGAATCTGTACCGTTGTTTAATTTGGTACTGGCTCAACTAGCGATCGCCATCTATGGCGGTTTCTTCGGCGCAGGTATAGGGATTTTAATGCTGGCAGCTCTAACCTTTTTAGGTATCAAAAGTATTCACAAAATGAATGCTTTCAAGACATTTTTAGGGAGTTGTATCAATGGTATTGCGATCGTTCCATTTCTTTTTGCAGGTGTGATTGCTTGGCATCAAGCTATTTTGATGGCAGTCGGTGGCTCTCTTGGTGGTTATTTAAGCGCCCATTATGCTCGTAAACTTGAACCGCACTTAATTCGGAAATTTGTGATGATTGTTGCTTTCAGCATGACTGCCTACTTTTTTATTCACGGTTAAGAACTGGGAACAACTCAGGGGTGATGTATGGAAGCATCAAAAAAATCACAAGTCATGTTCCGTGCTTTTAGTTCCAGAAATTTTCGCCTGTACTACACAGGTCAGGCAATTTCTCTGATTGGTACGTCAATGACTCAAGTGGCTACTAGTTGGTTAGTATATCGCCTCACCGATTCCGCTTTGTTACTAGGTTTAGTGGGCTTTGCCAGCCAAATTCCCACACTTCTATTGATTCCTCTGGGTGGAATCATTGCCGATCGCTTGAATCGTCATCAAATTCTACTAGTTGCCCAAATTCTAGGGATGCTTCAGTCTTTAGCTTTAACGTGGCTAGCTCTAAGCGGTACGATTAATATCGAGTATATTGTAATTCTTGGTATGCTGCAAGGGATTATCAACGCCTTCGATATTCCGACTCGGCAGGCCTTTCTTCCCGAAACAGTTGGTAAGGAAAATCTCGGTAATGCCTTTGCCTTATATTCTTCCCTGGTGAGTGTGACGAGTATGGTAGGCCCTGCGATCGCAGGTTTATTAATTGTAGCGCTGGGATCGGGGCTATGTTTCCTGATTGATAGCATCAGTTACATCGCTGTAATTATTGCCCTCCTAGCAATACGTCTGACATCCAGAAAAGCCGTTATTTCCAAACGCAAACCTTTAGAAGAATTAAAAACTAGTTTTAAATATGCTTTTGGATTTTTGCCAATTCGCTCAGTCTTAACTGGTTCGGGTTTAGTTTGCTGCGTGTGGGGATTTTATTTAGCTTTGGGGCCGATTTTTGCCAAGGAGATTTTGCAAGGTGGCCCTAACACCTTCGGTTTCCTGATGACAGCTTCCAGTTTGGGAACCTTAGCAGGTGGTATCTATTTAACAAAGCATAGCAATGTACTGGAGTCGGGTAAAGTTCTAGCTTTGGGTATAGGTTTTATGGGAGTAAGCTTAATTGTCTTTGCCCTATCTCGTGTGTTCTGGCTTTCGCTGCTCTCATTATTTGCAGCTGGTTTCGGCTTTATTTTGCAGATAATTGCCGGACGCACTTTGCTTCAGTTGTTGGTGAGCGATGAAAATCGCGGACAAATTACTGGTCTTTACGTTATGGCATCTACAGGCGCAGTACCGATAGGTAACTTAATAGCTGGCGCACTAGCAAGCAAAATTGGTAGTAGCAATACTGTCATCCTTGGTGCAAGTATTTGTATTGCAGGCTCAATTTTCTTTATGCAGCAAATCTCCACCTTCCGCGATCTGGTTCGTTTGAATCTACGTACTGAAGGAGCTTAAAAGAAAAATAACTCTGACGATTTAAAAGAGTGCATAATCAGCCATAACATCAAAAATTGCTAACAATAATGACTACTATAAGTAGGTGGGCATAAAAAAACCAGACTATGTGAAGATAAGTAAATACGGAGAATGCATCGACATGAGGTGACTTATATATGGGCGCTCGTTTAAGAGTATTTCTAACTCGTGAGCAAGATCAAACTCTGTTAAATCTAAGAAGCCTTGAGGTGCCACAGAAGGTTAAAGATAGAGCAGAAGTAATCAAGCTAAACGCACATGGCTGGTATGTAGAAAAAATAGCAGCCCACTTTGATTGGGATAAGCAAACAGTTAGAGACGTTTTGCACAAATGGAGAAAACAAGGTTTAGAGAGTCTTTGGGAATTACCGGGTCGAGGGTTAAAACCCAAGTGGAAAGAAGAAGATATAGTATTTTTAGAAGAATGTCTAAGAGTTGAACCACGCACATATAATAGTTCCCAATTATCAGAGAAGTTAAACACACAACGTAACGTGCAACTGAGTCCTGACAGATTAAGACGGGTACTCAAAAAAAGGGGGTCAATTGGAAACGGGCAAGGAAAAGTCATAAAAGAAAACAAGACCCAATTGCAAAAGCGAGGAAACAAGCAGACCTAGACATCTTGGAGTTATCTGCTGCGACAGGAGAAATAGACCTTAAATATCTAGACGAATCAGGGTTTTGTGTATGGAGCGAACCTAGTTACACTTATTATTTCAAGGGTGAGCAAAAACGTTTAGAACTTCACATTGCGTCGGGGTCGAAGACTAAGCATTATCGGTTTTTTTCAACCTCTAATCAGTTTTGTTTACGCTTTGGTGATTGGGGGTGTTAACCGCAAGTCTTATATCCAGATGATGGAGAAAGAAGCCCGTGAAGCCTCTGATGTTGGACGTATTAGGGTAATAGTGCAAGACAATGGCCCAATACATCGGTGCAAAGAAGTCCAACAGATGTGGTCAAAGTGGGAACAGATGGGGTTATATATCTTCTTTTTACCCAAGTATTGCTCCGAAATGAATCCAATTGAATTGGAATGGCAACATCTAAAAAAATCGGAGCTATCTGGGCGAATATTTGACGATGAATTAGACCTTGCTTATGCCGTAATTGACGGTATTCAAGCTAGAGGAGAAAAAGGAAACTACAGTACAGAGCGTGTAAAATTTAATTCTAATTCTACTGATTAATTTTTTGTTACATAGCTGTAAATCTTTCCGCCCACCTACTTAAATGACCCTACTGTTATGACTGAAGTAACTGATTTATACCTCAAGTATGAAGAAGCTCTTTGTAATAACAATTTGGATGTGATGGATAGCTTGTTTTGGGATGCGCCCGAAGTAGTGCGGTTTGGAATTACAGAAAACCTCTATGGTGGCGATGAAATTCGTAAGTTTCGTCAGAATCGACCAAACCCAAAAATAGAGCGAGAAATCTCGAATCTCAAGGTTGTAACCTTTGGGAAAGATACAGCAACAGTAACTTTAGAATTTCGCAGAATTATCAATGGTGTAGAGCGTTTCGGACGACAAAGCCAGACTTGGTACAGGTTTACCGAAGGATGGAAGGTGGTTTCAGCGCACGTTTCATTATTGCCAGTGTGATGGTGCGAGAAGTTTTGCTCAAGGAGTAGACATGACAACCCATCCCATCGCCTCTAGTCCATCATTAGTGCAGCAGGCCGAATCCTTAGCGATACAACTTGAGTTTACCCAATCCTCACTCCCAGAAGTTGGCCGCCTGTTGCACGTCCTCACCAACCACATCACACAGGGTCAAATTGGCGAGATTGGTAGCGGGTGTGGGGTTGGTGCAGCGTGGGTTGTGAGTGCATTACATCCAGATAGTACGTTGATTACTATTGAAAGCGATCGCGATCGTGCCAGAGTTGTGCAACAGCTATTTGCAGATAAGTCTAATGTCCGCGCACTTCAAGGCGACTGGCGCGACTTGCTCACCTACGCTCCCTTTGATTTGTTATTTGCCGATGGCGGAAAGGCAAAACTTACAGAACCTCAAACATTGATAACTGCCCTCAAGCCTGGAGGCTTTATCTTACTAGACGATCTCACACCCGAAGAATACTGGCCACCAGAATGGCACGGACGCACAGATCAAATCAGAGAATTTTGGCTCAAAGATCCTCGGATTGCTGCCACAGAAATCCGCGTGACAGCAAAAAGTTCAGTGATTTTAGCAACACGCATTCAATGAAATAATTACTGTAAAAAGTAGACAAATAGAGCTTACTACATACCAGGCAAAGATAAACTGGACAGTCAAACGAGGATTACACTAATGATATTGGAAACTCAACGCCTATTACTGCGGGAAATGACGCTTTCTGACCTCGACGCGCTACTGCTTGTCCTCGGTGATGCAGAGTCGATGCGCTACTACCCAAAGCCCTTTGACCGCGAGATGGTGGAAAAATGGATTGACAGGCATCGCCGTAACTACGCACAGCACGGACTCGGCTTGTGGGCGATGGTTCTCAAGACGACGGGTGAGGTAATCGGCGACTGCGGACTGATTTGGCAGGAGGTCGAGGGACACCAAGAACTCGAAATTGGCTATCATGTCCGCCGCGACCAACAAATGCAGGGTTACGCAACTGAAGCTGCATCTGCTTGCCAAGACTACGCCTTTAACGTGCTGGGTAGCGATCGCGTCATCTCCCTCATTCGCCCAGAAAACATTCCCTCTCGCCGTGTAGCTGAAAAGAACGGACTCAAGGTCGTTCAGGAGACACTATGGCGCGACATACCGCACTATATATATGCTGTGCAGCGCTCAGAAAGTAAACTTCTTACAACAAGTAATCTCAGAAGCAGAGAAGTTTAATAATCTCTGTACCAACGTTGAGGCTGTTCGCGGAAACATAGTTAGCCATTGCATCAACATGAGAGCGGAAAGTATTTGGTCATAGGGCATTTTTACTGAGCGTTAGCGGGACATTTAGCCTGTGCTGAGTAAAGAAGTGAGATTCCCCACTCAGCACTTTTGATAATTGGGTTGTCTCGTTCCAGCGGAGATCGGGAACGAGATTTGAAAAGGATTAAGCGTTGGTTGTAGAGCGAACTTTTGGTTGGCTATCCTTCAAAATATCAGGTGCATTTAATTTTTTGAGTATAAAACCTAGCTGCTAAAAGAGCCACACCTGCTACTAAAGTTGCTAGTACACTATCAGGTTCAGGTACGGCAGCAACTTGAGCATCAATTCGTGCAGTTCCAGCAAACAAACCGATCAATTTAGAGTCGCCTAATATATCAGCAAACTCTGGAGAAATCAATAATTTCACATCAGGGATGGTTAAATTTTGGCCATCAAATGCCACAAGTCCCGGAGCGCTCAAATCAAACAAAATTGTATTTAAAGAAAATGTATCTCTTAAAACAAGTCCGCTGGCACCTGTAACAGTACGTCCTGGAGCAAAACCGATTGAAAAGTCACCAACAGTAATTTGATTGTTGAATGTAACAGTACCAGTATGCTCGATTGTACCTGAGAGTGGAGTAAAACCGCCCTCGTCACTGAACGTGAAGTTAGTAAGTGAGTCAATATTGAAGCCAACTAAATAATTGCTAGGAATTGGTGCAACTGTCTGATTAGTACCTGTCAAGGTTAGCCCAATACTACTAAGAATCTTTTCGTGATCGCGATCGATGCTGGTAACTCCAGATATCACTTTAAAAGTTGCAGCTTCTACCTGTATGGGTGCTATTGAGATGAAAGCTGCCGTAGTACAACCAACAATCCCTGCAAACTGAAAAAAATGCATATATATTTCTGATGATCTTCGTATTTATTTTAAATAAAAAAATCTCTTTTATTAATCTATAAAGTCAGAATTTACCATAAAAAAATATTTGTAAAACTTAAGTTGATCTAAACATACAGCTAATAACAAAGTTTAAACCATCCAGTTGCAAATCCAATTTTAAGGAAGCAGTTATCAATAAAAATCACTATTTATAATGAGGCGTAAAGTATAAGGCATAAAGCATTAAGGATAGAAAATGAAGAAAATATAGCTACGTTTAATTATGTCTAATGCTAATTATTTAGGAGCCCTCATTCTAAATTCCTCTCCCAAGCTTGGAAGAGGAATTTAGAATGAGGGCTTTTGATTCATGCAATAAGTCTAATTAGATATTCGCAGACTCTAGTTGAGAACTAAATAAAGCTGATTTATTCTCGCCGATTTCCTTTTTAGTTCACAGACTTGTTCTAATCCACCAGCTTATTTTCTCCAAATCAGGATCTATTTCCTGCCAAAAGCTGGCTGAAGAGTCTACTTCTCTTGTTGCTGCAAGTATTTTATCTATACTGTCGAAGTTTTTTTGAATCAATTGCTTATCTAATTTAGGAATATCTAATTTCAGATATTTCAAACGGTTGGGTAATTCTACTTTCTCTTGTGTTGGCAAGTGGGGAATCTGAGTAACTTGTTCTAAAATTTTGTCTATTGATGTAATAACTTCTTGTAGACTCGGCTTTTTAGTTTGTAATTGTAAATCTTTTTCTTCAAAAGTTTCTTCTTGATTACCTAACTTTACTAAGACTATTTTGACAAAGAAAATATTGTAATCTACCTCACTAACTTCACCCACTCGCTGATAATGCTTTCCACTTTTATTTATAACTACTATGTCACCTTTCTCAATTTTGTTGTTCATAATTTATGCAGCCTTGTAATCAAATTACTAAATAATCTCCTCTACAGAAAATACTACTCTAAAGCCACAAACCCTCAGTCCACCGTCTGACTCATTCCAGCTACGGCTAGCGCTGCGACAAAGTTCTGCACTAAAACTCCAAGAACCACCGCGTAGCACCCGACGATTTAAATCGCCGCCAACTTCCCAAGCTGTTCCATCTACGGGTGCGTCGTTATAATTGTTATGCCACGAATCAGCACACCATTCCCAAACTAACCCGTGCATATCGTACAATCCAAAGGCGTTGGCGACTTCAAAACTACCGACGTTTGTTGTTTCTTTACGGAATTTGCTTTTTGGTTCCATAGTGCAGCTGACTAACTCAGAGGTAATGGTTTCGCCAAAGTGGAATGAGGTTGTAGTTCCAGCCCGACAAGCATATTCCCATTCCGCTTCACTTGGTAAACGATAGTCGCGTCCAGTTTTTTCTGATAGCCTGAGACAGAATTCTACAGCCTCATACCAAGATACATTTTCTACTGGTCTATCTAGACCTTTGAATTTCGATGGATGGGGATTTAAAGCTTGTTTGACTTTGGGTAAAGCTGCTACTACTCTCCACTGTGCTTGAGTTACGGGAAATTTCCCCATAAAAAATGGTTCAACGGTAACTTGATGTCGTGGACGTTCGTCAGCATCTCCTTCAAATTCTGGTGAACCCATCATGTAAGTACCACCAGGAATTGATACCATTTCTAATGTGACAGACTTACCTAATTCTTCAGCAAACAAGTTTGCATTACCACTCATGCGGTTTACTTCTCTACCACCTGTGTCTACTGTCACTACGTCAAATTCAAAGGTTTCTAATGGGGGTAATGGGACGATTACTTTTTGTGGTGGCGGCGGTAATATAGGTTGAGGCATCGAAACAATTTTTAAGGCAACAGGTTCAATGTTCGATGTGGCAAACTTCAAATCGTTAATGACTTCTACTGCTGTTTGATACCTTTCACTCGGTAGATGTTTGAGTAATTTATCTAAAATTTTCCCTAATTCGTCGCTGATAGTAATACCTTTTTCTTGTAAACGTTCGCGCCACAACCACTTAGCGCTCATGGCATCATAAATAGGATCGTTAATCTGTCCAGAAGCATCCTGCAAAGGCAAACATTGAGTTAAAAGACGCACACAAGTTACGCCCAAAGCATATAAATCACTGCCGTGACAAGCAAATCCAGCCATTTGTTCTGTTGGGGCATAACCAAGGGTATAAATTACCGTAGCTTGTCTTCCTATACTGGTTTGTGTTACCTGTTTCGCACCACCAAAGTCAATTAATACGGGTTTTTCATCACTTGCACGGCGGATGATATTTTCTGGTTTGATATCTCGATGAATGACGTTATGGGCATGAATAAATTCCAGAACTGGCAATAAATCAGCTAAAAGTTCCCAAATTTGTTGTTCGCCATAAATTTGTTGCTGAACTTCTTGTAAGAGAGTTTTTCCTTGAATAAATTCTTGGACGAGATATAAGCTAGTACCTTGTTCAAAATAAGCTAGTAGTCTGGGAATTTGGGTATGATTTTCTCCCAGTTCATACAACCGAAAAGCCTCTTCTTTAAAAAATTCTGCGGCTTTAGTGCGTTGTCCTGTTCCCTGAAACTGTGGGAAAAATTGCTTGATGACGCAAGGGGCGTTTAGTCTGTCTACATCTTCTGTAGCATAAGTTCTACTAAATCCACCTTCACCTAAGAGTCTTAATACACGGTAACGGTTTCTGAGAAGTTTGCCAAAGTTGCTTTGTCCGCAACTCACGCAAAATCTATTGCTATCAGAGTTGAATGGATTTGAGCAATTGGGATTTTGGCAGATTTGCATAATGAGGGGGAAATAGCATCTTCTCCAAAGTTAGCCCCAATATTATCTAATTGAAAACAGTTATGTAGAGAAGCGAACACGGAAGTTTATTCATGTGTTTAAAACTATTTTTCACACGAGGGCATAAGGGATGAATAAATTATATTTATTTATACCAATTCAATTAATGATTGCAACACATACTTGGGTTAAGTTAAGACGCGATGAATCGCGTCTCTACAAATGGTGTATTTGTCGCATTCTTTTTGACAATTGGTATTACTTATCTATACTATGACGTTGTGTTAGCAGAAAGTATGGCACATTGCCATAATATTGGGGCATTAGGCTTACCGTAATGCACCCTAAATTTTAATATAACTGTTGTTCGCTATCTAAAAAAGTTCACGAAGAACGAAATCACCTACCTATAACTTTTATTGCCAATAGCGACTCTTATTTAAAAGTTTTATTCTCTCCAGAAGCGCGAATTAATTCAGCTACAAGGGCAACGATCGCAGATACTAAAATTAACATTACACTCAGAGCATTAATATCAGGTTTAACTCCGGTTCTAATGCGGCTAAAAATTTCCATTGGCAGGGTGTTAGAACCACTACCAGCAGTAAAACTAGCAATAAGAAAGTCATCTAAGCTAAGAACAAAAGCCAAGAGACAACCAGCGACAATCCCAGGCATTAATTGAGGTAACAATACTTTGATGAAAGCTTGGGTTGGTGTCGCACCTAAATCTAGTGCTGCTTCTTCTAAGTGGGGATCTAAATTAGTCAGTCGGGAAGCGACTACAAGCCCGACGTAGGCAAGACAAAACACTACATGGGCTGCAACTATTGTCCACAAACTCAAAGGTATTGCAAAGGCTGCTAGACATACTAGGGTAGCCACTGCGATCGCAATATCGGGAATAATCAATGGTAGGTAAGCAATACCCCGATACAATTTCTTACCAGGAAATTCGTAACGCGCCAACCCAACCGCCATCAAGGTTCCCAGCACTGCGGAAATTGCCACGGCACAACCTGCAACTATCATACTGTTTTGCAAAGCTGATAAGATGCGATCGTCACTGAACAACTTGCGATACCAATCGAGAGTGAATCCTTGCCAAGTTGCACTGTAGGGTGACTGATTGAAGCTATAAAAGCCAAGTACCAGTATGGGCAGGTACATGAACACAAATATCAACAGTGAGAAAACCGCCTGCCATGAGACACGCGGTTTTTTGAGAGATGGAGAGATATTCACGTTTATATATATTATTGATAGCAATACAAAATAGCATATTTTCTGCAATAAGTCAATCTCGGTTTAAAATTTATTTATCGAACCGCAAAGGTACAAAGAACGCAGAGATTTTAGGAATCATTTTTTTATGTGACTCTCGCTTCTCTACGAGACGCTGTGCGATCGCTCGAATTCAAAATTCAAAAAGGGATACAAGCCGCTAAATTTATGAAGCGTTCAGGAAGTCGAAAAAAGACGAAAAATAACCCCTAAAATCAAGCAATAAAATTAGGCAGATTTAAACATAACACAATGCTCAGAACGGTTAGGGTTAGGTTTTTTGCTTTTTTTCCATACAAATTTAAAAGTCAGGTTAATTTTCTTTTTAGGAACTTGGATAGAACTTATCAGAAAAATTGCTACTTCTGATTTCAAAGTAACTACTTTACTAAAATTTACCTTTTGTTCGGCTAGAGATGATTCTTTATAGTACGGAAAGCCACCCAAAGAGTATCTACAGACTTTATTCTTTAATTAACATTTTAAAATTGGATAATTGATGCTCAAAAATAGAGCTTTTTCAGTCAAAACCACTTTTTAATGACAGATTTGGACGATTATAGAAGTTCCTGCTTATAAAAAAACTTCTATTAAAAACTGCCATAAATCACATAAAAATTAATAAATCAGAATACAGCTACCTCTTTAGGAGTGGGTAATTTCCGTACTAAGATAGACAAAAAATATATAAGGTACAGCGTAAGATTTAAAGGAAATTGTTAATAAGTTTAGTATCTGAAGTTACTTTCTGATGCCAAAGTGGATCAATTACAAGCACTAAAACAACAGAAATAAAAAACTTCTAATTCAAGTTTTATTTTTTAGGAGGTTTGTGATGAAAATTGCTCAATTAGCTCCACTGTGGGAGAGAGTTCCACCTCCAGCTTACGGTGGCATAGAGTTAGTAGTAGGGTTACTGACTGATGAGTTAGTCCGACGCGGACATGAAGTAACTTTATTTGCATCGGGAGATTCTATTAGTCTAGCAAAACTAACTTCAGTTCATCCCCGCGCTCTCAGACTCGATCCTACTATCAAAGATTACGGCATTTACGAGATGCTGAATCTAGCTTCGGTGTACGAACGCGCAGAAGAGTTTGATATTATTCACTCCCATATCGGACATGGGGCGCTGGCTTACGCAAATCTGGTAAAAACTCCTACAGTTCACACGTTGCACGGTACTTTTAACCCTGACAACGAAAAGATGTTTAGTTTTGGGAAAAAACAACCCTACATCAATATTTCCAAAGCACAACGAGAACCAAGGTTAGGGTTGAACTATGTAGCGACGGTTTACAACGGGATTGATGTCAGCAGTTATGAGTTTCACTCCCAACCAGAAGATCCTCCTTACTTAGCGTTTTTAGGTCGGATGTCTCCAGAGAAGGGAGCGCACTTAGCTATAGAAATTGCCAAAGAAGCTGGTTGGCATTTAAAAATGGCAGGTAAGATAGATGTAGTTGATGTGGAATACTTTGAGAAAGAAATTAAACCACATATTGACGGGGAGCAAATTGAGTATCTGGGTGAAGCCAACCATGCTCAAAAAAATGCCCTGATGGGTGGTGCAGTCGCAACTCTATTCCCTATCACTTGGCGGGAACCCTTTGGATTGGTGATGATTGAGTCAATGGCTTCAGGTACGCCAGTGATTGCGATGAAATTGGGGTCTACTGAGGAGGTAATTTCTCATGGCAAGACGGGTTTCATCTGCAATAATATTCAAGAGTGTATTAGTGCCATCGATCGCGTCATTGAGTTAGACCGCTATGCTTGTCGCCAGTATGTCGAAAACCTTTTCAGCGTTGAACACATGACCGATGGCTATGAGGCGGTTTATCAACAAATAATAGCAGAACGATTTTCTCAGAATGGGCATTTCCGCAGTTTGGTTGATTTAGCTAGCTAGCGATCGCATTTAAATATCGCATTTGTGTAATATTACATTTTTTTAACTAAGTAGAATGCAGACTCTCGTCGGGTAGCACAACTGTCATTGGTGTCAACTTAACCCGAAAACTATATCGGACAGGCGTTTTGCAAATCTCTCATGCCCTCATCCCCTAACTCCTTCTCTCAAATTTACACCACTTATTCGCCCTAACGCTCTGTCCTGCTGGCAACCAGACTCCATGATTATTTCTTATGGCTACGACATAATCTAATTTGTATTCAGCTAGTTTTCTAATAAATTGGCTACTTTCACCATATAAACTATCCACTAGTACTAATTCAATAGTAAAGCCTGATTCAATTAGCTCTGTAATAATTTCTGATGCTAACTCGATTTTAGTTTTATATTTATCTCCTTCTTTTAGCGTCGCTTTTGGTTTGAATATTTTTACACTTAAAAGAATACCCGGAAAGTGATAGAAGAGGGGTATACGGAAAAATTCTTTGTAATCCTCCAGTAAAAGGTGGTTATACGGAAGAATTCGGTATAATACCCAATTATCCAGCGAGAAAAGGCCGAACATCTTAATCGCAGTTAAGCGTTCACAGACGGCACGACAACTGTTTCGCAAGCTGCTGGGGTGTTAGTACGCTTGTCTTGTAAGGGAGCAGTAAGCACATGGAAAAGATCGTTATCGTGAAATGGAGAATTAAGGAGTCGGAAACGTCCCGAATTCTGAAATTGCTACCGGAGCTGGCCGAGAAGACCAAATCGGAGGAAGGCAACATTTCCTACACGATTTATCAGTCGGAAAGCGATCCTTGCGAACTCATTCTTTGCGAACACTACACCGACACCGCTGCCGCAGAATCTCACAGGCGATCGGAACACTATAAAAGAATCGTCGCAGAAGAGATCGTCCCCCATCTTGAAGTCCGCGAGGTGATATTGGTGAAGAAGCTTGTTTAAAGCTCTGTCCCGAACCGAACCAGACAACCGTACTAAGGAGAAGTTATGTCAAAGAAGATTCTCATTATCGTATCGAACGCGTGCGTTATTGGTCCGAACAACCGAAGGACGGGAAATTTTCTGCCAGAGGTTGCACATCCTTATGCTGAATTCGACAGAGCAAAATACCAAATTGATTTTGCAAGTCTCACCGGAGATACGCCGTTTCTGGATGCGCTCAATCTTGCTGACGACCCTGACAACCTAGCCTTCTTGGTAGGAAAAGGGTGGGACTCAATGCAGAAAGCGAAGAAGCTCTCAGACGTGGACATCAGCCAGTACGATGCCATCTTTATGCCTGGCGGTTTGGCACCGATGGTCGATATGCCTGAGCATCCACTTCTCAAAAAGGTTGTGAAAGAGACATACGAGCGGGGCGCTGTTGTTGGGGCCGTTTGTCACGGTCCAGCCTCGTTGCTGAACGTCAAGTTGAGCAACGACAATCTCCTGCTCGCCGGGAAGAATATCAGTTCATTTACGAACGACGAGGAAGAAAACTACGCAAAAGCTGATGTGCCTTTCGAGTTGGAAACGGCGCTCACCAAACAAGGTGCACTCTTCCACAAGACGCCACCCTGGCAGGCATTCAGCATCGCTGATGGAAATCTCGTCACCGGACAGAATCCTGCTTCTGCCAAAGGTGTTGCAGAGAAGATGATCGCGCTCTTGGAGTCTGCTTGAGGCAGCATCGTTGAGACGGTGCTTGGTCGCTGTATAATATTGCGGTGCAACGGATTGAAGAAAGCCGCTGGTGCTGAGTTGAAGGTTACTGCAACCGCTGACCGCAACCGTTAGCCAGCAATCACATACAGCAGTCTAGACGGAGTTGCTTCACGTACCAAGGGTTAGCAGAGGCTTTCATGATTTTAATTAATTGGAAAAAGCAAGTGAGGAGTAGGAGAAGAAACCTTTTTCAGCCCTTTTGGGATTTTCCGATGATTAGCGCATCAAAGCCAGAAAGTATTTCGTGGGTATACACTTTGTAGTCAGCATAACAAGTTGCGTCCTTTGCAACTGAAGAGAATTAAGTAAGGGACTACGCTTGGGTTAAAAAAAATTGTAGGTTGAGTGAAGCAAAGGGCAACCCAATAAAGCTAAAAAAATGTTGGGTTTCGTTCCTAACACTAATACCAATTAAAAAAAATAATGTAAAGGTTTTAACGTCAGTTTTTTCCTTACCTTTGTGAAACATAGAGAACTGAATTTCATGTTTCTCCCCAATATATCGGGTGGATTAAGTACACCGTAGCCAAGGTATCAGGGAAGGTATGCAGGATATCTGTCGCAAACATTTTTGAATTGCTATAAGAACAAATGCTTATCCTGACGTAGTTTCAGGCAAATGCGTAATTTTTTGGTTTTGGAACGGTGATGCCTGAATGGATATTAGTTATAAAAAATTAACAATTAGTATTTTTTCTTTAATAACTATCTTAAATCTTTTAACTATCTGCTTAACTGTCTTAACTGTCTCCTAATTATTCAATTTTTGATTTAACTATTTGCTTAACTGTCTTAACTGTCTTCTAATTATTCAATTTTTGTTTAACTATTTGCTTAACGGTTTAAATGTACGGATTGCTTTTTATTTACAACTATGAAAAATTATGAGAGCACCACGATTCAGTATTAAAAATTTATTTGCCAACAACTTCAAATAAAACGTACATAGCTCATTATTTAGATTATGAGCATCTTAATATTATCGGCTTGAAACGAGCCACCAGAAGCAAACCAGATGTGGGAATCTAGTAGTCTGCCAACCCAAAATTGTTAGGTGAGGGCTGGGAAAAGGGGAAAGGTTAAAGGTTAAAGGAGTAAACATCTTTTCCCTTTCCCCCTTGCCCTTTACCCCGCCAAGTTTCCTTGGCGAACTACTAGCTGGGTAGTGATGATACTTGTGAACTGCAACGATGCTCAGATCGGCCACGAAACAAAGATGGTAAGAAGACCCCAGAGGAGGTTTAGCGCAGATCATGCAACCCTTTGAACTGCCAGAATTTTACACGCCTTGGCCCGCACGGCTGAACCCAAACCTGGAAGCGGCACGAGTCCATTCCAAAGCGTGGGCCTACGAGATGGGAATACTTGGCTCAGAAGAGGAAGCCCAAAGCTCGGTAATCTGGGATGAACATACATTTGATTCCCACGACTACGCCTTACTTTGCTCCTATACCCATCCAGATGCGCCGGGAGCGGAGCTTGACCTAGTAACCGACTGGTATGTTTGGGTGTTCTTCTTCGACGATCACTTCCTGGAAATCTATAAGCGCACCCAAGACATGGCTGGGGCAAAGGAGTATCTTGACCGACTGCCAGCGTTTATGCCAGTGCATCCCACTGATACCCCTTCGGTTCCAACCAACCCAGTAGAGCGCGGCTTGGCTGACCTGTGGTCTCGCACTGCCTTTACTAAATCTGTGGATTGGCGACTTCGATTCTTTGAGAGTACCAAGAACCTGCTAGAAGAGTCTCTGTGGGAACTCGCCAACATCAACCAAGATCGAGTCGCCAACCCTATCGAATACATTGAGATGCGCCGCAAAGTTGGTGGCGCTCCGTGGTCAGCGGATCTCGTCGAACACGCCGTGTTTATAGAGATTCCAGCCCAAATCGCCTCGACTCGGCCAATGCGTATCCTCAAAGACACATTTGCCGATGGAGTGCATCTTCGCAACGACCTATTCTCCTACCAGAGAGAAGTGGAGGATGAAGGTGAGAATGCCAACTGCGTGCTGGTCTTGGAGCGCTTTTTAAATGTCAGTACCCAGGAAGCGGCTAACCTTACCAACGAACTGCTGACCTCGCGGTTATACCAGTTTGATAATACTGCCGTCACCGAGTTGCCCCCCCTGTTTGAGGAGTACGGACTAGACCCAGTGGCTCGTGTGAACGTTCTCCTTTACATCAAAGGACTCCAGGACTGGCAATCGGGCGGTCACGAGTGGCACATGCGATCGAGCCGTTACATGAACAAGGGAGGAGACAATTCTCCGACATCTACGGTTCTGGGAGGCCCTACAGGGCTAGGCACATCGGCTGCGCGGATTGAATCGTTATATGCCGCCTTGGGTTTGGGAAGGTTCAAGAGCTTTACTCACATTCCATACCAGGCTGTCGGGCCAGTAACACTGCCGAAGTTTTACATGCCCTTCACTACAAGCTTGAATCCCCATCTGAATGCTGCGCGGAAGCATTCCAAGGAATGGGCGCGTGAGATGGGGATGCTGGAATCACTACCTGGGATTCCTGATGCCGTCATCTGGGACGATCACAAATTTGATGTTGCCGACGTAGCTCTATGCGGTGCGTTAATCCATCCGAATGGGTCTGGTCACGAGCTGAATCTGACCGCGTGCTGGCTTGTTTGGGGAACCTATGCCGACGATTACTTCCCAGCGCTCTACGGGAATAACCGCAATATGGCTGGTGCGAAAGTTTTCAATGCCCGACTGTCAGCGTTTATGCCTCTGGATGACTCCACCCCCAGCGAGGTTCCGACTAATCCGGTGGAAGCCGGCTTGGCAGATATTTGGTCTCGCACCGCTGGTCCCATGTCCGCCAACGCGCGGACTCAGTTCCGTCGCGCAATCCAGGATATGACTGACAGCTGGGTGTGGGAACTCGCCAACCAGATCCAAAATCGGATTCCCGACCCGATAGATTATATTGAGATGCGCCGTAAGACCTTTGGCTCGGATCTGACCATGAGCCTGTCGCGACTAGCTCAGGGCAACGAGATCCCGCAGGAGATTTACCGCACCCGAACGATGCGATCGCTCGATAATTCCGCTGCCGACTTCGCCTGTTTTACCAACGATATCTTCTCCTATCAGAAAGAAATCGAATTCGAGGGCGAAATCCATAACTGTGTGCTGGTCGTTCAGAATTTCCTCAACTGCGGTAAACCACAGGCCGTTGAAGTTGTCAACAACCTGATGACCGATCGAGCGCTCCAGTTTCAACACATCGTCGCCACCGAACTTCCAGCCCTTTTCGATGATTTCGACCTGGATGCAAGTACCCGCGAGAAACTGCTTGGATACGTCAAGAAACTAGAGCAGTGGATGTGCGGCGTCCTCAAGTGGCATATAACGGTAGACCGCTATAAGGAATTTGAATTGCGTAATTCTTTAGCAGGGCGGCTACTTAGCGGGCCCAGAGGGTTGGGTACTTCAGCTAGGCGTATTGGATCGGTGAGGGTTTAAGGTCAGGTTTTTTTGTCCGTGAGTTGGTTCAAGGTCAGTATGCGATCGCGTGAGATCGGTTTTTTTAGTAACTAATAAAGTGGAGGATTAAGTTGTGACGTATTCTAACGATCCCAATTTGAATGTAGAAGATCAGCAGCCCCATTTAACTTTAAGTACAGCAGCGGCGCGTAATTTGGCAACAACAGCCAAATCTGCACCGCAAACACAGGAAATTACATCGCGGTGGTTATTGAAGCTATTGCCGTGGGTGCAGACGAAAGGTGGCGCCTATCGAGTCAACCGTCGGTTGAGTTATTCCGTGGGTGATGGGCGGGTGACTTTCACCAATACCGGAGCAACGGTGCAGGTGATTCCTCTGGAACTTACTGAGTTGCCCTTGCTGCGAGGGTTTAACAACCTTGACGTATTGATCGGGTTAGCAAACCAGTTTGTTCAGCAGGAGTATGCTCCAGATGATGTAATCGTTGAACTTGGCCAGCCTGCCGATCGCGTCATTCTGATTGCTCGTGGCAAGGTAAACAAGATTGGTGTTGGCAAGTATGGCGAGCAGATCGTGTTCGATGTGCTAGCTGACGGCGACCATTTCGGCGATGAAACTGTGGTGCAGTCCGAAGATACTTGGCAGTACACCCTCAAGGCGATTACTAGAACCATCGTTTTGTCGCTACCTCAAGCGGCGTTTGAAAGGGCGATCGCTCAGTCTGAGCCGTTGCGAACTCATGTTGAACAGTTCCGCGTTCGCCTGAGCCAGCCACAGACTCCCCAAGGTGAAGCCGCCATTGAACTGGCAGCCGATCATCCCCAAGAAGCTGAGTTGCCGGGAACCTTCGCCGATTACGAACTCAAACCCAGGGAATATGAGTTGAGCATTGCTCAAACAGTGTTGCGAGTAAGTACGCGGGTAGCCGATCTGTACAACGAACCGTACAACCAGACAGAAGAACAACTGCGGCTGACTATCGAGGCATTGCGGGAACGTCAAGAACACGAGCTGCTCAACAACCGCGAATTCGGGTTGCTGCACAACGCCGACCTCAAACAGCGTATCTACAGCAGTAGCGGCGCACCTACCCCCGATGACTTGGACGAGCTATTAGCGACGGTATGGAAGGAGCCGGGATTCTTCCTGGCTCACCCCCGGACGATCGCTGCTTTCGGCCGTGAGGCCAACCGCTTGGGTCTCTATCCACAAAGCGTAGATGTGAACGGCGTTCAGGTTACATCTTGGCGTGGCGTACCTATCTTTCCTTCCAACAAGATCCCCATCACCAATAACCGCACCAGTTCTATCCTTTTGCTCCGCACTGGTGTAGAAAAACAAGGGGTAATCGGCTTACATCAAACTGGTATCCCCGATGAATACCAACCCAGCTTGTCTGTTCGATTCATGGGCATCAGCGAAAAGGCGATCATCTCCTACCTCGTGACCGCCTACTACTCCGCAGCCGTCCTCACTCCTGACGCACTTGGCATCCTCGAAGATGTTGAAATCGGGCGCTAAATATCAGGAGTGCTGAGTGCTGAGTGCTGTTAGCGGGGCTTTTAGCCCGTGTTGAGTGTTGAGTGAGTAAAAATTAGGACTGACTGTTGATACCCTGCAAGAAAGTAGGCGGTCTTTTAACTCAGCACTTTGAACTCAGCACTCAGCACTGAATGGCACTTTTATTAGTAACTAGAGGATGGGGTGATGACGGATTTTATTGAATCAAATTTAAATGTTGAGAGTGGACAACCTCAACTGAGTTTGAGTAAAGATGCTGCGCGTAATTTGTCCACGACCACCAAATCTGCACCGCAGACGCAGGAAATTACCTCGCGGTGGTTGTTGAAGATGTTGCCGTGGGTGCAGACGAAGGGTGGGACTTATCGGCTAAACCGTCGGTTGACCTATACTGTGGGTGATGGGCGGTTGAGTTTCTCCAACACCGGAGCCGAGGTGCAGGTGATTCCCCAGGAACTTGGTGAGTTACCCTTGCTGCGAGGGTTTGACGATACCGAGGTGCTGAGGGCGTTGGCAAGTCGGTTTGTTCAGCAGGAGTTCGCGCCTGGTGATATCATAGTCCAGTCAGGTCAGCCAGCCAATCAGCTTTTCTTGATCGCACATGGCAAGGCGAACAAGATTGGTATTGGCAAGTATGACGAGCAGCCTCTATTGGATATGCTAGCTGACGGTGATTATTTTGGCGATCGCGTGTTGGTGGAGTCAGAAAGCAATTGGAAGTTCACAGTCAAAGCTGTGACCCGATGCACCGTATTAGTGCTACCACAACAGGCATTTCGAGAACAGCTCAACCAGTCGCAGGCGTTGCAGGCTCAACTTGAGCAGTTTAGGACTCGCGCAGAACTTCCACAAAACAAGTATGGAGAAGCTGCGATCGCGTTGTCAACCAGTCATAGCACAGAGACCACGTTACCGGGAACATTTGTTGACTACGAACTTTCACCCCGCGAATATCAGTTAAGCATTGCTCAGACTATGTTGCGAGTGAATACTCGTGTTGCGGATTTGTACAATCAACCATACAACCAGACGGAAGAACAATTGCGGCTGACGATTGAGGCATTGCGGGAACGTCAAGAATACGAGTTGATCAACAACCGCGAATTTGGATTGTTGCACAACGCCGACCTCAAACAGCGCATCTACACCCGCAGCGGTCCCCCCACTCCCGATGACCTGGATGAATTAGTCACCCGTCGGCGGAAGTCGAGGTTCTTCTTGGCTCATCCTCGCACTATTGCAGCCTTCGGTCGCCAGTGCAACCGTCGAGGCATCTATCCAGACACTATCGATATGGATGGGAGCAAAATAATCACGTGGCGCAATGTACCGATTTTTCCCTGTAACAAGATCCCGATTACTAAGAATCAGACCAGTTCTATCCTTATACTCCGCACTGGTGAGAAAGATCAGGGCGTGATTGGCTTACATCAAACTGGTATCCCGGACGAATACCAACCCAGTTTGTCCGTCCGATTCATGGGCATCAGCGAAAAGGCCATTATCTCCTACCTCGTTACAGCCTACTACTCCGCAGCTGTCCTCATCCCCGACGCACTTGGCATCCTTGAAGATGTGGAAATCGGTTTGTAACTTTTTTGAGTGGAATATGAGTCAATTTTGGTAGTGTCAAAATAAGAGTTAATACGAAACTCATAACTCACCACTCAAGACTGATGCAAGATAGGCAAGAACAAATTTCGCAAGTGGTAGTGACTGCTGGGCAGATGCGCGATATTGAAAAGCGAATCTTTGCAGCAGGAATGCCTGTAGTTGCTTTGATGGAAAAGGTGGCGGGATTAATTGCTCGTCGCATTCCAGAGATTCCTGCAAACACCCCTTTGTTAAGGGGGTCTCGTGTGGGAATTCTTGTCGGCCCCGGTCATAATGGTGGCGATGCTTTAGTCGTAGCCCGTGAATTATACTTTCGCGGATATGAAGTTTGGATTTATTCTCCTTTTTCTAAGCTTAAAGAATTAACTTCGCAGCACTTGCAATATGCCCAGAGTTTGGGCATTCCAATTTATCAAACAATTGAACAACTCCCAGATTCTGATTTGTTGATTGATGGCTTATTTGGATTTGGTTTAGAAAGAAACCTAAGCGATCCCATTGCCTCTGCAATTAATCAGCTAAATGAATTATCTATACCGATTTATAGTATCGATTTACCTTCAGGTTTACACACCGACACTGGCGTTGTATTGGGAACTGCCATTCGCGCCACTCACACATTTTGCTTAGGTTTATGGAAACTCGCTTTCTTCCAAGATCGAGCGTTGGAATATCTTGGTAAAGCTGAGTTAATCGATTTTGATATTCCTTTAGCTGATGTGGAAGCTGTTCTCAAAGATGCACCTAAAATTAAACGGATTACACGAGCTAAGGCACTTGCTACTTTACCTTTACCCCGTCCAGCAGTTACTCACAAATATAAAGAAGGACATTTACTGCTGATTTGCGGTTCGCGGCGCTATGCAGGTGGGGCAATTTTAACTGGTTTGGGTGCTAGGGCTAGTGGTGTCGGGATGCTTTCGATTGCCGTACCCGAATCCCTGAAATCTCTTCTGGTGTCACACTTGCCAGAAGCGCTAATTGTCGGTTGTCCAGAGACGGAAAGTGGAGCGATCGCCCATCTACAACTACCAGAAAACACCGATCTGAGTTCCTTTAATGCGATCGCTTGTGGCCCCGGTTTAACAAGAGATGCGACTCCCATTGTGCAAGAAGTAATCAACAGCGATCGCCCTTTGCTTCTCGATGCCGATGGTTTAAATATCTTGGCACAAATGGGAGCGATCGCCACATTAAAAAAACGCCAAGCAGTAACCGTACTCACACCCCACACTGGCGAATTTGAGCGATTGTTTCCTGATGTCGCCGATGCCAAACATGACAAAGTGAAAGCAGTACAAGAAGCAGCCGCCCAAAGTGAGGCAGTAGTATTGTTAAAAGGGGCAAGAACTGCGATCGCAAACCCTCAAGGTGCTGTTTGGATTGTTCCTGAAAGCACACCCGCCTTAGCCCGTGGGGGTAGCGGCGACGTGTTAACTGGGCTACTAGGCGGCTTGTTGGCGCAAGCAGCAACTAAACAGATTCCCGTAGAAGATATTGTGGCAACTGCTGCATGGTGGCATTCACAAGCAGGTATAATAGCCGCCCAAGAGCGTACCGAATTAGGTGTAGATGCGTTTACATTGACACAATATTTGATGAAAGCTCTAACTTAGTCAAATTCCTCGTTCCCAGTCTCCGACTGGGAATGCCATCTTAGAGGCTCCGCCTCTAATTTAAATATAAATCATGGGACGCAGCCGCTACCACGTACTAGGAACCCAGCCACACTTTCTCACCTGCACAATTGTAAATTGGATACCACTATTCGGCAAAGTTGAATTTACACAAATTATTTTAGATTCCCTCAATTTTCTGCAACGTCAGCAGCGTTTAACCTTGTATGGTTACGTAATTATGGAAAATCATCTCCATCTAATTGTCTCTGCCGCCAGTTTATCTAAAGAAATAGGAAATTTTAAATCGTTCACGGCTCGCTGTATTATTGACTTACTTGAGAAAAATAATTCTAACTACATACTCAACCAGCTTGAGCTTTATAAATTAAAACATAAGACAAAACAAGAATATCAGCTTTGGCAAGAAGGTTTTTATCCGCAGGTGATTCTAGATGAGGAAATGTTTAGACAAAAGTTAGATTATATTCACAACAATCCAGTCAGGCGTGGTTATGTGGATGATCCCGCGCATTGGAGGTATTCTAGTTGCCGCAATTACATGGGGCAAATAGGTTTATTACAGGTAGAGTTGATTGATGTGTCGGAGAAGGCGGAGCCTTGAGGATGGCATTCCCAGTCGGAGACTGGGAACGAGGAATGAGGAATTGGGATTAGGGATTGACTAAATACCAACGCTGTAGCGCCAACCGTTGAATTTCGCGCCAGGGAATATTATGTTTTCGGGCTAAGTCTGCACAATCTTCATATTCTGGCTGCACATTTGCAATAACTTTTTCTGGCGATCGCCCTTTCCATGCTATCTTGACACGCACTTTGCCATATTCCGTTTCTACTTGTTGAATTTCCCGTTGTAAAATGGCGCGTTGCTGAGTTGTGCGCCGAATGCCTAAAGTTGTAGTTTCGCGGAAGATAACGGCTTCACAACTGAGTAAATTTTCTGGATGACAAATCACAGTCAGTAAAATCCCTGGACGCGACTTTTTCATACCGATCGCCTGAGTAAAAACATCCAGCGCACCAGCCGCAAACAACGCCTCAAACGCATAGCCAATCGCTTGTGGACTTAAATCATCAATTTGGGTTTCTAATACCGAGATAGTTTCCAAATTTGAGCTAGTTTCTTCAGAATCACTGAAATTTGACTGTAAACTTGCACTTTCACCCAACCAGAGGCGTAAAATATTGGGAATGGGTAAATTTATGGTTCCTGCTCCCAGTCCTATCTGCTTGATAGCGATCGCAGGTGGTGAACCAAAATCTCTTGCCAAAGTAGTGGCGATCGCGGCTCCTGTTGGTGTTACTAATTCTTTGTCAATGCCATTACTATAAACTGGACAACCCCGCATTTCCCACAGCTTTAATACCGCTGGGACTGGTACTGCCATCTGACCATGTGCAGCCCGAACAGTGCCGCCACCAGTCGGGAATGCCGAGCAGTAAAGTAGGGGTAATCCTTGATGATTGCTCTCAATCCCCAACCAATCCAACCCCAGGCAAGTACCCACAATATCTACGATCGCATCTATAGCACCTACTTCATGAAAATGAACTTTTTCAGGCGAAATGCCATGCACCGCTCCTTCTGCCACCGCTAGCTGTCGGAATACCGCCAAACTCCAAGCTTCTGCCCGTGATGGCAACCCCGCTTTGAGAATCATTTGCTCTATTTCTGGCAAGTGGCGTGTGTGATGGTGGCTGTGTTCGCCATCGTGGTGATGGTGGTGATGGCGATCGTGTACTAAATCCACATGGACTTTCGTCGCCTGTTGACCATTCCGTTGGACAAGTTCTGTCCTTAACTGATATTCCTGTTCAATACCCAAACCATTAAGTTTTTCAATTAAATACTCCACAGGAACACCCAAACTTACCAAAGCACCCAGGCACATATCACCAGAAATTCCTGTCGGACATTGAAGATAAGCGATTTTATTCATAATAAATTTGTCATTAGTCATTAGTCATTGGGCATTAGTTATTAATTATTGCTTCCCCTGCCCCCCGCCTCCCCTACCCCCATTCCCCACTCACCGAGTTATGGCAAAAATTTTCCCAGTTCATCCGGATAATCCTCAAGTTCGCCGAATAGAGGAAATAAAGTCGGCGCTCTCTAGTGGCGCAGTCATGCTTTACCCTACTGATACAGTCTATGCGATCGGTTGTGATTTGAATGCCAAGTCGGCGGTAGAACGAGTGCGGCAAATTAAACAGCTAGCAAACGATAAACCATTGACATTTTTATGTCCCTCGCTTTCAAATGTGGCAACTTATGCCTTCGTAAGTGACACAGCCTATCGGATTATGAAACGCCTGATTCCAGGGCCATACACGTTTTTGCTCCCAGCTACGAAGTTAGTACCGCGATTAGTGCAAAGCCCCAAGCGGAAAACAACTGGAATTAGAGTACCAGACCATACTGTGTGTTTGGAGTTGCTGGCAGCATTGGGCAATCCGATTATTTCAACTTCAGCACATCTGCCACCAGATGAAGCAGAGAATGGCATGATTCGGATAGATCCTGAAACGATTCAGTCGCGGGTAGAGCTATTCGATCGTTTGGACAAGTTGGTAGACATAATTGTAGACACTGGCGAGGAACCTACTTATGAAGTATCTACCATCTTAGATATGACCGGAGACGAAGCAGCAATTATACGGAGGGGTTTAGGTTGGGAAACAGCAGCAGCATGGGTATAAAAATTCCACTTCACAGGCGCACCTCTCCGTTTCGGAAATTGCGATCAAAATAACTCCAGTTTTAAAATTGTCATATTTAAAAGCAATGTCTAGAATAGGCTGTTCCGTGAGGCCGTGGATATAAGAGGATGGTGGCAAAACTTGGCACAGTAAGGTATTTGACAACTTTGAGAAAATGGCAGGTACTCGTGTGCCAGCGCTGAGATGGTGGCTTGTGAAGAAAACCGACACATTGCCATAACTGTAACTCTTTCGTATTTCCTATAGTTTTGATATATGAGCTTTAGATGTGAGCATTATATACGGCAAGTCTTGATGGATGAATGCCTAAAGATTCACAAGCCTTGGACAGCCTTGATTGCTGTGTCTGCGTTGTAATTACGGTGCAATACTACTGGAAAAGTCATGAAAGCTAACGTCGTCAATCTACCAAACTCTACACCAATTTTTGAGAACCACGTTTCGACAGAAGAATTTTCAAATAGCAGCAGCGATCGCTTGATTCAATTGCTGTCTGAGGAAATGCAAGCGCAAGTGAAAGCAACACCCAAGTGTGTAGAAGCTTTAGCAAAGCGCATAGCCGTAGAAGTAGAACGCATTTGCGATAAAAGCTCCCGCATTCAAACATCTGGGGAAATCAAGTCTTGGCAGATGACTTTGGGAAGGCATCGGATGCAAAAATGCTTACGTTACTACCAACTAGGTTCCAAACAAGGGCGGGTGGAATTACATAGCAATTTGGGTGCTATGGTTTACCGTCATGTAACTATGTCCGGTTCTGAATTGGGCTTTGATGCTCGTTACAGCCTGATTGAAGATTTTTTACAAGCATTTTATATCGAAGCGATTAAAGCTTTCCGTAGAGAAAACGAACTACCAGAGAATCACACGCCGCGTACTCAGCTGCAATTAGCTGAATACATGGCTTTTACAGAACAGTATGCCAAACGCCGGATCAATTTACCTGGTGGTGCAAATCAGCAATTGATTATCTTGCGGGCCCAAGGTTTTGCTCGTCGTCAGCCCCAAGAAACTACCGTGGATATTGAAATGGCGGTAGAGTCTGCTAAGGGTGAAGAAGCAGAATCTTACCAGCGTAACTCGGCGGTGCAACAACTGCGATCGCAAATGATTGCCCAAACTAATTTCGATCCATCTGAAGAATCAGAACGCGATCGCGTCATCACTGAATTGATGAAATACCTGGAGTCTCAAGGTCAATCTGATTGTATGAACTATCTCAGCTTGAAACTTCAAGACCTTTCAGCCCCAGAAATTGACCAAATTCTCGGTTTAACCAGCCGTCAACGCGATTATCTCCAACAGCGCTTTAAATACCACGTAGAAAAGTTTGCCAAGCAACACCACTGGCAATTGGTACATCAATGGTTAGGTGCAGGTTTAGAGCAAAAACTGGGTTTATCTTCCCAGCAATGGGAAATCTTTGTAAATCAACTCACAGAACAACAACAGCAAATATTACAGTTAAAAACTGCACGGGAAAACGACATTGCGATCGCTAAAGCCATCAAATGCACCCCTAAACAACTGCAAAAGCGCTGGACTCAACTTTTAGAAATCGCATGGTCTATCCGCAACGGTCATACTGAAGCCCAGACAGGTTGAAGTCAAGGCGAAATCACTAAAATTTATTCAAGCTAAATTCTAGTTATTACAGAGGTTGTTGAAGATGTAAAAGCTAGAATCTCTCAACGTCATGGCTAGACAAGTTAACTATCCTTATGCCGCACAACTAGATATTATTGAGGCTTATGACTGCTACAAGGGGCGCGAATTTAGGTTAAGCGCTGAGTTCCTACGATGTATTGATGCCTGCCTGAATTTAATTCAGCGTCACCCCAGGACATACCAGATTGTTCATGAAACCTATCGCCGCGCTACAATTAGGCGTTTTCCCTACGTCGTTTTTTAGGAGTTTAATAAACAGGAGATTATTCTCTACGCTGTTTTCCACTGTTTCCAAAACCCAGAAAAATGGCGTAGTCGCTTACAATAGTTGCTCTTTGAGACTAAAGATAAATCCATTATTTTAACTATTACCTGAATTAGTAACTCATTCACTAATCCAAATTATTAATACATTTGTATTTGTTTAGTACAAAAATACCAATAAATTCGGATTTTTTACCTATTAATCCAACCTCGTTTAGCCAAAATAAAAAATTCATATTAAGCAACTGAACCTTTTTTACTGCTTCTGTGAAATCCTATAATAAGCAGGACTTTTGGCAGAGGGATTTAGGATGGCTCTGACTCAAGGCGGACGGGCAAATAAGTCTGGGAATATTTTAGAAGCAAATGTAGAAGCAATCTTGCATGGGCATAATTATTTCCAAGTAGGAAGCTATGTCCAAAAAGAATTTATACTAAATGCTACTTTATTGCCAAAACGTTATGGCAAAGAGGTTTATATTGGAACTGGAATTTATCATACCTATCTGAAGGTTGATTTTTATGTTGTCGGCTCATCTGCAATGCCATCTGGTTTAATTTTCGAGTGCAAATGGCAAGAAAGCCCCGGTTCAGTTGATGAAAAATTTCCTTACTTGAACATGAACATTCAGCACTATTACCCAGCACCAACTATCGTAATTTTAGGCGGTGAAGGTATGCGAGAAGGCGCAAGCAAATGGCTGAAAGCAAGAGTTAATGATAACCATAATTTATTAGCAGTCTATAGCTTAGATAGATTTATTGCTTGGGCAAATAAAAATCTTTAAAATAAAGATGTAATTAAGAGTTCGTTAATAACGCCTCTATTTTTTATATTTGAGTTAATTGAACGCGTTGCTTTAATTTTATAGGTTTCAAAATTGATATCAGTATAAATTTTTTTAATAAATTCACTATCAGAATTGCATATCATAACTTTGACACCACGACTTGCTAACTCTGCACAAGTATCTCTTAAAAGTTCTTGGTCTTTTTGACTAAAGCAATTTTGACTATAAGCAGTGAAATAGCTAGTATCACTGATAGGATGGTAGGGCGGATCAAAAAATACAAAGTCGTCACTGCTAGTCGCATGATTTAGGACTTCTGTAAAATCTGCTTGTTTAATTTCTGCATGGGAAAGGGCTTCTGAAGCTGCTTTTAGTAAAACCTCAGCACAAATATTTGGATTGTTATATCTGCCTAATGGCACATTGAATTTTCCCTGTGAATTGACTCGATAAAGACCATTAAAACAAGTCTTATTAAGATAAATTAGACGAGCCGCTTTTTCTATATCAGTACCACTAGAATTGTTTCTGACACTATAGTAATAATCTTTATCATGTCGGATTTTATGCTCTTTTAGTAGAGAAATTAATTCCTCAACCCGATCTCTAACGCAACAATAAGTGTTAATTAATTCGGCATTAATATCAGTTAAAATGGCTGCACTTGGTTGGAGATAGAAAAAAACAGCACCACCACCTAAAAATGGCTCATAGTAATTTTTATAACTCTTGGGAAAATAAGGAATATATTGCTGTATCAACCGACTTTTACCCCCTGCCCACTTCAAAAATGGACGCGGGCTAGTTTCCTTCGAGACTTGAATTACCATTTACTTACAATTTAACTGAAAATAATTATGACTAAATAAAGCCAATATAACCGACAAGCCAAATTTTAGATTAACTGGCTAAATTTCTAGCCACATATATTACAATTGAGTAGATAAAGCATATCAAAACAAACGTAAGTATATAACAAGGCAGTTTACATTCAGATGTTTGACGGATTTTGGGATAACGTTTTTCGCTACCCCCGATACTTAATTACGATTGTCTTAGGCTTGTTTCTGAACACCTTTGCGCCATTAATGCCATTGTTGAAACGCCCTATCACTTTGATCGCTATCTTGGGGTTATTTGTGAGCAGCCTAGTCTTCCTGACTTTCACCCTACGGGCAATGCTGGGCTTGAGTCCAATCTAGACTAGCGTTATATCGGGGCTGTGCCCCACAGACGGTTGCTTTTGGCGTTGCTCCCGCTAAGTACTGTCTATTTTGCATCTATTTTTGTCGTACAACCTCTGTGATGAGGCGAAATTTTTATGGCTACAAATCGTCGGGTTTCCCGCGTTGCTGAACTGATCAAACGGGAAGTTAGCCAAATGCTGCTTAACGGAATTAAGGATGACCGTGTGGGTACTGGAATGGTCAGTGTGACTGATGTTGATGTTTCCGGCGATCTCCAACACGCCAAAATCTACGTCAGCATCTATGGTACAGATGAAGCTAAGGTAGAAACAATGGCAGGCTTAAAGTCGGCCACAGGTTATGTCCGCAGCGAACTTGGGGCGCGGGTACGCTTACGTCGTACACCAGAGGTGATATTTCTCGAAGATCGCTCTATAGAACGCGGTAATAAAGTATTGGCACTACTAAACCAACTTAACCACGATCGCCCGCCAGAAAATCTGGTAGCAGTAGAAGACAGCACTGTTCAAAATGATGAAGAATTCTCCGAATAAGTAACTAAAACAACAATGTAACTTCAGAACAATTAATCTCAGCAAATCCGCCAAACAGTTTACAGACGTGACTAGATCGCGTCTGTTTTAATGTGAACATAACCCAATTCAGCAAGACACTTCTCTTTTTGTAGGCGAAACAAGGTTTAAACATTCTTCGTTGCTAAAACTCCATTCCTTTATGGGTGGAATATTCACTAATTCTGAAATTCTGACTCCTGTTTCTGTGTGTCCTGATTACGAATTAGAGAATTACTCGACCCTTTTACAGATGTTTTTCAAAACAAAATTGGATGGTGTTAGTGCTGAAATTAACTAAGAAATTACAGGCTTACTTAAGAAATTGTTAACAGATGCTATGGTTAAAGCCTTTGTAGTATACTTTGTCCGTTATGTTTTGCAACAGTTTATACCCCAGTAACTGACAAATATTATTGTGTTGTTTACCTTAGATGAATACCCGCAGTTATAGATCCAGCTTTTAAGGTGATTATTTGATATGTAAGCCATCGCAATATAAACCCTTCCCACCCACCAAATCTTGCCTAAATACAGTAATGGCAAGACTTTCAGACTTGTGGCATCAAAGTCATACAGCTACATAAGCAGGTTAAGTTAACTACTTGGAATTTTTTTTGTAAAGCGGATTTTCGGGAAATGTCAGGATTCGTTGACTTTCTTAACATTTCTTGAGATAATTTCAGGAGATGTAGCGTCAAAATAAAAATAGTTCCGTATAGCAAACTACAAAATCTTAGCCACAAGTCTAATTTCTGTAATGTTTGTTCCTAATTTTTAACGGGAACACTATCGTAAGTGTTAATTTGTGAGTAAAAACCATGAGTGTGAATACGGTGCCTTCTATCAATTACTACTCTCTAGACGTGATTCAAGACGAAGCACGCCGACTGGTGCAAAAGGGAATGGTTAGCCGACAACAGCCAATATATAGCCTCTGCCAATACATTCCAGCGAGAGAGTGGGTTTGCGTTGAATGTGAATTAGAGAAATGTGACTTTTTGTTACGCGATCGCATTGGCGACCTAATTGGTCGCGAACAGTGGGACAACGACTAATCAATGTTTGATTTCGGGTTTGGGATTGGGAGTTTGTTTTTGATGTGTGGATGTCACCATCAAAGATTCAACGCTCAATCTGGGGGATAATCTCTAGTTTTGAATGAGCATTGCCCTATACAGAATCTTGCGTTTTTGATTAATACAGAAGCATTTGAGTCTGAACTTATACAACTTTTCAAGTTAAAGAAGGCATCAAAACCATTTGTTCTGTACATCTGGTGTCACGGCTTGAGTTTAGTATATAGATTCTGCGAAGTTCCTACATCGATCCGATAGAAGTGTAGGAACTTCACATTTGAACCGAAATTGCATCCCTTACTTGAGGGAAGCGATTGTCTGCTTGCCGTTAAAAGCCAAAATCAGCCTTGAAAAGTTTGCTAAGTCAGGCTAACGTTCATCAGTTGCCACAAGATAGGGAACCTCCGCAAGCAACTGGCTCAACTTTCGCAAAATCCAAAATTTTTATAGTATTTTTTCTGAAAAAATCTTGCAAAGCACAGAAAAATCGGATGAACTATTATCCTACTTGCTCTAAATATTGATTAATGTCTTCAATGATGCGAGTAAGTTCAGCTTCAGTAGTCAAGCGAATGTTGACATTGCGGACAGTCAGCAAAACTTTGGCTGCGAAGGGCGTTGGCCAGATATTAGGATTACAAAAAACTTCTAAAAATACTTCACCCGTATAACGATATTCCAGGGGAGGCTGGGGAGTCACTCTACCACCGCCAGGAGTGGGTTTAGCAGCGATCGCTTTCAGGCGTTCCATCAGTTGATCTGTCGCTGTCTTTAATTCTCGTGCTGCTTGGGGTGAAAAACTGAAGGAGACTGAACCTTCAATTAAGTTCAATGTTAGAGGAATTGAAGACATATTTTTTTTATTAAAACTTCTTGATAAGTACTTATATTACCGGAAGAAGGGGTCTGAATCCCACTCTGATAGTTCTCGGTGTCTTCTTCAAAGACCATTAGTACCGCTTGGCGTAATTCGTTAGTCTGTCAAGACAAGTATTTTTTCCTGGGTAAATAAGTTTGTAGTAAGGACTTTAGTCCTTGTGTTAAGCACTGAAGTGCTTACTACGTAACAGGCTTTCATTAGTTTGCAACCAGAGTATTACCCTGTCGTTCTGTTACCGCCGAATCAGGCTGCGAAGCCGCCATCAATTTTCAGACTCGCACCAGTAACGAAACCAGCTTCTGCACTGGCAAGATAGGAAACCATATCGGCGACTTCTTCACTCCGACCATAGCGCTGGAGGGCAATCATACTTCTCATGGTGTCGGCAAAGGAACCGTCAGCTGGGTTCATGTCGGTATCCACCGGGCCGGGTTGGATATTATTTACTGTGATGCCACGAGGACCGAGATCGCGGGCCAGACCGCGCGTAAAACTAGCGATCGCACCCTTGGTCAAGGCATAAACGGAACCACCAGCAAATGGCATGATGTCACTGTTGACGCTGCCAATCATAATGATCCTTCCCCCCTCGCCGATATGGCGGACAGCCTCTTGAGTTGCCACAAACACGCCCTTAATATTAACCGCGATGATTCGGTCAAAATCATCTAGTGAGAACTCGTCGATAGTGGCCAAGGTGGCGATCCCCGCATTGTTCACGAGGATATCGAGACGGCCAAAAGCTTTTACAGTCTCGGTGACAGCATTTTTCACCGCTTCAGCATTGGCACTGTCGGCGCGGATAGCCAAAGCTCGTCCACCTGCTGTTTCGATCGCAAGCACCACCTCATCGGCTTTTTGCGGCGAGCTAGTGTAGGTGAGGGCAACAGCTGCCCCATCCTGGGCGAGACGTTTAGCGATCGCTGCCCCCAAACCGCGTGAGCCACCTGTTACCAATGCCACCTTACCTGTAAGTTTTTTGTTGCTCATAGTATTCTTTTGTCATTAAAGTTTTGTATCGTCTGGTATAGATATAAAGCATGGGGGTAAGCCTGTCAAGAAATTATTATACTGATGAGTATGAAACAGGAAAAAAACACTGCGGCTATAGGCCGACCCCGCGAGTTCGATACTGATGACGCGCTCAATCGTGCAATGTATGTGTTCTGGCGCAAGGGCTATCTAGGCACATCCCTCTCGGATCTGACTGAGGCTATGGGCATTAATCGTCCTAGCCTTTACGCCGCTTTTGGCAACAAGGAATCTCTATTCCGCAAAGTGCTGGAGCGCTATGCCGACGGGCCATCAGCTTATCTTCGTGAAGCTCTCAAAGAGCCGACTGCGCGCCAGGTCGCCGAAAGGATGATGCACGGAGTCGTTGACTTAGGAACCGATCCACATAATCCACCGGGATGTCTCTGGGTTCATGGCACGCTTTCATGCGGAGATCCAGCCGATCCGATCCGGCAGGAATTGTCTGCACGCCGACAATCGAGTGAAGCTTCTCTGCGTAAGCGTTTCGAGCAGGCAATTTCGGAAGGGGACTTGCCAGCCGATTCAGATCCAGCTGCTCTCGCCCGCTTTGTTGTGACGGTCAATTGTGGAATATCAGTTCTGGCGGCAACCGGAGCTACCCGAACAGAACTCCTGCGGGCTGTGGAGACAGCGTTGCAAGCGTGGCCACAGTAAAAGATAGCGCCTATTTGGTATCACATGGATATCTGACGTGGAAACTGTCAGATTTCGCTTCTCAAATTGTGACAATTTTCTAAATAAACCATGAGCTTACTTATCCTTATCAGGCAGTAAATAACACTCATTAAGCCGATCGGTTATTTAGAGTAAATACAGACCAATGATGGTCATCATAATATCTTTGAATACACTTCGATATGACCTCAGTTGATGTATTAATAACAAAGTTAATTAAAATATTACTGAAATTAATGCTAAATATACGCGGTTATTTATAAAGCCGTTACTAATGCCTATCCAACTTGTAGCTGTTGTTAGTTAAAAAGAATCTCAACAAATTGATCTAAAACATAGAGACTATAGAGAGACTTAGCTCTTACTGTGTAAGACTTTGATACACTTCATTTGTGTTTATTTCTATTTTGAGGTCTACATTAGAAGTCATAGAACTTGATGTGATAAATTATCTATGATTTACGATAACCGCGCTGAAGTACGAAAGGTTTTAATTATTACTCTATTGCTCAACCTGTTTGTAATGGGATTGAAAGCAGTTGTGGGCTACTGGACAGGTTCTTTGAGTTTATTAGCTGATGCCTTGCATAGTGTGACAGATAGCGCCAACAACGTTTTAGGATTAATTGCGAGTAAATTTTCTTCTCCACAACCCGATCGCGAGCATCCCTACGGACACAGCAAGTTTGAAGCAGTAGGCGCTCTAGGAATTGCCTCATTTTTAGGAATAGCCTGTTTTGAAATTCTGCAAGGAGCAATCGAACGAATTCTCAAAGGTGGTGGTGAACCGATAAAAATATCGCCACCTGAGTTGTGGTTATTACTAATTGTGCTGGGCGTAAATATTTTTGTGGCGTTTTATGAACGTGCTGTGGGTAAGCGGGTAGGTAGCTCAATTCTCATCGCTGATGCGACACACACCATGAGCGATATTTGGGTGACAATTTCTGTAATTGGTGGCTTGATAGGAGTTTGGCTAGGTTATCAATGGATGGATTTGGTATTAGCTTTTCCTGTCGCCTTGTTGGTATTTTGGAGTGGCTGGTCAGTTTTAAAAGAGAATTTGCCTTGGCTTGTAGATCGAATGGCGATCGCACCAGAAGCAATACACGCGATCGCCACTTCTGTTCCAGGTGTAATTAACTGTCATGCGATCGCTTCTCGTGGTGTTCTTGGTCGTCAAGTTTTTATTGAAATGCATTTAATAGTGGATGCATCAGACGTAGAAACCGCCCACCACATTACCGAAGAAGTAGAAAGCCGATTAGAAGAACGATTTCGTCCAGTGAGAATTTTAATTCACGTCGAGCCACCAGCATATAAATCTGAGCAAATTAGTTTTGAAACTGGAGCAAAGTAGTCTCAGTCATTCTAAATCACGCCCTATACTATGCTGGTTCCCCTTAAAAAGGCTTGCTTTAATTCCCTCATTAAAAAGGAGAGTTAGGGGGGATCAAGCCTGAACCTAAGTATATTGTGTTATTGTCAACATTTTTTCCCAAACCAATACCTTACCAAAAGTGATGTTTTATAACCTTAATTTCTTTGTTTAAAAAATAGATAAAGAAAATAACAAATAACGACTGACAAATAACTGCATCTTTGTATTAACTCTTATAAGAAGCAACCAATTCTGCGACGATCGCAACTAGTTCTCCTGGATCGACAGGTTTAGCCACATGAGTCTGAAAACCCGCTTCCAAAGCACGGCTACGATACTCGCTATCACCATAAGCAGTTAAAGCGATCGCGGGAAGTTTTCCATAAAGATCGGGCTTTAGTGCCCGGATCTTGCGAATAAGGGTGTAGCCATCTTCATCAGGCATAGCAATATCACAAATCAAGACATCTGGTTGCAACTCAGGTAATACTTTCAATGCTACCGCTGCCGATGCAACTGCCGTAATGGTGGCTCCATCAGCTTCCAACACAGTAGTAATGTAAAAGCGGCTATCATCATCATCATCAACTACGAGGATGTTTAAGCCAGCAAGGGGAAGAGCAGGTTCCATAACATCTCCATTAATGTTGATCGAATGAAATGTATTTCCAATGATCTGCTTATTTTTTATCTTTATCACCATACCATTGGTAATTTTACTGCGATCGCGCCGATTTTCCTAGAAAATAACTCAATTTGTCTTGTCACCATCCAATTGATGCTTAATTATTCACTGGCATTTATAATTATCGACTGGATAAAATTATGTTAGTGTTTAAATTCCTTTACATTAAAAAATTAACTTTAACGAATAAGTTAAGTTCAAAAATAATCTTGTTAACTACTGACTGCTTTTTTACTAACATGTTTGGATTTTGATGGAGCTTGAAAAAAGTCAAAAAAAATAGACAATGCCAAGTCTTAAAACGAGTCAGGTCGGCATTGCCATTTTTAAATCAATACAGTTAGTTCAGATAAGCTCAAAACCTAGATGTAGAGACGCTATTGATCGCGTTTTTAAAGACCAATTATCTACACCAATAACTCTTAACTCAAGCTTATTGAAACGCAGCCGCAGACGCTCCAGATCCAGTCAGAATTAGGAGTCAGAAGTAATACACCTAACTATTAACTTGCAAACTGCTGTATGCGAATCTAAACTCCTGGAAGTAATCTGAACCATAGCAAAAAGTAATGAGCTTTTAGTTAAGTCAACTCAAAACTTGATTACTCCCATTCAATGGTTCCAGGTGGCTTAGAGGTGATGTCATAAACTACCCGATTCACCCCTTTTACCTCATTCACAATTCGAGTAGAAATCACTTCCAAGACATCATAAGGCACTCTCGCCCAATCAGCAGTCATGCCATCTTCACTGGTAACAATCCGCAAAACAATGGGGTAAGCGTAAGTACGTTGATCTCCCATAACGCCAACACTACGAATTGGCAGCAATACAGCAAATGCTTGCCAGAAATCATGATACATACCGCGTTGGTTAATTTCTTGCCGTACAATCAAATCGGCATCGCGCAAAATATTTAACCGCTCAGATGTAACTTCCCCCAGAATACGAATTGCTAAACCAGGCCCAGGAAAAGGTTGCCGTTGAACAATTTCTTCTGGTAAACCAATGGAACGTCCAAGTTTGCGGACTTCATCTTTAAATAGTTTCCGCAGTGGTTCAACCAATTTAAATCTTAGGTCTTTGGGCAAACCGCCAACATTGTGATGACTCTTAATTTTCACCGCTACCCGCTCACCACTTTGGGGATCTACATTGGTGTCAGCAGATTCGATCACATCTGGATAAAGAGTTCCTTGAGCTAGATAGTCAAAGTGACCGAGGCGCTTGGATGTTTCCTCAAATACACTGATAAATTCGTGTCCGATGCGGCGGCGTTTTTCTTCAGGATCTGTTACCCCAGCAACTTTAGCCAAAAAGCGATCGCGGGCGTTAACATATTCAACAGGAATGTGAAACTGCTCTTGAAACAGCTTTACCAATCGCTCTGGCTCATATTTTCGCATAAAGCCTTGATCGATAAACACGCAAGTCAGTTGCTCGCCAATTGCTTTGTATAGCAAGAAAGCCAAGGTAGAAGAATCCACTCCCCCAGATAGCGCCAACAGCACCCGCTTTTCACCAACTCTGGCGCGAATTTCTCGAATTGCTTCTTCAACAAAAGCCGCTGTTGTCCAAGTGGGTTCACAATCGCAGATATGGTAGACAAAATTACGGATTAATGCTATACCACCAACAGAATGCACCACCTCTGGATGGAACTGAACGCCGTAAAGTTTCTTTTCGTGGTCGGCGATCGCAGCACAAGGAGTATTTTCTGTATGTGCTAGCAATTCAAACCCCGATGGCATTTGAGTTACTGAGTCTCCATGACTCATCCACATGGTAGTGCCATCTTCAACATTAGTAAGCAAATCTGTGGGATCGTCAATATATAATGAGGCTTTGCCGTATTCACCTCGATCGGCCTTTGCCACTTCCCCACCAAGTTGGTTTACCATCAACTGCATCCCATAGCAAACACCCAAAATGGGTATTCCCAAATTCCAGATTTCTGGGTCACAATGGGGAGCGTTATCACCATAAACTGAACTTGGACCACCTGAGAGGATGATTCCCTTGGGATTGAGTTGGCGCAAATGTTCAGAAGTAGTGCGATAGGATAAAACTTCGGAGTATACTTGAGTTTCGCGGATGCGACGGGCAATCAACTCAGAATATTGAGAGCCAAAATCCAGAATTACAATCAATTGGCGATCGAGCCGCCCAAAATTTTCCAATGTTTGGGGCGCTTGTTCTGTTGGTAGAGTCACCGCTGTATTCATGACGGAAGTGTTATATCTGTTAAGGATAAATAGATGCTTTGTGGTCTATGGTGATGCTATTATCCAGCCTAGATAGGCTGATAATGGTATAGAAAGCCTTGACAAACGCTAGTTTACGTGCATTTGTCAAACCCCGGAGTTGGAGATGGTATTAAAACGATAAATCTACCCTAGAGTGGTTACTTAAAGGATTATTTTTTTGAATTGTTTACGATTATTCATAATAAATTAACATAATTTTTCCATCAACAGACCAGCAGTTTTACTCTTCACGATAATTTTGCGATCGCGATCGAAGAGAATCGAGCCACAGACTGTTACTTTTGTGCCGCTTTCGCTATGACTTTGGATGTATTCTTGGGAACGAACATCGATAGTTTCGGCGATCGCACTGTAAACTTTATTTACCCAATCACTACCAGTTGCAGCATCTAGGGATTTTAGGTGTGTTAGTGCTGCTTCAGCAGTTGCACTGTTAAATACAGCTTGGATATCTGGTGATTTTAAACCTGCGATCGCACAGTGAGCTGCTAAAATTTCCCGCCGTCCATCAGCCAAGTAGTGATGGGTGTGAAAAATCCCTCCGGCTAGTTTCATCAGCTTACCGTGATAGCCAAATAATAAGATTTCTTTGACACCCAGCACATCAGCTTCTACTAACATTGGGCCGAGCCAGTTAGCAGTTTTGACCAATTGTTCGGGATTAATCCCTAGTTTACGCGCCAAATCCAGGCCATTCTCCCCAATGCAGAATACTAAACTCTCAAAACGACTGGCTTTATTTTGTAATTCCGCCCGAAAAACTGCAAGCTGATCTGGTGTACTTAAGGGTTGAGAAATACCAGTTGTGCCTAAAAGGGAAAGTCCTTCAACCACACCAAAGGCAGAATTGGAAGTTCTAACAGCTAGCGATCGCCCTTCAGGTAGAATAATTGTCACCGTGATTTTTTCCCCAGGTGCTAGCATTCGTTGCAAATTCTCTTGCAACAGCCTTTGAGCATAAGCATAAATAGCTGGCTTGTCATCAGCATTTAATTGTCTACCAATTCCTTCCCCACCTTTAATAATTACTGCATCATCACCCTGTTCTCGCCATTCCACCAATGCCCAAATCGGTGTATCTTTAGTCAAATCGAGATTATCACCAGGATCGCTACGAGCGATCGCTAAAGCTGTATTCTCAGATAATCCTGCTACCTGTTCAATGGGTATTTCTGCGATTTGAGCGGGTTCAATCAAATCTACAGATGCTATGCTTAGGGGTTGGCGATCGTGTAACCAATGTAAAGCTGCAACAGCAGCAGCGCACGCAAAGACGGGAAGTGTGTATCCAGAACGGGACATTTTATATCACTGAACCTAGCATTTTTTCCCCAATTGTGGTTTGATATTAGCCTTGGTAATAACGTCAATACAATCATTGTCTGTAACAATAAAGTAATGAACCACATCCTTAGTTTCCAACATTCCGCAAGATTCATCCACTAACTCCTCTACAATATCTGAATTGGACACCATATATAATGTTTCCTCCATTGGTATAGGCAAGTGCTGGAGTTGCTTGAGCCTGCGTCCTTCGTCTATAACCCGATACACTTCTGTATATGTGAACTTCACTGTGATAGTTTGATTTGGATCGTAAAAAATGAGGTCTATTTCCAGACCATCGTCACTATCTTTAAGCAATTGCACATCACGACGTTTTTTTGGGAAAGCTCCTATCTGCCACGGTTTGTAAGACTGATGTTGAGTTCTATCCACTTTGCTGAGACCTCACATAAACCCACCCTGTTGGATTGAAAATTATGATGTCTAAATAATTCTTCAAAATTGTTCGCGCAGCGTCTCGTAGAGAAAACAGTTTCAGATAGCAATTTAGATCCATCTGTAGCTTGCTTCATGTGATACAGCCGCTTAACTAAAAACTAGGATAGTTTTGATCGCCTTCAAACATCGATTCTAGCTCCTCAACTGCTGCAAGAATTGCCTCTATATCTCCATCTGAAGCCAACTCCTTAATTTCCTTGAGACATTCCAAAACTCCTGTTTTCCCATCTGCAAGCAATGCATTGAACTGATACCAATTGTACAGGTGATACAGCAGGTGATACGCAACACTAGTATCTAGTTCATGACTGGGTTCACGTAAAAATAACTCTAAATCAACTAACCAGTCTATTGCGGCTCCAATCCCATCAACGTAAGTGTGAAAAACAGCAGTTTTCAGCATCTCTTCTGGTGCATTGGGATAAGCTTGGTGGAATGCCTGTTTTGCCTGACTGCTCAGGTTCTTACGTTGTAGCAAGGTTTGTACAATTTCCCAACGTTGTAATTGACTGAATTGTTTTGGCGTGTTTGCATCCTGTGAATATTGCATCTAAGCCCATCCAAATAAAGCTCACAGTATAATCCAGTCTGTCTTAACTGCGATCGCCTGACCAACACCTTGAGTCAATAATCCATGAAATAATGCGATTGCACAGATTTTCGTCTACAGCTGATTACTATTTCTTGCGGCTTCTAGCTTTTGGCGAATCGCTGCTTGAACCTTCTCATCAAAATCGGGATCGTCAGGGCTTGCAACAATCCTACGCGGACGCTGGTTAATCCTGTCCAAGTATGCTTGAAAAGCGGCTTGATCCCCGCGATGCTTGAGAAAATACTGTTTCAATTCAACATCAGACATTGAATCGTAATTAATTCGGCTCATCAGATAACTCTCCGTTGGGTAAAATTTGGAATTCAATCTCTTCGTCATACCCAGCAAGGATGTATACATTACGAGTCCGATTATCAACACAAATGAGGTATATGGGTTGAAGCATGATATACGTCAGTTGATAGCTAATACGATACAAACTTGCTACTTGAGCAGCAGTAGGCATTTTACTTAATTACACCAAAATTACGAACGAATTACGAATTAGTAATTAGTCAAACGCCTACTTCTAATAATAGAGCTTCCATAGCTGACCAAGAAATTCCTTGTTGAATATAACGGGGTGCTTCAGGATTGTAAGGACTGGCTACTCGGTCAATGTTGAGGATGTTTGCCCCATCTGGTAGAACTGGTACATCTGCATCAAATGCCGTTGGACGCATCAAAGAACTGGAAAAGCCTTTGAAAATAGCAATTGTATCTTCCTCATCGGCAATTTCCACCGTTACAATTAGGACTTCTTTGGTGCGTTTAGCGGTGTATTGTTCCAGTCGCTTACCAATGGAATTCATTGTTTTAAGAGTAGGAGTAAAGTGGCGTAGCGAGGGTTACTGTGGTGTAGCCGAGCGTCCCTGTTTGCCCAGCTTAATCAGAACAAAATAGCTTAAGTAAACCACATAAATGACTAAACTAGTTATACCAAGAAAACCTAAGAACTCAGCTTTGCTATTAGCATGAAAATATTCTTTGAATAATAACGGAATCTCAAACCAGACGCGACAATAAGAACTCTTCATCACACTGGCAGAAAAAGCACAACCCAAAAAAGGGATAAAGGCTAGTGCGCCCAAAAAACAATAAACAGTTGTCGCCCAGCGCCAAGAGGTAAAAATAAATTTCAAAGATCCACTGGTTTGATACTCAATTTCATCGTTGATATCCACCCAGAACCACAACGAAATCGGGATTAAAATCTGAGCTATAAATCCAGAGATAAAGCTAACTGGATATTGGGCAATCATTAAGTAAATCGTGATTGCCACCAAGCTTGATACTCGCCAGTATATAGCCAATAAGCGTTGTATGCCTTCCGCTTTTTGTACAAATGCCCAAATTAGAAGAATTAGCGGAATAATTACCAGAAATAATACCGCCAGTCGGTAATCAATCCAGACGAAAGGTCGAAACCAAATATCATAGTCCATATTTTTTCTCAAACAATAGATAAAAAAGAAGTCAGGAGTTCAAATAATCAATCAAGTAGTATTTTATACCACTAATGGATTGTAGACTGCTAAATAAGGCAGGGATATTAAACCCTTTTATTCAGGAGTCAGTCGAACTCCCATTCATCCTGAATTCTTCTTGATAATAGTTTATTGAACCTCGTATGACTAGAAGTCACGAGTATTATAAAAAATTTATAGGGGCGTACAGATGTACGCCCCTAATGCCAATTAATTGGTTGTTTAATTTATGGAAATCGTAACTTATCCCTTTGGAAGAAGCCTATTGATTCAAATAAAGAATTTATTTTTTGTTTCGACGACTAAAATCGTTAGCTCTAAATAAAACGCTTACGAGTGGAGGACATTGGTGAGTTTCCACGTCCTCCACTCTAGGCGTCTTCTTTAGGCAATGCTGGTTATTTGCTTACCAAACATTATTTGCTCACGAAACAACAGAAAATCCAGTTGCCTCAATTTCTAGTCGTCGTAAACCCGGCATTCAATTGCATCTGGATTGTCATCACAATACTGTTCTAGAGAATTTTTTGGCTTGCTTTGGCGCTTGTGGGAAGCTTCGGCTTGCAATTCTTCTACTGCATCCCAAGCAGCAGCACACTCTGGTGAGTTGCTACCGTTAATATCACAGACAGTACGCGCTTGTTCCACTTCTTCTTGGATTTTCTCTTGGATGTCGCCTTTTGCTGTTTCTTGGATGTTGGTCATTAGCTTTAGTCTCGTTGTGTGTTGTTAATACTAGTATAGAAAATGTTCAGAAATGGCAGTTTTTCTCTTGATTACTAACCATTCTAACCATTTAGCCAATCATAAGTTAGTGTTTTAGCTTATTGATTTATAACCAATACAGCAAGCTACCGTATCTATAGTACATTTACCTTTATTTTTTAAGATTTTGTGGAATTAGTAGCATAGATAAATAATCATACAATATATTTAGATGCCTATATTAGGGAATGACAACCCCAACTTCTTGGGATGGAGGAGACAAAGGGCTGGCATCAATTCTTGTAAGATGCAATTCTTCCCAAAATAAAAAGTCAAAATCTACTAGCCTAAAAAGAGAAAGAAGCTCAAAACTCATGGCAGACCAAATGCAGTGGGCAAATGCCCTATCAACCCGTCATTCTCTGGAAGCCGCTGTTACAGATGTGGTGGAACGAGCTGTTTCATCGTTAACAGCACCTGCGGATCTAGGACTGGTATTCATTTCGTCTGCTTTTGCGAGTGAGTATTCCCGACTGTTACCCTTGTTAGCTGAAAAACTTTCTGTGCCTGTGCTAATTGGCTGTAGTGGTGGTGGTGTAATTGGGACGACAGTGAGCGGAGAAACCCAAGAATTAGAAGCCGAACCAGCTATTAGCTTGACTTTAGCACACCTTCCAGGAGTCAAGATTCAAGTTTTTCATGTTGTTGCGGAAGAATTACCTGACTTAGACAGTTCACCAGATGCTTGGGTTGATTTGATCGGTGTACCACCATCACCGACACCGCAGTTCATTTTGCTGTCTAGTTCCTTTGCCTCTGGAATCAACGATTTGTTGCAGGGGCTAGATTTTGCTTATCCAGGATCGACGATCGTGGGAGGACAGGCTAGTGGCGGAGGTATGGGTGGTCGTGTTGCCCTTTTTTGTAACGATACTAACGGTGAGGAACAGCAAAACTTGTATCGTGAGGGCACTGTTGGTATAGCTTTGACTGGCAATATTGTTTTGGAAACGATTGTCGCCCAAGGATGCCGACCGATTGGCAAGCCATTGCAAGTCACAAAAGCCGATCGCAACATCATTCTAGAGTTAGATGAGAAAGTGCCTTTAGTGGTATTGCGAGATTTGATTGCTAGTCTCAGCGAACAAGAACGGATTCTAGCACAGCATTCTCTGTTTGTTGGTGTGGCAATGGATGAATTCAAGCTGGCTTTGCAGCAAGGAGACTTTTTAATACGTGGTATTCTTGGGGTCGATCCAAATGCTGGGGCGATCGCAATTGGCGATCGCGTCCGTCCTGGTCAAAGGCTACAATTCCACCTCCGCGATGCCCAAGCCTCTGCTGAAGACCTCGAATTACTCCTGCAAAGTTATCAACACCAGCGAGAATCTGAACCCTCTGCGGTAGCTGCTTTGATGTTTTCTTGTCTGGGACGAGGTGAAGGACTCTATGGTAAACCCAACTTCGATTCTGAATTATTTCAGCGCTACCTTAACGATATTCCTATAGGTGGCTTTTTCTGTGGCGGTGAAATCGGCCCTGTTGGTGGCAGAACCTTTTTACACGCCTACACCTCAGCATTTGGAATTTGTCGTCAAAATCAGTAATGAATGCTGAGTATTGAATCACCTTCTAACTCCAAACTCCTAACTCCTAACTCTTATTCAGCAACAGTGTGCTGTTATTATCAATCATCGTCAAATTTCCAGCAGTGGCGATCGCTGAGTTAGACTGTGATGCACTATATGTCTGAATATAGCGCCGCACTTCTGAGGGAAAATGAGGATAATCTAACACTGCATCCCCATCAGCAATAGTTGCCCAGAAATCGCGCAAACCAGGAGCTATTTTTTTTGCCTGTGATAACGGTAAGTTTAATGGAGAGTGAGTTAGTAGCTTAATTAGGAAAGGGAAAGAGCGATCGCCCATCCACTGTCGTGATGACTGTTGCAAGTCAGGGAACTCAGGCACTGACTCTACGCGATGGGATAAAATTTGCAACGATTCTTTACCTTGGTTATCCCGATGAAACTCTAGCACTCGGTAAGGGTGAGGATAGCTCACTAAAGAACCAGTGGTAATATCATATACTCCATCTGAGTAAGCAATATCCTGAACGTGCAAATGTCCGGTAAATACTAGCTTGACTCCGTAGCGCCTCAGCAGATGCAATAGTTCTGCTGAATTGGACAACATATAGCGATTTGCTAATGGATGGTTCGATTGATTGGGCAAATGCTCCACCACATTATGATGCACCATCACCAAAACTAATTCATCACCAGATGCCGCCAGCACCTCTTCTAACCACCGCAGCTGTTTGGCATCCAAACACCCCACTTGCTCTCCTTGGTCATTAAAGGAGTTAGAATTCAGTCCAATTAGCTTAACTCCAGGCAGCAAATGACGAATGTAGTACATCTGCTGTGGATCGTCATAGCCAAACTTCGTGTAATAGTAAGGAAAATCCGCAAAAGCAATCGATTGCCGATCGCCCAACAGCACAGGAACATCATGATTACCAGGAACAACATAGACGGGAAAAGGTAGCTGGGCTAAACATTGTTGCAACCAAGCATGGTTTTCTGGTTCGCCGTGCTGGGTTAAATCTCCTGGCAACAACAAGAAATCTAAATCGAGTTGTGCTAAATGTTCTAGTACACTTTTAAATGCTGAGATACTTACTTCTACCAGATGAAAGCGGCTAGGGTGATCCCAGATTGTGTGAGGAAGTGCCAGGTGTAAGTCGCTGACTACGGCAAAGCGAAAATTGAGAGTCATTGATTTATGAAAATGTTAAAAGCAGGGGTTAAAATAAGCCTTTTCCCAAAAGTATAACGCTTGCTTTGTTTCCCTGCGTAGGAGTGCGTATACTTAATATTTGTATACATTAACCATTAATTACAGGCTATGGTTATGATTAACTTAAGGGTTAATCATAACCATTAATCTGCAAAAATTATCGAAAATTTGATTGCTAAAAATTATTAATTAATGCTCGAATAAGTCGGTGATGACTTCTATCTGCGCCTCAAAAAACAATGAATGGATAATAATTCAATAGTGTTAGCGGCATGAAATGCGATCGCATATCTCATCGTAGACATCACTTTGTTTTCTGCTACTCCCCTTTTCGATAAAATAACTGAGGAGATCGGTAAGGAACAGGTTCAGAATCATGGCTCAAGCTAGTATTGGGATTATAGGTGGTAGCGGTCTTTACAAAATGGATGCCCTCAAAGATGTCGAAGAGGTGCGAGTCGAGACTCCTTTTGGTTCACCATCTGATGCTTTGATTCTAGGAACTTTGGATGGTACACGGGTAGCCTTTTTGGCGCGTCATGGTCGTAATCACACGCTTTTACCCTCTGAGTTACCGTTTCGCGCTAATATCTATGCAATGAAGCAATTGGGTGTAAAGTATTTAATTTCAGCTAGTGCTGTGGGTTCCTTGAAAGCAGAGGCGAAACCACTGGATATGGTAGTTCCAGATCAGTTTATCGACAGAACGAAAAATCGGATTTCAACATTTTTTGGTGAGGGAATTGTGGCTCACATTGCCTTTGGCGATCCGATTTGTAAAAATTTGGCGACTGTGTTGGCAGATGCGATCGCATCTCTCAATTTACCAGAAGTTACTCTCCATCGCGGCGGCACTTATGTGTGCATGGAAGGGCCAGCTTTTTCTACAAAGGCTGAATCGAATCTTTACCGCAGTTGGGATGCAACAATTATTGGCATGACCAATTTACCAGAGGCGAAGTTGGCAAGGGAAGCGGAAATTGCATACTCAACTTTAGCGCTGGTGACAGATTATGATTGTTGGCATCCAGACCATGACAGTGTGACGGTGGAGATGGTGATTGGCAATTTGCTGCGAAATGCTGTGAATGCTCAAAAGGTGATTCAAGAAACTGTGCGGCGCTTGAGTGAAAATCCGCCAACCAGTGACGCGCATTCGGCGTTGCAGTATGCGATTTTGACTCAGTTGGATAAAGCACCAGCCGCGACGAAGGAAAAGTTAGGGTTATTGTTGCAGAAGTATTTGTAGTGTTGGTGGTGAATGAGCGATGTCTACGCCTACGCAGTTTCTTATTACAGTTTTGCGTAAAAGCGTAAGGCAATACAATCGCATTGCAGGGGATTGCAAAATTTAATTTGCTACAAATTAATGAAATGCTGTATTTAGATTAGAGCAAGAGCGATCGCTACCACGGGCTATTCGGTGACGCACCATAATCTGAAATTATAGAGGCGATCGCACTTTCTCCGATTACAAATTTCGATGTATTCAGTTATGCACCGCGCTATCACATCTGTTATCTCTTCACCTCTCAAGCAGGTTCGAGTCTGTCAAACAGTAATTAGCTGCTATTAGACATCTCCTGTTTTTGTAAGGCAATACGAATTCCTGCTACATTTCCGCTTGTAGCCATTAAAGCTAATAATGAAGGAAGAAACGGCACCCAAATACCCCAGATTAAGAGAACAAAGCAAACTACATAAAGAACGCTAGAGGTAACACCTACTGCTAATGCCAACCAAGGGAGCGAACGCCACTGTCGAGCAAGCATTCCCCCCACCAAAGACCACCCCCAAATCCAGACCACCTCAATCCACAGTGACCAAACTCGCAGTAACGGTCGCCCATCCTGGACAGCACTGAGGATCTGGCTAATCATATGCGCCTGTAGTAATACTCCTGGCATTTGCTCATCTAAAAGAACGCCATAGGGCGTAGGCCAGGTGTCTGGAGAATTGCCCTTTGCCGTCACACCAATCAAAATAATTCGGTCTTTGATAGCGCTGGAGTTAATCGGACTAGATAAAAATTGGGTTAGCTTCACCTGTTCGGCTATCTCTTTTGAGGAACGGTAATTGAGTAAGATTTGACCGCCATTGGCATCGATACCTTGATAGCCGCCAGTACGAGACTTCAGATTTGGAAAAATAGTTTTACCCAACTGCAAATTCCCTTCAGAGGTGAACTTTGTTTGAATTCCTAAAGGGCGCAGATAAAGGGATGCTAGTTGTAAACTGAAGGAATATGGAGCAGAACACAATGATGTCGTCTCCTGATTCATGAACAGAAGATGACGACGAATAACTCCATCGCGATCGTGAATAAAGTCACTGAATCCCAAATTTGCTGGAGGGATTTCTGGTGGCGGCTCAATGCCTTTGATATTTTCTGAGCTATCACTCCCCTTGCATATGCCAATCAAGTTCTGAGTTTTTTGAAGACGAGTAATTAAATCTGGTTGTGTGGCTTTAAAATCACGGTAGATATCCAAGCCGATCGCACGGGGTTGGTACTGATTCAGTTTTGCCAGGAGATTGTTAAGAGATTTTTCGGAGAGAGGAGATCCTTTCAAGGACTCACCATTTAGTTGCTGAGTTGCCAGATCATCATCGTCAATTGTGATTATCAGTAGGCGCGGATCAAGTCCTTCCTCAGGGCGCGATCGCATCATCAGGTCAAAAGCACTCAACTCTCCAGCCTCCAACACTCCTAAAAGCCGCATCCCCACAATCAAAATCGTTGTAACTACACTTGTAAGAACCACAGTCTGAACTGTCAGCATTTTCAACGGAACTGGTAGATGTTCTTTGAGCCACCTATCATCAAATACTTTCCTGTAGATCAAATTGCGTACACACAAGCTAGCGTGCTCACGGCGGACGATAATACCTGAGAGTTTGAGGTGGGACTTCACCAACGACTGCTCTTCGTCCAAGACAATGCGCTTTCCACGGCGGATCTCTCTGTAGGTAGTCAAGACAGCGAACAGATCGGGTGCTCGTTTGGTAAGCATATCCCGCACAAACTGTAAGTTATTGTCTTGTTTGCTCATTGCACCAAAGAACGTACTGTTTACAACGCGGTCAACTTCGGCTTGAGACCAATTGTTCTTGTCTTGCTCTGTTATAGCCCGACAGAGACGCTGCGTTAGATAGGGATGTCCCCCTGTCCAGTTCAGTACCCACTTGAGCATCTGCTGTGACTGTTCTAGTGTTAAACCCAGTCCATCAGCAAGAGTTAGTGCTTCCTCTAAGTTAAAGTCGGTTAACTCTACGCGCTGTCCAATATTAAAGGGCGTCCGCTTGGAGTCACGGATTAAATCACCTGGTGTTGCTACGCCGATAAGGACAAAAGAGAGACGCTGAAATTGAGGCAGACGGGCACGGCCATTGTAGAGATATCGAATAGCCGCAAAAAAGTCATCGGTGAAGTCCAGGCTGAGAGTGGTGTCAATTTCATCAACGAAAATCACCACAGGTATCGCAATTTCAACCAGCAAAATTTCCTCAAAAAACCTGGTTAACCGTTGAGTAATGCCCAAATGCTTAAGAGACTGCCACCACTGAAGAACATCGGTATCCAGCATAAGTTGATCGGCAATGATGGTAAGCAAACCTAGATACCATTCTTCAGCAGTAACCTGTACCCCCAACTGAGTCAGATCGATAATCACCGACTGGATACCTTCATCAGCTAGTTGTTCGGCAGTCCGCACCATTAAGCTGGACTTGCCTACCTGCCGTGGAGCAAGAATATAAGCGAAAGTTCGGGCACGGCACAGTGCTAAAAGTTCCTCATCAGCTTGGCGGGGAATGTAAATGCCACCCCCAGCTTGCACAGTCCCGCCTACAGTGTAAATGTTTGGATTAGCCACGCAGATGCTCCCGGAAATAATCAGTGTAAAGTTGACAACGGGGAAACACTACACGCCCTTCCCGGCGTACTAAACCTGCACCCCGTAAGCGGAAAAAGATGCGCTCATCTTCACAGGTGTTCTGGCGAACTACTTGGAACATACCGTGAACTAACTCCTGTTTGTTATGCAGCCGGAAGAGGTGGTTACGCAGATGATTGCCAAAGGGACCATTATCTGCCATCGCATTGGCAAATAGTGCGGTAGGATGGAGGCGATCGCTTGCAACTGAGTAAAGTGCAAGCCTTACTAAATAAGGATGTCCACCCAGCAACGCTATTAATTGCTTTTCTTCGCTAGCGTTGAAGGGTGAACCATGACGGCGGTTTAAATCAGCAACCTGTACTGCTGTAAAATCTTCTAAATCAATTACTAGCCCAACATTAAAGGGTGATTGGTTGAGATTATCAATTAGCTGGTAGGGTTCGGTGGAAGTAACCAGTGCTAAATCCAGTTGCTTCCAGATGGGATTAGTGGCGCGGCTATTGTGCCAGCTTCGCAGCATACCAAAGAAATCAGAGCGAAAATCTGTATCAAAAACCCTTTCAACTTCATCCATCGCTAAGACAATGGGGTTGCCAAACTCCTTCAGCAAATAGCGGCCAACATAGCGAGTGCAGCGCTGACTATTGCCCAAAGGCATATTCCAATACTCATCAACCTTGTCAGTCATTTCCAGTTCATCGGTTAACCAAGTACAGAACTGGCGAAAGAAAAGGTCAGCATTAGTTAAGGCGGCTTTATCAAATAATTGAAAATCCAGCAAAGCAACCCGCTTCCCTGCATTCACAGCAGTATGAATTGTGCGGATTAACAGCGAACTTTTGCCCATTTGCCGAGGGCCTTTAATTGTAATTGTCACACCCTGCCGCTCAATAGTCTCTAAAGTAAGTGCATCAGATGAGCGTTCCACGTAAAAAGCAGATTGCGATTCCATTGTCCCTTCGGGCATTTCTAGCGAGACGGGCTGTGCTGAAGGAAAGGGACGGGGTAGGAGTGACGGCTGACTCATCTGGAGTAAGTCTGCTTTCGATTTTCCTTCACTGATAGCCAATGCACCGCCAGAGACAGCCTGCAACAACTCTGCAATTAGGCGCGGCGTATCTTCTGCATCTTTCCAGAACGCCCAGTTAATCCCATTTAAGTAAGCACTCAAGGGATACAAGAACGGTTCTTGATACGCCAGACGCACTGGGAGAATTATCGGGCGTCCTGATTGTGATTTTGCCAAGTGGTGTGCTGTCTCGATTTCTGCCACCACCATCTCACTGCTGGTTGACAAGGCTGAAAGGAAAGTAATCAGAAAATCAGCTTGGCGGATTTCTGCTTCAATACATTCAGCCCAGCGTGTACCAACGGACATGGTTTGGTCGATAAAAACTTTGTGCTGCTGCGATAGCGCTTGGAAGACTTGCAGCGCTACTGGTTCATCGGGGCTAGCATTACGCTTGTAGCTGATGAAGATGCGTTTAGTCTGTGAGTTTAACATTACTATTAACCTTGTCTTCCTTCAGCTTTTTGAGTGGAAAAGCTTTTCTAGTTGCGAGTCAATCTTGTACAGAAGTTGGATAATTCTGTGCTTTGTCATTCAAGGGCGGTTTTTGCCTATTTTGAGGATTAGCTGAACAAATTAGGATTTTATTCACAGCGCTATCAATTAGTTACACTCTACTACAGCGCAGTTGCAGGCAATTACCGACAGCACAAAAAAATCGTTCACGCAGCTAAAAGGTTCATTAATGGAGTTCAAAGGCTCGTTAATGGAGTTCAAAGGCTCGTTAATGGAGTTCAAAGGCTCGTTAATGGAGTTCAAAGGTTCATTAATGGAGCTAAAAGACTCGTTAATAGAGTTCAAAGGTTCATTAATAGAGTTCAAAGGTTCATTAATGGAGCTAAAAGGCTCATTAATGGAGTTCCAAGACTCATTAACGGAGTTCAAAGACTTGTTAGAGATATGAAAAATAATGTAGAGACGTAGCACTGCTACGTCTCTACAAGGATTCTAGATAATGCATATTTAATTTCTAGAGATATCTATGAATAGAATTCAAAGGAATTAAGCCCCAATACGGTTCAGTTAAGAAGAATAGTAGGTTGGGTTTCGCTACGCTCAACCCAACAAATCCTTGATAATGTTGGGTTTCGTTCCTCAACCCAACCTACGCCTACGCCAGTTTTAGTTATTAGCCTTAAGTGAACCGTATTGAATTAAATAAACTCCATCTCAAACGCAAACAAAGCCTGTCTACGCAGGCTTTGTTTGGTAACGCCAGACTATAAGTCTGTGGACGCTTTGATATTTTTGCAAAAGATTGAAAGACTAATTTCAATCAGCGTTTCTGACTGCTCCCTTCACTGCATCGCCTGCATCTTCAGCTGTGCGCTTCACATTTTTACCAGCATCTTCAGCCCCACGCTTCACATTTTTTGTCACGTCTTCGCTAGCATTCTGGGTATTACCCTTGATATTTTCAATTCCTCGCTGAGTCCCCTTTACAAGACCTTCGCGCAATTCATCAGCGGAACTGCCGATATCTTCACCCAGGTTTTTTACTCTTTCACCAAGGGGTGTCCCTTGCTGAAAATTCCGGCCATATTGCTCTCGACTGTCAACTCCCTTCTGATCGATATTCTTTTGAGCATTTTTCACTAAAGCCTTAGCTCTATCATTCGCTGCCTTTTCATCTATCGCTCTAGGATCTACATCACTGAAGTTATTCATCCCACCAGCAGGAGAATTCAGAGGATAATCTTTAGTGGAATCAGATCGCTCGACATTAGGTGCTTGATAACCAGGCTGTGGTGGCTGTGCTGCTACTCCTGGAGCACCACAAGCCTGAGTCAAAAATAGGAATATCCCTGCTAAAAAAACAGTTAAAACTTTCAAAGGACGAATATTTCTCAGCCAAGTCATTGCTTTTTTCATAGTTCTAACTCCTTGCATTTTTTGTGACTAGTTAAATTTCAACCAAGATGGCATTTGGAATTACTTTTGTATCCCAAGCATTCAGAAAGAATAATAACTTTAATTAATGATATGAATAATTAAATGATTTTTACCTCTAGCGCAGGTCACATTTGAATTAGCGCAAAAGGAATAATTTTATCTAACTCTAGGGAGATATAAACTAAAATAATATGATTGTTGTCAAAAGAGCTACATCAACCTGTTTGATACTTCAAAAGCTTTGGAGATATAGCTGATGTCCCATAATATTTGAGTATTTAACCTTTGTTGCTCTACCGTTAAATGACTAAATTCATGAAGCAATTTTTGCGCTGGATAATTTTGGGGGGGACGCTGTTTTTTTTAGGAAAAGCTCTGAAGGATAATTGGATTGAAGTAACTGCTATCCGTATTGATGAGGTAGGATGGGCAATTATGGCGATCGCTACAGGGGTAACTTTACTAGCTCATACTTGGGCAGGCTGGATCTGGACTTGGATTCTTCAAGAGTTAAATCAACCTGTATCATCTCCCCAATTCATCCAAGTTTACCTAAAAACAAACATCGCGAAGTATTTACCAGGTAATATCTGGCATCACTACGGGCGAATTATCGCCGCCAAAAATGCCAATATTCCTACTGGCGCAGCCACCTTAAGCGTTTTACTGGAACCGCTACTCATGTTAGCGGCTGCTTTAATCATCATTGTCTTATGCAGTAGCCAGTTTGCAGCAGCGAATACCACCCTTGTTATACAAGTACTACAATTTCTCAGTTTAGCTGTAGTCCTTGGTGCGATTCATCCCTGGTTTTTGAACCCCGTTATTAGTTTTTTGTATAAATTAAAAGCAAAAAAGTCTGCTGCTACCACTCAACCAACTGTTCCCTTCAGTGTTAAAAGCTACCCTTTACGTCCTTTGTTAGGAGAAGTGGGCTTTATGGGACTACGCGCCACTGGGTTTATATTAACTATGTTCGCCTTGGGTTCGTTGAATACGAATCAAATTCCTTTGTTGTTAGGGGCTTTTAGTTGCGCTTGGTTGTTGGGATTTGTTATACCGGGTGCGCCTGGTGGATTAGGTGTGTTTGAAGCGACTGCGTATGAACTTTTACGACACCACTTTCCAGCTGCCTTAGTATTTAGTGCGATCGCTCTATATCGCCTCATTAGTATTCTAGCTGAAACTGCGGGTGCTGCCCTCGCTTGGTTAGATGAACACCTTGCGAAATCCTGAATCAAGCAAAACTCATTTTTATCTATCTACTTTCATCTGTGAAAACACACGATAACTATCCAGATTTAATTGCTGATTACTGCTTTGCTGTTCTTCCATCTTAATCAAGTTATATTCTACATTTTCTGCATAAATGGCGAACGTGATATTAAAAATCTCGATAAAATTTATGACTCCTTTGCATTCCTCTTCGGAATAATTTTCGTAATAACGAATCAAATGAGCAATCCGAGTTTCTAAATGTCTTCGAGAATTTCTACAAATCAAAATAACCTTTAATAATATAATTACCAGGGTTAGAGCATGACCTTGGCCAATTAATGAAATAAATAATTGCGAAGGTTCTTTAGCATTTTCTATTGTAAAGTAATCAATCACTCGATTACAGGTTCTCAAGAAAAATTCTTTAGTGATAATTTCTTGGTTATAATCTGTCTTCCATAACGATAAACTCTGTGCAAACTGCCGCCGCCAAGTTTCAACTGATTCTTGATTTTCTACAGAAAAAAATAGATATTTTTCTAGATTTGTTTTAAATTCTTTCAGAGTTTGATTTTCAGTTTGCTTGATAAATATATGGGCAATATTATCATGGCTAAATACGCCTTTCTTTAAGACAATTGCTTTTATTAAGCGCAGAGCTTGATCTCCCAAAATACTGGGATTTTTATAGCGTGTTGTGCTTGAGACGGCAGATTGAGAACGAGCAATATACATTGCTAGTTCAAACTTAAATTTGTCTTTTATCTGTTTAGAAAGCCTTCTAGCAGCCTCTTGTTGCTCTTTAGGGTTCTTATTATTAACAGATTGATCGATCAATAAATAGGAAGTGTAGCGATTAGCCCAATGACCTTTAAATGATTCTTCATACTTAGTAGCAAATAATTTGAGATCCTGATAATCTTTGCTGTTGGCAAACTTCTCTAACCAGATTTTACAAGTTTTTACTAATGGAGGACTATTCTCTGTGATTTTCAGATTCTCATGAGTAAATAAATTAACTAAGTCTTGGATATATTTGTCTTTTCGGTTAGTTTTCCAATTATTAACTATGATGTAACAACACCGCTTAAGTGTATTGTATAATTCTTCCTCGTTATCATCTAAAAAAACACTATATATTCCAGGTATAGAATCGGAATATTCAGAATCAAGACCGTCTATAAATAAACCTTTGAATTCTCGTAAAACATCTTCTGGTGGCAATTTTTTGACAATTTCCACAAAGAAGCTATAAACCTCTTCTTGAGCAGTTTGCACATCTAGTTGTCTAGAGTTAGACGTAACACAATGGGGATTTTCCTGACTAATTGATAAACGATTAGCGGTCATTTCAGTTATCAGGACAAAAAAGCTTCCTGTTCATATTATTACCAGCTTAACCTTGGCTAACAGGAGCATCAATCTATTCTTCAGAAATTCAGTCATCTTTTTACATAAATTTGATTAACTAGGGCTATAAATAAAGTATTAAAGATAAATTGTTTAATTCTTCATCAAATATTTCAGTAAAATTACTTATTTACCGCCAGAAAAGACCATACATAAATATATGGATATGGGCGAGTTTATCTATAAATTTAGATATAACCCGCCCATACCTTCTATCGAAGCTTTTAGGTATTTTAAATTTTTAGTGGGGGTGGAGGGACTTGAACCCACACGACCTTTTACGGTCAACGGATTTTCATTCTCCCGCAGTTTTCACTACTACCTGATGACAATAGCCAACTCAGATTTTGAGAATTGGACTCTCCCTTTACCCTCGACTTAACGTTAGGGTAGCTCCCGTCGGGTCTCTGCACCTTCCGAACAGTTATGAGTTAAGAGTTGGGAGTTAAGAGTTTTAAATTTACTCAGCACTCAACACTCATGACTCAGGACTTTCTTCGGCTTGGCTCAGGATTGCCATGTCTGTCACCAGATTTAGGTTTCCCTGAGTTTGAGAGCTTCCACTTGAGGGATTTCTCCTTCAAGGCTCAATTATTTAAGTCCGTAGCGTCTACCATTCCGCCACACCCCCGCAGGTGTTTGGCAACTAGTGTAACTAGTTATTTTCTAGAGGTAGCAAATACCTCCTTATCTATTCCACCATCAATTGTGTCTTTTGTCCAACTAGATCGAAAATATTTTTTCCAGATTGGGCGATCGCTTCAGAGATTTGGAAGTCTTCTTGGTTTTTTCGTAATAATCTGGATGAGTTTTCGATCTTGCCTGATTAGAGCATTTGTTTGCTAGTGGATTCACATAATAGCATGATATTAGCTTTTGTCATGCAATCCGTTGAATCGCCCATTGTAAAAGTACTCCAGCCAGCCAAAGCTGCGCTTTGCCTCCCGATTAGCGATTTCGAGGAATTTTGGCGCAGTTATGTTAAAAGCATTATGACTATAATTCTCTGAGTTTGTCTCTTCAGCCTATGATGGAAAACAGATGCTTAAGACTTGAAAGTTATGATTGTCGCCCTGCTATATCTGATTTTGGCTGGAGCTTACCTTTTGGTAATCCCCATTGCTGTTTTGCTGTACCTGAAGCAGCGTTGGTATGTAGCTAGCTCTATTGAGCGTGTCTTTATGTACTTTTTGGTATTTTTCTTCTTTCCGGGTCTGTTGGTTCTATCGCCGTTTGCAAATTTCCGACCCCAACGGCGACAAGTTCAAGTTTAACGAGATTGGTAGGTCATAACTCTCATGCGACGGATTGACGCGATTGGAATTGGCTTGGGTGTTTTTATTGCCGGTGGCTTGGCATACTTAGGATTGCAGCTAATCGGTTTGGATAATCAGAAAGCTGGTATATGGAGCCAAGTCTTGCTAGTCAGTGCCTTAGTTGGCTGGTTAGCCACCTATTTTTTCCGTGCGGTGGGACAAAAAATGACCTACCACCAACAGCGGGAACAGTATGAGCAAGACTTTCTGCAAAAGCGGCTAGACGAGCTTACTCCCGAAGAACTAGCACGAATTCAAGCCGAAATAGAACAAGAAGAGCAATCTCAGGTGTAAAGTTATCATTGGTCAGTTGTCGTTGGTCATTTGTGACCAATGACAAATGACAAATGACAAATGACAACTGACAACTGAACAAATGACTGCGATTTCTGATTGCTTTAAAACCCTTGGGCGCAATCGTGAGTGCGCCCTAATTCCGTTTATTACCGCTGGCGATCCAGATTTAGAAACCACAGCAAAAGCCTTGCAGGTTCTAGATCGTAATGGAGCCGACATTATAGAAGTGGGTATACCCTATTCCGATCCTCTGGCTGATGGGCCAGTCATTCAAGCTGCTGCTACCCGCGCCTTGCAAAGGGGTACGAAATTGGAGCAGGTGCTAGAAATGCTGCAAGGGATTACTCCCAAATTGCGATCGCCGATTATTCTGTTAATCTATTACAACTCAATTTTGCACCGGGGAATTGAAAAATTTCTTGGGCAAATTGCTGCTGCTGGGGTTGCAGGATTGGTAATACCTGATTTGCCCTTAGAGGAAGCAGCAGGATTGCTCCAAGCAGCTAGTGACAAGGGAATTGACGTAATCTTGTTGGTTGCTCCCACCAGTTCTGCGGAACGGATCGAAGCGATCGCTCGTTCTTCTCAAGGATTTATTTATTTAGTCAGCGTGACTGGGGTAACAGGGGTGCGATCGCAACTGGAAAACCGGGTGTCCGATTTACTCAAACAAATTCGTAGTGTTACTGATAAACCCATCGCAGTCGGCTTTGGAATATCTGAAGCTGCCCAAGCCCGACAGGTAAGGGAATGGGGCGCAGATGGTGCGATCGTGGGCAGTGCTGTTGTGAAACGGTTAGCCGAAGGGACACCAGAGGAGGGACTAAATGCGATCGCCCAATTTTGCCAAAGTCTCAAGGCAGCCATCAAGACGACCAACACCAGCACAAATACTCCTCTTGATTAGACGGGGAAAGTAGATTAAAAAAGTATAACAGTGTAGTTTTTCTATCCTTGCTTGGTAGACAATTTGACCATTATGGTCTTGAATATTAACATCAGATATGATCTTGTAAAAAAACTAGCTGATAGAGTCGCTTATAGTTTGAGTATTATGTGAAATTAAGTAGGCATAATTTATGAGTGTGAGAGTGAGTCAGTCACAAATGATTATAGTTACGTCGCAATCGAGGAGCAAAGGCGATGAGTGAGAGTATGGCGTTTATCGGCGGAGTGGCCGTAGCTGGGCTGGCGGCTCTCGTATTGCTCAAAGGCACAAATACCCCTCTACAATCTAACTTCGCTGTTGCTCCACAAATCCCAGGTGTAGTAGCGCCCCAAGGAATGCAGCCACAAATGTATCCTTACGGGCCTTATGGGCAACCAATGTATCCCAATCAGGTTCAGCCACCGACTGGTACTAATAATGACCAGCGCCTAGAGATGGAGAAACTGAACACGCAGATGCAACTGGAACGTTTAAAAAACGACAATGAACAGCTAAAGTTGCAAAATCAACAACTCCAAGGCCAAGTTCAAAATTTCAATACTCAGCAGCAGTGGCAATTAGCCCAGCAGAATAACCAACCAAAAACAGCAGCAACATTCCAGCCGCAAAATAATTGGTGGTCTTCACCCGTGCTTTGGGCCGTTGGAGGCGCAACTCTCACTATTGGTGGTGGTGTTGTTGTCGCTGGGGTATTGGCTTTGTTCTCACCACGGCAGCGTCCAGCCCGTACTGTACAAGTTATTCACCCTTACCAAGGAAATACGCCGCCCTTGGTTCCAGTCCGTCGTGCTGAGTTTCTGCCTGCTTCGCGGATGGAAGCAAGACGAGTTGAAGCCCAAGAATACGACGAAATGCACGGATAGGGAAAATAAAACCACAGATAAAAATCGTTTCCAGATTATATCTGGAAACGATTTTTATTGGGCTGCTGCTGCGAATTGGGGCGGTGGCAGCCCGAATTTAGTTGTTCCCAGTTGGGAGCATCTCAATGAGTGTAAAAACACGTCTGCCCTGGCGAATGGAACAGAGCCTCCGGCACGCTGACGCGAACGCGGCTATACAAACAAAACCCACACTTCCACAAGCTCAGTGACCACCTCTGTGGGTTTCAAATTCTTCTAGTCTGCGTAGGCTGACTTAGTTTGTGTAGCCGCGATTTTTAATCGCCTGGTATATTTGCTGAGATGCTCCCTCCCGGTTTCTGGCTGGGAACGATATAAACTGTATTTACTGATAACTGTTAAAACTCAGTTTTAGGAGTTTCTGTGCTATTGGGAGTCTCTGTGGTTGCAGGTTGCTTAGTATCGGGAAGTTTCTGTTGGGTATTTTTCTGATTACCTTGATTTTCTAGCTGAGTTAGTGCCTGTTTTGCCAGATTTTCGGCTGCTTGTTTAAATAATGGTTCTATTCTATTTCGCCAGTATTTAGTATTAGGCAATTTTTCTGGATGGTTTCTATAATCTAAAACTTTATCCCATTTCCCATCATCTATTGCTTTGTTGATCTCATTAGATAACGCCTCCGCCTTCGCCCAATCTTCCTGCCACTGGGCAATGATTTTGCCCGTCTCTTGGATACCAGAAGCAGCATTTGCCGGAACCGATCTTAAAAGTGCGATCGCTCCAATTATATCTCCTGAATCATACTTCTTTTTTGCTTGTTCTACAATATTGGCACTGTTATCATTAGACTGCGATCGTTCTGATTTACCAGCGTCGGAAGTTGATCCCTTCGGCTTTTCTGGTGGAGTTACTACATCCTTAGATTTTGGTTTTGGCTGAGAAATTATTCGAGTCGCAATCAAGCTACTATCATCTACAATCCTAGTTGCAATGCCCTTTTCACGTAGGCAAGAACCCCATTCCTGATTATTAGTTATCACATCTGAGTGTGCCCAAGCCAAACGACCAGATTTAAGCTTAACTTCTATCCAACCTCGTTTTGTCCGCTTGCCAGTCACCTCGAAATTGGTGTTATTAGCAACAGTTTGCAAAACATTATTAGAATTTATCGAACTAGGTTCAGAACGGATATTAGAATTTCCGACAACAACAGCCGAGCATTTGTTTGCTAAGGCAGTATCCTTACCTGTAAGATTTAAAGCTAAATTTTTCACATTGGGATATACATTTGCTACCAAGGCAGCCGCACCACCCGCCAGTAATATACCAATTAATATCGGCCAGGGGTCGGATTTACTAGAGTCTTTACGCGCAGGTTTTGCGGGGATAGGATTTGCTGGTGCAACTGCAATAGTTTGCAGCCGAGATACTTGAGGCTGGGATTTGGCTGCTTGGTAGCTGGAATTGTTGACGACTTCTTGAGGTATGGAAAGTGCAGGTACTGGATTAATCGCGTCTTTACATGCTTGCAGTGCTTCCGTAGCGTTTTGGTAGCGGTCTTTGAAGTGATAACGCACCATCTTGGACAACACTGCCGCCAGTCGATGGTTCACGGTTACTGAATGCCGCCAAATAACTTCCCCCGTTTCTGGGTCTTCTTGCAATTCTGTTGGCTGTAATCCTGTTAATGCTTGAATGGCGATGATGCCAAGGGAATAGATATCGCTGTTGGGACGGGGTTTACCTTGCCCTTGTTCTGTGGGCATATAGCCAGGAGTACCGATAACCACTGTGGCAGAGGCTTGTCCACCCACTGTTATCAGTTGTGTACGCAGTTGCTTCACTGCTCCAAAATCAACTAAAACTAACTTATTATCTGAGGCGCGACGGATGATATTATCCGGTTTGATATCGCGGTGAATCACGCCTTGGCGATGGACAAATTCAAGAATTTCCAGAACTTCCTGCAATAGTTGAACTACCTGGCTTTCACTCCAGCGCTTACCAGATATAAGTTCCTCAGCTAGCGTATGTCCTTCAATATATTCTTGTACTAGATAAAATTCTTGATTTTCGTCAAAATACGCTAGCAACCTGGGTATTTGGTCATGGTTGCCCAATTTTTCTAAAGTTTCGGCTTCGCTGCTGAACAGGCGTTTAGCAGTATCAAAAACTCTGGGGTCAGTTCCGGGTTTGAGGTGCTTGACAACGCAGATGGGATTGCCTGGTCGCCTAGTATCTTGGGCAATGTAAGTTTGACCAAATCCTCCCATCGCGAGGACTCGAATTACTTGGTAACGATGGTCTAGTAGCTTGCCTATCATATTCCCTCCCCAGAGTTATTACCTAATTTTCCAGCTGGTAATAAATATCTCCAAATTTTCTTCAATGAAATCCGCTATCTTGAGAAAAGATTTAGATTAAAAACGCAGCTTTTTAATAAACGCAGACTGTTTATTTTTCTTTTAGTGCCCCTGTTTATTACCAATGCCACCTAAAATAACAAATCCAGTTGCATGGCAGCAGGCTGAAATCCTCATGCAACCTGCTTTCATTCGCGTTATCGATAATATCCGCAAGCAGCTTGATGAATCTTCCTGGACAGGAACTTACCACGATGTCCTGATTTGGCCGCCTAGCACCACTGATGAAATCAAAGCATTGGTGACTGAACTATTGCAAGCAATGGAAACTGCAACACCCCAAGAAGCAGATGAAATTAGAGGAACTCTAACTCGTCTGCCGATGCCCCATCCAGGATATCATCTACGTTTGCAGCGTCAACAGCAAGAAGCGAGTATCGATTTGTGGGAACTGTGTTATGAAGTGTGTTTTTTTGAATACACACCACAGAAGGAAGTTGCTGATATTGATACTAGTTTAATCGATGAATTCGGTGAAGTGGATTGGCTGCGTTTGGATGCTAAGTCAAAGGAGTTAGTTGAGCAGGCGTTTGCTAAATTGCCAGAAGGGTAACAAAACTAGGTGCGTAGATGTAGCCCGTCGTAGACATCGCTCTCTCATGATCTCAAGAGGGCGATCGCCTAGTTTTTCAAACCCTATCTGTAAGAATTGAAGTAATATTTACATCCAATTATTAAAAGTGCGTTTGTTTGTCCTGGTGTTGTGGCGATTCCTGAGCAGATATTGGGGTTTAAAAAGGTTTTTTTTGGTGAGACATTCCGATCGTCACGTTATGCGAATTTTGGAAAAGTAGTTTTTGCAAGAGTGCTTCAGTATTTGGGTTTAGTATTAAATTGGTGCATTATTTAAATTATTATCGACTTCTATGATCTTTGTTCCAATCCATTTGACGGTTATTTTGAACTATGTTTAATTCTCTTTAAATGTAAGTGGATATTATCAATTATTCTACCTCTGTTGGTGTGGACAGCAACAGGGATATCTGTTTTTATCTATTTCATTTGGGTACGACAAAAAGAGGTTATTATTCTCCAAAATTATCACATTAGCCAACTCAAGGCGGCTGAACAAGAAGTGATTCTTTCCCGCACACGTAAAATTCTCCATCGCACTGCTTCTGATATCCATGATGGGGCTTTGCAAGATTTGAAGCTGGTGATGGACAAAATTGAATTGGAATCTCATTTAGATGTGGATTCAATTTTAGACAGGTTGGCAACTTTAGGGCAGGAAATTAGGGATAAATTGCATAACATTCGTGGTGTAGCGGAGAAAATGGAGGTGACTCCAGCATTACGACAAGGATTAGATGTCGGAATTAGGGCGACACTGCAAGATTTAGTCAATTCTGGAAAGTTAACGCTAACGGTGATTACAGAACTTCAGCCTCTCCAAAAACCAGAATTAAACAGTGTTTGGATTGAACAGCGAGAGGAAACTTATCGCTTTTTCCGCGAAGCACTGAATGATGCGATCCAACACGCCCAACCACGCCACGGTACTGCTACCCAAGTTTGTATTAGTTTAGAGGAACAGGGAGTCAGATGTATTTTAGCGATCGCCAATGATGCCTCAATTATCAAACCTACCGCTTGTGAACGTCCAAAAGGTGGCTATGGCAGTAAGATGATGGATGCGATCGCCTCTGAACTTCCAGATGGTGCATGGGAAATGTCAGCTTTACCTGATGGACAAGTGCAAGTCACACTGAGTTGGCATTTACCCTAAGTCGATCTAGCTAAATTAAAAAAATAGTAGGAGTTCGGCTAGTCTATGGTAAAACCAATAATCCAATCAGCAACTCAAACCTTATACGACGAAGATTATTATCTGTGGCTGAGGACAACTATAAACCAACTTCGTGCTGGGCAGTTTTCTGCTGTTGATTTAGATAATTTGTTAGAAGAATTAGAAACTATGGGTAGAAGGGAGAAGCGAACAATTGAAAGTTTCTTAATTAAGCTTCTTGAACATCTACTAAAACTCAAGTGTTGGGATAAGGAACGCGAACGTAATCAAGGACATTGGAAAGGAGAAATTAGGACTTTTCGTAGAGAGATTAAAAAAGCTCTTAAAGATAGTCCTAGCTTAAAACCTTACATTTTAGAAATATTTGATGAATGTTATCAAGATGCAAGAGCAGAAGCAAGCGATCGCTCTCAACTTGCCATTGACATATTTCCTACTATACCCATTGGCTCTTTAGAACAAATCTTAGATGAAAACTGGTTTCCTGAATATAACCACAATCATCACGGTAAACCCGATTAAAATGAATACGCAACTTGGGTTTCCATAGGAGTATGCAGACGTGCAGCCGGACTTAATAGGCTTGGAAATTAGTAAGGGGGAACTGAGACGTTTGACTGGGTTCGATCCAGAAGACGTTTTTCGTCCCTCGGTTTTGCGAGATAGCAAAAAGCGATTAGGGTTTTTTATCAGTGAAATGCTGGTGACGTTGGCGCTAACGCCAATAATTGTGGGCTTTGTTTACGCGTTTATTATTCTGCCAACTATTGGTTCTTCAATTCGACTAGGAATTCTTTTACTAATTTTAGTGCCAATGCCGATATTAGTGGGGCGATGGCTGTGGCGACAATTAACCTGTCCTGAAGGACTGACAATACTTTTAGATGAAGTTGATAAATATCATGACCTAGTTGCTGCCATCGATATTAATGACCAATTGGCAGCATCAGGAAATGTAGAAAGCAGTATCCATGACCGAGATAAAGTCACCGCCGCCCTACAACTAATTAGAGAAGATTTAGTCCGCGCTCTGAAAACGGAACGAATTTTGCGAGATAATAAAAAATTGCTTGCTAATAACCAAGAGTTATTTGTGAATAATTTATCGAGTCTGCGAGCTTTACAAGTTAGTAGTCAAGCAGGCGAATATGCTCAACTGCTAAATCAATCATTGCAAATTGCGATCGATGTGCAAGCAGAAATCAGAAAATTGCAGAAAGGCTAAGAGAATGTTTGTAAAAGCGGTTCCACGAGCATTTACCTGCCTCCACAGGTTAGAAAACCCTTGATTTTGGATTAGTTCACGGAGGTGGACTTTACTCATGTAGTAGTGACTTCTAGTCACCCAATACTTTCCTAGAAAACAATCGCCCCGTTGACTTAAATGAGCAACAAACCCAAAATAATTGTCCTGGATGATGACCCTACAGGTTCTCAAACAGTCCACAGCTGCTTGCTGCTAATGCACTGGGATGTGGAGACTTTACGCCGTGGGTTGCAGGATGATTCGCCGATTTTCTTTGTGCTGACTAACACTAGAGCGCTAACGCCAGAGTCAGCTGCATCTGTCATCAAACAAGTTTGCCAGAACCTGAAAATCGCTTTGAAGGCTGAAGAAATTGACGATTTTCTGATTGTCAGCCGTTCTGATTCTACTTTGCGGGGACATTATCCCATTGAAACAGATGCGATCGCACAAGAACTTGGCCCCTTTGATGCTCATTTTCTCGTACCAGCATTTTTTGAAGGCGGACGCATCACCCGTGACAGCGTGCATTACTTGATGATTGACGGTATAACCACCCCAGTCCATGAAACCGAATTTGCCCGTGATTCCGTCTTCAGCTACCATCACAGTTACTTACCCAAGTACGTCGAAGAAAAGACTCAAGGACGAATTAGTGCCGAAGCTGTAGAAAGGTTTGTCCTAGCTGATATTCGCACTGGTAGTTTGGAACGATTGTTACAACTTCATGGTAATCAGTGCGCTGTCGTCGATGGTGAAACTCAAGCCGATCTCAACCGCTTTGCAGTGGATATATTAGCAGCCGCCAGTCAAGGGAAACGCTTTCTATTTCGCAGTGCAGCAAGTATTTTAACGGCTTTAGCTGCTTTACCTCCCCAACCCATTGCCGCCGAAAACATGGGGCAGTATGTGCGCCAAGGCAAACCAGGTGCGGTGATTGTTGGTTCCCATGTAAAAAAGACTACCCAGCAATTAGAGGCGCTGTTGCAACTAGAAGGAACTGTAGGCATCGAAGTAAATGTAGAGCGATTACTTGATGATGCAAATCAATCTGCGACATTACTAACTGAAATCCAAGAAAGTACACGGGCGGCACACAAGGATGGCAAAACACCAGTAGTTTATACTAGCCGTCAGGAACTAAATTTTCAAGATGTCAAGACACGATTGGAGTTTGGAGAAAAAGTTTCAGGTTTATTGATGGATATTGTGCGCGGTTTACCATCTGATATAGGATTCTTAATCAGCAAGGGTGGCATTACTTCAAACGATGTCTTGAGTACTGGACTAGCTTTAACTTCAGCCCGTTTACTCGGTCAAATTTTAGCTGGTTGTTCAATGGTGTTAACGTCATCCGATCATCCCCAGTTTCCTGATTTGCCTGTGGTGCTGTTTCCAGGTAATGTCGGCGATGCTGATGCCTTGGGGACAGTTTATCAGAGGTTGACGGTGCCAATTTGAGATTTTAGACTTTCTCCTGCGGAACGCTACGCGTAGCTTGCTTCCCCAGAGGGGTACGGCTACGCTCAGTCGAAAGATTTGAGATTAAAGAGTCTTTTGGTTAATGTCGGACTAATATCCCGCTAGGCCAACATCCCTTGTAAGTGACACAAATCCAAAATCCAAGTTGCGCTGTCAGCGCACCAAAGGTGCGACCCAAAATTGAAAATCTGTTGTCTTTTGGCTAGTACTATATGACTTCTGATTCTGCGATTCCCAATCTAAAGTCAAATTCTGCACTTCCTAATGCAGAATCAAACTCTATCCTTTCTGAGGTAGAGGCAAATCGTACTGTTTCTGATGTAGAGTCAGATTCTATCCTCCCGGATGCTGAGTTAAAATCTGTTCTCCTTTATTTAAAATCAAATACTGTTCTTGGAGATGTAGAGTCAAATCCTGCTGATCCAGATGTAGAGTCAACTAATACTGATGCCGGATCGGATTTTATCCTAACTGATTTAAATCCTGATGAGTTAGCATTACCAGGGCATCGCGTAAATGATAATACTCAAGTCCAGTTAAAAAGTAAGGAGGGACGACTGTTATTAATTTTGCCCTCAGAATCTCAAGTATCTGCCTCAGAGCTTACTTGGTCTGATATTTGGCAACAAATCAGGCAACGTCTGAGTGCAGGCGATCGCTTCCGGGTATCTAATACACCTGTGCATTTAATGGCACAAGACCGTTTGGTAGATACCAGACAACTCCAAGAACTCGCCGAGGCTTTGAGTGAAGTCCAACTCCGGCTGATATCTGTCTCGACGAGTCGGCGGCAAACTGCGATCGCTGCTGTAACTTCTGGGTATTCAGTAGAACAATTACAGCCCGTAACTTCCCTGAGTACCGAGCCAACAGCTACAGCGATCCCCCAAGAAGATGCCCTCTATTTAGAAATGACAGTCCGCTCTGGAGTAGAAATTCGTCATCCTGGGACAGTAATTCTCTTGGGAGATTTAAACCCAGGTGGTATTGTAATTGCAGATGGAGATATTATTATCTGGGGTCGTTTGCGTGGAATTGCTCATGCTGGGGCTGGAGGCAATAGTGAGTGTCTGATTATGGCCTTGCAAATGGAACCAACCCAACTGCGGATCGCAGATGCTGTAGCGAGAGCACCAGAAAAACCGCCAATACAGTTTTCTCCAGAGGTGGCACATATTACGCCCCAAGGAATTCGTATCGCTAGAGCTACTGATTTTTCCAGAAACCAATTTACCAAGAGTAATCAAGAGCCATAAATATTTACTTAAAGAATGAAGTATATAGGTAAGGATGAAATAAGACAAATATTCATGCCTCGCCCTCATCAGGGAGAACAGATATTTCTTCATACTTGATACGATACTTCATACTTTATACTGCAATTTACTGTTTTATATTTCCTGAACCCTCATTGACCGCATTTCTATCATGACTCGCATTATTGTGATTACCTCCGGTAAAGGAGGAGTGGGTAAAACCACAGTTTCAGCAAATTTGGGTATGGCTTTAGCCAAAATGGGGCGTCAAGTTGCTTTGGTTGATGCGGATTTTGGTTTGAGAAATTTGGATTTGCTCTTAGGGCTGGAAAACCGCATCGTTTATACTGCGGTAGAAGTCTTAGCCAGAGAGTGCCGGTTAGAACAAGCCTTGGTGAAAGATAAGCGCCAACCCAATCTCGTACTCCTGCCGGCAGCCCAAAATCGCTCTAAAGATGCAGTCACACCCGAACAGATGAAGTTATTGGTGAATGCACTAGCGCAAAAATATCAGTATGTGATTATCGATAGCCCTGCCGGTATTGAAAATGGGTTTAAAAATGCGATCGGCCCGGCCAAAGAAGCGCTAGTTGTCAGCACACCAGAAATTTCCTCAGTTCGCGATGCCGATCGGGTAGTAGGGTTACTAGAAGCACAAGGTATCAAGCGTGTTCATTTAATAATTAACCGCATCAGACCCTCAATGGTGCAGGCAAATGATATGATGTCAGTGCAAGATGTTCAGGAACTTCTCGCCATTCCCCTGATCGGGGTAATCCCTGACGACGAGCGTGTTATTGTATCTACCAATCGCGGCGAACCCTTAGTGTTAGCGGAAAATCCATCTTTAGCTGCTACAGCCTTTGAGAACATTGCTCGTAGATTAGAAGGGGAAAGTGTCGAATTTCTGGAGATCGACTCGTCCCAAGACAGCATCTTCGCCCGTATACGAAGGTTGTTCAGGACAAAGATTGTTTAACTTACCTTTCCAGTCTCCGCCCCAGACCTATTCGTAATGATTGAACTCCTAGAAAAACTTTTTTTTCGCGGCCCTGATAGCAGTCGAACTCAAGTTAAACGTCGCCTGCAATTGGTGATTGCTCACGATCGCGCTGACTTAGATCCTCAAACGTTGGAAAAAATGCGGAAGGAAATCCTAGATGTAGTCTGTCGCTATGTAGAAATTGAGACAGAGGGCTTGGAGTTCTCCTTAGAAAGCAACCAACGTACCACAGCTTTAATTGCCAACTTGCCCATCCGGCGAGTGAAGGGTGCTATACCTGAGTGGGAAAGAGGTGATAAGCCTCTCTAGCTTGAATTTTAAGTATTTTTATTTATGATGTAGTTAAATTGTTCGTTCGTAGTCAGAACTTTAATCCTGGCTTTGAGGACTAAAGTCGCCACTACAAACTGCTTTTTATAGATGGTTTGGCAGGATATTATATTGCTGATTGAAAATATAAATTTGTCTCACCAAAACAGTAAAAATTGAAGATATCCAACCTCTGTCACTCTCCGAAAACAGGGATAAAAAAATCCCGTTGTCAGCAGTGACGACAACGGGAGTATGTAGGGTTTTTTATAATCTATCGGTAGGCAACTTGTGGCCCTGCCCAAATTTCTGTCACCTTTTTACCAAAAGTAATCGCCCGATCGTTGTCTGTTGTAGTGATAGTCTTGCCATCATTAGCAACTTGCATTAATGGCCAGTTTTCCTCGCCCAATTCCCCTGCACGGAATAACACATGCTCTGGTTGGCTTTTACTCCAACCTAACAATACGGCAATTTTTTCATGTTCTTCCTCACTAACAGGAGTGACTGTGTTAGCGTGATTTTTTTGCCGATCCCAAATCACTGCACTATCTGTAGAATCACCTGTGTTAAAGATACCTTCAAACTTGCGTGCTAGGAAGCGATCGCCTTTTTCTGACCAGCTAACTGGAACTAATACCCCAATCTTTCCACTCGGATCGGTTTCTTCTGACGATTCCCCCTTTACAGCCTTTACCTTTAATAAAGGATCGCTAACTGGAGTAGTTGAAGCCATCACCCACAATTTCTTAGTGTGCATATCTTGGACAAACATCACGCTGGTGACACGGCTGTTGTACATTTGGGGTTTTACCTCCAGTTGCACTCGGCTATAAACAGCATATTTACCATCTGGAGAAATCACAGGTACGCTGCGATAGTGACGCACTCCAGAACCACCATTAGCAGCAACAGCTTCTTGAGTTGCTGTAATCCATTTCCAAGGAATCGGATGAGGACTACCAATGGGATCTATTTGTTCTGCTTGGGACTCATTAGCTGTTTCCACAACAGGTATTTCGGTCGTTGTGGTTGATTGAGATTCTCTAATAGCTGGTGCTACTTGAGTTGCTGTCAATGATTCAGTAAAAGACTTTTCTCTAGAGAGATAATTTTCTTGTCCTCTCAAAGATTTGACATTAGCAGCTTTAAGTTTGCGTATTAAATTAAGTTGACTAACAGGAACATCTGTTGATGGTGCGAGTTCAACTGCTGCCAAAGAATCGGGAACAGTTACATCACTTACATCTAAATCGCTGCTTGAGAGATAATTATCTACTTCAGTTGAAGACTCAATTTTATTTGCTGGTAATACTTGCGGTTCCTGAACAGCAGTACTTTGTGTTGGTACAGAGTCAAATTCTTCTGTTATCGATTCGATTTGATCTGTTTTTAATGTTTCAGCTATCTCAGGTTCCCCAACTACAGCTATTTCCTTTGATACAGAGTCAGATTCTCCAGCCATCGAAGTTAGTTTATGTACTTCGGATCTTACTGGGATCGTGTGAGCCGATGCTCCTAATAAAGGTGCAATTAGGATCGCAACGACAACGTAATTGAGAAATGGTTGTGTGCGGAACCATCCTGACAGCAAAAGGGGTTTAAGCATTTGTAGACTCTCTAGAGGGGGCAATTGCTATGTGAGAAGCAATACATCAACAGCAATGGGGCAGGCGGTAGTTATATGTATAACAGGAAACTAAAAGTAATGACGAAATAATATCTTCAAAGTTTGCAGAGTTTTACAAAAATTAAGTATCATTGTCTACACCTTTTCTGACTTAGGTACGGAATATTTTTTGGCAAAAATATGCGAGTATAGTAAATATGCTGAGAACTCAGTAATTACTACACATATATAATGTCCCTATACCCAAACACACCAAAAATAAGTCTTGGTTAAGGAATATTTAGGATATAGTTTGTGGAATGACGCTGGCGAACAAGAGTTAGATAACTCAGCTATCGGGGATCGTACTGGCGATCGCTAGTACACAGCAAATAAGCTAGGTTACACACTAAATATAACAGCGCAAACCCTCATGATGGTAAACGTGAGGCGTTAATTAAAAACCTGGGAAAACGGACGCATAATACATCATACTCAGAAGATATTGCTATCAGCAACCCAAAGTTATAAATTGCTATCTAAACTACAGAAGTAGTTATAAGACGCAATAGTTTTTCGGGAATTTAACTACATTTAAAGTTAATTTCGGGAAGACAATCGGGAACACAACAAAACTAACTCGGTAGATGCTCTAGCGAATCGCAACGAATAACCACTAAGTGATTAGGTTCACTAGAGGCAGATGCGGCTAATACTAGCTGTTACACTTGTCAACTTAACTATTAAGTTAATCAAGCAGCCTTTGGTTTCATGAATACGAAAGTATTGTACCACCAAACAGCCAATATTATTTACAGCTAACAACTGTATTTTGTAACTGCGTCCGGAATACAGGAACCTGCTAGATGCTGGCTTAATGAATTCTGTTTCAACATGCAACTTAAATAGACCTGTTGCAAAAATATATTTTTGCACTCTTAGGGAAAAGGGTAAAGGGTAAAGGGTAAAGGGTAAAGGGAAAGGATTTTGAGTTTCTTTACCTTTTACCCCGACAAATGCCAAGAAGTCTAATGTTGTCAGTTATGAAGGGCGCACTTACGATGAACTAATGACTCACAACTAAAAACTACTAATTATTAATGAAAATTGTATTTTTTGGTACACCTCAGTTTGCTGTACCCACCTTGGAAAAATTATTGAATCATTCAGAATTTGAGGTGCTGGCGGTTGTCACCCAACCAGATAAACGCCGGGAACGCGGAAATAAACTTACGCCTTCACCCATAAAAGCGATCGCAACTGCTCACAACTTACCAGTATGGCAACCCGAACGGGTGAAAAAAGACACTGAAACTTTAAGCAAACTCAAACAATTAGATGCAGATGTGTTTGTTGTTGTCGCTTATGGACAGATTTTATCGGCAAAAATCTTAAATATGCCAAAATTAGCTTGCATTAATGTGCATGGCTCGATTTTACCTAAATATCGCGGTGCAGCACCGATTCAATGGTGTTTGTATAACGGTGAGAAGGAAACGGGGATCACTACCATGTTGATGGATGTGGGGATGGATACTGGCGCAATGCTCCAAATAGCCACTACACCGATTGGATTACTGGATAATGCCCAAGATTTAGCCGACAGACTAGCAGAAATCGGTGGGGATTTGTTGGTGGAAACTCTGTTGAAGTTGGAACGTAAAGAAATTCAACCAATTCCCCAAGATAATTTGGAAGCTACTTATGCACCTCTGATTCAAAAACAAGATTATGCTTTGGGTTGGTCAAAAAGCGCGATTCAATTACACAATCAAATCAGAGGCTTTTACCCTAACTGCACGGCTACCTTTCGTGACAACCTGCTGAAAATCACCGCTTCTGCTCCCCTTGGTTCTGTAAGCGATCGCGATCTCCCACCAGAATTGCAAGAATTAATTCATAAATTGCCTGATTTGTCAAACGTATCAGATCGACCGGGAGTTGTAGTGAGCATTGTCAAAGGACTTGGCGCGATCGTCCAAACCGGGGAAGGTTTATTGCTGTTGCGAGAAGTTCAGCTAGCCGGTAAACGTCCCCAGTCGGGATGGGATTTTGTGAATGGTACCCGCTTAACTGTGGGAGAAGTTTTTGGTGCGGGTAGTTGAGGGAGATGAGGGGGATGAGGGAGAATAACTTTTAACTTCAAACTCCTAACTCCTAACTCCTAACTCCTGACTTTTCATAAAAGCGGCAAGATTCACAAGGGCCATCTGGGTTTACTGCACAGCGAATGAGTTCTGAATGAGCATTGTAGCAGCAGGTGGCATCACCGATTACCCAACGTCCTGCAACCAAACTTTTTTCAGATGGTCGTTTAGCAGACTGTACATAAATGGCAATATTATGCAAGCGGTAGCGCCCAGCTTGAAGTTTGTATCTATGGCGGCGCTCTAAAACCGCGTAGGTTTTACCGTCAAAATCAAGATAGTTTCCGGGTTGGGGTGTCCAATCAAGTTGCACTCTACCGAGGGACTCACGCGGGTGCGTCAGAATCACCTCAGTTGGTAAAGAGTCTGGCTCCATAAGTTTATGTGATTTGATTTACATTATAAAAATAGTATCGCGATCGCTTTCTTTAGCTTACCGAATTTAGATTACAATTATTGATTAACTCTTCGCGTCCCTACGGATTAAGGCAACCAAAAGTCAGGTAGGATAGATTTGCTCAAGGCATGCAAAGTTTGGTTGAGCGATCGCGCTACTTGGATATGCACTTCATCCTCTTCTACAGCTAAAATCTCAGATGGCTGACCTTCTCCCAAATAAGACACCACCAAATTCGCTGCCTCCAAACCAGTAACATAAGCTTTTTCCTGCGACCAGGAACCATGACGGTTCACAATCCAATCCCCACTCATAAACACATTCTCAAAACTTGTCTTCGCGGGCAACATATAACGATAGCTACCAGGTGCAAAGTGAGTTACCGCCTGATGTAGCCGAATTACACTGCTATCAATTATCTTTGCCTGCCGAAACGCTGGTATACAAGTTGCTAAATAACCTTGAACTATTGCTAAAATCTCCTCATCGCTCAAATTGAGAAACTGATTGGCGTGATAAAAATCAGCTTCAATCACTGTTCCCGGTTCATCCCGATATTCATCATGTAGAGCATTCAAATCAAAAAACGTCCAACCTGTACTTGCGTCGAATCCAAAACAAGCATTAGAAGGACGAGGAATATCAATTTTGCGGTCAAACCATAGTCGCGTGGCTAAAACATCAATTGCTCCTAAATTGCTCAAATTACGGAATTCTTCACGACTTTGTAAACTAGGACTAGTTGAGACAATTTTCTTCATTCCCGTGATTCCAACCGCAAAAATCACGGCATCTGCATCAAAAACCTCATCACCGCAGACCACCCCCTTGACTTGATTACTATCAACAATTAAGTCTGTAACCCGACGCTTCGGCAACACTCGCGCACCAGCTTTTTCAATATGTTCCACCCAAGGACGAAATATCTTTTCTCCGACAGTTCCCCGACACCAAACTACATCAAAATCTGGTTGATGAGCCAGAATAAAAAAGTAAAGCATCCCTAAAGTTGCGGCGGCTGAACATTGTTCGCCAGGGGCAAATAAGCCCACCAATAACATTGGTTCAAAAGCCTCGCGGTAAAGTCGCGCAGAAACGTTAAAGTCTTTGAACAATTCACGGGCAGTTACAAAATCATAGCGTCGCCAAGCTGCATCAGAATTGTCAAAATCAACGACAGCATAGAGTAAAGGCAGGGCGCTGAGACGGTCAATTAGTGGCAGCCGCTTAAACTGAGTGTAGAGAAAAGTTCCCAGTGGCGAAGGTACTCGCGGTAAATCTTGAAAAATTGGTGATTCAACTTCTAAACCTGCTGGCGAATATTGCGAAGAACGAGTCCAAGTAGTAAAAGGATTAATTTCTAATTGATTGATTAGGGAAAAAATATTTTTGTAAGGATACCAGAAGCCATGAATGCCAGCTTCAACAGATTTGCCGGCAGATGTTTGCCAACCTGCCACCAATCCACCAGGATAGGGGCCTGCTTCGAGAAGCGTTACATCATAACCTTGTTTTGCCAAATGGTAAGTTGCTCCTAAACCAGCCCAACCAGCACCTACAACTACCACCCGTTTTTGTTGTAACCCTCCTACCATCGCAGCCTCCAATTGTTGCAGTCCATCAACTAATGTATACGAACTTGTGTTTTGATCGAGCAAGGGTTGTTATTATAGCGGTTTTCACTTGGATGCAATAGGCGCCTTGCTAGCACATTCCATCGAATTTAAAATAGTTATAAACTTTAAAAAAGGCTTAGGGAAAGCCGTTCAGTAAAAATCACTTGCGGTTAATGCTGAGTTAAGAGTATAACAGAAAACAGACTTCACTATTGATGAGGATAATCATAATGTCTCAATTAGCAAATGTAAAATCCAGTCTAAATGACTTTGAATTACGAGATGGAATTTATTTTCCTAGCGACTATGAACAATTAACTAATACTCAACATAAAAAAACATGGGACGCAATTGGTAAAACATACTATGGTTCCCAAAAAATTGAAAAAATTGCAGCGACATCGCCCATTAAACAAGATTACACTCTACTAACTGGTACGCCTGGAGGTACTTGGAACAAATTTCCGTTGAATAAATCTGTTGGTTCTATTCTAGAAATTGGTTCTGGTTATGGCCGCGCACCTTTACATCTATCTAAAGCGAAAAATCTGAAATGCGAGAAATATTACGGTATTGATATTTCTGAACCTTTATTGCGGCGGCTAATCAAAGTTAAACAAGAATACAATTTTTTCCCAGAAGCTGAATTTAACTTGATTTGCACTTCTGCTGAAACATTGCCTTTAGAAGATAATTCTATAGATTTGGTAATTTCTAATTGCGTTTTTATGCATATTCCAGATGCCCAATTAAGAAATTTGTTGGCTGATATCTCTCGTGTGCTAAAACCTGGTGGAATTTTTGTTTTTAATCATTCCTTTCACAATAAGTATTGTCCTTCTCATATTATCCATAATTTCATCAGGAAGCTGAACCCATTTGTGAGAAATCCTGTATATCTCAAGCAATATTCATCTGCTGAAATAGAAGAAATGTTAGCTACTGCTGGGATGAAAACGAAGTGTCCAGAATACATTGTTGAACCAACAGCAGAATATGCAATTTTGCCAGAAACTATCAAAGGGATTCCCGTGCCGTTTGCTAATGCTATCAACAGAAGTCTCAAGCCATCAGATAATTTAAAAGAAACTTTGGCTTACGGTTTTAGTGCCTACAGTACTCAACTGGACTGATTAAGAAACTATCTGTTTGTCACATTGAATTGAATACTAATAATTTACAAAAGCACAACATTGTTGTGCTTTTACTTTTACAATAAAGACCTATGAACTCCAATCATTATCAGGAAATAATATGACTTATAGTTATAAAAGATTCAAGGTTGCCCAATGTAGATAACATTTGCCAAAACTTGTACTTTTGTTAGCTCGCGCACAAGACGTTGAGCTTGATGTTTATAAAGTGATATCGGCAACACTCTAGGCAAATTATTCATCCATTGCCTAGCGGTAGTGGAACTACATCCCGTAATCAAAACTATCTCTTCAGCACCATACATAATGGCATTTGTAGTTAGAGCTTTTTCAATCTGCACCTGCCAAAGGCGAGGCAGCATTTCACCCCATTCAATTCGCTGTAAACTAGTACTTGTGGCTAAAACAATCAAGCGATCGCCAGCATCAAGCTTAACATCATACCAGGGCATTAAAAAGTAATTGTCTTGCTGATATTTTTGGTAGAGAATCGGTACAACGCTGTAGCCAGATGCTATTTCAGATAAAAGCAATCCATTCAAAGTATCGCCATCTTCAATCTTGTATTCCGTCACCATGACTATTTGCTCATTCAAGTGAAACAAGCTCAGAACATTTTCTCCAAAAGCAGCGCAAGCAAAGACTTCTGCCGACAAAGCCGCACCACATATAACTTGAGCATAAGGGAATAAAGGGGCGACATTATCACTAAATTGGCGGTCTTGAGAGCGGATAATCAAGGTAGTGGTGGGGTTCATTGCATGAGCCATCAAACCAATTTCCAGATTTTCCATATTATCGTCTCCAACTAAAATGATGCTTTTGGCATGGGAGAGATTCGCCTTAGTAAGTGCTTCGCTAGCATTACCAATGATAAGGGGCATATCAGGTAAAGTTTCTTGGTCGAGAGTGGTAGGATGAATTCCTACTAACGGCTGGTTGAGTTCTTGCAAAAGAGCAGCTACTTTCTGTCCCAAGCGATTTAAGCCGATAATTATCAGATGGTTGCGTTGTGGTATGGGAGGACGGGAATTGAAAAAATGGAATCTTGAAGTGACAAGAGCATCAGTCAACAGTGCATATAATACTCCCACAAAAGCTTGACCTGTCAACGTCATTCCCAGGCTAAAAAACCGCAACCACCAAGGGATATTGTCTGAGGGTTTTGATTGCGATGCAAACTCAACACCGCCAAATAAATCTCCGTATCCTCCCAAGAGCAAAACTGCTGTCGCATAGAAAGCTTCTTGGATGCTGATGTCAGGATAATATAAGCGGTAAAGAACTATTCCAACAAGCCACAGGATGAGTACAGTAATCGCATAGATTGTCGCAATTCGCCGGATTTGATTTTGGCTTTGGTAGTAAGATTGCCAAAATTGCACTATTTTATCCTTGAGATTTTTCGCTGTGATGCTTTGGATAAACTGTTGCCACTGCCACTTTTGGTTATGAGATTGCCGACGTTGTTCAGAGAAAGCTAAATCGTATGCCACATCAATGTAAACTAGCGTGTCTCCTACCTGCACTTCTGCCTCTGGGTTCCAGCCAAACAATTCTTTGGTTGGGTTAAATGAAACAGGTCTATGACTCAAGATGCGGCGAGTTGTAAGATTGAGTCTATGTACTGGCTTGCCATTACACCAGCTATCCTTCGCTTGTACCTGGTGCTTTATCACTTGCAACAGTTGCCCTTCTAAGGTGAAATATCCAATAGCTTCAGAACCAAGGGCTGTAAGAGCGAAGGCATGAGCGGAAAGATGAGTAGGTTCAAAGGCAACAAAATTGCCGAGATTTTCCCACAAGAGTTTGTTGAAATTTTGTTTGTCAGAACGTACAATCAAGCGAACGTGCGGATTAAGACGCCGTGCTGCAAAGGCAGCTTCTATATTTATCCGCTCATTTCTGGTTACTAAAAGTATTGAACGACACTGACATATACCTGCGCGCTCTAAAACACTTGGCTGGCGGCAGTCTCCTACGATTAACTTTTCTAGTAAGTTAGGTACTTCTGGGACTTCCCAATGTTCGGGCTGTACATCCTCTATGGCGCTGACTTTAACATCGTATTCCTTGAGGATTGCAACGCAATGTTGTCCTAAACTTTTGAGTCCGCATACTAAGAAAAGGTCTTGGGGTTTTTTTTGATTGCTGGTAGGAGGGGAATGCACTTTCTGTTGACGGTAGCATTAGATACTGCGAACAGGATGTGTTTAGTAGGGTTTTTACACTTCGGTAATTTCCAACAATTTTACCAGTTGGTTTCAAGATGAGTATCAAATGATAACAAACCGTAGCGAATTCTGATATTTGATACCTAACTGAACGCGAATTTTGTTTACAGTTTGGATAGTTTTTGGGATTTCCCTGATTGATTGTGATGTAATTTACCAACTTTTTCCAACATATTAAAGCCAAAGTTGGTAAATTAGGGATTAGTTGAGCTAATTCTTCCCTACGCAACTATGCCATTGGATTTATCGCCTCTTTGGATATCACTCAAAACTTCATTACTTGCCACATTTATCACCTTCTTTTTGGGTATCGCTGCTGCCTACTGGATGCTGGGATATCGTGGCAAAGGTAAATCGTTAATTGAGGGTATCTTTATTGCACCCCTGATTTTACCGCCCACAGTTGTCGGGTTCTTGTTGCTGCTATTTTTTGGCAAAAATGGCCCAGTAGGGAAATTCATGGGGGCTTTTGACTTCAGCATCGTCTTTACTTGGTATGGTGCTGCGATCGCAGCCACAGTAGTTTCTTTCCCTTTAATGTATAAAACTGCACTGGGAGCCTTTGAACAAATAGATGGTAATCTGCTGCGAGTCGCTAGAACTCTTGGTGCAACTGAAACTACAATCTTTTGGCGCATCAGTTTACCCCTAGCAGTACCCGGCATTGTCGCCGCCACAATGTTAGCTTTTGCCCGTGCTTTGGGGGAATTCGGCGCAACTTTGATGCTAGCTGGTAACATTCCCGGACAAACGCAGACAATCCCAATGGCGATTTATTTTGCAGTGGAAGCGGGAGCAATGAACGAGGCTTGGTTTTGGGCGATCGCAATTATGGTGATTTCTCTCTCTGGAATTATTGCAGTCAACTTCTGGCAAGAATTAAGGGGAAAGAGGAGGGGAGCGGGGAGCGGGGAGCAGGGAGCGAGGAGAGCAGGGGAGGCAGGGGGAGAAAATCTTTATACTCCGCAATCTAGCTTTGAATCTGGTGGATTGTTTGTCAACATTGAAAAAATACTTCCTAGCTTTGATTTAAAAGTTGCTTTTACTGCTGATGAGCAACCCTTGGGATTGTTAGGGGGTTCTGGAGCAGGTAAAAGCATGATTTTGCGCTGCCTTGCAGGGATAGAAACGCCGACAACCGGGCGCATAGTTTTAAATGACAGAGTTTTGTTTGACTCAGAGCAAGGAATTAATTTACCCAGTCGCGATCGCCGCATCGGTTTTTTAGTGCAGAATTACGCTCTGTTTCCGCACATGAGTGTGGCGCAAAATATCGCTTTCGGTTTGCCCAAAAAACTATCTGCTGGGAGTATTCGGGTGCAGGTAGAGGAGCAACTAATAGCGATGCAGTTGCAGGGATTAGGCGATCGTTATCCGCACCAACTCTCAGGGGGACAACAACAACGGGTAGCCTTAGCAAGAGCATTGGCAAGTCAACCGGAAGCATTACTTTTGGATGAGCCATTTTCCGCACTTGATACCCATCTACGTAGTCAATTAGAGCAGCAAATGACTGAAACTCTAGCTGACTACCAAGGTGTGACTCTATTTGTCACCCATAATATGGAAGAAGCTTATCGGATTTGCCCAAATCTGTTGGTATTGGAGCATGGTAAAGCCGTTCATTATGGTAGCAAACATGAGATTTTCCAGCATCCTGCTACCATTAGTGTCGCCCAACTTACCGGATGTAAAAACTTCTCCCGTGCTGTTCTCCAGTCATCACAACAAGTAGAGGCGATTGATTGGGGTTGTACTGTGCAAGTAATTGAACCAATCAAGAGCGAATTATCTCACGTCGGTATTCGTGCCCATCAGTTTATTTTTACCAACGACTCATCACAGGAAAATACCTTTCCCTGCTGGGTAGTACGAACCAGTGAAACGCCCCATCGAATGACGTTGTTTCTTAAATTACACTCGGCTGGCAAGAATTCTCAAGATTACCATCTGCAAGCTGAAGTCTTCAAAGAAAAATGGGTGACAATGAAAGACCAACCTTTTCCTTGGTATGTGCGTTTAGATCCTTTGCGTTTAATTTTGATGGAATAAATGCACAGATGCATTTCACAATGTCAATTCTACAAAGATAAGCAATATGGTTGGTATACTGTCATGCTTCCAGAGTTTGATTCGCTCAACCCAAACTACTACTCTCATTTAAGAGAGCGATCGCTCTCCAGAACGAGATTGTGCCTAGAGAGGCTAATTTGCTCACTTACGAACAGGCGTTGCTGAAAATTAGCCGCAACGAGTTATTTTTACGTAAAAATTCTGTATAATACCTCTGTATTGATGATATATGAAAAAAATTTTGATTTTTTAATTCAAATCCTTCCAATTAAGTTCACTTGCTTGCTTTTAGAATTACACAATAGAGGAGATGAGGTTATGGATCCTGTGTCCCTTATCCTTTCAGCATTGATAGCTGGTGCAACAAAAGCTGCTGGAGGTGTAGCTCAAGATGCTTATGACGGGTTAAAAGCTTTGATCAAGCGTAAATTTGAGAGCCAAAACAAATCAGATTCATCTACTCTTTTGGATAAGTACGAACAAAAGCCCGAAAAGACAAAACCTCTTTTAGAAGATGAACTAGTTGAGGCTGGAGTTGACAAAGATGACGAAATTATTAAACTAGCTCAAAAGCTAATGGAACAATTAAACCCTCAAGAAGCAGCCGAAGGCAAGTTTAATATCCAGATTTCTGGAGGTACAGTCCAGGGGTTGGTACAGCAAAATTCTGGAACAGTAAATCAAAACTTCAGTTGATCGGGGGAATATGATAAATGTCTGCTCAAAATATGCTCAATATTTCTGGGGGTAATGTTCAGGGGTTTATCCAAGAAAATCATGGAACCGTTAATCAATATTTCATTTCGCAAGTATCTGAGTTGATTAGCAAACAAGCATCAGCTAAAAAACTTCCCTTAACCCAGGTTGAATATCGTCAAAGAAAAGTTTTACTCAGTAAAGTTAAAGAATATTGGATCGAAGGAGTCTTGGAAAAGTCATTGCATACCAAAGCAATGATTGAACTTGGCCTAGAAAAGCGATTGGATGCTGTGGATCGTCCGTTTGGTGAGTTAGATGAACTGCCAGAATCCAGGCAAATTTTACCCACGGGAACAGGCGCAACAGAAGTATTCAATCAAATAGGAGAGGGGCGAACCCTGTTGATTTTGGGAGAACCAGGGGCAGGTAAAACAATAACTCTGCTAAAGCTAGCACAGAATTTGGTTACTCGTGCTGAAGAAAATGCGGACTGTCTGATTCCAGTTATATTTAATTTATCTTCATGGGGGAGTAAAGGATCGACCATTGAAACCTGGCTAATAGAGGAGCTTTGGAGCAAATACCAAGTTCCCAGAAAAGTTGGCAAGGATTGGGTGAAAAATCAACAACTCCTACTGCTGCTAGATGGTTTAGACGAGGTAAAAGCAAATCAACGGGAAGCTTGTGTCAAAGCTATCAACCAATTTACCCAAAAGTATGGGCAAACTGAGATGGTAGTCTGTAGTCGTATTGCAGATTATGAAGTTCTTTCTAATCGTCTGCAATTGCGAGGTGCGATCTACATCCGTTCTTTGACTTCTGAGCAAGTTAACCAATATTTGGAGAATGCTAGCGAACAATTAGAGGGAGTCAAAACTTTGTTAGAGAAAGATACTGCACTCCAAGAACTTTTGAAATCCCCGCTAACGCTCAGTATTGTTACCCTAGCTTATCACGGTAAGAAGGTCGAAGAACTACCGCAAACTGGTTCGTTAGAAGTGCATCGTCAACACTTGTTTAATGCTTATATTGAGCGAATGTTTAAGCGAAAGCAAGTGAATCAACAATACCCCAAAAACCAGACAATACAATGGCTAGCTTGGCTGGCACAACGAATGTCTCAAACATCTCAATCGATGTTTTTAATTGAGCAAATACAGCCAACTTGGTTACAGAGCAAGATTGAAAATGTATTTTATCGATTTGGAACAATCTTGACTGGAACTTTGGTTATCGGATTAATCTTGTCTTTAGGTATGGCCTTAGATTTAGATAACCGCAGTATTAATCATTTTAACGTATTAGCGATAAATACATTAACGTGGGGCCTGGTTTTATTTGCGAATTTCGGATGGGGTAAAGCAGAAATAAAAACTTTTGAAACATTGACATGGCCCTGGAAAAAAACGCCAAAAGACCTGCTTGAAGGCTTAATCATAGGATTAAGTTGGAGTCTTATTTTATCGCCAATTGGTGTAATATGGTGTGTTCTAACTTGTCGAGAAGCAGTTACTTTGAGAAATATAATTTTAGGGCTAATTTTAGGATTAATCTTAGGGCTGATTATCGGAATAATCCATGCGGTAAGAGGCTCAGAAATAGAAACAAAAACTATTCCCAATCAAGGCGTAAGGAGATCGGCTCGTAACGCAGGAATTATAGTAGTAGTTTGCTGGCTGGTTTTAAGTTTGATTATTCTTAATCTATTTCCTGTAGGATTAAAATCGAAAACCTCTATAATAACTTGGGGGCTGATTTTAGGGCTGTTCTTTGGAGGTGGAATCGCTGTCATCCAGCACTATAGCTTACGATTCCTCCTTTGGGCTAAGGGTTTTATACCTCTAAATTTAGTTAGCCTGCTTGACTACGCCAGTGAGCGTATTTTTCTGCAAAAGGTTGGTGGCGGTTATATCTTCGTTCACCGAATGCTACTAGAACATTTTGCTAAGATGAAGTGAGTTTGGTTAGAATGAGTGCGATCGCCTGATGTAGATAGGCAAAGCTTTCAATTAGAGTATATGGCGTTGCATAAATGCGGGATGAATTAACTAAATACAGGTATTTCTCTATACTTCAAGTAATGGAGTAACAAGCGAATTGAGTATTTAAGCATAT